>NZ_CP037452.1:0-600000 GCF_007754425.1 Gimesia fumaroli
ATGTCGAACTCCGGAAAACATCAGCAGCGTGCTTCCGATAAGCCGTTCCAGCTCTTAAAAGAGCATCAATACGCGTATACAGCCGTCTCTGAATTATTCCATGCTGTGGAATCTTCCGATCCACCACTGGTCTACGTCTATGGCCCCTCAGGCTGTGGAAAGACGGCTCTGATTACGAATCTGGTCCCGGAATTTGCAGAAATTCATCCCGAAGCGACCTTCAAAATCATCACAGCGAGTGAATTTGCAGCCAAATTTGCAGCCGCCTCAAATCGCAACCGCATTCCCCAGTTTCAGCAAACCTTTCGAGAACTGGACCTGCTGATTCTGGAAGACATTCAAAGTCTCGAGAGCCGGACCCAGACACAAAGGGAGCTATTATCTGTTTTGGATGAGATCATCAAGTCAGGGGGCATGGTCGTCATTTCTTCAACAAAACCGCCTGGAGAGCTGGCACACTTTCACAAAAAGCTGGTAAACCGATTCCATGGAGGCGTCTGCGCTGCGATCAGTTCGTTGAAATTTCAGAGCCGCTTGGAACTTTTGACTTTCTGGGCTGAACTCGAACAGATCTCAATCCAGAAAAAAGAATTATCGCTGATCGCACAAAAGAAAGAACTTTCACCACGCGAGTTATACGCGATCCTGATGCAACTGCAGACCGTCAGTCGCATTCAACAACAACCGATTACCAATTCGTTTACCAGACAGTTCCTGGAAGGAAATATCGAAGCACCGAAAACCAGTGTCTCAAAAATCACCAAAGCCGTTTGCCGTGAATTTAAGACCAATCTGGCTGAGATCCGTTCAGCCAACCGTTCTCAGCAGATCGTGCTTCCCCGACAATGTGCCATGTTTCTTTCGCGCGAACTGACCGACGAATCTTTAGCCAAAATCGCAAATTATTTTAATCGCAAGAACCATAGCACGGTTATTCATGCTTGTCGTCATATTCAACACGGTCTTGAAAAATCACCCGGTTTACGCCAACAGATTTCTCGCATTAAGCAACAACTTGGAGTATATCTCTTATAGCAGACAGGAAAACCTGACAGACAAATCCAGTCAGGTGACATTTTCAGCGAGGATTTATTCCAGTTTGCATACCTCTTTTTGTGCATAACATGTTTAATTCGAGATGAGGAATGTCAACTTCTCTCCCGTTTTTAAACAACGCCAACGCGCGCATTTCAGAGTGTCATTTCAATTCATCATCAATTGCTCCCACCATCAATATTGAATTGACATGTTATTGACACCGATCTCCACGACCGATTTAACTCTAATTCCATCTATAATAATGAGTTACAATCATTCCTTCCCGGTAATCCACAACCAGAACCCTTCCCTGATACTAATACTACTAAATTAAAATATTTAATAGAAAAATGGCTTTGAAAATCAACCTGGATGTGCAGATTCAGAGCCTTCCAATCGTTGTGAAAACCAGTGAAACTCAATAAAATAAGAACACCAGAAAACACACACTTTTTGACTGCCAGAAAACCCGTCATATCAGGAACAGGGCAGTCCCGATATTCAACGAAATCTTAGAGAAATTGATTCAAACATGAAGCTCAGTTGTTCACGATCCACTCTGTTGTCCGGCTTCCAGATTATTGGGAGTGTTATCAGCTCTCGTACACCGAAAGAAGTCCTGAAGTGTGCCAAGCTTGAGGCGGCAGATGGGAAAGCAACATTGAGCGGGACCGACCTCGAAGTCAGTATTCGCTATGACTTCGAAGAAGTCGAGGTAATGGTTCCCGGACAGATTCTGCTCTCCGTACATGAGCTCGTTTCCATCTTGCGGGAAGCGAAGACCGATTCGATTGAGATTGAACTGAAAAAAGATGAGGAATCAGAACAGGATTATATTTTGATCCAGGCAGGGAAAAGTGAGTTCCGTTTGTCGGTTCATGATCCTTCTGAATTTCCGGCTGTGGAAACATTTAACGAATCGAATTACTTCGAAATTCCAATCCAGTCGTTTCGCGAGATGATCCGCCGTACCGTTTTTGCGACTGATCCGGAAAGTACCCGCTATGCTTTAGGTGGGGTGCTGTTTGATGTCGAAGATGACAAACTGACTCTCGCCGCTACAGATGGTCGACGACTGGCGATGGTGGAGTCGGCTTGCTCTTACCAGGGTGAGGAAACATATGAAAATAATCGGCCGGTGATTCCCGCGAAAGCCATGTCGCTGATCGAAAAGAGCCTGACCGGAGATGAAGGCAACATTCAGATCGCGATTCGCGCCAACGATGTCATCGTCAAAAGCGGCCGTTCGACAATCTTCGGCAGATTAGTTGAAGGACGTTTTCCCAAATATCGGGATGTCATTCCACCAGAGCCAACTCACAGCATCGACCTGGAAGTCGGGACGTTCTTCGCCGCCGTACGTCAGGCACAAATTGTGACCGACGTCGAAACACGGGGTGTCGATTTCATCTTTTCCAGCGGTTTGTTGACTTTGAAAAGTGTTGCTGCGTCGGTTGGTGAATCGAAAGTGGAAATCCCGATTCCCTTTGAAGGGGAAGAAATCGTGATTACGTTTGATGTGCGATACCTGGCAGATTTCCTCAAAGCCTTGGATTCAGCAGCTCATATTCAGCTACAGCTGATTGATTCCGACAGTGCCGCGGTTCTGAAAACCGATGACGGTTACACGTACGTTATCATGCCTCTTTCGCAAGCACGGTAATTTATGTCACAAAAGTACGAATTCAAAACGAGCCGTGCGATACCTTCAGCCGTTCCCATTTCTCAAGCACTTTCAGAGCTGATTGCATTAAAAGGACTGGGGCGGGTTCAGGGAGATCGACGCTTAATCGAGGCCTGGAAACAGGCTGCAGGAGAGAAAATTGCCGGTCTGACGACAGTTCAGGGAATTAAAAATCGAATCGTACAGATCGGGGTGGAGAACTCGGCTCTCTTGAACGAATTGAATTCGTTTCATAAGGGTTCGTTACTTCAGAAATTACAAAAAGAGTATGGAAAACAAGATGTCCGCGATATTCGATTTCGGTTGAAATCAAAGACAAAAAAGTAGCTCCGGCAGTTCTGGTAATGGAATGTGAAATTACTGTTGGGAGTCAATCTAAGAGACAGAACAGCTTTCTTTTCTTAGAAGCAATCTACTAATTCACGGGAGTGATAAAGCGTGAGTGATCAAGAACACAATCAGGCAGACCTTAAAAAAACAGGCTATGATGAATCGAACATTCGAGCCTTGGAAGGTGTCGAAGGGATTCGTACACGACCAGCCATGTATATTGGTGATACCACCCTGCGTGGTTTGCATCATCTCGTTTACGAAGTCGTCGATAACTCGATCGATGAGTGTGTGAATAAATATGCGTCCGTGATCAACGTTAAAATTAATGCCGACGGCAGTGTCACTTGCAGTGATGACGGTCGTGGAATTCCCGTCGGTGCCATGCCCGATATGAATAACCGGCCGGCTCTCGAAGTCGTTTTGACCGAGATTCATGCCGGTGGAAAGTTCGACCGGGAAGGGGGCTACAAAACGGGAACCGGCGGGTTGCACGGCGTCGGAATTACCGCCGTGAATGCACTCAGCGAATGGCTGGAAGCCGAAGTGCGTCGTGAAGGTCATGTCTGGACGATCAATTTCGCTCAAGGAGCTGTGAAAACGTCGCTGCAAAAACTGGGAAAAACCTCGAAAAGCGGAACCAAAATCACGTTCAAACCTGATGGCACCATTTTCCCCGATACCAAATTTATCTATGACACACTGACCAAACGATTGCAGGAACTCGCGTTTTTGAATGCCGGCGTGAAGATTCGCATCACCGATGAGCGCTCCGGTCAATCGGATGAATTTCACTACGAAGAAGGTCTGGTGGAATTTGTTCGCCATTTGAATCGGACCGAAAATACATTGTATGAAGAGATCATTCATATCGAAGGAGAACAGGAAGGCGTTCAAGTCGACATCGCCGTTCAGCATAATGATGGTTCTCTGGAAAATGTCCGCTGTTTTGCGAACAACATTTTCAACATTGAAGGTGGAACCCACTTTTCCGGCTTTCGCGGTGCTCTGACGCGAACCATCAATGCCTATGGTAAAAAGGCCAATCTGTTTAAAGATTTTACTCCTAGTGGCGATGACTTTCGTGAAGGTTTGACGGCCGTCATCACAGTCCGCGTTCCTGATCCTCAGTTTGAAGGTCAAACCAAAACCAAGCTGGGTAACAGCGAAGTTGAAGGCATCGTCCAGACTGTCGTAAATGAAAAGCTGACTAAGTTTTTTGAAGAAAATCCTGGCGTCGCTAAAAAGATCTCGCTTAAAGGTCTGTTAGCAGCAGAAGCACGTGAAGCAGCCAAAAAAGCACGCGAGATGGTCCGCCGCAAAGGTGCACTCACAACAGGTGGTCTCCCTGAAAAACTTCGTGACTGTCGTAGCCGTGAACTGGAAATTACAGAACTGTACCTGGTCGAAGGGGATTCTGCCGGCGGATCGGCAGACACGGGTCGAGATTCAAATATCCAGGCCATTTTGCCGCTCCGTGGTAAGATTCTGAATGTTGAAAAAGCACAGCTGGTGAAAATTCTGGATAACGCCGAAATTTCCAACATCTTCAAAGCAGTCGGCGTCCCCCCGGGAGCCGCTCTTGAAGATGTCACCAAACGCCGGTATGGAAAAATCATTCTGATGACCGACGCCGATGTCGACGGAAGCCACATTCGGACCCTGTTGTTAACGTTCTTCTTTCGGCACATGCGTGAACTCGTAAATAATGGTTGTGTGTATGTCGCTCAGCCTCCATTGTACCGGGTGACTCAAGGCAAAAAAGTTCGCTATGTTCAGACTCAGGAAGAGATGATGAACGAGCTGGTTGAACTGGCTCTAGGCGATTCCAATCTGCAGCACGAGGATGGAACCATTTTTGAAAACGAGATGCTCGAAAAACTGGTGAACCTGGTTTCTGATTTAGAAGAACCTTTAGGAACTCTGGACCGTCGCGGAATTGACCTCAAATTCCTGGCACTAAATTTCGCAACAGAAGAAGGACTGCTTCCCCAGTTTCGAATCTTCCTCGGTAAAGAACAGTTCTGGTTTGAGACTCCGGAAGCAATGAGTCGATTCCTCAAGGAAGAAGAAGCAAAACGGGGTGAGGAACTTCAAATTGCTGATGAAAATGGTGAGCATGAACCTGCTCAGGATTCCAAAGAAGGCGAAGAAGAAGAAGAGTTCGAAAAAGCAGGTGCCTTGCAGGTGACCGATCTCCATGAAATCCGCAATATCAATGAATTGCTGAAACAGTTACGCGGTTATGGAATCAAACTCAAAGACTTCTACTCGCCCGGCAATCGAAACGGCGAACCAATCTTTCCGTTTCAGATCAACAGTGGCAACAGCGTAGTCCGTCTGAGCAGTCTCAGACAACTGCTCCCCTCTCTCCGCGATATCGGCGAAAAGGGTCTCAAACTGACTCGCTTCAAAGGACTGGGCGAGATGAATTCCGAAGAACTCTGGGACACCAGTATGGATCCGGAAAATCGCGTTCTGCTTCAAGTCGGTATGCAGGATGCCGCCGCCGCTGATGAAATCTTCCGCGTGCTGATGGGGGATGTCGTCGAACCGCGGCGTGAGTTCATCGAGAAACACGCGTTGGATGTCAAGAATCTCGATGTTTAACAGGACCGTATTTAAGCGAGATCCGCACCTTCCAGAGACGCAATAAAGGGAAGGTGGCGGTACTCGTTGTTGAAGTCCAGGCCGTAACCGACGACGAAATGGTTCGGAATTTTGAAGCAATGATAGTCGGGCCCAAAGTCGACTTCGGTCGCTTCTTCTTTCCAAAGTAATACTGCTGATTTCAACGAACGTGGCTCGCGTTCGTTGATTTGCGCCAGTACCGTTTGCATCGTTTTACCGGTATCAAAGATATCGTCAATCAACAAGACATCACGGTCGGTGATATCGGGTAGATAATCCAGGTTGACGCTCAGTGTTCCCGCTGTGGTCGTTTTTCCTCGATAACTGGATGCCTGGAGCAGACCCACCTGGTGCGGCACATCAATGGCGCGAATCAAATCTGCCAGCAGGACAAGGCTGCCTGCCAGAATCCCGATAATGGTCAGCGGCCGACCCTGATATTCATTCGCCAGTTCACGACCCAGAGAAATCACACGCGAGTTGATCTGTTGTTGATCAATCAGAACTTTCACAGCAGAAATCCTTTCATTCAACGTTACCGGCTGTCTGAACGGCCGATTCGTTTTTCATAAACTCTCTGAGCAGCATGGTCGCATATACGCCGGAAGGCAACGTGAATTCGAATAAAATTCCGGTTTCCGTCTGTTCTATTCTAAATTGATCAGGCCAGATAAGAAAAGGGCGTCGGGCACCTGGAGTCAGTTTTTTAAAGCGAGAAAAATGAGACATCTCCAGCTCAAATTCACTCAGAACACGCTGTTCCTGTTCCAGCACCGTATCCGTAGGCGGCTTCATTTTCGGACCGAAAATCGGTCCGGTGATCACCGTTTCTCGATGGTCAAACCGCTCCTGTTCGCGCGCCACGTCTTCCACTACAAAAATACCGCCCGTCTCACAGACCTGCATTACGTCGCCCAGTTGAACCGTATGCAAGCTCTGATCTGAAACCCGTTCCGACAGAACACGATTAAACAGGCTCGATTGGGCCGCCGACAATGCCAGGCGTTTGAGCGATTTATTACGAAAATACTTGCTCGAAACCCGCTCGTCTTTGAGTAGCTTCAGGCCCATCACAAGCGTTTCATTATCCCGGCCCATCCGTTGTGTGCCATAATAGTTGGGAAAGCCAAACTGCGCAATTTTTTCCTGAATCGCTGACGCTTTCTGAAAAGCATTTTCTGCCGTGTCTCGAATCAAAATCGAAAACCGGTTGCCTCTAAGATGCCCGGTTTTCAACTTTCGTTCGTGCCGCGTACTCTCCAGAATTTTGATCCCGTCGAAAGAAAAATCAGCCAACAATGGCTCACAATCCGCGGGTACCGAAACGAACTGCCGTGTGACTGCCCGCCGATCCTTCAATCCGGCGACCCCTATATCGCGAGGATTAAGCCGCAGCAGTTGAGACAGGATTTTAACCAGAAACTGCGCTGAAACATCCCGTTTCTCCACCCAGAGGAAGAGATGATCTCCTTCCCCCGTAGGCGCATACACGGGAATTTCTTCCACGACGAAGTCTTCTATCGTCGTTTTTAAAACACCACCGATTCCCGGTAAATCTTCAGTCAGGTAAGGCAGAAACGATTGTTCGGGATCGGGCATCGGGTTCTATTTTCGGTTAACAATAGAGAGAGCAATCAGCCGGATAAAGCCTTCCCCCATCTCCAGGTTCAGGCTGGCTGCGTCGGCACTGATTTTAGGATAAAAGGTCAGCAAATCGCCACCCGAAGCAAATGCAACTTCGGCAGATTCCGTAAAATCCTTGTTCTTCTCGCTTTCTTTCGCCAGAGAAATCAGTGTGCCCATTTTGAATGATAACAGTAAAACGGAACCCGCTTTTGTCTGTTGGGTATGTTTTTTATTATTCGTAATGGCTTTTTTCAGTAATTCGAGAGAGTCCTCTTCGCCGATCGTCCACCAGTATTCGTCTGAGCTGCAGCCAATGAAAACCACGGGATTGTCACCAAATAGATCCTTTGCATTTTGGTTTATATTTTTCAATGGGGCGATTTTATGAATGTGGACCCCCTCGATTTCAGCGACGTTCGCTTGGATTTCCGGTGTGTTTTCTGCCTGTTTAATGATTTCAAATAGTTCCTGCTGGCCTTCATTCATGAGATCTCCCTCAGCGATCTTCAGGGAGGCAATCAAGGCCTGTTTCTTATTTTGGGTGGGTTGCATTTGAATATGACCATCCAGCTTTCCGGTTCGGATGGTCGCTTTGATCGAGTCCAGCATTTTGGCAACTGGTCCGGGATTCTCTTCATCGCCCAATAATACAGGCGGAATATTTGCCGGCGGCTCTTCCAGTAATTCCAGAACTTTCTTCTGCACAAGTTCTTTCGGCAACGGAATCAGAAAATAGGTCAGATAATCCGACGTGTTCGCATCGAGGTATGAATACTCGCTTGAGGCTTTCGCGACCTGTTTTAATTCCTTCTCCAGTTCAGATCCCGGATTGGCTTTGACGCCGAGATTCAGTCGAATCTGTTTGTCTTTTTTCGAAAGCGAATAGCCGATGGTCAGGTTATCGCCGTCTTTGATGATCATTTCGAATTGTCGTTGCACGAACTGCATCGTTTGAGTGCGCGACTGAAACCGGACCTCGTCTTCACCCGGCTGGCGGTCCATCTTCTCATCCATTTTGGCACGAGCCAGATCGATGGCCATCATTCGCATCGGCTCGGGAACGTTTTTCAACAAGAGCGAACCGGCGATGTCATACTCTTTCGCCAGAGCGCTGGTGTAGTCGTCCGGGTTATAAAACTCGCGGTCTAGCGCTTCGCTTTTGATTTGAAAAAACGCGTAACCGTGAGCCATCTTGATGTGTACCGAAAAACTGGGCAGTGCCAGCGTGTAACGATTCTCTTTTCCTTCCACCGGTGACAACACAAAACCGACTTCGTCCAGCGTTTGTGTCAGTGCCTCCAAGTCCTTCACAGGCACAAAGCCCACAACCGTTGGTTGAGGAGAGATCCCCTCGTTCAAAAAGACAAACACGCCCAGCGGCTTCGTTTTATCCAGGCCTTCCAGATTCCGGTATTGTGCCAGAAATCCTTTGATCATTGCCGGGTATTCCGGTTTCTGCACTGTATCAAACAGGTAGTCAATGTCTTCCAGAACACGGTCGATACTGGCTATGGAAGCCACTGCGATCGGCTGGTTCCAGTCCATTTTATCCTTGCGCGATTCCCGATTTGTATCGGCCTGCGCAAAAGCAAAGGCACTCACAGCCAGAAAACAGACAGTGAACGTAAATCGTTTGATATAAGAACTTGGAGAGACACGATACACGGGAGATCCCCTTGAAAAGAAAGACGGTTGTCAGAAAATGTGAAGTCAAAATCTTCAAAGGCACTCTCTCCGTAGAGAAACTCCCTTCGGCTAAACAGTTTACCTGATCTCTCTCAATCCGGTTGCAAAAAAGTATTAAAATCAGCACAAAAAAGCCACTTCTGTTTAGTATTCCCAGTGAAAAAACACCCCTTGACAGCAACGCGGCGCTGGCGATGATCCCTGGTTATGCGTCGCGCGCGGGTCAAACACTTTATGCACTGGTTATCAGCGCTCCTGTGAATCTGCTCCCCGTAAAAGTCGCTTGTTTCAGACCAATTTTTTTTCCACATCACACGTCTGATTCATAATGAGCACCTCTTTTTTATGCGGGTCGACACACTTCGAACACAATAAACCGCATATCGACACACTCTCAACACACCAGGGACACAAATCAACCCCCGTTCCGCACCGTTTGAAACAAATTCCACTCGACACATCCATGCCTCTGTTGACAATCAGCGTTATGAAATAACACAGCACCCGACAATCAGAAATCAAAGCACACAAAGAACCAGATAAACAATCCATGTCAAATTTTTCCTCAATCCAAAACAAAAATGAGATTCTCAAGATCGCAACCTTACCCAGGTCGGTATTAACCGCGGCTAACGCGGTGCGGCCGATCTGGTTTTTGCGAACTTGCCAACAGTATTCCCTATTTGCCGAAGGGCGTTAGGCCCGGTTTAGCCACATTTGTATGGACCATTCGAATTAAGAAACCCGACCTGGCCGCCGTTTCTATCAGGATCGACGTCCCGAAAAAACAGACGTAGCAATTCACGGCCAAACGAATTCTACCCGATGCCACTCAAACCACCGCAGATGAAAATCGGACAGTGGTTACTGGAGATGAATTTTTGAAAATACCTGGGCAAGCAAAGTAATCTGCTCGATCAACGAAGAGTTACTCACGGCATATGTGCTCCGATGCACGTCAATTTTCCCCAGAATTTGTTTTCAACGCTGCATAGGCTGCGAGACTTTAGATTTGACAGACTATTTGTAACCGATTGTATCTGACGAACACCTGCGTTCTTTCAATCAATCCAAATTCCAGCTAGAATGGGAGCTTTTTGCCCCGATCGATGTACTTTCAGGCCAGGGAGCGCTGCAGTATTCGACCGGTGTTTACACATAGAGCTTTCAGATCGTTTGGTGTCAAAACTTATGTCCGATGTTTTCAATTCGACCGCACTTTTATTAACACTTCTAAACCCATTCCTGGTGATTATTTACCTTGTTGATGTGGTTCAAAAGCTCAGTCAGAAACAGTTTCGTCTTGTATTAATCAGGGCTGGTTTGATTACCAGTGTTATTTTCTGTAGCTTCGTGATTCTGGGAGACAAGATTTTTACAGGTGTAATGCAAGTAGAATTTGCATCATTCCAGATATTCGGAGGCATTGTTTTTCTCCTGATTGGAATTCAGTTTGTATTTCACGGCCCCGTTGTTATTGAAGCATTAAGAGGAGAATCCGAGAACCTTTCTGGTTCGATTGCCATGCCTGTGTTGATTGGCCCGGGGACCATTAGTGCCTGTGTACTGATTGGTAAAAGACATGATCCTCTGGTGGCATGCACGATTGTTGTGACATCTGTTTTCATCTGTCTTGCGACAATCATATTGCTGAAATTGATCCACGATATGGTGAATCAAACTCGGGAGGCGTTAATTAACAGGTATATCGAGATCACGGGTCGCATAACAGCACTTTATGTTGGAACAGTTTCGATTGATATGATCATGCAGGGCCTGCGAACATGGGTCGATAAATTTTAAAAATAAAACCACTTTTTGATGCAAAACAAACCGTCGCAGATGAAAATCCGATAGTGCTTGTAATAGCAGATCGCTCGTATTGTGAAACCAATGTTAGTTGATCGCAACCCAGATTTCGAAACCACCGTGTCCAGATTGTCCATCGAATTCGGGGCCATATTTTTCGAAAGCGGGCCCTTCTGCTGGCTCATAACCAGACTTGGATAGCGCTTCAGACCAGATGGCTGCGATGACTGAGCGAATTTCGGAAATATGTCCCCCGTAATGGAAGACGGCATATTTCTGAGGCGGTAAATCGAAACGGATCAGCCCCAGTGGTATCTCAGCGTTTTTATGGACTGGCACCCCAGCCATATAGTCGAATTCTCCTTGCTCTTCATCAAAGTTGAAGCAGATACCATAAGCGTCTTGTTCAATGAGAGGGAGCATGTTCTCAAGCAATGCCGAAAACCGTTGCCACTGATTTGGAATTCCTGCCGACGATTTGCTCTGGTAGCGTTCGACCAGGCCAGCAAAACTCATTACAGGTAACATTTCCACGCGCGGCGGGTTCAGTTTTAGAAGTTGTGTTTCAGACATGGTAATGGGCTCCATTAACGGAAGTAAGGAGTGGTCAGCCAGAGTGCGCACACTTTCAGGCGTGACACCAAATTCTTTTTTGAACGCACGAGAGAATGCTTCGTGAGATCCGTAGCCATAATCAAGGGCGAGGGAAAGAATGTCGGATGCTCCATCAGACAACTGTTTTGCTGCCTTTGACAGGCGACGAAGTCGCACATATCGCATTAAGGAAAGACCAAAGACTTCGGTAAATGTTCGTGCCAGATGGTAGGGAGAGACACAGCTTGCGCGGGCCACCTGCTCAAGGCTGATTCCCTTACGAGAATGATGTTCCACGTACCAGAGCGCTTTTTGCACAGGATTCATAACAATCTTTCATCGTCTTAAGTCCAACGAATCTGTTGTGATGTTACTCGATTTGAGAAACAGCCGCTTGATCGTTCTTGCGGTCTTCGGAAAAAAGATGCAGTAAGTGAAGTATGAGCCACGAACTTAGCATCGTACCAGACGAGTTCCATATCAGAAATCGTGCCCCTTCAAGAGCAGCGGTAGAATGTTCTCTCCGTTGGTTGGTTCTGCGTGACTCAGAATCACATGAATGACGGGCGATCGCGCTGGTTGCTCAGCGTTCAACCACACTCAATTCTCTTCGGGTAAAATCCGCAAAACCCATAGAATCTGTCGGGAAACGTGATTTGCTTCACATTGGCACATGATTCGCTTTTGCACAGATAGCTCTCACTGACGGGCATTCAGTAACAGCTTTTTATCGGAGAGAAACGATGATTGAGATACAACAGAATGACGATGACAACAATCTTTCCAAAGAGGGAGTGCTGGATACGATCGGTGCGACTCCTTTGATCAACTTACGCCGTTATCTGGGAACAGCCGACGTTCAGCTCTATGCCAAGATGGAAGCCTTCAATCCAGGAGGAAGTGCCAAGGACCGTCCCGCTCGTGCCATGATTGAAGAAGCGCTGGAGTCCGGCACGATCAATAAAAATACGACGATCATTGAATCGACGTCCGGCAACATGGGCATTGGTCTGGCCCAGGCCTGCTGTTATTACGGTCTGCCTCTGATCTGTGTTGTGGATCCGCATGCCCAGGAACAGAACATCGCCATTATGAAAGCATACGGCGCTGTCATTGAACGCGTCGAACGCCCTCTGCAGGGAGCGTTTCTTAAGGCGCGTCTCGCCCGGGTGATGGAATTACTCAACCAGTTTCCGGATTCGTTCTGGCCCAACCAGTATTCCAATGAGAAAAATCCACTCGCTCATGAGAATGGCACGATTCAGGAAATTGATGAAGCATTGAATGGCGAACTCGACTACCTTTTCGTCGCCACCAGCAGTACAGGCACGGCACGAGGTTGCCAGGAGTATCTGAAAAAACGGGGACGTAGTACGAAAGTCATCGCCGTCGATGCTGAGGGGAGTGTGTTGTTCGGTGGTCTGGCAGGCCGCAGACGGATTCCCGGTCTGGGAGCAGGGCACGTACCTGCTTTAGCAGCAGGACAGGAATTTGATGACGTGAAGCGCGTTTCCGACTTGGACTGTGTCGTTGGTTGCCGACGGATGGTCAAATATGAAGCCATTCTTGTCGGGGGATCAGCGGGCGGAGTTCTCGAAGCGATTCGTTCGATGATTCCTGAATTAAGAACCAAAGTGAGTGCCGCCATTCTGCATGATTCCGGCACACGTTACCTCGATACCATTTATTCAGATCAATGGGTGGAACGCGAACTGGGTTGCTCTGCAGAAGAATTGCAGGCACGAATTGAGCAGCCCAGTTCTGTCGGCGTCACAACCGTACAGAAAGAGCCCCGCTTTACTCCCCACTTGATGGAACAGACCACGATATAATGACAGTACTCCAAACCAGCCAACTACCAGTTGATGAGGTCCGTCTGCCTGCAGCAGTTCCCTTAATACCTTTCCGGATCGCTGTTGCAGGCTGCGGGCCAAAAGGTATGTATTGCCTGGAACGACTGGCTTTTGAGCTGTCTCGTTCCAGTCAGCAGTCAGAAGTGCAGATCACCATTTTCGAGCCGGCATCCTTTCCCGGTGCCGGTGTGGTGTATGATCCGCGCCAGCCACATTACCTGCGCATGAACTTCGCTTCCCGGTTTATCAATGTCTGGCCTGAAGCCATTCGTCAGCGGAATCCAGACGCTTATCCCACACTCCTCGAATGGCTGGAACACAATCATCCTCAGTATGCCGATCCGCATGGCTTTGTATCGCGGGCACTGGTTGGCGAATATCTGGCGGCCTCCTATCAGAAAACGCTGCAGTTGTTTCCAGACTTTGTCAACGTAACCCAGGTTAAACAGAAAGTGACGGAGATTCAGAAAGCCGAAACATGCTGGTCACTCAAAACAGCAGAGAGTGAATTCACCTTTGATGAAGTGCTGCTCACGGTGGGGCATGAAGGGTGGCGCCCGACTCCGTTCTCGCACCCATCATCGAAACAGATTATTGAAAAGGCATATCCTGCGGAGCAGATGCTGTCTGAGTCACGTATTCCATCAGGCTCAACAGTTGCAATACGCGGTTTCGCTTTGACATTTATCGACGCCTGCCTGACATTAACAGAAGGCCGCGGCGGAAAATTCTTCCGTGACAATCAGGATTGGATCTACCTCCCGTCCGGGGATGAGGTGCAGACCATCGTTCCTTTTTCCCGGACGGGACACCCAATGCTGGCTAAACCGGATTCAAGATATTTTAAAAGCCATTCAGGACTTGAGCAGATCTGGGAACAGGGACGCCAACATCTATTGAATCTCAAACAGCCCGAAACAGGTCTCGACTTTCAGAACGCAATCTGGCCCGTCATTTTGAAAACAGCGGAAGAAGCACTACTCTCTCAGGTTCCCGACCATCCGATCGGCAGCAGCGCTCCGCAAATCGAGCTACAAATCTGGTTTCAGGACTGGAGCAATCGAAGTTTTTCACCCGAAGAAGCGTTTCAATGTTTGCAGCAATCTTACCGTGTCGCAATGGGGTTGGAAGTGCCGGACGAGGCCTGGGCGATCGGTGAAACATTTCGGCAACTCTACCCGGCACTGGTTCGCAAAATCAGTTTTGGCGGACTGGCATTCACCAGCTGGTCCGACTTTCAACGTACAGCGGAGGAGATGGAGCGACTGGCCTTTGGTCCGCCCGCCGAAAATATAGGACGATTGATTGCGCTCATCGATGCGGGAATCGTGGATTTAGATTATCTGCAGGCTGACTTTGTTGCGCATGAAAACAAACCGATGCTGGAAACAGCAGGCAAACAGATGGTGGCGGACCGGCTGATCAACGCCATCATCCCCAACAAGGATCAATTTGCAAAAGACTCGCTACTGGAACAACTGCTTTCTTCAGGCAGGATCAGACGGATGCTGGGCGCGGGGGGAATCGCCGTAGATGGCGCAGGCCGTCCAATCCTGCCGGAGGAGCAGAACACAGAAGGACTGGCCATCATTGGACGTCCTACTGAAGGCTGTGTACTGGGAAATGATACGCTCAGTCGACAGCTGCATTCCTGCCCGGATCGATGGGCACAAAGCGTATGTGAGCAGATCGCACGAAGGAAAGAGAAATGAAATCGGCAGAACAAGCTGCAGAACGGACTTCTCCCTCCGAACTGAAAACCAGCGCCGTACGCAGTTACTGCCGCGGAACTGTTCCGCTGACAGCGAAACTCGAACCATGGATCACCAATTTCTGTCACGGTACGGCGCTGCCCGCGCTGGTGCAGAAATATGGTTCACCCTTGAATCTGCTGAACACGGAACCATTTCAAAGAAATGTGACAGCGCTGTATGACATCGCTCAATCACGGGATCTGGATTTCGATGTCTATTTTGCACGCAAGGCCAATAAGTGTCTGGCATTTGTCGAGACGGCCAAAACTCTGGGCTGCGGCGTTGATACGGCCAGCCTGGAAGAGTTACAGCAGGTATTGCAGTCTCAGGTTCCCGCAGAAAAAATCATCTGCACCGCTGCCATTAAATCAGAGGAACTACTGCGGCTTTGTATTGTCTCTGGTACGACGATCGCCATCGACAATCTCGATGAACTCATGCAGACAGCGATCCTCGCCGGAGAGCTAAATCAACGGGCAGCTGTAGCGATTCGCCTCAGCGGATTCCAACATCAGGGAACAAAACTACCCTCCCGCTTCGGTTTTGATATCGAGGAAATTGTTCCATTGCTGCAAGACCTTCAGAGTGAATCCTGCAATAGTTTACAGCACTTGAACTTGAGCGGCATACATTTTCATCTGGACGGCTATAGTCAGGTGCAGCGCATCTCCGCCATCCAGCAACTGCTGCCTCTGATCGATGAGTTACGCGCCCGAGAATTCCCCATCCGGTTTCTGGATATCGGCGGCGGATTTCCGATGTGCTATCTCGAGTCGAAAACAGAATGGGAAACATTCTGGCAGACACAGCGGCGGGCGCTATTAGGAGAGCACATTCCTTTGACGTACCGGAATCATGGCCTGGGACTAGCGTCGGTGGAAGGCACACTGACCGGCAAACCGAACTGTTATCCCTATTATCAAAATCTCGTTCAGGCCGACTGGTTTGGAGAAATTTTAAGTTCAGCAAGCGAAGCAGGCACCATCGCTGATTCTCTACGAACAAGAAACATCCAACTGCGTTGCGAACCGGGTCGCAGTATTCTCGATGGATGTGGTTTCACCGTGGCCCGAGTCGAATTCCGGAAACTACAGACGAACGGCGACTGGCTGATTGGGGTCTCAATGAATCGCACGCAGTGCCGTACCAGCAGCGATGATTTTCTTATAGATCCTTTGTTGATTCCCATTTTGGAAAGATCGCCACTACCACGCACGCCAGCTGGAATTTCGGGCTACCTCGTCGGTGCGTACTGCACCGAGTCAGAGCTGTTAAGTTTGCGTAAGTTGCTATTTCCGCACGGCGTTGCGATTGGAGATTTCATTGTCTTCCCGAACACCGCCGGCTACTTCATGCACTTTTTGGAAAGCCGCTCACATCAATTCCCACTGGCCCGCAATGTCATTTTCGACGCAGAGACCAACCAGTGCGAGTGCGACGCCATTGATGCGTAAACTACGGCGCAGGCCTCCTCAGGAATGCGATCTAACTCATCAACATGAGCCGAAGGGCGTTAGCCCCGGTTCCTGCTCTATCCGTTTTTGACTGCAGGTCTTGGTGTTTTTTCTTTTATAAAGACGAATTCGAATGAAGAAACACTACCCGGTCTCGCTTTTGTTCCAGAACTATTCCTGTCTGCATCACATCTGTTACAGAAAGGGGTAGAATGGAATCGCAGTTTATTTTCTGGGCGCGGCATTTTTTGCCTGTTTTTTTGTAAGAAAGTACCAGCTCGCGTTACTAATACTTTTGGAATGAGGTTTGATAGATACGGAAAAAGTTCATAAATCACGGTTTATAAACTGGTTGGGCGAGCATGGCACATCAGTCATAATCGTGGTTCGTCTACACCCTCGCCAGTAAGGAAGGGGGTGTTTGTTTTCACTGTTGTGAGGATTCAATTATGAATGGTCAGCGCTGGACTTTCACCCTGCTTTCAATCGTGTTGTACTTTTTGATCGGAGTCCCGATTGCATCGGCGCAGCACCTGACGGATGAATGGGTCAAGAAAGCGGCGGAGCCGTTGGTTCAAAAGCGAGTCGTTGATGGGTTGTCCATTGGTTATATTGAAGGCAAACACTCGGGAATCGTGCACTTGGGAAGCTCAAACCGAGCCGGGAAAAAACCTGATGACTTGACTGTGTATGAAATCGGATCCATCAGCAAGGTTTTCACAGGGTTAATGCTGGCGGATGCGGTCGTCCGGGGTGAGATTGATCTCAATGCAGCAGCGGACGTTGCCAATACTGCCGGGATTCGGTTACCGTCGCACGAGGGTCGATCGATCAAGTGGATTGATCTGAGCACGCACCGGTCAGGGCTGCCACGACTCCCCGGCAATTTAGTGCCCATCGATTTGAAGAATCCGTATCAGAATTACGATTCGAAAAAAGCAGCGGCCTTTCTGAAACAATACAAACTGCCACGTCAGCCCGGTGCTTCGCGGGAATATTCAAACTTCGGGGCATCGGTTTTGGGATATCTGGTTGCGCAGCAGGCTGGCAGGTCCTATCAACAACTGTTGCAGAAACGCATCGCGAAGCCACTGGGCATGACCGATTGCACCGTTTCATTAAGTACAGATCAAAGGCAGCGGCTTGCCACTCCGCATGATAAATTCGGTTCCGTCACAAAGCCCTGGACGTTTTCAAATCTGCCGGGTGCTGGTGGAATTCGCGCCACAATGCAGGACATGCTGCGTTTTGCCCAGGCCCAATTGAATCCGCCAACGGGCAAAATTGGCGAAGCCATCGAATTAGCCTGGAAACAACACCGCGATGCGGATGACTCAGGCCCAGCGATGGGGCTGGGCTGGGTCATTGCCGGTGATGGTCAGACGCGTTGGCACAACGGCCAAACCGGTGGATCACATTCAGCACTCTTCATAAATCGTAAGTTAAACTGCGCGGTTGTGATATTATGTAATACAGCCGTGAACCACGAAATCGATCAATTGGCGATGCAGCTGGTACTCAAAGCCGCAGGTCGGGAAATCAAACCGGAACCAAAAGGAACGCCAGACCCTAAAGCCGGTGATCTCGTTATTGATGCGAAGCATCGCAGTCGGTTGGAGGGGCGGTATCAATTGGCACCGAACTTTATTTTTACTGTTCGAGATCGTGCTGGGCACTTGATGGTCAGTATTACCAATCAACCCACTCAGGAGATCTTTCCCGATTCAGCGACGCGCTGGTCATACCGCGGCGTTGACGCGACACTGGAATTCAAATTGAATAAAACGGGTCCTGCAAAAAGTTTGATTTTACATCAAAATGGTGTTAAGCAGACTGCATACCGAATAAAGTGAGCGATCCCGATGTCGATTGTTGGCCTGGTAAATTAGACCGATGAGGTTTCCTGTTGCAGGACGAAACGCAAAAGTCACTTTTCATGAACTGGCTGGATGAGCATGGTTCGTCCGTCATGAAAGTGGCGCGCGCTTACACGCTCACCAGTGAGGAATCTCAAGACCTGGCACAGGAGATTCTGCTCCAGGCCTGGCAGTCTTTGCCGAAGTTCGAACATAAATCGAGCGTGGCGACATGGTTTTATCGCGTGGCGTTACAGACCGCGATGAACTGGAAACGAAAGGATAAGCCGCGGCGGGCAAGACAAAAACCGTTGCTGGAAGTCCAAACCCTCGTCACCGAGGGATGCGACTCAGCCGAGCAGGCACAGCAGCGAGACACTGTTGAGCGGCTTTATCAGGCCATTCACCAGCTACCAAAGGCCGACACGGCACTGGTGCTGCTCTATCTGGATGAACTCAGTTATCGGGAGATGGCCGACGTGCTGGGTATCTCAGAAAGCAACGTGGGCGTGAAATTGAACCGGGCGAAAAAAGCGCTGAATGAACTAATGAAAGGGGGATCCCATGGCTCCTGACGAATTTCAGCAAGCCTGGCAGGCGCAATCAGCTCAGACACGAGTCACCATTGATGCCGACTTACTGCGCCAGGAAGTCCAGCGCAACCAGCTCAATTTTCGCGCAATGATTTTCTATCGCGATTTTGGCGAAGTTCTGGTCGCGCTGCTGTTAATTCCCGTCTGGTTCATTCTGGGAGCCAGGACATCTTCGCCCTGGACCTGGTATCTGACTGTGCCTGTGCTCATCTGGATGGCCGGGTTCATGCTCGTGTATCGCATACGTCACAGGCAGAAACCGAGTGAGCCGGATGAACCGCTGCTGCATTGTGTGCAGCGTTCATTAACCGAGGTGGAGGATCAAATCTGGTTGTTGCGCAATATTTTCTGGTGGTATATCCTGCCGCCCAGCGTTTCCATTCTGGCATTCTTTGCGCAAATTTCCTGGTTGTCACGGTCTGCGGGCTGGTTGCCTGCTCTCATTTCCTTCGCCGTACTCGCCGGCTCTTTGTTGGCGCTCAATGTGTTCATTTATTTTCTGAATCAACGTGCTGTGCGCTTACAACTTGAACCGCGACGCCAGGAGCTATTGACGCTGCTTTCAAGCTTGGAAGATGAAACAACCGGCGATGGTACCGGCAAACAAATTCCCTTGCCGGGGCTGCCCTTTGCAGAAAAGAGGCTTCAGCCACCTTGTGCTTCTCCGACCAGATTGATCATCGGCCTGGTCGCGTTTGCGCTCATCATGCTGTTTCTGGTATTCATGATCGTCAAACAGAAGCAGCGCGAAGAATATCCCAAATTATCTCCCTTCGCGGCTGTGCGCTGGCAGGAAGCGCAACCGGAAGTCAAACTGGGTGAAGAGTGGTTTAAACTCATCGCGCTGGACGGACTTCCCACCGCTGAAATCGTAGAATTCAGCAAACAAACCTATGGAGACAAATGGCAGAAACGATTCGAAGAAGACCTCGTCGAGCTACTCACCCGCATGGGGCATCCGCCGAATGATAAAGTAACGCTGGAAGTGCAATCGCTGAACTCGTCCGAGAAGCAGATCCGTAAAGACGTTCCGATGACAAAAGAGAACCGATCAGCAATTTATAAAGCGGCCCGAAAGCAAAACAATTCAGAGCCATAGCGCAAGCGTAATAAAGAGCTCGAGGGTCAGTGCTTTTTCAGTCACTGACTCCACGATCTCTTGTAAACATCGATTTATAGAAAGGTGTATCGGAGTTATGTACACGATTGATTTGGCCCGTTTGTGGGACATTCGGCGTTGCGCACGTCTCCGCTCCTTTCAACGATGACTGTTCGACGTCCGAAGAAATCTTCCCCGCATTTCCACCATTGTCCCGATGGACTGCGTACATGATCGGCATCGACATCGTCGGGTGAAACGCCGCCGTTCCCATCAACAAAGAAGAAATGCTCTCCGCCAGTACTCGGTGTGGGTTCACCAGTCCAAACTTGGACGGGTTCCGGATAGTTGTTTAGAACACGTGCTCCCCAAAGTGCGTAAGGCCGAATCAAACCATCGTCATCAGAATCGGAATCGTCAAGTACAATAGCAACTAAATCATCATTTGCGAGATCAAATGACTCCTGCATACCAGAATCAATCTTGAACTCTTCGTCAATTTCAGATTGCAAATCACGAAATGGAACGAAGCCGAATGAAACGACACCGTTAATTAATGTCCAGCACTTCTCAATGCGACGTCCCAGGAGACGAGTCCCAATACACAATTCAGCCGTTAGTTTCACACTTCGAAGGCGACCGCCAACAATTCGAATTTCGCGCGTACAAACATTGAGGCGAGCGATACCAGCCTCATACGCAGGATAGCAAGTGTCTAAAAGATCGCGTTTGATTCGATTATTGCCAAGTTGTAATTCAATCTTCAATCGTCCCCCTTCATCGAGGATTCGGATACATGCAGTCGCACTTGCACATGCGCGACGCCCAAGAATGCGAATACATTTTTCTTTACGCCAACAGCGTTCGTAAATCGTGCTCATTCAATTTTCTCCTCTTGGGATGAAATGCAAAAATCAGGTATCGAATACAAAATGTTTATATTCCGACTTTTTGTGGCAGGCCTCTTGCGGCAATTCACTATTGGGAAACCGCAAATGAGCATTCTTCCTGATCAATGATTTACATAGATTCTGAAAATCTCCCTGAGAGTAT
Source organism: Gimesia fumaroli (assembly GCF_007754425.1). Classification (NCBI taxonomy): domain Bacteria; kingdom Pseudomonadati; phylum Planctomycetota; class Planctomycetia; order Planctomycetales; family Planctomycetaceae; genus Gimesia; species Gimesia fumaroli. The sequence continues at coordinate 21,061 of NZ_CP037452.1, forward strand.
TAACGGGTGGGGTCATATCTCATGACAAAGCAGGTGTTCTACTTTAGCCAGAAATGCTTAACTCTCTGAAAGCGATTCCTCGCGAACGGTCTCGGGGAACATCAGCACCGCGCCCAGAAAGAAACAGATGGCGCCTTGCAAAGTAAAAGCTACCGAGAGCGTCTCCCGCCAGGGTGCTGTGGAATGGGGCAGCGTTAACGCCAATACCGCCGAAATCATAAAGCCGATGCAGCCCAAGAGGTTGATCAACACAATCCACCAGGAGAGGTTTCCCGGCCGCCAGGCCCAGTAGCGATGGCCGGTTTCGATGAAGGCCAGGTATCCCGAGGCCAGAAACAGAATCGAGCCCAGGAAATTGGGAATCCAGACCAATAGATCTATCTGGAACCAGGAAAGGGAGGGCAGCATCGCATCGAAGGTATTGAAATTAAACAGAATCGTTCCCGCAAACTGCAGCGCACAACTGAGCCAGCCCACGCTCGCCGGCTTCCAGCCGAATACGTTCAGTCGCCCCAGTTGTTCCGGATCTTCATCGGGCAGTGCCCCGGCATTCGCTGCCTGAAACAGTTGGAGGTAAGCCGCCGTCGTGAAGGGGATTGATCCGGCAAAGTAAATCGCATTGACCTGCGAACCAGTCAGGGAAAGAGACACCGCCAGATCGGGAGCGAGACTGAAAATACTGGCAATCGCAAACAGCGATGCACCGAGCGCGAATACAGAACCAATCCACCAGTTCAACTCGCGCGGCATCCACAGACTGCGAATCAGCAGCTTGCCAACCGCCTCCGCCAGTCCGATTTCACGCGCGATTAAATTTTTACGATGTTTGCGCGACAGCCATTCCCGGATCGATCCATCGGCGTGGCGAAACAGCCGGTGCGTAATGAACGGGGGCGGCCCCTCCGACTTGACGCATTCCCATCCCTGCACATTTTGGCGACGTTCTGTCATAACGGTTTTCTGTTGTTGACTTCTCTGTGAAGAAAGTGTGTAGAATTGATGTAACAAAATCGAGCGGGTTTCTTAATTCAGTCGCCCACAACAATTATTTTCTTGACTACGAAATCAAACTTATAAAAAATAAACGCCATATCAGTTGAAACAGCCACTGCGTGAATGATCTCAATCTATGACATAGTCTACTCGAACAAGAGCGGGAACTTCCATGAATGATACTCACGATTCCGATGAACTCTCTCCCGCCGATTCTGCTTCCCAGGATTCGTCAAATGAACACGGCACCCTGGTGGCATGGACTGCCAATACGGGCGACAGTGTCAAATCGCATGTGGTGCATATCGACTCAACGGGAATTTCCTGGTCTCTGAATATCAAAAAGCCGGAAACTTTTCACCAGCTCCTGACTAAAGTCAGTCAACAGCCCGACGAAGCCGCCGCGATCATCAGTGCCGAGCCCAAAGCGGCCTGTCTGCCGCGCGAACGTCTGGCCCGTGTCACTTTTGCTCCCGATTTGAATCAGCTCTCCCTTTTCGATACAGAGGGAAAAAAGCAGAAAATTCCCGATGGCAAAGAGGGTGAGCAGAAACAGGTCTATGAGGCGGTGCAACAACACCTGGGTGGGACGCACAGCCAGGAAGACGCTGACGCCTGGTCTATGATGCAGGGTCCGCTCTTCGCTCTGGCGGTCACCGCGGCCATCGGCGGGCTCTTCATTTTCCTCGCAGCCGACGCCGATCCCAATTATGAACCCACGGGCCGTCGTAGCGGGATGAAGCGACTGATCAACTGGCTGGGCTACACCATCGGTCCCGTCTGGACGTCGGTCTTCGTGGGAGCCATCGCGCTCGCCATTTTCTCATTCATGGTTTTTCTACTCGTGAAACGTCCCCAGCGCGATGTCCTGTCATTCAAGCTGATTTGAAGCAAATGCTTTGAGTCAGGTTTGCTTTATATAAGCAACGAAACAGATATTTTCCGTTCGTTGGTTGATCCCCGTATTCCCTCCAGTCATTACTACGTTCCTTTCCTTGGATCTCTTGGATAGAGCAGAAATACTAAAAATGAATCAACTCGACAAGCTGGTACTGGACACATTGCATGCTCGAAGATGTAAGCGCCAGGGCTGTTTCGTTACGAACGAAGCGGGCATAGAATTACTCAAATGCGATCAAAGCGCGCTGCCTGTGATTGAATCCATTTTATGTGAAGTCGTCGAACCTGAATTAAAAAATCTCACCGATCAACAAGCCATTGACTTGGCAAAGCAACTGAAAGTCGATGTGGAATACGTGAGCATCATCCCGTTTCATAGTTTAGACTATGTTCTCGGCGCTTACTTCGTTATTGGAATCAAATCCGCACAAGAAGCAAGAATCTATCAGTTTCTCAATCAGTGTGGTGATCGACTTCTCGCTAAAGCCCTTGCAACGAGTCCGGTGTTTTTAACAAAAATGGAGTCCGGTTACAACTTTGGCGTCGCACCAACGCAATCGTTAGCTGCTTTCATAGAACAACATTGCAGCAGCGACAGTGAACGAATCCGCAAAGCAGCGACGCGGGCACTTCGATTTCTGGATATGCCTACGGAAAAATAAATCGGTGTCTGAACTACTCAGATTGAGAGTCTCCTTGAACATCATGCTTCTCAAACCAGTCGAGCGTTCGTAGTAACACGTCTTCGCGATGCGGCAACTGTCTGATCGGATGGCCTTCATCGGGGTAGAGCACCATCTGTGTATCGACGCCCGTTTCTTTCAATGCCCGATAAAACATCTTGCCCATCGCCACCGGGCAACGGCGGTCGTTGGTAGAATGCAGTATCAGCGTTGGCGTCTGCACTTTGTGCGCGTAAGTCAGCGGGCTGTGTTTGCGCATTCGCTCGGGAACTTCCCAGGGAGAACCGCTCATATCGTATTCCGTCCAACTCTGCAGATCGCTCAAATGCCACATCACGTTGAGGTCGGTCACCGCGTTTTGTGCGACCGCGGCCCGGAACTGGTGCGTCTGCCCCACGAGCCAGCTCGTCATGTAACCGCCGTAACTGACGCCATACACAAACTGCCGGTTCGGATCAGCGATGCCCTGTTTCACCAGGTAGTCGACTCCCGTGAGAATGTCCTGCATGTCGCCGCCGCCGAAATCATTCCGGTCGGCGTTGAGAAATTTCAAGCCGTAACCGGTCGAACCGCGAAAGTTCGGCTGGAAGACGGCATAACCTCGGGTGGCGAAAAACTGCGTCGTAAAACCGTTGCCACTCCCCGCGCGATGATGCGGCCCGCCGTGAGGCATCACCAGCAGCTTATAAGGAGGCTTCGCGACCGAAGCGGGCGGCGTAGTCAAGACGCCTTCAATTTCCAGACCATCGAAACTCTTCCAGTGAATCACGTCCACGTCCCCGCGCAGCCGCTTGCCGATCTGCGGGTTGCTGGCCGGCAGCAGAGGACTCCGCCTGGGAGCCGGCGGGTACTCGACTTCAATCGCTGCGGGGCCGGCATCCAGATCCACCGCCTGTCGTACTGACTTCAGGCCTTGCAGGGAGTTGAAAGTCACACGCGAATTATCGAGCCAGCACGTTTCGGAGAGCGTAAATTCCGGCGAACCGTGCGGCGGCTTGCCGTCATAGGGCTGATGAAAATCAAACAGCACCCGTGACGTCGCGCCGTTCTCGTTGAGCTCCACCACCGTCAGATTATACACATCCCGGTGTGGCCCCTTATAACGGGGCGAACTCAGACAGACCAGCCGTTTCCCGTCGGGAGAAATCCGCGGCGAAAACTCGGGCCCCGGCCCATCAGTCAACTGCGTGAGCCTGTTGTCTTTGAGCGTGATCTTCCAGAGATCGTAATTGTGATTAATACTGTAACGCACCGATTCCTGCTCGGGCGTCCGATTGGCATGCACGACGACGAACGAACCATCGGGCGACCACTGCGGATCGCCGTACCAGAAATCGCCGGGCGTGATGCGGCTGACGTGTGACGCGGCCACCTCTCCCGGCGTCTCCAGCAAATCCGCTACCCAGACCTGCGTGGGGTCATAGCCTTCATAACCTTCCCCCTGATCTTCCCGCACGATTAGCACATTGTTGCGGCGTTCCTGTTCGGTGCGGGGATCTTTGCCTTCATCGGCGACGAACATCAGTCGTTTCCCGTCTGGTGAAAAACAGACGCGGCCATAAAACCGATCCGTAATCACCCGCCCATAAGGTTTCCCGGGGCCAGCCAGCGGAACAGCCGTGCCCCCTGCAATCGGAATCAGCCAGATGTCCGCGGCCCTGTCCGAATACGGCGGAACCGGCGTGAATGCAGGCGTCCCATCAGGAAACGGTCGAGTCGAGAGAAACAGAATCCACTTTCCATCAGGAGATAGCTGCAAACCAAACGCATCCGGTTCACCCACTTCCAGCGCCCGGGGCTCCTGTCCCTGATCCACCCGCCAGAGAGACCGTTTCAGTGAACGCGTTTTGGGATCCACGCGCTGCCGCACGTAAACCACACTTTTTCCCTCATCAAGCGTGATCGGCTCCAGCGCCACATCAGTCAGATACAGATCCCCCACCTGAGGCGGAATCAGCTCCTCGGCAACAGCAGCCTGAACCATCACCAGCAAGCAGAGAAAAACGATTCCAGATAAACGAGCCATGTTGAATCTCCCGGGAAAACATCAGGAAAGAGAGCACTCTATTTTCATGCTAGCTGGTTCTTTTTCGAATCGCAATTGGTAGCAAGATGTCAAAGATGGCAGGGTGTTAACGAACATCGTGTTTCAGACTCAGCAGATAAGGCCGAACTTCTATTATGCCTTCGCGCTGAGCTCCCAAATACGGAAACGAATTTGGTGTGCAATCCGAGTCGATTTACGAGTCTGTTTCTGGTAACGTTAATTGAACGCTGTTTAACCAGAAGTGAAAAACGATGACGCTCCTCTATTCTGATCCTGTTTTTCTGAAACATGAGACGGGTCACCAGCCTGAAAACCCGGCGCGGATTCTTCCCGCCGTGCATCGGGTGAACCAGATCGCCATGCATGCCGGCTGTCCTCGAAGATCTTGGGACGAGGTCTCTGATTCGCGTCTGGAGCGCGTTCATGCGCGTGAGTACATTGACTTCGTTAAAACGTTTTCTCTCAAAGGGGGCGGCTTCATTGCCGATGATACGGTGGTTGGTCCCCAGTCATATCATGTTGCCCGCATGGCTGTGGGCGCTGTTTGTGATGCGGTGGAGCAGGTGGTTCAAGGAGCACACGAGCGGGCCTTCTGCCTGGTGCGGCCGCCCGGCCATCATGCGACAGCCGATGCGGCGATGGGATTCTGCCTGTTTAATAATGTAGCCGTGGGCGCGCGACTGGCGATTGACGAGCTGGGGCTGGAGCGTGTTATGATTGTCGACTGGGACGTCCATCATGGCGACGGGACGCAGGAGATCTTCTGGGAAGACGGGCAGGTCGGTTTCTTGTCGATTCATCGTGCGTCGTTTTGTCATGAAACGGGAACCGCCGACGAAACGGGGGCGGGTGCTGGGCTGGCAACGAACGTGAATGTGCCGGTCGAATTTGGTACGTCCCGGGAAGACTATCTTGCGATGTTCAAATCTGCCGTGGAACGTTTGGCAGAGAAGATCAGGCCGCAACTGGTTTTCATCAGTGCCGGCTTTGACAGTCATAAAGATGACCCGATTGGTTCACTCGGTCTGGAGAGCGAAGATTTCGGGCGTCTGACCCGGATTGTGCTGGACGTCGCAGCCGTGCATGCCGGCGGTCGTGTGGTCAGCGCGCTGGAAGGAGGGTATAATCCTTTAGCGCTGGCGGAGAGTATCGAATATCATTTGCTCGAAATGACATCGGCCTGAATTAGCTGAAAACACAGGAACCGGAATTCCGATCAGAGGCGCATCAACATGCCAATTCGAAATCTCAATAAGATCTTTCATCCTCGCAAGATCGCTGTCATCGGCGCCAGTCCTCGTCCGCTGAGTGTGGGGCAGACCGTTTTTCAGAATCTCTTTACAGGTGGGTTTGAGGGTGCCGTCTATCCGGTGAATCCCAAGTATGACAGGCTGGATGACCAGGTCTGTTATAACCGTGTGACTGACTTGCCGGAAACTGTTGATCTGGCGGTGATTTGTACCCCCGCGCACACCATTCCCGAGATCATACAACAGTGCGGCGAAGCAGGTATCCGGGGAATTGTGATCTTATCGGCCGGTTTTCGGGAATCCGGCGACGCAGGCAAGGAGTTGGAACAGCAGGTGCTGAAGATCGCCAGAACGTTCCCCGGTATGCGGATTGTCGGGCCGAATTGTCTGGGGGTGATGGCCCCGTATGCCAGGTTGAACGCCAGCTTTGCCTCGGATATGCCGTTGTCAGGGAATGTTGCCTTTATCTCTCAGTCGGGTGCGCTGTGCACTTCCGTGCTGGACTGGTCGCTGCAGGAAAAAATTGGTTTCTCGCACTTTGTTTCGGTGGGGAATATGCTCGATGTGGGCATTGCGGATCTGATCGACTACTTCGCGCTGGATCACCACACAACGGCCATCATTCTGTATATCGAATCGATCACCGAAGCACGGCAGTTCATGTCGGCGGCGCGGGCCTTCACAAAAAAGAAACCAATCATCGCTTACAAGGCGGGTCGTTTTACGGAATCTGCAAAAGCGGCTGCTTCACATACGGGGGCCATGGCGGGAGTCGACGCCGTCTATGAAGCGGCGTTTGCACGGGCCGGCGTGGTGCGTGTCTTTGAACTCGATGATTTATTCGATTGTGCCGAATTACTGGCGCGACAGAAGTGTCCCAAAGGTGATCGTCTGGCGATTGTGACCAACGCCGGTGGCCCGGGCGTAATGGCCACCGATGCACTGCTGGCCCGGCAGGGTGTATTGGCAACGTTCTCTGACGAAACGATTGAGAAATTGAGCGCCGTTCTGCCCAGTGCGTGGTCGCATGGAAATCCGCTTGATCTTCTGGGAGATGCGCCACCCGAGCGGTTTGGCAAGGCGGTTGAAATTGTGCTCGCCGATCCACAAGTAGACGGCCTGCTGGTGATCTTATCACCACAGGCAATGACCGATCCACCGGGCGCCGCGACAGCAGTGATCGAAGCGACTCGTGCGACCCAAAAGCCCGTGCTCACAGCCTGGATGGGAGGCGAAAAAGTACGCGCGGGAATTGAACGTTTTAACAACGCCGGCATCCCCACTTATACCTCACCAGAGCAAGCCGTCCGCGCATTTATGTATCTGGTTTCGTACGCGCGGAATCGGGAGTTCCTGTATGAAACTCCCCATCCCATGCCCGTTGATGATTCCGTTGATCGTGCCGGAATACGAGCGGTGTTTGAGTCTGCGATTACAGAGGGGCAGGACATTCTGTCTGAGAGTACATCAAAAAAAATGCTGGCAGGGTACGGGATTCCTATCACCAAAACAGAGGTCGCGCGCACAGCCGACGAAGCGGTGGCCTTCGCGCAGGAAATGGGGCAACCGGTTGTACTCAAGGTCTTCTCTGAACAGATCACGCACAAGACAGACGTGGGCGGCGTAGAACTGGACCTTGCGAACGAAACTGAAATTCGTGACGCCTTCGCGCGCATTCTGAGCCGGGTCCAGGAAAAACGTCCTGAGGCACAGGTCGAAGGAGTTACCGTACAGCCGATGGTATCAGACTCAGAAGGCCACGAGCTGATTGTCGGAGCCAAACGGGATCCCGTGTTTGGAATGGTCCTGCTGGTCGGGGCAGGGGGGACTGCTGCGGAATTATATCGGGACCGCGCACTGGTGTTGCCGCCACTCAATGAACGGCAGGCACGCGGTGCTCTGGAGTCGTTGCGATCCTGGCCTCTGTTAAAGGGATATCGCGGCCATCCTGCTGTGGACATGGAACAACTGATCGAAGTTTTGATTCGGCTCTCTTACTTTGTTTCTGATTTTCCCGAGATTGTCGAACTGGACGTCAATCCGCTGCTCGCCACGCCCGAGAAGGTGATTGCCCTGGATGCCCGGATTGTGATCGACCAGACAGATTCGAAAAAACCGCTCCGACCATATTCGCATCTGGCAATTCGCCCTTATCCGGAAGAATTTATTAAAAGTGTGACATTGAAAGATGGAACCGCAGTGCTGCTGCGTCCGATTAAACCGGAAGACGAATTGATGTGGCATGATCTGTTGGGAAAATGTTCGTCGGCATCCATTCACGCGCGGTTTCGTTACTCATTTCAGGCGACCACCCATGACATGGCAACGCGGTTCTGCTTTGTCGATTATGACCGCGAGATTGCCATCGTTGCAGAGATCCAGGATCAGGACCAGCGCCAGCTGATTGGCGTGGGAAGACTCGTTGCTGATGTCGATCATCAGGAGGCCGAGTATGCGGTTCTGGTCGAAGATCACTGGCACGGCCGGGGGTTGGGATCGTTCCTGACGGACCACTGTCTGGAGGTCTGTCGCGAATGGGGCATCCAGCGCGTCGTTGCGGAAACAGCGCCAGATAACCGCATCATGCTGGATATGTTCCACAAACGGGAGTTCCAAAAGGATGGTACAGACCAGTCCGATAGTGTGCTGCTGGTAAAGGAGCTGAAGAAATAAAATGCAAAAAAGCTTCCCGCAGTTTCGTGTCTTTCGTGGTAGAAAAAAACGAAAATCATTTGTGTAGATTTTGTTGGAAGAAGGGTTTGGTCTCCTGCGCTTTTTGCTCCCTCACGTTTAGGAATACACGCATCGCTATTTCAGCTCAAACGGCTCTCCCAGCACTTGAATGCTCAGCAGGTGATGCGAGGGCATTTTGGTGCCGCGTTCGACGACGGAGGTTTTGCCGTTTTTCTCGAGATCGGCTTTGGTTAACGTCCAGAGTACTTTCTTGTCGCGGGTGATTTCAAACGCCTGCACGTCGTTGTTCATGCCTTGGCGGTGATGATAGTCGGAGTTGATCACGACCAGATTGCCGTTGTTGCGGACCTGCACGCCGACGGGATACAACAGTTCGAAACCCAGATCGTCGTGCTTGTCCAACTCCCAGGTGATCTTGCCGTTCGGGTCGACTTCGATGATACGGTACGACGTGATGCAGGGGATCAGCGTGCGGCCGTTCGCCAGGCGAATCGCGGTGAAGGGGCGGTCGTTGTCGTTCAGCTTAAACCGCCAGACTTCCTTGCCGTCGGTGTTCAGTTCGAGAATGACTTTGTTATCGCGATACGAAATCAAATACGTGCCTTGCGGCGTTTTGCGTGCCTGCATATAGCGGTTGTGCGGGTTCTTGCCGCCGTCCGGCAGATCAATCGACAGCGTCACCTGCTTGTCACGGTTGACTTCCAATAATTTCTGATTGCCGCAATCCAGAATCAGCACCTTGCCGTCTGCCAGTGGCTGGCAGGAGTTGATTTCCTGCTTTCCTTTTTCGCGGGGAACGTTAAACTCCCAGACGGTTTCTTTCGCCGGATTCACTTCACGTACGCCAAACCGGTGACAAAACAGTACATTCCCGTTGTCCCGTTTCCAGGCATCGTAAACCGTTTCAATGTCCGGCTGCTGGTAGTGCCAGACGATGTCGTTCTTTTCATCCAGCTCCATCACTCCTTCACCATAGCCGATCAGCAGGCGATGCCCGGCTGTTTTGTTCGGCGTCTCCGCTGTGGCCAGTTGCAGCAGGGTACACGCCAGTAAGGTGATCCAGAGGGAAGTATGAAATTTCATGGTGCGCTTTCTATTTTTCGTTGTCTGTGAATCAGGTGGAAGACATGGGTGCCAGCTTGACCGGGTACGTATTTCCCGAAGCGAACTGCGGCACATAAATCGCGCCGTCGGCAGCCACGACCAGATCATGCGGATGGCGGAAGAAGCCCCCCTGCTGGTGCATCGGCTGTAGCTTTCCGTCGACGTATTGGGGCGCGGTGCCGCCGATGTTTGAGACGATTCGGTAATCTCGATCGAGGACCGAGATGTAGCCTTTGCTCTGTCGGTCTTTGGGCCAGTTATCCGCCAGGTGCGGCACGAACATATAGTCGCCAACGATCTGAATCATGCGTGGATTTGAGCCGGGCAGCGAAATTTCCTGGATCAGTTTGCCGTCCAGAGTCAGCCGTTTGATCGTCTGCTGATCGCTCATTGCGATGACCAGTTCGGGTTCGCCGGGGCCGCGTGAATCGATGATTCCTCCATGCGGGCCCCAGTGTGCGATGCCACCTTCCGGGCCGCCGAAGTAGTGCAGCAGCTTGCCCTCCCGGTTGTAACGCATAATGTAATCTTTGCCGTAGCCGTCCAGTACGAAGAAATCGCCGTTGGGCAGGTGCAGTGTCCAGGCGGGACGATATTCTTTCTCGCTGGCGTACTTGCCCGTCGATTGGGGATAGGTCAGCTCCATCAGGATTTCGCCGTCCAGCGTCGTTTTGAAGACACGGTGCAGATTGAGATCGGTAATAAACAACACCTCCCGATGGCCTTCGTTTACAATTTCCAGACCATGCGCGCCGGGAAAACGCGTGCCCCACTTCTTCAGTAGTTGACCCTCTTTGTTATAGACGATGACGTTATTCGTCGTCTCATCCGTCAGCAGAAAGATTCGACCTTTCGAATCGACGACCATCGCACTGCAGTTCTTCACCGGCGTTTTTTCATCGAGCACACCCCAACCGGCAACAGGTCGATACTGAAACTTCCCCTGGCCTAAAACAGGCAGCTTGTTTTCACTGGCGATCAGTTGATCGGCACCAAGAGCGCAGGCTCCTGAAAGCAGACTCTGATAGAGAAAATCGCGTCGATGAAGCCAGTGATCGGACATGGTCTACTCCTGCAAAATCGTGGATCGTCGTTACTTATTTTCCTGCAGCGTGCCAGCGTTTCATTTGCTGAATATTCGCTTCCAGGATCGCGGCGGTTGTGGGATCCCGCTTACGGGACTTGTCCAGGTATGGTTTCATATCGCTATCGTACATCGCCTCCGATTCGGGAAAGCGGCCGCGGTCGTCTGTTTCGAGTTCCCAGTTCGCGAGCAGACCCCGGAATTCAGAGAGCTGCTTCTGGCAGGCGGGGTCATCGGCCAGGTTGTGTATTTCCCAGGGATCGCTGGTTAAGTCATACAGTTCTTCTTCGGGCCGCGTCTCGGCGAGATGCAGTGACTGGGCGGCGTTCAATTTACCGGCGGCGTATAATTCGCGCAATACAGGCATGAACGGTTTACCGTCCTTGTACTTGCAGGGCTGGAGATAGGGGCGCTGTGGCAGGTAATTGCGAATGTATTTGAAATTTCCTTTGCGGATGCTGCGAATATGATCGACGGTCTCATCACAGCGATCGCGGGCCGACACCACATAGGTGCGCGGCTTGGCTTCTGGACCAAACAGGGGACGTCCCTGCATCGTCTTCGGAATCTCAATGCCTGCGAGAGCCAGGCTCGTCGCCGCCAGGTCGATGTGGGCGATTAACTCTTCACGTACTGATTTTGATCCGATGAACCTGGGTCCCCAGACGACGAACGGAATCTTCAGCCCTTCTTCATAGAGAAACTGCTTGCCGCGTGCGTGACTGATGCCGTGATCGGTCAGAAAAAAGACGATCGTATTGTCGAGCACGTTTTCTTTCTTCAGTTTGTCGAGGATGCGGCCTACCTGCTTGTCGGTATAGGCGACCGAGTTCAAGTAGGCGGCCCAGTCTTCGCGAATCACGGGGTGATCCGGGTAATATGGCGGTAGCGTTACTTCTTCTGCAGCGATCAAAGTCTCCAGACCGGTTTTCACTTCATCATACCAGCGATCGACGTTGCGCAGTTTTCCGCCCTGCAGTTGATATTGCGCGAAGAAGGGTTGGCCTTTCGCGCGCTTCGTCCAGTCCACGCCGTCATAGAGATCGGACTTTTGATAGACGAAGTTGTAATCCTCTTTACCGGGCCGCGTCCCTTCCGGGTTGGCGTTGGTTGTATAATAGCCGGCGTTCCGGAAGAGTTCGGGAACGGTCTGTACTTCTTTGGGCAAATGAATCTTCAACGCACCCCGTCCGCTGCGATGATGGTGGGCGCCGATGGTGGTTTGATACATGCCCGTAATCAGAGCCGAGCGAAACGTGGAACAGACCGGCGCCGTCGCGTACGCGTGATTGAATACGGTGCCTTCTCGTGCGAGTTGATCGACGTGGGGCGTTTTGACCAGGGACTCTCCCTGATAGCCAAAGTGGCACGACATATCGTCGACCAGAATCCAGACAATGTTCGGCCGCTGTGACGCGTGCGTGGGATTCTCTGCTGCTGCAATCCGAACGGACAGATTCAGTGTCAGGACCAGCAGGAGTATTGACAGTATGAGCGACTTCAGTTTCACGGTAGTTACTTTCGGATTGTGTGTGCGAAGCACAGCCTAGTCATTGGGATTCACGATATTTTTCCAGTCGGGATAAATGGGCCGCGTATTGGAATCTTTCCCTCCGTTTACGGGCGGAGCAGGGGGAACGGTAGAAAGTGTCTGCTGCAACATCCGCCGGGACTGTTCGCCTTTATTACCCGCTTGACCGGCGGTGAGGTTCTGACTCTCTTTGAGATCTTGAGGCACGTTGAAGAAGCGGCCGTCGCGATAAAGTTTGAATTGCCCGTCACGAACATATTGACTCCCCTGGAAGCGGCCCCAATACGGTTGATAGTGACAGAGCACCCAGTCGCGGGGCTGGCCCGGCTGGCCGTTCAATTGCGGTAAGAAACTGCGACCGTCGATGGGGTCGCTGTTCCCAAGCTGCACACCGGCCATCGCGGCGAATGTGGAATAGAAGTCGGTGAAGTCGATCAGGTCATCCAGTACCTTGCCTTTCGGCGTATGCCCTTTCCAGTAGGCGACGAGCGGCACGTGCGTGCCCATATCGGTGGTGGAACCTTTGCCCCCTTTGATCGTCTGGCCGTTCCACTGGGAGGTGATTTGCACGTTCGTCCCATTATCGGCGGTGAAGAGGAAAAGCGTGTTTTCCAGTTGTCCGATCTCGTCAACCTGTTTCACAAGCTTGCCGACGATTTTGTCGAGGTAGTTGACCATCGCCACGAAGTTCGCTTTGCGGGCCTTTTTGCCTTTGGGTTGTTTGTTCGCGGCTTGTGTGCGCGGTGCGTCGCCAATCGTATCGGGCGTGGGCACAAACGGGTTGTGGACCAGCACCGTGGGATAATAGACAAAGAAAGGTTCATCTTTATTGCGCTGGATGAAGTCACACAGAAAGTCCGATACGATGTCGGGGCCATATTTGCCCTGATTGTCTTTGACCGACAGATACTTGCCGTTCTGTTCCAGAGGCGGACTCCAGAAACGCTCGCCGCCCCCTGACTTGCGATCGTGTACTGTCCGGGTCACCTGCCACAGACAATATTCATCAAAGCCCGCTTTGAAGGGCCGCGTGTTGTCGGCGTGACCTTCTGCCCCGTGATAGAGTCCGTTGAGCTGCCACTTGCCGGCGATGGCGGTTTTATAACCGGCGGCCTGCAGCATCTGCCCGAACGTTTTTTCTTGCGGATTCAGATAACCGAAGTGCGTGTAGTTGCGGAAACTATATTTCCCCGTCATCAGCTTGACCCGGGACGGCGTGCAGAGGGGCGTGGAATAACAGTTCGTAAAGCGAATTCCCTGTTTCGCCAGCGCATCAATGTGCGGCGTTTTGTAATCGTCCGCGCCGTACGAGCCGAAACATTCCCAACTCACATCATCGGCCATGATCAGAATGATATTCGGCTTACGCGATTTCTGCGAAGCCGCCTCGGCTTCCAGCACACCAGCCGAGAACACAATCAACAAGATCAATGCGAGCTGCTTCATTTCGAGCGCAACCTTTAACAGGGTGAACGAACAGGGAATCATGACTCAACAGAAGAGACACACCTACCATGCTACCTTGAGAGACATCACACGAACAGGATTTTTCGTGGAATTCGTGGCTGGTTTTCACCATGTGGGTAAGTTGTGGAAGCTACATTCCCTCATATTCCCAAAACCAGTGTTCGCCCAGTAAACGATAGGGGTCTGGTTTCAGGTTATGTGTCAGCGTCTCACGGATGAACTGATTCAGTTTGGAAATCGTCTGTTCGAGGCTGACCCATTCATCAAGCACGAATAAATGTTGTTTGCTCACAAGCTGACTGATCATCGAAGCGGTACAGACCTGTAACTCGTAGTAGTTACCGGCGTTATTTTCACCAACAAACAGTGTGGCCCATTCACCGAACCTGTAAGGATCGGAGGGAGCCCAGTCGAGCTCATGTTCATACCATCCGAAAGACAACACTTCCAGCATCGTTGAAATCCCCCGACGTTTCCTTGTGTTTAAAACGCGTTCTCAACCAGGAAGACTGTCAGTGACCGGGCACCGTGGGCGCCGATGACCAGGGATTGTTCGATGTCGGCGGTTTTGGAGGGGCCGGACATGAAGGTGCCGAAACTGGGGGTTTCGAACGAGAGGCGTTCGTAGGCGGCGTGCATGTGTTGCACGACTTCGGCAGCGGGAACCAACAGCGCCACGTGTTGTGAGAGGAAATAGAGGGTGCGTGCGGGGCCGCCGTCGTTGGTGATCCAGACGGCGCCGTTTTCGGCGACCGCGAATTCACCGGGCAGAATCGCGAAGTCGATGTCTTCGAAATCATGCGGGTCGGTGACGTTGCTGATCTCGACGTTGGCCGTACCACAGTTTGAGATCTGCGAACAGATTTTTTTCGATTCCTGATAGGCGGGAATTTCGCTTAACTTCTGATTGACCTCGTCTACGTTTTTGACGCGGGCGCAGACTCCGCCGACCGATGCCAGCATGGTAGCAAACTGCTCCGCGGGATCATCGTAGCTGATCCACTGCTGTGTCAACTCGGGCGCAGAGAGATCGGGGCGCTCTGTTTTGGGAACAGACTGGCTGCGGAGCCGATTCAAAATCTCATCTCTACTTGTTGTCATGATTCTTCTTCATCCACTCGCGAAAACTCTGTTTGGGGAAGTCCGGCAGCTCCCGTTGTTTGCCCCAGGCATTGAAGCGATTGTAAAGCAGGAATCGGGGCAGACGTGGCACAATGGCCCGCGCACATTTTCCCGCGAAGCGATACAGCCGCGGAGCCTGCATCATCCAGCCCATCATTTTCATTGAGAGCCGTTTCGAAAACGGCAACAGCCCGCGCACGCGAATCTCTTTTCGCCAGGTGAGCAGTTGATGATGCAAGTCGATCTTGACCGGACAGACGTCGGTGCAGGAACCACACAGGCTGCAGGCGAATGGAAGGCTGGAATGTTCTTTCGCATCTTTGGCGGGTCCTAAGATCGAACCGATGGGGCCGGGCACTGTATTGTTGTAACTGTAGCCGCCGCTCCGTCGATAAACGGGGCAGGTATTCATACAGGCGGCACAGCGGATGCAGTTCAGCGAACGACGAAATTTATCGCTGCCTGCAATTTCGCTGCGACCGTTGTCCAACAGGACGACGTGCATTTCAGCTCCGGGCGCCGGTCCATGAAAGTGAGAGGAATAAGTGGTGATCGGTTGTCCGGTCGCCGAACGTGCCAACAGTCGCAGGAAGACGCTCAGATCGTTGGCGCGGGGAATCAGTTTTTCGATGCCCATACAGGCGATGTGCAGTTTGTTCAACGACGTTCCCAGGTCGGCGTTGCCTTCGTTGGTGCAGACGACGAAACCGCCGGTTTCGGCAATCGCAAAATTGACGCCCGTGATGCCGGCTTCGGCGCCGATGAATTTCTGTCGCAAGTGTTGTCGGGCGGCTTCCGTCAGGTATTGCGGATCGGTGGCCCCTTTTTCGGTGCCCAGTTTTTCGTGAAAGAGTTCGCCGATCTCTTCTTTTTTGATGTGAATCGCGGGCATCACGAGGTGGCTCGGTGGTTTGTTCTGCAGCTGCACGATGCGTTCGCCCAGGTCGGTGTCGATAATTTCAATGCCCTGCCGTTCGAGGTAGGGATTGAGATGACACTCTTCGGTGAGCATCGATTTGCTCTTTACGACTTTGGTGACATTGTGCTGTTTCAGAATGCCGTGCACGATTTCGTTGTGCTCTTTCGCATCGCGGGCCCAGTGAACGTGGACCCCTTTCGCGTTCGCATTCTTTTCGAATTCTTCGAGCAGGTCGGGCAGATGCGATACAGTGTACGACTTGATTTTCGAAGCCTGCTCGCGGAGCAGTTCCCATTCGGGAATCTGTCCTGAAGCAGCGTCGCGTTTGGAACGCACAAACCAGAGCGACTGATCGTGCCAGTGCGCACGCTCTTTATTCTTGACGAACTCGGTTGCTAATTTTGGATGTGCTGGCATGTTATAAACACTCGGCAAAAATTTCTGAGATATGCATCACACGAATCGGTTTCTGCTGGCGGCGAATGATGCCGCTCATGTGCATCAGGCAGGACATGTCGAGGGCTGTCAAGACTTCGGTGCCTGCTTGCTCATGATCACTTACGCGGTCTTCGCCCATCATGCAGGAGACGGCTTCTTCGGCGACGGCAAACGTTCCCCCAAAGCCGCAGCATTCATCGGGCCGCTTGAGCGTGGTGACTTCGACGCCGTCAATGCTTTCGAGCAGCGCCCGTGCGGGGCCGAACGGTTCGATTCGGAGTTCGCTGGAGCTGGCCAGCCGCAATTCGCGTAAGCCGTGACAACTCTGGTGCAGGCCGACTTTGTGCGGAAAACGTCCCGCCAGTTTATCGATGCCCAGTTCGTTGGTCAGATACTCGCAGAACTCAAACGTTTTCGCTTTGAGGGCCTCATATTCCGGGTTGTCGGTGAAATATTCATCGTAATGATGTTTGACCATTGAGACACAACTGCCGGAGGGACAGACGACGGCATCGTACGATTTGAAAATTTCCAGAAAGCGGCGTGCCAGCGGGCCGACTTCGTTGGTGCAGCCGGTATTCGCCATGGGCTGGCCGCAACAGGTCTGGCTTTCGGGATATTCGACGTCGCACCCGAAATGTTCCAGTGTTTTCAGCGTCGCAATTCCCACTTGTGGGTACAACTGATCAATATAACAGGGAATAAACAAGCCGACTTTGGGCGCCATAGTGCAGGACTCAAATTGGATGCCAGAGAATAAACGGTAAAAACAATCTTGATCTTCATCTCCTTTATAGTCCCCTTCATGCCGATTGCCAAGCCGACGAAGGGGGAAGAAAGTTCAGACTGTGCTGCAGGGATTCCACAGATTACGTAACATTCTTGCGGAATCAGTGCGGTTTTTGAGTCCGTTCAACGCACTAAGCGGCTGGTGAGATCGCAACCGCGGCGGCGGTTTCCCAGTTGGTCCGGATGTGATCCAGATTTAATCCGCCGACCACGAGATTACTGACGCCGGGATTGCGCAGCACGAATGAAATCGCATCTGCGGCGGGAAGATGACCCGAGGCCAGCCCTTTTTTCACAATCACACCAATGCCCTGTTCGGCGGCAGTCTGAATGACGGCTGCGTGCGAACGATCTTCCAGGTGATATTCGAGCATCAAGACGTCGGCCCAGTCGAGTGCCGCCGTGGCGCCCGCTGGCGTTTTCCCGGAGAGACCGATCCAGCGAATCTTGCCTGCCTGTTGAAAGGACTGCAGCAGTTCTACCGTGTCAGTCTCATTCTGAATCGTTTCGTCATCGCCGTTCGAATGAATCAGCACGATATCCAGCACATCGGTTTTTAATCGCTTCAGACTGCGTTCGAGACTTGCCTCTAAACTGTCACGAGAATAATCATAGGTCGAGGCGCCGTTTTCAAACGTCTCACCAATTTTGGTGGAGAGCAGAAATTCAGAACGGCGGTGCGCAAGGAACTGTCCGATTCGCTCTTCACTGATGCCGTAGGCGGGCGCGGTATCAATATGATTGATGCCCAGATCGAGCACCGAATTCAGCAGACGTTCGGTGGTGGCATCGTCGGGAAGCTCATACGCCTTGCTGTATTTGATCTGCTGGTTGCGGCCGATTTTAAACGCGCCAAAGCCGAGTGCGCTAATCGAAGCACCGGTGTTTCCTAAAGGGCGGTATTGCATAGTTCCGTTTCCAAAAAGCCGTTCAGGCTGCTTCTTCATTCGATTGAATCTCATTGAGCGTGACCCAGTTCTCTGCGGTTTCCCACGGCGGCTGTGCCACCTCGGGTGTGGGAAGTGAGGAAAACACATCCAACCAGGATGCATCGTCGGCGGTCGGCACGACGTTCATCTGAGACAGATTCTGGCAGACCTCTTCGGCCAGTCGGGGTGCCAATGCCAGTTTCGCTGGCCAGGCGGTCAGCAGATTGCCGTCTTTCAGGATTTGAGGGGTTTCCGGTCGGAGTCCTGATTTGGTCACGCCTTCGGCGCGATCGACGGCGTAGGAATTCCATTCGAGTCCCGTCAGGTCGATGCCGGGAACACAGGCGGCGAGTTCACGGGCGGCATGCGCGATCAAATCGCGACGATTCATGGTCACGCCGACTTCCGCAACCTGACCTCCTAACTGCCAGACGGTCCGACCTTGGGAATCGGTGTCGGACGTAATCGTGACCCTGGTTTTTGCCCCATCGACACAATGGCCACTGAAGGCAGGCAGATCGCCTCGGACCAGTGCCATGTGTAGCGGCCGGGTTTGCATGCAGGGACTGTCGGTCGAATCTGTTTGTCGTCGTGCCTGTTTTCGAAGTCCTTCGTTGCCACGGCCCGCCGTCAGCAAGACCGCCTCGGTTTCGATGGTCAGTGGTTCCCCGGTTGCCGTTTGAATCTGGACCGCAGTAATGTTTCCGTTGGAATCGAGTTGAAATTTCAACTGCTCCGGATCGTATTTGAAAATCTGGTTCCGAAATGAATCGGCAAAATTGGTGATCAGGCTATACGGGGAGATAACCTGTTCTTCCATCACGCCGATCGAGCCGGGGCAATTTGCCAGAACTTCGGGTGCGTCTTCCGGCGCGAGGTTCTGGGGCGCGACTTGCAGTCCCATTTTGGCGCCGAACATGCCCAGCCGTGAGGACAGCGATTCGGTACGCCAGAGATAACAGTGGGGGGAGCGAATTTCGGTTTGTGACAGATCAGGACTTTGTTCGCCCGCCAGCGACTTTCTCCAGATCAGCGGCATTTCACGGATGCGTCGGGCCGAGCCGGTCATCATGCCCTGCAGCGTGTATTTCAAACCGCCGTGGATGATGCCTTGTGAAGCAATTGTCTGACCGCTTCCCAGCGTGAAAGCTTCCAGCAGAATACAGCGGTATCCCTGTCGGCTGGCTTCGCTCAACGTCCAGAGACCAGCGATGCCTCCTCCCAAAATGACTAAATCAGCACTTGGCACACCGAGAATCCTTTCTCTGATTAATACTGGGGTGGCCTTCGATTAATGTAAAAGAGACGGCTTTGCAGCCGCCTCTATTTTGACAGGTATGCCCGGATTCGAAAAGACAAATCAGCGTGAATGCACTGACCAAACAGTCAGTTTAATGGAAAAAGCAGCCGAAGCCGGCCAATCTGCTCTATTCGGGAAGAAGTTTTGATCAAGGCCATCATTGTTTGATTTGCACGATGGCTTCGACTTCGACAGCGATATTGCCGGGCAGTGAGCCCATGCCCACGGCACTGCGGGCAGCACGTCCATTTTCTCCGAAGATTTCCACGAGCAGTTCGCTGAAGCCATTAATGACTTGCGGGTGACGTTTAAAATCAGGGGCCGCATTCACCATGCCGAGTACCTTGACGAAACGTTCGATCCGATCGAGGTCGCCCAGGTACTGTTTGAGCGTCGCCAGCATGGTCAGGCCAACGGCGCGCGCGGCTTCAACGCCTTGTTCTTCGGTTAAATCATCACCAACGCGACCGGTGTGCATGCTGCCATCCAGCTTGACGGGGCCATGACCAGAGACATACAGCATGTTATCCACTTGAACGACAGGATTATAGATTCCGCCCGGTTTGGGAGCTTCGGGGAGTTCCAGTTTCAATTCCTGAATTTTCGCTTCAATACTCATGGTTGATTCCTGTTTTGATTCGTGGTTGATGTCAACTGCCCGGGATGCGGCCTCGCACGAAGCCGCTTTCTTCGTGACGAATGCCAGCGGCAGACGAGCAAGTGTCTTGGTCTGGCCTATTTCTTAAGTTTGTTTCTTCCCAGAATAAATACCGGAAAACGGATTTCCAATCGTGGGAAGGGCACTCTTTTGAAAAACAGAATGATCCAAAACAGCGAAATTTGCGTTTTCCTTTGTGATCTACAATGAAAAATCGAAAAACGGGGTGAAAAATACTTTTTGTTTTCACTCTGAGACAGTTATGATGTCCGAGAGACAATCGTCTTAAACTGAATTCTTAAAAGGGAGTTAAGCAGACTATGGAAGATCTATGGCCCGTGGTGGTTTTTGCACTTGTCGGCATTGGTGTCTTATTAGTTATTGTCTTTCTGGCTTTATTTGCCCGCTATTTCAAATTATGGATTCAGGCGTTTAGTTCGCGTGCGAAAATCGGCCCTTTTTCTCTGGTCTTCATGTCCCTGAGAAAAGTAAAGCCCTCGGTGATTGTCGATACGAAAATTATGGCCGTGCAGGCGGGATTAACGGATATTCCGACCCAGGCCTATGAAGCACACTATCTGGCAGGGGGCAACGTGCATCGGGTGGTGCATGCTTTGATTGTCGCTCATCGTGCCCGAATCGAACTGGACTGGGATACCGCGGCGGCGATTGACCTGGCTGGCCGAAATATTATTTCTGCCGTTGAGACCAGCGTGGACCCTAAAGTCATCGATTGTCCCGATCCGAAGAAAAGTGGGCGGCCCACCCTTGATGGCGTTGCTAAAGATGGCATACAACTGAAGGCCCGTGCTCGCGTGACTGTGCGGACCAACTTGAAACAGTTGGTCGGGGGAGCGACAGAAGATACGATTATCGCCCGTGTGGGTGAGGGAATTGTGTCTGCCATCGGTTCCTGTGAAAGCCATAAGGAAGTCCTGGCGAATCCGTCTGTGATTGCCCGGAATGTGCTGGCGCGTGGATTAGATTCCCAGACGGCGTTTTCTATTGTGTCCATCGATATTGCCGATATTGATGTGGGCGACAATATCGGCGCTCGTTTGAGAGCAGATCAGGCAGACGCCGATGTACGCGTGGCCCAGGCCCGCGCTGAAGAACGACGTGCGGAAGCCGTCGCTTCAGAACAGGAAATGTTAGCACGAACTCAGGAAAACCAGGCCAAAGTGGTTCTGGCGGAAGCAGAGATTCCCCTGGCGATGGCAGAAGCGTTCTCGGAAGGAAGCCTGAGAGCCAGCTAGGAAGTGTTTGTTTGAATAGTATTTTGAAAGAATGTCGATCGATTCAATCAGTCCGGCTGTAAGGGATTCAACAGCACAGGAAATGGTTTCAAAGCAAACTTCTCCGATGAGTCGATAGATAAAAAAGACCAGACAGGATGTGTTTTTGGAAAAACTGGTTGAAATTTTGTTTGGTGATTGACTAATATTATGTCAGTGACAGCAGCAGGAGGTTGTTGTGGACTGAATTCTCCGGATCACCTCGAGAGAGTTTTCGTTTACCTATGACTGATATCGCAACAATAAATATTACGGAAAAACAACTGGACCTCCTCTTGTCTGGATTGCGTTACATACGCAGTGCAGAGAAATTGCGAGTGGAAGAGCCCACTCCCGAATACGTTCGGACTCGCACGGAGAAACTTCATGAGATAGCAACTCTGGTTGATACTCTGAATTCTTCACCACGCAAACAAAGTGCTGCTCAGGTTTGAGAATTTTCAGCGCTTAGGTTGAGTTTACTTCCCAGATCCAATTCAATAGGACGTTCCACTTGCGCGCAGAGCTCCTGGCGTTGCCGTGCAGTGATGTCGTATGTTTAATCTGCCTGTTGAAATGGGAATTTGATACCGCTTATGCGTTATGAGCACGTTTGCGTCGAAGCTGTTAGTTGTACTCTACCTCCCCATATCGTGACTTCCGATGAAATCGAAGCACAGCTGGAGCCCGTCTATGAACGGTTAGGTCTGCCCGCAGGTAGACTGGAACTGATGACGGGCATCCAGGAGCGACGATTTTTCGATCGGGGAACTTTGCCGGGTACGATTAGCGCGCAAACCGTCAATCAGCTGATTGACCAGGCGGGCTTTGATCGCAAGTATGTCGGTGCGTTGTTTCATGGGTCTGTCTGCCGCGATCAATTAGAGCCGGCGACCGCCAGTGGCGTGCATCATGCCGTGGGCTTATCTCAAAATGCCCTGGTACTTGATATCAGTAATGCCTGTCTGGGTTTGCTGAATGGGATGGTCTTTCTGGCCAATATGATCGAAATGGGCCAGATTCGTGCGGGCGTGGTAGTGGGTACAGAAGTCGGCCGCGATCTGGTGGAAGGCACAATCGAAGACCTGCTGCATGATGACACCCTGACCCGCAAATCCATTAAAAACGACTTTGCTTCACTGACCATCGGTAGTGGCTCGGCCGCGATTCTGCTTTGTGACCGTCGTTTGAGTCGAACGGGCCACCGCCTACTGGGGGGAAGCTTTCAGACCGACACTTCCAGCCACGAACTTTGTGCCGGCGGCGTCGAAGCACAAAAGCACGGCGATCATCGTCCCCGGATGCAGACCGATTCTGAATCGTTGCTGGTTGCGGGAGTGAATCTGGCAATCCCCACTTGGGAACAGACAAAACACACACTGAGCTGGCAGAATGAAGACGTCAACCGTGTGTTCACGCATCAGGTCGGCAAAGCGCATCGCAAATTACTTCTCGAAAAACTGGGCCTCGATCCAAGTCTGGATTATCCTACCGTCGAAACTCTGGGAAATACCGGAGCCGCCGCCCTGCCGATGGCCTGGGCACTCGGGATTCAGAATCAGGCGCTCAACGAAGAGGATCGAGTGGCGCTGTTGGGGATCGGTAGCGGGCTCAATTCTCTCATGTTGGGTGTCCAGTGGTAATTCAGTATCGTTTCAGCTCCGTCTAACGTAACTTTGTCTGCGGCCCACGCACCATTTCTCCTTCATGCCTAAACTGACAAAAGGGCCATCACGGCTAAAATTTATGTGAAGCTGTGTCGTTTGTGCGGGTGTTGCTGATTGGCCTGATTGTGTGGCTGGGTTGGGTTTTGATTAAATTAGCCCCGGACCATTTCTAAGTTCTGTTTATTACTGCAAATCCTGATGAACGGAATGATTGCTTTGAACGTTACGATCCGATTCACATCTAAGGGAGATCCTGCACCAAGATCTCAACAAAGAGATTGAGACGCGCTGGTCTCAATGACGGATCCGATGGTTCAACAAGGAATGTACAATGCGTCTTCGCCTTCTCTTTTCACTGGGGCTTGTTACTTCGTCAATGACAGTGACGAATGTCAGTGCAGAAACAGAACTGGCTGTGATTCCGCCTGCTCCCGCTGCTCAAGCGGACTATGATGGAACCGGCTCCGAGCTCACAGAAGTCAACGAAGTCTTCCAGCCAGCTCCGGAACAGTCATCAGAGCAGTCTGCCGATCAGCCGATGACGGATCAGGTTCCCGGAATTGACGGAGAAGAAACAGAAGACGAGATTATCTTTGATGATCCTACCACTGCAAAACCGGCTCCCAACCCTTACAAAGGGCTCTTTTTTGATAATACCTTTGGTGCCTATCTGAGTAATCCCAACAGCCCCTGGTTGTTAGGCGAGCGATTCAAGATGATGCCTCTGGGAGATGAATGCTCTCCCTATACATTGTCCGCCGGTGGTGAGTTGCGTCATCGTTATATGCACGAACAGAACCGGCTCCGCCCCGGTGGTCCGATCAATACCGATTATAATTTGTGGCGTTGGCGTCAATACTTTGACCTGCAGATCAGTGACGTCGCCCGCGTCTATTTTGAAATGCTGGATGGGTCCATTTTTGATAATGAACTGGCGCCCCTGGCAATCGACATCAACCGCTGGAATGTGCAAAACGCATTCGTGGATGTCAAACTGCATGAGTGGGATGGCGCACCCGGCTGGTTCCGTTATGGGCGACAGGAAATGCTCTACGGGGCGCAGCGTCTGGTATCACCTTTAGACTGGTCGAACACTCGCCGAAACTTTGAAGGGTTTAAATATTTCCACCATTCCGATTCCGTGCACATCGATGCTTTCGTGACGAACCCGGTGAATGCCGCCGCGGGTAATGTTCCTTTGAGTCGATACGACAACGGCCGCGATAAACCGGATACCTCTGTGACGTTCAGCGGGATCTATATGACGTTTTTGTCGGACGAGCCGCATGTCCTGGACCTGTATTACCTGTGGTTACGAGACGAAACTGTCACGCCGAATCGTCCCGACGGTTCACGTCACACGGTTGGTAGCCGATTCAAAACCACGTCCGAAGTACAGGATGCCTGCTGCGAAGTCAGCGGAATCTGGGACTTCGAAACGGAAGGCGCTTATCAGTTTGGTAATGATAACGGACAACGGGTTTCCGCCGGCTTCTTTACCTCAGTGCTGGGACATACCTGGACCAAGTTGCCTTGGAGCCCTCGTTTGAGCGGCCTGTTCTATTACGGTTCTGGTAACCATGATCCGAATGGCAGCACCAACAACACATTCAATACGCTCTATCCTCTGGGACACGCCTACTGGGGTATTATTGATAACCTGACGGGGCAGAACCTGTATGATTACAGCCTGCAGTTGAATGCAAAGCCTTCAAAAAAAGTCGGCCTGGTAGGAGCGTTCCACTGGTTCGAAAAAGCGACTGCCAACGATTATCTGTATAACGTCGCCGGTGCTCCCATTGGTGGAACAGGTGGCAGCCGCGATATCGGTCAGGAACTCGACCTGATCGGGACTTATACCTTCAATCCGAACTTCAACATTCAAGCCGGGTATTCCTGGTTCTGGTATGGTTCATTCGTCGGCACCAATATCCCGCCACGCAACACGGCGACACAGTTCTACGTGCAAACGACCATTCGTTACTAACCGGTGATGAGGAGAAGGTTCAGTCTCAGCTGAAGAGCAAGTTGTAGGGGTCGCCCTATGTGGCGACCCACCTGGGAACAGGCAACCTTATATCACCATGCAAATGGTACCGTAAACAACTTACTAACGTCGGTAGAAAAAACACGCCAACCCCGCGGGCGGACACATGGGGCCGCCCCTACACCAGACGTGAATTGATTACACCTAGTGCTTTGTCAAGCTGGAATATGAGGGTGGGGAGTGTTGTTTACGTGCTCCGTTGTCGCACTCTCGTGATATCTATCAACCCAAAATTTAAAAATGATACTCCACTAGCTCTTTATTTGCTTTCTGCTTTCAACTGCCCGTCGATCCAGTCCGCCATTTTTTCGACTTCTTCATGAATTGTGGGCCAGGGATGTCCGCCCCCTTCTTTGACGATGAACTTCACGGGGACGTCGGCTTTCTGCAGGGCGGCGACCATCGTGCGTGACTGTTGAATCGGCACCATGAAGTCCGCCGTTCCGTGGATGATTAGAAACGGGGGCAGGCCTGGCTTTACCAGTCGTGCGGGGGAGAAGGCGGTGCGCAGTTCATCCAGTTTTTCTGCGTCGATTGTTTCGGCACCTTTGGGGGTGATCAGTCTCCGAATCGACTGTGCCAGCCGATCTTCTCCACTGATATCGATTTTGAAACCGCCGTAATTCATCAGATCGGTTGGCGGAAAAAAGACGGCCACTGCTTTCACGCGGGTTTTCGATTGCGGTTCGCCTGCAGACACCGCCGCCATACAGGCCAGGTGTCCGCCCGCGGACGCGCCTAGCAATGCCAGCCGATCCGGGTCGATGTCATATTCTTTGGCGTGCTGTTTCACCCAGAGGATGCCCCGATTCACATTTTCCAGCATCTCCGGCCCGTTAAATTTGGCAATCGAACCGGGGCGAATTGCAAACACGGTATAGCCGCGGCTGCAGAAGATATCGAACATTTGGGCTCGCTTGTGATCCCGAATTTTTCCCCGATCAGAGTGGTAGGCGCCCGAGGCGACATCGACGATACCCAGTCCGTTCGACTGACCCACGGGAGTGAAAATATCCAGCAGCAGCCCGACGCCATGCACTTCCGCATAGACCACATTTTTTTGCTGATGGTAGGGGAGTGATGGCTTTTCTGCTGCCGTAACCGGTTTCAAAATAAGGAGTAAGCTAAAGCAGCACACCAGTGGGGTCCATCGGGAAAGAGCAGCCATCAACATAAAATCAGACCTGGATGCAGTAGAAAAGAAAGGAAATCAAGGGAACCGAGAATTCGTTAAATAAAACAGGGGTGTTACCCGTATCATAAACAAAAGTAATTCCTCAGTCGAAACTAAAACGGAAAAAGATGCGAAGCGGAACGGAGTCCGACCAGCGATTCTTACCAGAAAAGACTCGCAATCGTTTCAAAAATCCGGCTAAAATAGAGTAAAAGTCACATTTTCCAGAGGATGTCAGTTATGGGGAACGCAAACAAAATTCGAAACCAGGGGCTCTCCCGCCGCGATTTTATGCGACTCTCTGCAATGGGAGTGCTGGGCACGGGAATGTCCGGCTGGTTACGTCGGCTGGCAGCGGAGACCGCGAAGAATCCGCAGCGCAAACGCACCTGTATTCTGCTCTGGATGTCGGGTGGTCCCAGTCAATGCGACACGTTCGACTTGAAGCCTGAACACGAAAACGGAGGCCCCTTCAAACCGATCGACACCGATGTTGCTGGAATTCAGATCTCGGAGCATTTGCCTAAGCTGGCCACCGTGATGAAGCATCTGGTTCCCATTCGTTCGATGAGTACGAAAGAAGGCGACCATACGCGAGCCACGTATTTACTCCGCACTGGCTATCTTCCCTCTGGACCATTGACGTATCCGACAATGGGTTCGTTATTCAGCAAAGAACTGGGATCGTCTGATTCCGAGTTGCCGAACTTTGTCAGTATCGCACCGAACCGCACACTCAGTCCGAACGCCTACGGCCCCGGTTTTCTGGGTCCACAATTTGCACCACTGGTAGTGGGGGAAGGGGCCGGCTTTGTTCAAACGGACGATCAAAATGTCGACGCCGCTTTGAAAGTCAAAAACCTGGAGTTGCCGCAAGGCATCAGCCGCAAGCAGGCAGACAACCGACTGTCGATCTTGAAAGATCTGGAGAATGACTTCACCGCCACGCATCCGGGGGTTCCCACGAAAAGCCATCAGTCAGCGTATGAAGCCGCCGTGCGGATGATGCGTTCCAAAGCGATTGAAGCCTTTCAACTCGATCAGGAGCCGGATACTCTGCGCGACGCCTACGGTCGCAATCGATTCGGGCAGGGTTGTCTCCTGGCACGGCGCTTGATCGAGCAGGGGGTTCCCTTTGTCGAAGTCTCGTTGAACGGCGTTCAAGGTTCAAACGCGTTCGGCTGGGATACGCATCAGCAAAACTTCGAGGCGGTTCAAAGTTTGAGCGAAGTTCTCGACCCTGCCTGGGGAACGTTGATGACGGATCTCGAACAACGGGGGCTTTTAGATTCAACTCTCGTGGTTTGGATGGGCGAATTCGGTCGCACACCCAAGATCAATCAGAACACGGGCCGCGACCATTTCCCCGCTGCCTGGACCACCGTGCTGGGTGGTGGCGGCATTCGCGGCGGACAGGTCATCGGCAAAACCAGCGACGACGGCATGAAAGTCACCGATCAACCGATCGCGGTTCCCGATCTGTTGGCCACAATCTGCAAAGCACTGGGCCTCGATCCGGAAAAACAAAACATGTCCAACATCGGCCGCCCGATTCCCCTCGCCGACCACGGCGCGAAACCAATCGACAAGATTTTAAAGAGCTAAGGTTCGTTTTAGAGTAATTGTTCGATTCAAAGTGAACTCATGCCGTGTGTCACTAATATGTGTTTGTTCATGTCATATATTCTAAAATGATATCTAGTCCGATGTTTTATAGTGCTTAACTTATGTTATCGTAATGAAGTTTTAACGAAAGTGACATTTGTTAATTTATGTAAACGAACATATATAATGTTGATTTTGCCATAGGCTTATTGTACAAATGAAACGTATTGCATGTGGTCGTATGGGTATACTGATAGGTTCGGTAGACTTGAATGGAAATACGATATGCAGTTTTAACAAGCAATTATTCATCCAGCCATTTTACTTAACTTTTGAAAGGATGTATTGAGATGGGAAGTTTAGTGAGATTTTCTCTTGTTGTTGTTGGATACTTTGCCTTGTTGCCAGCAGGTCAATATTTTTGTTCTGATTCAGTCGATCTCTCTGAAATGAGTCATATCCGGGGAGGAGCTTGTTCCCACAACTATCAGACGACTGCTCTCGGTGGAACCACATACTGTGGCTGTTCGAGCGACACAGTGAGGGTAAGGGATTTGCAAGGAACCGCTGAGGTTTCTATGGTTAGATGTGGTAATAATAATTCCTGTAAGTACCCTACGAATTTTCCGGGAGGTGGCTGTGGCGGCGGCTAAACTCACTGATCTTTTACAGACAAAAGTATTTTATGTAGAGAACAATTTCGCCGACGGTGTTTGTTTTTCTTAATGGAATATTATACCAAGGCCCAAACGGTGGTTTTTTATTTTATGAAGTTTGTCTTTGCGATGATGCTTGGAGGGGCGATTTTTGCCGCAGTTCTCTTTTCTTCCAAAAGTAACAGATCATTCAATAGTAAAGACGTCAATGAGACTCTGCCTTCAGAGGGAGCCAGTGCAGAAAAAGAAGTTTCACCCGACCAGCTTCTCAGATTGTTCCCAACAGAATTAAAGCCCATTGAAACATTCCCACGAATGCTAGATTTGGTAGAACTCAAAAAAGTAACAAAGCGTTTAGCACCAGTATGGCCTGATTTTAAGATTTATAAAGTAACGCATGCTGTAGAGCTATGGGGAAGAGGGGTAGAGTTTCCTGCTGAGAATTATCCATCTATCTATGAAGATAATCGCTCACCATATTCAACAAAAGAGTTGTTTCAATGCCTGCTGAATACTGAAAAGCATGAAGAAATGTCTCATGGCGAACCCCCTTTACTCTTTCGGACTAAGTGGGGAATTGGTGTCAGGAATAATAATCCTCGTACAATCAGCACAGAAGGAAGCATCAAGCATGAAGACGCCTTACTAAGCATCCTAGCTGAGTCCGGAATGTCTATTTCTGAACCCGTGATCGTTTCAGGAAGATCTTTTTCAGTTAAAGATTTAGTTCTGAATTCAATGATGGAATTCGATGAAGAGCAAGAGCTTGAATGGACCCTTAATTCTTTAGCCAGATACCTTCAGCCTGGACAGCATGCCTGGAAAGGTACAAATGGCAAAGACGTATCGCTGGATATTATAACAAATAAATTGCTCGACCAGAGTTTTGGTAGTGGTGCCTGTTATGGGACCCATGCAGTATATTCACTTGCTGTGATCTCAAGATTAGATGAGACATCTTCGTTTTTACTACCTGAAACACGTCGCCGAATCGATCACTATTTTGAGGAAGTAGTTGAGTCTTTAATCAATACTCAAACAGCAAGAGGGGCGTGGCCCAAATATTGGCATAAGAGTATTTTTTTGACAGACTATGAAAAAAAGAGCAATATGCCTTCTTTCAGGCAAGAACCATTTCAAGAGATATTAAGCACAGGACACCACCTCGACTGGATTGCGATTGCTCCTTTGCGATACAGGCCTCCTGTTGAGTGTATTACAAGAGCCTGTCTCTTTACCTTAAATCATATCAAGCAAGTGCCGACGCCAAAGATCGCTTTTTTTTATATCCAGTTTACACATGCCATTCGCGGAGTTTGCTTTTTAAGTGGAGTTCACCCAGGAGTACTTGTATTGACGAGTGATCATGATTTAAGAATGTTTAACTTCCCAAGATATACAGTTATTACAAAAGCTCCAGAATGAGATATATGATTTTTTTACTGACGGCACTCTCATTATCCCTCCCGCAAAAAGAGATTTTGGCAGCAGGCGAGTGGCAGAATGACCTTTCGTGTGGAGTGAATGCTTTGACATGGTGTGCTAGAATTACGGGTGTGTCTATTAGCAGAAGCCAGGTTGAGGCGATATTTCCTGAACCTGGTCCTAATGGTCACAGCTTAAATGAAATAAAACTAGCGGCTCAGTCACTTCTGCTTTATCCAGAAGTGCATAAAGTTTCTCTTGAGGAACTGCAAGAGCTTGAGCCCCCCTTTATTATTCATGTCAGCATGGGGCGGCTCTCAACTGGACATTATCTTGTCGTGAGTAAAATTACCGGTCAAAGTGATGAAGCTTCTTTTGATATAATTGATGGAACATCTGGCGAGAAAGAATATTACTCGAACGCTGGATTATCGCAGATTTTTACCGGGTATGTCGTTGTGATAAATCCGACCCCATTGCATGGAGTTATTGTTCTCCTTTGGTGTGCGATCATTTTCGCCGTATTATTTATTGCAAGACAAATTTATTTATTACGGCATCGCCCAGTAATCTAGTAAGTAAATATCTTGATAACAATGGCTGTCTGGCACCGGTTTTGACCTTGTTTACGTATGGACTGTAGTCGACCGCTAATTTAAGAGGAGGGCTTTATATTTCTCCTGAGGGTTCGTACTTACTTTTAATCTCCTCCTTTGAAGTGCTTCTTCATTTCCTCAGTGCTGGCGGCTTTTTGATTGTGATCGGAAATCGTGTGAAAAAGAATATTGCTAATAAATGTGATGCAAGGATACCCTTGAAGCGGTGCCTGTGTTTGGTATTCTGTATTACTATTGTTCTGACGTGCTGCATTACTCAGGTTCGAGGCGAGGAAATCGAAAAACCTCAGCTACTCAATCTCGAAGAAATAATTAAGAACATTCAAAGCACGAAGGAGAAATTACTACGGGATCCTCGTGGCATCAGCATCAAATATATGTTGAGTGCCTTTGAAGATCCGACGCATGATTTTGGACTCAAAGGCAATCTCACAGTCATTAATGTAATCAAGTGGCCTGAATTGTATATCGATGCAACGGGAGTGAACGTAGAAGATTCCAGTCGTTTTCATCGAACCTCCGTTTATAATTTCGTGGATCACACAACCATTGCGTTGGATCAGTCGCATCACACAGCGATCTTATACCCCGCGCGATTTCTATTTTCTTCCGCCCATTCAGACTATTACAAATATCTACACTACGCTGAAGGTTACCAGTTTTATCGTTTAGGAGAACCATTCACTCAGGTGCCCACAGTTCCGGAGTGTTTTTTCAGTGGAGACTATCAAGTGGTGGGAGTCGAAGAGATCGATGGCGAGAAGTGTGTTCATATTCAACGTAAAGGATATGATGATATTTGGCTTTCTTTGCTGCATGGGTTTTACGTCCATAAAAGAGTGGTAACGTATGGGCCCGATCAGCCCCGTAAATTTGAGACGCTGGTGCTCAGCTATCAACTCATTGATAAAAAAAATAACTTATGGGTCCCGATGAATATTCAGCGTAAGTTCTATTTTGGTCTTGATAATGAAGCATCGAAGCATGATCAGGTGAGACTGGGACTTGAAATTAACGTCACTGATGTTTCGGTTGGTGACATTGATGATTCTATTTTTACATTAGAAATTCCAGACGGTTACCATGTTTCTGACTTGCTTGCTGATGAAAAATATTATTACAAGAACCGTCCTTTTGATGAAGTTGTTGCAAAACCTTCGTGGATGACCTCCGCGCTGATACTGGTCAATATCCTTGTCGTTCTTTTGGTCATCAGTTTGTTTCTCTATCAGAAAAACAAATCCTCACCCTGAGAGAATCAGAAGTTGACCAAGGTATGCAGGAACTGAAAAAGATCAAGTGTTTGAAAGTTCCCCATCCTGTGTGCCGGTGTTTGGCTTGCCCGACAGTGCTGCTACAACGTCAGAAAACACTGTAAATCACGATCTGAATTGCCAGCGCCAGACAGGCCCAGATTTTCAGATTCTGGTACCAGGGAGCCGTTTCCGAAGGTGTTGTATTTTCTTTCGGCAGTCGCACGACCCAGATCAATACGGCGATCAGCGTTCCCAGAAACAGGGCCCGTACACACCACAGCGGAATCGGAACCACCAACTCGCGAATGAAATTGCCAATGTGATGCAACGGCGTCATGCTTGCCCCCGGTTTGGTTTGAGGCTGAAGACCAGGCCTTCAATTTTTTCGGCCGGCTCTGGTTTGGTGAGAAAACTGATGATGACAATCAACGAGAACGAGACCACAAAAGCCCAGATCGAAAAATACAGAAACGGTTCGGAAATCTGGAACAGAGGATCGATTCCCAGTGCGGTATAAACGGGTTCCTGATTCAACGTGAATAGCGTGATTGAAAAACAGACTCCGACAATGAAGCCGATCAACGCGGCGATTCCGGTGGCCCGTTTCCAGAGTAGCCCCGTCAATAAAATCGCAAACGCGGGTCCCTGGAAGAACGCCATCAAGGTCTGGAAGATCGTATAAATGCCTTCGCTGCGGGTCATCAGGAAGAACGAAAACCCAATCGCCCAGAGCACCAGCAGAAACGTCACGCCGCGACCGATTTTCAACAGCGATTCATCCGTCGCGTCTCGGCGATAAAAGCGTTTATAAAAATCATTGGTCACGATGGTCGATGCCGAGTTCAGATAGGAGTCGATGCTCGACATCAGTGCCGCCAGAAACGCTGCCAGGAACAGACCTTTCAAACCGACTGGCAGCAGGTGCGAAATCAATTCGGGAAATGCTTGATCGCCGTCGGTAAGTTCCGGGAATTTCACAAACGCGATCAAGCCGGGTACAGCCACGATGACGGGAATCAGATTCTTCAATAACGCCCCCCAGACATAGGCGGCTTTTGCATCGAATTCACTCTTCGCCCCCAGCGAGCGTTGGACAATCGCCTGGTTGCCGATCCAGTAGGCAGGGCTCAAAATTAAAGCCAGACCGAAGAAAATCCCCGTCCAGGGGAACGGCGTATCTGCATCCGCGGGTAGGATGAGTGAAGTATGCGAGACCTGCTCCGCCTCTCCGTTCTCCGCGAGTTCTTTCTGTAGTTGGATCTGTTCCTGCTTCTCAATGGCGGCCTGAAACTCTTTGACGCCTCCCAGGTCAATGACTCCCAGCACCAGGACCAGCAGACAGCCGCCAATCATGATCACGCATTGAATCATGTCGGTATACACGACGGCCGCGAGTCCCCCGGAAATCGTGTAGACGCCCACCAGAAACGCCGTCAGATAAATGCAGGCATTCACGGTCATTCCCAGATGCACGTGCATCATTTTGGCCGACGCCAGCAGCATGATGCCCAGGTTGCATGCCATGAAAATGATCCAGCAGATCGCCAGCGCCGAACGTACGGCGACGTTAAAGCGGCGTTCCATATACTCGGGAATCGTCGTCACTCCGCTCCGCCAGAAAAAGGGGATGAACACAAACGCGGCGATGATCATCGCGGGCACGCAGCCGATCCATTCAAAATTTGCAACCGCCAGGCCATGCTGATGGGCGGCACCACCAGTTCCCACAATATCGACGGCACCAATGTCGGTCGCCACCAGCGACATGCCGATGGCCCACCAGGGGAGACGTCGCCCGGCCAGAAAGTAATCCGAGCCGGTTTTGATTTTGGAACCGATATAAAGTCCCAGTGCTAATGTTCCCATCAGATATGCAGCGATGACGGCAAAATCGAGGAACGACAGGGTCTGCATGGTGAATCAACCTTTGTCGACATTCCGGTTCAGGGGAAAGAATGAGTTTTCACAGACAGAAAGTACGAGCGACTTCGATCCCACCATACAGCGAACGCCTGCAAAAATCGACTCTGCCTTCCGGAAATCAAAACAGAGCCGATTCAGACGTTCATTTTTTTCGAGCGGCGAGAACCTGTTTGATCTGAGGCATCAATAGATCCGCCACCATTCGCTGCCCTTTGGTATTCGGATGAATGCCGTCCAGTAACAGATCGTGGGCCGACTGACCGGGTTGTTTTGCATAGGTTTCAAAGGCCGCGTAGACGTCGACCAGGGGCACGTTGGTTTCTTTGGCGATCTGTCGCACCGTTTCGGCATACGCCTTCAAAAACAGATTGAAGCCGTCGGGATCCTCGGGATCATAGGGCGGCTTGCCATACAGTTTTTGAATGCGGGGAATCCATCGGAGCGAATTCGGCGTCATCAGGATCACCGCGATCTGTTTTTCCTTGAGCTGTTTGATCAACGAACGCAGGTTGGCCTCGTACTGTTTTTTTGAGACACGCGATTTTTCTTTCGGCGGGTCTCTCCAGACATCGACGGCGGAATCGTTAATGCCGAATTGAATCACTACCAGATCGGGCTGCTTCTGGAGCACATCTTTCTCGAAACGGGCGACCGCGTTGGCCGTCGTATTGCCGCCAATGCCCGCGTTGATCACTTTGACGGGGATACTCTGCTGCGGCAATTCTTTCTCCAGAATCATCGAATACACCACCAGCGGCCCGCGTGTCGCCGTGGTCGAGTCGCCGAACGTGACAACCGTGAACGGTTCCGCCGATTCTTTTTCTGCCGCCAACAGTGGAGAACAAAATAGACTGCCCATTAACAGTGTGCAGCAAAATATAAAAGACACAACTCGATGATGCATGAGGAACAGTCCTGACTGTGATGCCGAAGATGATTTCGTTAAAACACGAATAAAGCAGATTCTTAGAACAGAGCGGCGATGCCCCGCTCACGCCGACAACTGGAGAGCTGTGCCAGATGAAAGCCGACATGGCTCGTCAGCATATGCGCCAGCAGTTGCCCGTTCGTTTCAATGGCGGTGCCGTTTAAGAGCTCAACCGGGTGTGGCTCTGCCATCGTCGCGGTGTCCGCATCCGCAGCCAATGTTCTCAGCATTTCATAGGCACTGAAATTGGCTTCGATCAAGGTTTCCCGGGTCAAGTTGGAGTCCGGCATGACTTCGTCATTCGAACTAGGGCCAAAGGCCTGCACCCAGGTAGTATGCGTAACATCGCCCCCAAAAACGTCTGCCCCATCTCACCAACAATCGCGAGGTGCCCCAGAATCCAGACCGGAGGATGACCGTGTCCCGTTCCCGGCGTGAAGAGACAGTCCTCAGGCAGATCTGCCATAATGGTCCCGAGCTGCTCTAACAGGAACTGGTTGAGAGTAATTTCGTTTTCGAACATAGCGATGCTCCATTTTTTCGATGATTGATATCTCTGTAAGAATACGGTAGCCAGGAGAGAATTGGCTGTCAATAATGGGAAAAGAGATGCTCTCTGTTGGAGTGGCTTTGTTTCATAAAATGCTTTGTCTGATTAGTCTTTCGATTTTTCGACCCAGGGATGGTCTGAATGCTGAACTATATTGTTGCGGGCCTGTTTTTTGTGGGGGTGTTGCTCAGTACGCTGTTCCTGGTGATGGTGTTTCTCCAACTCTGTCTGGCTCACTATCGGATTAAACCCTGCATTGTCGCAGTGACAGCTGCAATCATGACCGGCGCACTACTTGAATTTTCTGGCTACTTACTAGCATTTCACCTTCGCTGGATCTTTTTGCCGCTGATTTCTGCTGCGCTGGTGACGGCTGTTTCGCTGACTAAGGGTGAATGGAAACTGATGGCTGCCACTCCTGCTTTGCACCAGATGCCTGCTTCCCGCTGGCGAGATATTGTGATGGTTGTAGGGGGACTGGCTGGTGCCGCTGTAGGGGTGGCAACGGGAGCAGGCAAAGCGATACTGCTGTCACTCGGCTATGATGTTTTGGGAAACACCGCAGAAGAACTCAGGGAAGTCTATGCTGCTGGCGCACTCACTGGTTTTCTCGTTGGGGCGTTTCTATCTCTCTTCTTTTGGGTCATCGGTGTGCGTTTTTTTCGGAAACTTTGAAGGGGATAGGCTAAAAAAAGTTACTGACTGCGAGTGACAAAAATTACACAAAAATTCATCGTCTGTGCCGCTTTTAAGAGATCGAATCAAAGTGAGTTTGAGAGAGAAGGTAGGAACAGACGATAACGGTAGTTGACCGGATAGGTAAGTTGAGGATCCAAAACAGGAATTCCAATGAAATGGAACAAATAAGACGGGGCATCTGTGGGTATGCCATTAAAATTGAATCGATTCAGAAGATTAATAAAGAAGAGGCCGACGGTTACGTTCAATTATTCATGGAAGATTTTATCCAAGATGATGGCTTTCATCCGGGCGATGATTTACCTGACGATTATTTAGAATACTGTCATTGTGTGAAAACAATAATGCAAAAAATATTTGGTCTGAGTAACGAGATTCAGGACGAGGGATATACATTAATTAGGCCAATCGAGTGGATCTGTGAATTATTCGGAACGTGGCTGGATGCAGAAGTAAATGAAATGCCGCCTGTATGTTATCTGGAATTCAAACAAAGTAAATTAGACGATTTCTATAAGTCACCCTTTGGTTTTCCCCCTGAGGAACACATCGGCTATCTGACTCTGGAGGAAATCCTGGAAGAAAGAAAACAGCTGGAAGGCTGTCTTAAGGAAACCTTTGAAGAAGCATCGGATGTGAGAGGGATGAATCCTCAAGAGATTGCGGAAGAGAAAGAAGTCTGGACTGATCTGATATATCCGGCAAGAAAGAGCTATTTGAACTGGTTGGATTATTGTCTTGGTCAGGGAATGGATCTAATTATCATCGAAAGGTAGGTTAAAGCAAGAATGGTGGGCAGACCTGCTGGTTTTCAAACCACGAAAGTTAGAAATGAACGAAAATATTTCAAAAGAAGCCGCTGACCGAAGCGGCGACTGGTCCGTCTGGCGGCAGGGGGATGATGGGAATCAATTTTTGATTGAGGAGGGATTGTTCGAAGCAGCCGCCCGACAGATGGTGGCCGAGTTCGAAGCACGTGGGCATAAACAGCTTTACTGGGCCACTCAGAAGAAATAGCGATTCAATTTCGACCGTCTTCTGTGTGTCGAAAATTACCGGCGGCTAGCGCCGACCCGCTCAATCTGACAGGGAACTTCATTGGAGACATGCGCATAAAAAAGGGTTGGAAGCCCAAACTTCCAACCCTTGTCGTACGTAGTACTCCTGTTTGTGTAACACTTACAATCTGGTCACAATTCGCAGCCGACTACTCAAACGCGAGCGTCTGTCTTGGGTTCATCAGTTGTGACTTGCTTCCAGTGTCATTGTTATACACGCATACTTCGGCAGTGATGCTG
This sequence comes from Gimesia fumaroli, assembly GCF_007754425.1. NCBI lineage: Bacteria > Pseudomonadati > Planctomycetota > Planctomycetia > Planctomycetales > Planctomycetaceae > Gimesia > Gimesia fumaroli. The sequence continues at coordinate 58,088 of NZ_CP037452.1, forward strand.
CGAGAACTTGAACTCTCAAAACAAAAACTTTTTCAGAAACCGCGTGCCGAAAATTTAACCGTCAGGACTTTACTGAATGGTAAAATTGATCCATTCGAACTACCGACGTTTGAACAGACTTCGATGCGTTTCGGCTTTGTTGTGAGTGATTTGTGTTCTTAAATCTGATTAAAGTTCCGGGATCGGTTCGTCGTCTTTGATATCGACTTCTTCCCAGTTTGCCTGACCGTTTTCGTAACGCAGAATGCGATGCTTACTGCCGGGCGCCGGTTTTTCGTTGATGGTCGGCAGCCAGGCGCGGTGCTCTTCGATCAGCTGGGCGTAATTCGGGTCATTGCTCAGGTTTTTCCATTCGGCCGGATCCTGTTTCATATCGTAGAACTCTTCCGAGCCGTCGGCATAGTGGATATAACGATAGTTCTCGGTGCGAACTGTTGTATTATTCCGATTATGCGACGTGATCGCTGGCCACTTGCGGGGCGTGTTGGCATCTTTCAATTGAGGGACCAGGGAATGCCCTTCCAGATCCATGCGGGGAGGCAAGCCGCAGAGCTCTACCAGCGTGGGATAGATGTCCAGCAGTTCGGCGGGCTTGCTGCAGACAGCGCCCTCGGTAATGCCCGGGCCGGCAAAAATCAGCGGGACCCGGGTGGAGCGTTCCCAAAGTGTATTCTTGCCGGTGATCAGTTTCTCGCCCAGGTGCCAGCCATGATCGGACCAGATCACGATGATCGTATTCTCGGCCAGATTATTTTTCTCCAGTGCTTCGGTCACACGACCGATTTGACTGTCGACAAAACTGGTGCACGCCAGATAGGAGCGGACCAGGTTTTTCCATTGGTTGGCTTCTTTCAGAAATTTGAATCGCGGCTCAGGCAGCTTCCAGTGCAGATACCAGGAAAAGCGGGGCGTGTCGTCGCGGTCGGTTTCCAGGAGCGGCGGAAGTTGCAGCGTCTCTTCCGGATAGAGATCAAACCACTGCTGAGTCGCGTAGCAGGGAACGTGCGGCAGGAAAAAGCCGACCGACAGGAAAAAGGGTTCCTGCGGCTTTTTGTTCAACTGATCGACGGCCCAACTGGCGACTTTCCAGTCTCCCTTGTCTTCGTCTTTATGAGGAAACGTGCCCCAGTCCACCAGCGGATGCGGGTTGGGAGTCTCGACCAGCTTCTTCGGTGGCTTCACACCTACGCCGGCAGGGGGGCCGAGTTCGTTAAATTCCTTGTCGTTTTTCTTACGCCCGTAACCGCCGTGATAGATCTTGCCGGTGCTATAGGTTTTATAACCGTTCTGTTCCAGATACTGCGGCAGCGTGACGCGATCCTTGAAGCGATCGACGGTGCGGAACCAGGGGGCCAGTCCGTAAATGCCGGTGGTCGTCGGCCGCAGTCCTGTCATCAGGCTGGTCCGCGACGGATTGCAGAGGGGCGACTGGCAGTGCGCATTTGAAAACAGCGTGCCCCGCGCAGCGACCTTGTCGATAAACGGCGTTTTGATCTGGGGATGTCCGTTCAGACAGCCGATCCAGTCATTCTGGTCATCAATGGCAATGAATAGAATATTCGGCTGTTTCGCAGCCTGCAGCGGGGAAACAATAAAGCAGAGAAGAAAAATCATCAGTAGCAAGCGCATCTGAAGTTCCTTTCGACGAATCTTCGAATGATGAATAAGAATGGCAGCCCTTCATCATACACTCGCGCCGGAAGGAAAGAAAATGCCGGAATGACTTTGGCGGGGGACTTTTAGCACGATTCCTCAATTTGAGGAAGTAGGGTAGACGAGTATTGATGGGTGGAGAGATTGACCTGAATGATCAGAATGAGAAAGTATCGAGTTGGCTTGAATTTAAAACAAATGCACATTTCACGAGGAAAGCGCATCCAGAACCTGTTTCCGCTTTTTTTCGTCTAGCGTACCGCTCTCGATTTTCTGTTTGACCTGATCCAGTATGTTTTCTTCTGCGCCGGCTCTTTCCTGCAGCTGGTCGATTTTGGCTTTGATATCTTTGATGATGGCTTCGAAGGTAAAGGGATTGCCGCGCGGGCCGTCGTTGCGATCGCCGTCCAGTTTCTCACCCGTTTTGGATCGTTTTTCCCGTGCGGGCATCTTGTCCAGGTTGGTGATGCGTAATTCTAATTCACGTACAATTTTCTCTGGCGTATAACCGACTTCTTTTAATCTTGCTTCGATCGGGTCTTCCTCTTTAGAACAGCCTGGAAGAAGCGCGCAGAGTAAGAACAAACCGAATGCAAAAAAACAGCGTGTTGTGAGAACGGTCATGTGTGGAATCCAAAACAAAGAGGCAACTCATTGAGGACGAATCAGTTGCCTGGAGAGGACGGAATGCTAAGAGCAAAAGCATAAATCCAAAACAGGAATCAGAATTCGCCGACCACTTCACGTTGATTTTTGGTCCCGAGTGCCCACCAGGTATTCAAGTCGATTGAATTCGAAATGAATCGGACGGCTCCATCCATCATGGCCACATGCACGCCACCGGTGTGATCGCTGGAAGGAGTGATGCCGGAATCGCCTTCGTGACAGCGGAAGGTATCGCTGGCGTAGGAAGGAATCGAAATCGTATTGGGAGGAAAGACGTGCGTATAAACGTGTTTCTGCCAGGAGTCGGTATAGAGCCAGGAGTGGCCTTTGTACTGGCTCCAGTCCGACCAGTTAAGGTATCCGGAAAGTCCATCGGAAACGACCTGATCGATATAGGCGTCGTACTGTTCGATCATGGCGGAATTCGTGTAATACAAATTGCGGCGGCGGTCTGGATGATTTCCGCTTCCGTCATTCACCAGCGATTCAGAGAGCGCGGCGGTGTTAGACAGGCCATCTTTAATGTCACTGAAGCCAAAGCTGGCATTCGTGGTGGCACGCCAGTTATCGCTGTATGGTCCACTCTGATTCATGCGCGAGATCGAGATAATCCCTTTCGACGCCGGAGGTGCGGCCCCTCCGGTGGAGGGTTGACCCGGAAACAGCAAATTACGTGGTCGACCTGCATTGGCGACATAGCTGAAGTTAGCAGTTGATACGACCGTGTTGACGACGGATTCGCTGGGGCATTTGAAAAGCGGAATCTCAACTCGTGCCAGACCACCCAGTACCGAAGTATTATTCGCGATGCCGCTCCAGGAATCGCCCAGGCCACTCGTTTCAAAGGGAATCTGGTTGTAAATATTGGCGCGATCCACATACGGAAGCAGACCGACATACCAGGAGAGATTTCCCGATCCGCCGTTCGCGGCCCCATCGTAATCATCGGAACCGCGGTGCATATGCAGTGGGGTGCGCAGGTAAGTATCGTGGTAGTTGTGAATCGCAATGCAGAGCTGTTTCAAATTGTTTTTGCACTGACTGCGGCGGGCGGCTTCACGCGCCTGCTGCACTGCAGGAAGCAACAATGCAATCAGGATGGCGATAATGGCAATGACAACCAGCAACTCAATCAGCGTGAAACCGGTTCGGTTTTGTTTCGAGGCGGGGGAGATCTTCATCTGGGTCTGCTCCGTGATGAGAACGAAATTGAAGGAAGAATATTCATACTGTTTGTGTGAATGCGAGTGCTCTCTTGCGCCAACGGTACAGTACGTTTTTTTCCTCACAAGATCGATTGAATCAGATAGCTAAACTTTAAACCGATCTTCACGGATTGCTTCAAAGTATTAACTGGATCTTGATGTAACGCGCGAAAGACAGGCTGATCTCGGTTCTCAATCTGCGCACCCGAACGGTGCCGCATCTACTGATTAATTCTATTGAGACCAGGGATTACCCGTGCTTGATGCGCCGCCGGTTATTCTTCAACCATGATTTCTACACCGGATAACAGCGTGCGTCCTTTGATCGGCGTCAGCTCTACCTTCAAGTTGCTTGCAGCGGGAATGCCTTTGAATTCTCTTACTACTGCACGGTTTGCGCCCTCAGCGGCTTTAACGACATCCAGGTCCTCCAGCACAAGGTTGCCCTGCAGTCTGACATCGAACACACGCTCTCCCGGCTTTGTTTCATCTGGTTCTAAAAAGTGCAGGCGGACTGTATAGCGACGTTCGGTCGTTTTGTCAGGTGAAAGCGTAACGGTCAAAGCAGAAGCGCCTTCGACTCCTGAAGCAGCGACCCATTTCTGGTTACCACTTTCCACGAATGCCGAATGTTTGTGGAAGTAACGCAGGTCCTTGCCCTCCAGTTTGATCGAGACGACAGGCGAGGAACCTCCCACGTTGGGATAGTCCAACCAGAGAGTGCCGTTCTCTGCCTGACGGTCGCCGGGGGCGCCCAGGTTGATCCCCAGCTTTTGCACCTGATCCGTTTTGGCATTCAGTGCCAGTGCGCTATAGCTCCAGACTTCGGATTCCGGCACATGTGTCAGTGCTAACGAAGTAAACAGCGAATACCCACAGCTGCAACCGTGCGCCATATTAGGTGAGTTGAGTACGCCGTTCGCGGGCACCAGGCTGTTGCGGCAACCGGTACGGAAGCCTTCCAGCCGCGAGGTGTTCGTACTGTCGATATCACAGAAGCCGGCTGAGCTGGCGCGGAATGTCATCAGGTGCGGGCTGGCGATGGCGTAGTTACAGTGATGTCCTGCCTTGGTAAATTCCCAGGGGATCGGTTTTCCGGTGATCGGGTTCGTACGCAGAATTGGTTCGCCGGTTTCCAGATCATAAGATTTTCCAGGTCCGCGCTGATCGAGAATGCGGTCGTTCCAGATGATGACTTTGTCCCACAGCGTTTCGGGATGCCCGCGAAATCCTTGGCCGGTGGAATATTTCTTCCAGAGTTCGGAACCATCTTTTCCGCGAAAGGCCGAGATGCCGTCGCGATTGGTGACCAGCATCACATCTTTTTTGTCACTATACGATAACCAGGTTCCCACAACGTCCGTCTGATGCTCCCAGAGCAGTTTGCCGGTTTGAACGTCGATGGCCTTGATAAAACGTTCGGCCAGTGCATTGGGAATTTTTCCCCGGCGTTTCCAGTCGCCATAAAAGTTTTCCAGTGCACCGTCATAAACATAGATCCGGTCTCCACTCAAGGAGACGACGGGAAAACTCATCTTCGCTTTGTGCGTCCAGATGACTTCGCCGGTGTGACGGTTGAGGGCCACCAGTTCCAGCGGGAGTAAGCCGTACTTCTTGCCGATTTTGGGAGAAATCCGAAAAACCGATGTCAGCAGCAGGTCGCCTTGAATGCGGATGCGTCCCCAGCGATCTTCGGGGTGGGGCAGTTTCATTGTCGCCAATGTTTCCCCCGTCGCCGGATCGAGCCGCAGGCAGGTATTGTCGCTGGTGACGAGATAGATGCTGTCTTCAATGGCGATGAAATGGAATCCGACCAGCTTGCCATCGTAGCTTTGGCCGCGGCGGCCCGGACTGTCTTCGGGTGTTTCTTTCAGAGGAATCTGCCAGAGAATCCGACCCGTATAAACGTCAACGGCGGTCAACTTGCCCGGTCCCTGTAGAAACATGCGGCCTTCTATGACCGCCATACTGGGGCCCCAGTCGTGACGGTTATAAAACAGGTCCCCGTGACCTGCAGGACCACCAAACCAGAGCACGCCCAGCGGCGCTTTGACGAGTTCATCGCGCGACATCAGCGTATTGGAGGCATCGCCGTACTCGTGCGTCCAGTCGGCAGAGCCGGGCAGTGAGCCCACGCGTGACAATAGCGTGAATCCGTCGGCCTGTTTGAGAGCGGCGCGCGGCAGTTGCTTGCCGGCGACGGTGTTTTCCAGCGTCTTGAATTCGGCATCCTTCAATTCCAGGCACGCCTTGCCACCGTAGGGTCGCAACGACTTATAAATGGTATGCCAGTCTTCCGCAGCCAGTGACTTACCGAGCACTGCCAGATCTTCGGAAACGATCAGCTCGGCCATGTAGGCCGGCAGTTCGAAGGCCAGCGGATTCCCCTGATGGACGACCACCCGTGATCCATACAGACCGGCGGCATCGAACTTCGCCCGCAGTGCATCGACCTTTGTTTTGTCGGGCTCGACGGCGATGAGCGTTAGCTGGGATTGTTGTACCAGTTCTTCCAGCAGACGCCCACTGCCGGTTCCCAGCACGAGACAATAACCGTTGCCGGGTTTTGTCAGCTGCAGCATTTTTTGAGTTTTGCTCGTCCAGTCATCCTGCTGCTTCGCCAGTTTGCGATTCTCTTCAGGAAATGTTTGTGGCTTGGTCTGTTTCTCACCAAAGCAGAGCAGGTCTCCCTCTTGTGTCACGACAACGAGTGCACCATTGGCTGCAATCATCGTGGTGGGCGTGCCATCAATGGTTTGAGTCCAACTAACATCAGCGCCTTTTCCCTCTTCCTTGAGATCCAGCGCAAAGATCGTATTGGCCTGATGACCGTACAGTCGATTGCCGGCTTTCAGATCAAGTTGCACCGGATGCGATTTGACCCAGGCGTCATATTCTGCTTTCGGCATGTTTTGCTGTGGAGGCAGTGGCAGGCTCCAGAGCTGGTTGAGCAGCGTTTTGGTGACTTCCTTGCCGCGACGGTCTGTTTCTTTCACGATCTTCAACTTTTTGAGATCGTAGGCGACGACATTTCCTCCCTCACCGAAGTAGACGACATTTTCTGTCAGTACCGGATTGCGAGCAGAAACCGCATATTCTTGTTTGGCATCCATCTGGAACGTGGAGCCGCCGTGAAAGATGTAGGGGCCAATCGAAGAGACGTGATAGTTCGTCGCCCGGTTTCCATATTTATGTGTGATGAATTGATCGGTTTTGAGATCGAGGCAGGCGGCGACCGAACGTCCGCAGGGTATCAACAGGCGATCGCCGTTCTTGACGAGATAACCTTGGGGCGTGATATCCTTGAGCGTTTTGATTTCGTATTTCGGCGGTGCGAGTGAGGCGCCGGTTTCGGCATCCAGTGTATAGAGAAACGTGCCTTCGAACGGCCAGACGCCACAGGTGAAATAGATCTTACCGTCAGAGAGAACCGCGCCGCCTCGAATGGGCCAGACCGAAGCCAGCCGTTCGTTCGCCAGCGCTTTACGATGATTGGGAGCGGCTTGAAATTTCCAGCGCAAACTGCCGTTATCAGAATCAAGACAGTAAAAGTGACCATCGTCGGCCGAGAGATAAATGTTCTTACCGGAAACCAGGGGCGCGAATCGAACAGGGCCGTTCGCATGAAACCGCCACTTTTCTTTTCCACTGGAAAGATCAAAAGCGGTGACGCTATCATTGCGCGAAGAACCGACATAAATAGTCTGCCCGGCGACAACCGGTTCATAGTGTGCGTCGAATTGAATTCGGGGGTCTTCAGGCCAGGCCGGTTTCAGTGGACCCAATTGTCGTGTCCATTGTAAATGCAACGTGCTTGGAAGTTGCTCGTCAGTGACGGCGGTGCGCTGGGCATTGTTTCGCCAGGTCGGCCAGTCGGCAGCGGAGGCAGAACAAACAAGTAAGAGCAGACTCATAACAGAGAAGCAGAACGAACCAGCCACACGCACAACGGGGGAAGACATGCAAAAACTCCCTGAACGAACTATGAATTGTCTGACAGCAGACGATCAATCAATCATCTCTGATCTATTAAACTAACGGAGTGAGAATTGTTTTAACAGGCACGTTTGTTCGCTTCACGATAAATTCACGCGCGTTTCATCTGGTCATCTCGTTTATTTCAGTGCGAGTCAGTATGGCTGAAGCTCTTTTAAAACCATGATTTATCTCAATCTCCTCTTTTCTCTGGATAGCATAAACAATTATTGATATATTGGTCGGTAACCAAAGCAGGCGATTTCCATTGGCTCAGGTAAAATCATGCTTTCTTTCTGCGAACACAACGGTCTTTCTGGACGACGTGAATTTCTCCGCGTGGGAGGTCTGGCGTTAGGTGGCTTAACGCTACCCGGCTTGCTGTCGGCAAAAGCACAGGCCGCCGGTTCGGGGAAGCTGCTGAAAAATAAGTCGGTCATCTTTCTGTTTATGCATGGTGGTCCGAGCCAGATTGAAACCTTCGATCCCAAAATGGACGCCCCCGCGGGCATTCGTAGTGCGACCGGTGAAGTGACTACCAGGATTCCCGGCGTGACCTTTGGCGGCACATTTCAGAAACTGGCACCACTGGCAGATCGGATGTCGATCGTGCGTTCCTACCGGACAGGCGACAGTCGGCACGATATCAAGCCGATTGTGCACAAAGACACGCTTGATGCGAATCTCGGTTCACTCTACTCGCGCGTCGTCGGTTCGAATCATCCGGAAAATGGCATGCCGACGAACGCGGTCTTATTTCCGCAGGCCATCGACGACAAAATGATGCCCGCGATTACCAAATTCGGCAAGTTCGATTCGCATGGCTTAATGGGCAGTGCCTATGCTCCCTTCGTTCCCGGTGCGGGCGGCGACATGCAGTCGAACATGACGCTGTCAATTCCCCAGAATCGGCTCGATGACCGCCGGCTGTTATTGTCGAACCTCGATCGTGCCCGCTGGGCGGCTGATAAAAGTGAAACGTTTGCTGCGTCGTCGCATCTCCAGCAACAGGCCTTCGATGTGATTCTGGGCGGCGTTTCCGAAGCCTTTGATTTATCAAAAGAAGATCCCAACGTCGTGGCGCGTTACGATACAGCACCGCTGGTCAAGCCGGAACAGATCAGCACGCGCTGGAAGAACTATAAACGGTATATCGACAACGCACAGTCACTGGGCAAGCTGTTATTGATGGCCCGCCGTCTCTGCGAAGCCGGCTGTGGTTTTGTGACCATCACGACAAACTTTGTCTGGGACATGCACGCCGACAAAAATAACGCCGGCGTTGAAGAAGGCATGGACTACATGGGCGTTCCCTTCGACCATGCGGTTTCCGCGTTTATGGAAGATGTACGGGACCGCGGACTCAGCGATGACATTCTGCTGGTCTGTTCGGGGGAAATGGGCCGTACCCCGAAAATGAACACGCGCGGCGGCCGTGATCACTGGGGCAATCTATCGCCGTTGATGCTCACCGGCGGCGGCTTAAACATGGGGCAGGTCATCGGCCAGTCCACGCGCCACGCCAGCGAACCACAGACCGAACCCATCGAACGCAAAGACCTCGTCACCAGCATCATGCACACGCTCTTCGATCTGGGTGAACTGCGCATCACCCGCGGCGTGCCGAACGAAATCGTCCAGGTCGCCACTGCCGGTAACATCATTCCCGGCCTGTTCTGATTCATCATCTTTGATTTTGGTCTCGTACTACTGACGGTTACCGAGAAAAGCGGTGATTGCGTCCGCCAGGCTGAATTCGGGAGAGGAGTAAACTGTTCCATTTTTGACGAACCTTCAGACGTTTAGTTGGGTTAATAGAGAGCCTGTCCCGGTTGGCACAGCAGTGTTGGTACAAATACCAATGTCATGAAAGACCGGTAGAACAACGTGAAGGCAATCCAAGATGGCGGCTCAAGATTTATTTGTTAACCCGTTTCAGAAAAAATGCTTAGCGGTCGTGGCTGGCATCGTGATTTTTGCTGGCCCGTGCTCAATCGTTTCAGGTCGCGATGCGTATGCAGGCACTCCCAATGTGAAAACAATCATTCGGGCATGGGAAGCAGCAGCGAATTCCGTGCGTTCGCTCCACATTCGGATGGAAGGCATCGATTCCCAACGCACTCTGGAGTTGGAGGGGAGAGTCTCAGTTGCAGGCAGCCAGCAAATGATCGATATGCCGCGCGAGATTGAGTACTGGTTACACACAGATGACAACCGGGAACGATATCATAAAATCTATATCGGCCCCTCTTCCGACGGCTTGATCCCGTTGGAGTTCACGGTTGTGAATACCAAACGGGAACAGAGAGAACTCAATCCAGGCGGGGTTGGGTTGAATCCGTACGACGAACTCAAAATCAATCCGTCGGCGGGTGTGCGGGATTACGAAATCAATGCACTGCGAATTCTTCTCAACCGAAGTGTCTCCGGTCAGCCTTACTTCTCACAAAACAAGTTTGCGCTTTTGAAAGAGACAACACAGGAAATCAACGGCGTCAGACATCGGGCTCTCGAATGTTCTGAGAAACGCGGGATACGAATCTGGTTCCAGGCAGCCGCACCGTTTCGCATCTCCCGGGTCGAGTTGGGACTGCACAATCGCAAACGTTATGGACATACTGAGTACCGTTACGAATATCAGGACGCCAGTCAACAGTCCGTTGTTTCCAATTTCCCCACACTGAAGGCGATTGAGGTCAGCGGCTATGATCCCACTGGCAAACTTCATCAACATTTACGGTCGACTGTTACCAAGTGGAATGTGAATCCGAAACTCAACGAAAAACAGTTTAAGCTCGAACCAGGCACGGGGGCACTCATCACGGATTACACAATAGCTCCCGAAATGAATTATATTCGTCTGGCCGATGGCACGAACCGCCGGCTGAACCGCCAGGAATTACGCCGTGACGCATTTCTGAAACTTTCTGCCGAAGTGAAGCAGAGTCCGATTAAAGCAGAAAATCCCGTGGAAAAAGAGAAGATCCCGCCATCCGCAGTAAGTTCATCTTACTGGAAGTACATCGTCCTGGTTTTGAGTCTGTTGCTGTGCTTGTTTCTCTTCTGGCGTCGCCGCGGCGCCAATCGATGTCAGCACTAGCAAACGCTCCTGCATCGTGCTATTGCGTCCTCAGCAGTCCTGCATTACTATTGCCCCACCATTTTTACCCATCATCCATTTCTATAGAGGATTCATGAACCATGATCACAGTCGGCATGAACTATCACGTGCTTGAAGGCAAACAGCAATCATTCGAAGACAAATTTGCTGCCGTGATTGACGCACTTAACGCTGCCGAAGGGCATGAAAATTCGAATTTATGGAAAGACGTCAGTGACGACGCTTCGTACATGATCACCAGCGAATGGTCCGATGAAGAGGCTTTCAAAAGCTTCATTCAGAGCGACGCCTTCCGCGACGTGACCAACTGGGGCAAAGAAGAGATCCTCTCCGACCGACCGCGTCACAAAATTTACAAACACTAGTGCGAAGAAAGCGATTCACTCATTGAGTTGGACTTCAATGTCACCCATGTCAAACCGTTCTCCCGGCTGGAGGATGAATTCATGGGTGACTTTGGGCAGACCATCGACAACCGCCGTGCTTCGATACGAGGCCCCGGGAATCAGTGCGGGAAAGCTCAATTGACCTTTGGCATTGGTAGTGCATGTTGTGCGCAGTTGATAATTGTGCCGGTCGATATTTGCCACGAGATCTTCGTCCGCTAATGTTTCTCCCCGTTGAAATGCCAGAAAATCATACTTAGGTTGACCGGGAGTGACGACCAGATACAGACTGCCCAGCATTTTTCCCACGATAGGTTCTCCCTTGAGATCAACGAATCGCGCGCTTGCAGAGCCACAGGGTTTGAGCACAATTTTGGGTTCTTGTGTCTTCGTGCTGATTTTCGCAGCCGCGCCCAACTGGTTCTGAGGATCGAGAAAATAGACAGGGTATTCGATGCCTTCACGTAGTCCGTGAAGTTCGAATGTTCCGTTGTTGACTTCATCGGGAAAGCCCCGCCAGTCGGGTGAGGCTGGTTGTATCTTTAGTCGTGAGATCATTAGCGCGTGCTGGATCGGTTGGCCCTGCTCGTCAACAATCGTCCCAGAGATCGTTTTTCCTGGCTGCAGTTCAATCTTCATTGGTTTCAGAATTTCGTCTTTTGCTGGGTTGATCTTCTGAAAGGCATGTGCATACATGCGTGTGCCTCCCGGTTTTCCGCTATAGAGTTGTTGTGAGCCCCGTTCCTGCAGGATGTAGTTATTCTCTGCGGCATGGAAGAGCAACGTTCCCGGACCGGGTAAGACAGGAATCGAAAAATATCCCGCAGCATCTGTTTTCTGGATCCCCTGCCAGCCGGTAATGATGTCATCGGATGTATTTTTATTATTAGTACTTTCGGGATAATATTGCACGGAAGCACCGCTGAGTGGCTGACCGGTAACGGCGTCAATAACGGTTCCTTGTGCGAGTGCGACTTTACCAAGTTTGATTTCGATGTTTTTTGAGGCTGCTACCGGCCTCCAGCGGAGATCCTTTAGTTCTCTGGTTTGATACGGGGTTCCTGCCGGCGGATAGGCGATGATTCCGAACCGAACGCCTGGTTGGGGATTCAAGCGAAAGCGTCCTGCTTCGTCCGTCTTACCCTCAATAGAGTGCATCGAACCATATTGTTCCTGCTGACTGGCCCAGATGGTGATGCGCGCATTCGCAGCAGGTTTGCTACTTTCGCCGAGCAGAACTATCCCTTCAAAGAACTGCGCCGGGGACAGCACGATGGTCGCGATTTCGCCCGGTTTGATATTCTTGAAGATGGCACGATATGTACCATCATTTTCACCACGTTCTCCGGGTAAACCTGAATTGAGAAGCAATGACTGCGGCGCGAAGTCTTCTGTGCCAGTAATCTTCAAAAACAGACCATTCCCAGCCGCAATGTTTCTCAGAGTCAGCAAGCCCTGTGCGTCGGTTTGGAGCGATGTCGGCCAGATCTTCGATTTTGAAGTCGGACCGGCAATTCCCAAAGCGGGTTCAAGATGCATCTGATCTTTACTCGTGGGAAAAATACTCGTCAGTTCAACCGGCAATTGAGCCGCGGGACGCCCTTCTGGATTCACAAACCGAACTTGAATCAGTTGCTCTGGCGGTAGTTTCAAATCAGCCTGGGTTGGATTGCTGGTCAGATCCACCGTTCGCCAGGCAAATCCCGACTGGTTCGTCCGAGCGATGAGACTGGGAAGCGAATGGATTTTCGAAGAATAATTCTTCAATGACAGTTCAAAATAACCTGCGGTATCAGTGACACCCTCTCCCAGCAGTTCTCGCGTCAATGGCCAGCCGTCATTTTTTTTCGATGCCACGACTGCCACTCGCGCGCCGGCGGCAGGTTTTTCATCAGGTCCGGTAATCGTGCCGCGAACAATGAGGGGCTGTTTTTTCGGAGCAGTATTTTGTTTGTCTGGCGTTTGCTCCTTGGTGGAATTCGTTTTTGTTTGTGCCACGGTAATGGTTCCCCCTGCAATGCCGACTGCCATCACCAGTGTCAGGGCGATCAAGGACAGGATTTTGTTCTTTGACAGTTGCGTCAAGCGGCTTCGTTTTTCATCGAGCAGGCCGGCGACGCGATCTTCGAGTTTCCAGCGAGAAGTAAATAACCCGATTGTACCTGGCTGAAATCGCTCCGGTTCGCTTAGCCTGGCGAGTGCCAGCAACGTCCGGCTATAACAGGACGCCTCCGTTGTCACTAACACATAATTATCGCAGACTTCTTCGCGGGCCTGGGCGAGCCGGCGGTTCAATACATTCACGAGCGGATGTAACCAGAAGAGTGCCGACACCAGATTTTGAATCAACAGGATCACCTGATCGCGTCTCGCCAGATGCGCCATTTCATGAATGAAGATTTCCCGCAACGATTCAGGATCGATCTGCCAAACGGTTCGTTCCGGCAGAACGACCCGTGGCCGCAGCAAACCAGTAGAGACAGGACTTGCAACATGTTGTGAGAGAACCAGTTCTGGCAGACGTAATTCTGGAAACAGGCGACCCGCCAGTTCAAGTACTTCTGCGAGCAGTGGATTCGTATTAGGCTTTGCCGATCGTAAAATGAACGCCAGACGGCACCAGCCAAACACGAGTCTGACTAACAGAAGCAGCGTTCCTGAAAGCCAGATTAACAACAGCCCCGGCATGATGGTTCTAAGCAGGGAACCAACCCGGGAATCCCTCGCTGGTCCGGTTTGTGAATCAGCGGTCGAGGCCTGTTGTGCTCTCGTTAATTTGATCAGAGACCCTGCCTGCAGGGTTTCCGTATCCGGTTTCTGTTCGGTCTGATTCAGTACGTTAACAATTGTGGGTTGCTGTCGGTGAGTGGTCTCTTTAGACGAATCGTGATGTAATAAAGCCGCTGAAGAGGGCCGCTCCTCAGAGGATCTTGCCAGAAACGAACGGTCGACGGAATTTGTGTTTTCCTTCAACAGGGAAACCGTCAACAGACTGTTTCCCGAAGACTGCATGCAGAACGTGATCGCCGGACTGAGCAAGACCAGGATTAACGCTGTGCCCAACACGCCATACCGAACCGCAGGATTACGGCGGAGGCAAGTGGCAAACAATAAACTCACCGCAGTGACAAACGTGATTTGCAACAGCACATTGATGCCCCCAATCAGGAGCTGATCACCGGGATTCCCGAAATGTAATAGCATCATGACGATTCCTTTCGTCGTTGAGAAGAATGTTTCTGTTTCGTTTCTGCTGCTTCAATCATGGTGCGAATCCGTTCGGCTTCATCAGAGGAAAGCCCCCGGTATTCCAGGAGTGCGGTGACCATTTCTTCCGCAGAACCGGCAAAAAAACGGTCCACCATCTGGGAGACCTTGGCACCAAGTGAGACCGTGCGCGGCCGTTTCGCAGAATAGACGAAGGTACGTCCCTCCTGGCGGTGTTTCAGCCAGCCTTTTTCCTCCAGCCGCACGATCATGGTCTGCACGGTATTGCGCGCCAGCTCTCGTCGTTCGGCCAGTGCATCGCGGACTTCACTGACAGTGATTTCCCCGCGATTCCACACGAGTTCCATAATCTCCCGCTGCGCATCGGTCAGCGGCGCCGTATCTGCTTTCGTCATATCATGCTCCTGAATCAGTTGCCTACATATTGTAGGTTATTAATACCTACGAAGTGTAGGTGAGTCAAGAGGAGATTTCGAAAAGCGAACACTTTGTCCTCAGGCGTTTTCCGTGATCTGATCAAAGCCGGGGATCGAGTCTGGCAGTTCGGTCACATCGTGATAACCGCAGTAGCTGAGTTCTTCACCCGCCTGGGAAATGACGGTGCGTAATTTTGCCAGTGATTCCAGTCGTCGCGCGTTGTCGTCGGCGCGAATTTCCGCCAGCTTGCTGATAGGGTGCTGCGGATCATCGAGTTCGCCACGCAGGTAATAGGCGTCCCCTACGTGCAGGAACCAGTGACACTCTGTTTGAATGGCGACTCCACAATGGCCGTGCGTGTGACCGAATAGCGGAATCAACCGGATGTCATCATTGAGCGCGGTATCGACACAACGTGAGGGCAAGCCAAACCAGTCGGCATCGTTCGTTTCGTAGGTGACCCATTTGGGACGATTCGCAAATTGAGCCCTTTGATAGCGGGAGTTGTTCGCATCCAGGTTCTGTTTTTCTTCCGCCGCCAGATGCACGAAGGCTTCCGGAAAATCGGTCAGCCCACCCACATGATCAGGATCGCAGTGCGTCAGCACAATGTCGGTCACATCGTCTGCAGAAAATCCCCGTTGCTCTATCTGACACAGGGCCGTCATGGCAGGCAGGAACTGAAAGCCGGCTGTCTCGATCGCCTCTTGCCCAACGCGTTCTGTCGGGTTGGCGATATCATGTGTGCCGATGCCCGTATCGATTAATACCAGCCCGGCGTTGCCTTCAAGGATCAGACAGTGACAGCAGGCGGGCGGAAAGGGGGGCGCATGCAGCCAGCCGAAATTAGCATGTTGGAGTTCGGACATGATTTCGCCTTAATACAGTTACGTTGATCAGTCTTGAGATCTTCTGACCGGCAGCTCCCGCCGAAATTCATCTTGATAGAGACCGATCTTGTCAAAGGGAATCGGTTCAAAGGCGATCTTGGGTGTGAGCAGTTTCGGATCCTGTTCCAGCGTCAGTTTCCCGCTGCTGTTTCTGGTCAGGCCCAGCGGAATCGGTTTGGTGGAACTCCCCTCCAGGTTGGTAAAACCTTTCAGATCCTTGGTCATGCCAATCCCGCTTGGCGCGCCCGTGGTATTCACGGCGAGGTTGTTTTTTATCTCGAATTTATCGAGCAGCTGTTTGACTTGGCCGCCCAGATGACAGACTTCTTTGGTGCAGTTCACAAACACATTTCGCTCGATCGGGTTGTATAAGGGTTCGCGGGGTGAGTCGCTCATGATCTTCGCCAGATGGGGATACCGGGTGCTCCAGGGCGGATTTTTGTAGTTCATCTTTTCTGCTCTCTCTTCTAAATTCCAGCCGGCCGACTTCGGGTTGTTCCACTGTTTCCAGGTCATGCCTCGTGAATCGACGTGCAGACCAATGGCACAGTCGAGCACCAGGTTATTCAGAATCGGATTATCCCTGCCGCCACCGATCATAATGGCCCGACCCGAGCGATAAAATACGTTGCCTTCTACTGTGTCGCCGCTGTCACAATCATCCAGGTAGACGCCCATCGTATTCACGTGCGACGCATCGCCGCCTCCCAGGTTGTGAATGAAGTTGTGGCGTAGCAGATTCCCCTGACTGGTCCAGTCGCGTCCTGTGTAAAACGCGCCCGAGTCGCCGGTCTCCATCACCACGCGGTAGATTTCGTTGCGTTCGAACCGATTCTCATTGCCGCCATACAGAATCGCATTATGGGGGGCATCATGAATGCAGTTGTTCTCCACAATCTGACCACAGCCATGGGCGTAGATCCCCGGCGCATACGTCCGTTGAAACAGTCCGTAATCGTGAATGTGGTTGTTGATCGCGCGGTTATTGGCCCGCTTGAGTTGTTTCCGATCCCCGCCGGACAGGGAAATGCCACGCGTGCCCAGATTGAAGAGATCGCAACTGCGGATCGTATTATTTTCGCCGACAACCGAAATGCCGCTGCTGCCCAGGTTCGCAATCACGCAGCCAACAATTTCGATGCCTTCCGTATTCCGCAAATCAATGCCCGAACCATGACTAAATTCGATGTTCAAACCTTCAAACCGCATGTGACGCGCGCCCTCGATTTTGAGCAACGGCGCGGTGAGTCGCGCCAGCACAATCGTGGCGGCGTCTAAACTTTTGGTGGGATAAAAATAGAGCTGCATTTTTTCGCGATCGAGATACCATTCGCCTGGCGCGTCCAGTTCTTCCAACGCGTTGAGTGCGAAGAAGCGGCGTTCTTTCGCGCCCCAGGTCCCGCCCATGATCCCGTAATTGTGAGGCGCCGCCAGCTTGATGATTTTCTTTTCAGGATCGTAGTCGGCGACGCGAATGGCTTCATCGCTCCAGTCGTGCGTCCAGTAACCGAGCAGCCAGACTCCTTGATCCAGGTTCCAACGTGCCGGTCGAGGATCGTCGAACACAAACGAGCCGGGGTGCAGTTTTTGCTTGGCCGGGTCTTTGGCCTTGGGGTCGGGCAGGCCTTTGTCGATTGCTTTGGTAAACGACGCCCAGCCCGCGTTGTCTGCATCGGCATTCGGCCAGCGGGCCAGTGTCATCGGCGCACCATCCATGTACAACCAGGGACCCGTGGGCACACCCCGATACGAGGGTTTGAATTCGGCAAACGCCCCTCGCGAGACCGGCGTCAGGTTATAGACCCGCACATGATCCCGGGCCGCTTCCGGGATCCGTTTTAAGATGTTTTCGTCGGTTACCGCTTTGAACAAAGCCGCATCCAGAGTGACGCCTCCCTGAAGTCGGACCGTACCGGACTCGGTTGCCCGGTACACGACCGGGTTCTTTTTCGTGCCGCCATCAGTTTTGTCGAATTTCAGCGACGAAGAAAATTCATACACGCCCGGCTCAATGTTCACAGTCACTACATCGCCGGCCTTCAATTGACCCTGCTGACGGGCTTTTCGAATTGCGTCCCGTGCGTCATTGATTGTGCGGAACGGTTTTTCTTTAGTCCCTTGTACGTCCGGCGTAGCATCGGCTTTCACGTATAAATTCAGATCCGCCTCGCTACGATTCGGAAAACAGAGTGCGAACAAACAGACCAGAACAGCTAAATAGAACTTCATGAAGCGTCACCTGATAGTCAATCAAAAAAGTTGTATCAAACAGATCGAATATAGTTCAGGATGACACTGGGCGTCAAACTACCAGCCTCAGCGAAGTTTGCTATGCACCTCTTCCAGGACATGCCGGTGGAACAGATAGCCGAACCCCGCTTTTTCCAGACGGAAAATCAATTCGTTTCTAGTGCTGGACAATTTCTCGGCGCATGCCTCAACTGACCAGTTGCTGTCAGCCAACTGCATCAGCAGATAAGCGCGTCGGCACTGTGCCGCTGAAAGACGGTAGGTTTTCAAATACTCCAATGTACCGTTTTTGCGCACAATCGATTCGCCAATATGGTTTTCTGCTTTCGGATTCAATTCCGTCATAAAACGTTGCAGCTGGAACGGCCCCATACGGTAAACCATCTCATGCCGTACCGGACAGTCCAACAGATTGTCTGACATCAGTCGATGCAATTTATCCCAGTCCGACCGTACGCGGGCCACCTCAGATCGTAGATCTTTCATCGAACGCACCCGGCGGACGTCGATGGCATCCGGATCAAGACAGTTTTCCTGCGCGTACAGACCATAGTAATACAGCAACTCGCCATAATCGTCCGTGAGCAGTGTCTCATGGAGTGCACGGTAATCATCGGGATGAGACACAATGAACGCTGAAGCCAGCGCATCACCGACGAAGACCAGCGAACCGACCTGGTTGGTATGAATCTCAAACACACGCAACGCGTCTTCCAATCCTTTGATCCAGCGGCCTGGAATCGTCGTTTCAGAGCGCGGACTCAACCCATCGCGGATTGCTGCCCGGGAATACTCTTCCCAGATAATGTTGGGGCCACCAAAATGCAGCGAGAGAAAACCTTCCAGAGAAACATCCATCGGTAGAAACCGCAGGCGATTTCGGTCTTCGCGAGCCCGCATTTTTTTCATGACGCGTGCCGTCATGAATCCCAGGTCATGGGCTGTCCCATCACTGGTTTTCGTCGATTTATTGGATCGAATCTGCGTACCGTAGGCGACCGCCGGTGAACCATCGGACGTCCAGTCCGCGATGAAGGCGTGTGGGATGTAAGAGTAATACGCCGTTTTATTGTCAATTTGAATGGCGGCGATGTCCTCGTAATAAGGGCGTTTTGTCAGACGCAAATCTTCGCGCACCTGTTTGCGCAGCACAGGAACCAGCCGCACGCCTCCCAATACCTGAGAGGGGGCAAGTGTCAGACCTTTCAGAGAAATGGTTTCCAGACAATCGGTTGTTTTGGGTTGTTTATGTTCCATCTGAGTTGAGCATCCTGTTCACGCGCAATGCCAGATATCGTTCGAGTTCGTCCAGCGTTGCGGTCCCGGCGGTAAATTTGGCAAATCCCAGCATGATGGGAATGTCTTCCGCATCGCGCAGTCCCACCGTTGGGATTGTCGCTCCCAGGCGACGGGGCGCGTAATGATCGGCATCGAACACCGGATTCATGTGGACGATCTCGGGCGTCTCCGCTTTCCCAATTGCGTCCCGGTACACGCGGGCCACCTGATCGACGAGTTGAGGCGGATCATTTTCGTAACCGTCAGACACAATCACAATCAAATCGGGCCGCCATTCCAGCGCATCCAGCAGTGGTTCCGCGAGCGCCGTCTGGCCTGTCGCGTACGTCAGTAATTCAAACGGGTTCTCTTTCTGAGTTGGTGTCCAGAAAGCCCGGTATTCGGTCGCCGCTCGGCGCAGCAGAGTGCTGGCGGCCAAGGCGACAGCCAGGGGCCGGTTCCGTTTTTCACGGCTGCCGGTTGCAGAACGGCTCCGGTCCAGAATCGTCGCCACGCGATCCAATGAGAGTGGCGCGCGAGTCAATGCTTTGTCAGCAGCCGCTTCCAGAGCAGCTTGCAGTTCTTCCGCTCGCGCTGCGTGTTCGCTCTGCTTTAAAGAGAGAATGTAAAGCGCCAGCTTCGTCAGGCCAGCCCGACTCAGATCGAACTCAATTTCGACGCCTTTCGTTCGCGCAGCAGTTGACTGGAGACGCAGCTTCTCGGCGGCTGTCATTTTTGGTTCGATTTTTTTCAAAAACACATCGCGGGGAATCTGGTGCTTCTGAGCCAGTGATTCTGCAACCGTGAACGGCAGCTCATAAATGGCGGCCGCACTGTATTGTGCCTGCCGATACTGGTTTAGCAATGGCGTCGTGTACGGTTTCTGACTGGGTCGCTCAAACAGAAAACGTCCCAGTTCTGTATCCAATCGAGAATGCACGTGCGCCGCCGCTGCCCGATATTTATTGCGATACTTGATCGCGTCGAATTCAGGTTCGCGCCGCCAGGCCAGATACGATTTGATCACCGCCCGGGTCCGGCGGTTATTCACGCGGTTTTGCTGCAGACGGGTAAACAGAGCATACACCCGGTTGGCAGGCAATTTCCGTAGCGCGGTGGCAATCAATGATCCTTCTTCAGTACGCTGCTTCGTATCAGCGGGCGCACCCGCCTCCAGCAGGTTAAAAATAATCTGCTGCTGATTGAAATGATTAATGCCCGCCGCCAGCGTGCGCGCATAGAGCAGCCGATAGTTGATCAGCACATAGCGGTGCAGGAATTCAATCGAAACGGACGTGCGATACAGATCGGTGTAATACTCGTTCTGGCGCGTGGCCGCGAAACAGGAATTGATAAACATGATCACGTCTTCCCGTTCGCACCGCTCGCGCAGTTGTTCTCGCTCCGTTGGTTGAACCTTCCCGTCTGTCACGGCTCTAGTTTCCTGATAAAAGAAAAGTCCGTTCGGGGAAGATAAGCAGCGACGGGCTAAAAAGCTCTAAAGGCTAACGCGGAAGTCACTCCCAAGTCCCACGAACGGATGTCTGAGTATCCCGCACCAGGGCGGGTAAGGCAAGCTTAGAAGAAAAGACAACAAAGAAGACCAGATGTTCGCCTGTGGAATTCAAATTTCCTTCTTCGAAGAATCGGTTCGCAATGTGGAGGGGGTTACGGAACCGGTGGGAACATTAGCTTTGCGATACATGCCAACGGCTTCCATTTGTTTCTGAGGGGGGAAGACATACTTGCACCCTTCACATTCTGGTTGATAGTGGGGCGAGTGAAAGTCACAGTTAGGGCAGATATACCACATCCAGCTGGATCGAATTCGGTTGGGATTCGCATTCGAATTCGCTATAGCAGAGAGTATGTAGTAAGCTCCTTCTTCGACTCCGGATGCGGTTGCACAACCCCACCAGTCTAATTGTTCATAAACATTCGGGTCATACGAATCACAAAAGTCCTGTGGTTCCTGTTGATTCAGGTGGCCTTTTGACATCCAGGGAAGCAACTCAAACGGAAGCGGGTATTCAACACGATAGGCAAAAGGTTCGGATCCAAAAGTTTCCACAGATGCAAGCACAGGGACGCGATCCCATTCATCCTGAGAATCACGGGCACAGAAATCCAGAATCCCGAAAGTGGTGTCACCAATCCAGAAATCAGGTCCGTCAAGAGTTTCAAGATATCGTAACAATTTCAGAATCCCGCGATTTTGACGCTGGCATCGTTCACTCTGCTGCGGGCCGGGTTCAAACTGTTCCCAGAGTCGATCTCCCCAGTGATGTGTTAAACCAGTGATTTTCATCAAACATTATTCCTGACATGTAAAAACAGAAACCGAAATACTAGAAACAGACCGAGTTCCATGCCTTGTTCTTGCTAAGAAGTCAGTCTGTCATCAATTTCCCTGCTATTCGCTTTGTTACAAAGATCAATATTTTGTTGATCCTGGAGATTTATTTCTCTATCTTAAAGAATGTGTCTCCCGAAATCCTGCCTGCTCAGCTTACCTTAACAAGGAACTCACCCGATGAAAATCGCAAACGTTGATCGTCTGCTGCTGTTGTCCTGTCTCATTTTGAGCGCTGGTGTGGCGCAGGCTGCTGATCCCCACAGTCAGGGAGATTCAAAACAGATTGACCTGGGCGGCGATGTTTCTCTGGAAGTCGTGTATATTCCGCCGGGCAAATTCATGATGGGCAGCACTCCCGAAGAGAAAGCCTGGGCGACCGGCATTGAAGGGGGGGCGACGCCGGGCACCACGCGGGAATCGTATGAAGGGGAACAGCCCCGACCGATGCAAGTCAGGGACGGATTCTGGATGGGCCGCACCGAAGTCAGCGTGGGTCAGTTCAAACGCTTCGCGGAAGAGACCGGCTACGTAACCGATGCCGAGAAACCGGGGGGCGAGACAC
Organism: Gimesia fumaroli; assembly: GCF_007754425.1. Lineage (NCBI taxonomy): Bacteria > Pseudomonadati > Planctomycetota > Planctomycetia > Planctomycetales > Planctomycetaceae > Gimesia > Gimesia fumaroli. The sequence continues at coordinate 80,075 of NZ_CP037452.1, forward strand.
AGGTGTTTGATCCCGAATGGAAAATCACCGCCAAAGCGCCGCCGCATCCCTGGATCTCGATGAAAGGCAAGAGCTGGCGCGATCCGAATTTCGGGTTTCCCCTGCGAAACAGTTATCCGGTCGTCTGCGTCAGCTGGAATGACGGCCGTGCGTTCTGTAAATGGCTTACCGAGCGCGAACGCAAAGCAGGTCGCTTGCCGAAAGGACTGGAATATCGCCTGCCGACCGAAGCCGAGTGGGCCTATGCCTGTCGAGGGGGCAGCCAGGAGAGCCATTATTTCTGGTGGGGTAATGACCTGCGCGACGGCGAAGGCCGCTTGAATATTTCCGCCGTCGACTTTCTGCCCGGCCGCAACAAAATCTGGCCGCTGGCGAATGCACCCTGGAGTGACGGCTTTGCCTTTGTCTCACCCGTCGATCAGTACGGCGAAAAAGGACGCAACGGTTTCGGAATGGCCGACATGTGTGGCGGCGTCTGGGAAATTGTCCTCGATCACTTCGATCCCAAGGGGGGCCACGAAGAACTCTATTTCGTCAAAGAAAACCCGCGTCCCGTCTGTCGGGGCGGCAACTACTTCGACGTCCCCGGCAACGCCCGCTGCGCTGTCCGTCTGGGACTGAAGAGTGAGAGTTATTCCGACTCCCGCGACGGCTTTCGAATTTGTCTGGGTGTGCCGCGCGGATAGGTTTTATCAGTATAGTACCTGCGAGTTATCGAATTGAATTCGCCCCACCAGTTGAGCATAATGAAATGTATGCTCCCCATTTGAGACCTTCCCCTAACTTCCTTTGAACAGGATTGCTTTGATGAACTTACTGCGACGCCCCTTGATGAAAACCATTTTCTCACTGCTCCTGCTGACAACGTTCTTATTGTGGCAGCCTTCGCTGACTTTAGCCGAGCACGACGGCAAGATTCAGATCCTCCTGCTGGGGGACAGCACCACAGAAGGCAGCATTCCGCGTCGGCTCAAACCGGAAGGGCCGCATCTGGAATCGGTGATGGAACAACTGCTGGCAGCGGAAGGGGATCTGCCCCCCTGTCATGTAATCAATTCCAGCCTGAGCGGCGAATACATTAAGCGCCTGTTCGATTCGGGGCGCTACGATCGCGACGCCGCCAAGCTGCCGGGCGTCGATTACGTCTTCATCCGTTACGGCTTGAACGACCGGGCCAAGCGTGAGAACTTCACCGAGAATTTTCCGAAAGACTTTCACGATCTGCTCGCGCGATTGAGGAAAGATCATCCCAACGCGGTCCTGGTTCCGATGACCGTGATCCCGTTTTCGAATGAAGAAGTCAGCAAGGAAATCAACGACTTGGTATTCCAGGTGGCGAAAGAAGAAAATCTGGAAGTATTTGATATCTATCCCCGTTATGCCGCCGAGTTGAAAAAGGGATTCAATATGCTCAACTACCGCCGGTATCCGGTGGAGAAAGTGCCCGAGAAATATCAGGACCTGGTAAAACCATTCATCATGGGAGGTCGAGTGGTGGTAATGGCCAACGAACTCGACCCGATTCTAGGAGACCTGCCGGGCTGGTATTCTGATCGGCATCCGAATCTGGCGGGCTACAATGTGATCGCCGACGAAACGGTAAAATACCTGGCTCCCAAACTCCGCGCCCGCAAGTCTGTTGAGAAATCAGGCAAGTAAGTTGTCATCAATCGGAGAAAGCCGAACATGTTGAACATTCTCCCAAAAATCACCGCTGGTCTGATGCTGTTGGTCGTCCTCAGTGGTACAGCAACACACGCGGAATGCGGCTTGTCCGCGGGGGCGGCGAAAGTGGATGTCACGCCGCCCACGCTGCCGGCGATTCAGAACGGCTTATTTCTGGAACAGAAACAGGGCAAAGTGCTGGATCGGCTGCACGCACGCTGTTTTGTTTTTAAAACAGACCGGACGGCAATTGCGATGGTGGTCGTTGATTCGTGTATGATTCCCCGCGATATCTGCCAGCGGGCCAAGTTACTTGCCAGCAAACAGACGGGCATTCCCGTGCACCGTATGTTGATCGCATCAACGCACACACACTCGGCGCCCAGCGTGATGAATTTCTGCTTGGGAACATCCAGCGACCCGAACTACGAACGGTTTCTGCCGACAAAGCTGGCCGAGGGAATCGTCAAAGCATATGAGAATCTCGAACCGGCGCGGGTTGGCTATACTTCGGTTGATGCACCCGCGCATACGCACTGTCGTCGCTGGTTGAGAGATCCGCAGCAGTACGGCGATGATCCCTTTGGTGAGAAAACGGTGCGGGCCATCATGCACCCCGGTTATCAGAATCCTGACTTCATCGGCCCCGCTGGACCGGCGGACACCGGGCTCTCGCTGCTCAGTATTCAGTCAGCGGACGGCAAGCGACCGCTTGGTCTGCTCGCCAATTATTCGATGCACTACTTTGGCGCGCGGGGCGGATTTTCCGCCGACTACTACGGTAAGTTTTCGGCGCTGATGGAACAGAAAATCGCGGGGAAAGAGCACCCCGGTTTCGTCGCTGCCATGTCACAAGGGACGTCCGGCGATTTGCAGTGGATGGACTATTCCGAGCCGCGACGAAAAAATTACAGTATCGACCAGTACGCGGGCGAACTGGCCGCCATCGCCTTTGACGCATACAAGAAAATCGAATACACGACCGGCGACCCGAAACTGGGAATGGCGGAAACCCGCTTGACACTGGACCGTCGGCTGCCAAGCCCCGCGCGCTTGGCCTGGGCGAAGGAACTCAATACCAGTCGAGGCGACCGACGACCGAAATCGAAACCGGAAGTCTACGCCGAGCAGGCAACCTGGATCGAGGAACATCCCCAGGAGCAGATCATTCTGCAGGTGATCCGCATCGGCGACCTGGCGATCACGGCGATTCCCAACGAAGTTTATGGCATCACCGGCTTGAAGCTCAAAGCACAAAGCCCGTTCAAGCAGACCTTCAACATGAGCCTGGCCAACGGCGCCGCCGGCTACATCCCACCCCCCGAACAACACTACCTGGGCGGCTACACCACCTGGCCCGCCCGCACCGCCGGCCTGGAAGTCAACGCCGAACCCCAGATCGTCGCCAAACTGCTGCAACTGTTAGAAGTGTTATCAGGTGAAAAACGTAAACCGTTAACCACCGACTTTTACAACGACCAGCAACGCACGGCGATTGAGAAAGCAAAAACGGACGGGAATAATCGGGTGAATCGCGGGGCGGGGAAAGGCTGAAACTACCATTTGAACTTCAAAGGGAGTGTCATTTTGGTTTCAATTGTTTACCCAGCTGAAAACATCCCCTTCCGGAAGTGACTCTACACCTGAGAGCCTTAACATATAGAGCACCTGGGCGCGGTGGTGCATGCTGTGGGTGACAATGTGGGCCAGGGCGGTGCCGAAGGTTTTTTCGCGAGGCGGATCGTCGAGGTGGTCGATCCAGACATCGTCCCAGCCGTTGGTTTGCTGGACCTGAGTACCAATTGTTTTGAGGCGTGCTGCTGCAGCCGATAAGCGCTCGCGCATTTCTGCAATCGTTTGATTAGATGATCGTTCTATTGGTTCGCCGGCCATCAGTGCCGACCAGATTTCCATGTTGCCGATGATATGGTGCAGCGTCGCACGGAGTGTCCGGTGACCGATGTCGAATTCGTGATCAAGTTGTTCGTCGGGAAGCGTCGCACAGATTTCGAGTAACTGACGCGTGGTCCAGGCATCGTGGGCTAAGAGTCGATCGAGTAAATCCATGGTGATTCTGGTTTCTGTTAAATCGGTTCATCAAAGGCCTTCGCGATGGAGCTGGCAAGCTGTTCCAGTGAGTAAAATTTCGTGGCGACGTCGCGGATGTGGGCGACGGTGGCGGATTTGATGAACATCATTTTGGCTAAATGACGCGAATCGCTTTGTGTGCTCTCGACGCGATGCTGGCGGCGTTTGACGTAGAGTGACAAGGCATGTTCCAGGAACTCTGTGTTCGTACGCGAAAGTTCGTCGGCGAGGACGGCGGCGGACTCCATCGCCATCGACGCGCCGATGCCCGCGGTGGGCAGGAAGCCGGCGGCGGCATCGCCCAGCAGCACCACGCGGCCGCGGGTCCACTCTTTCGAACGGACGTCGGAAAGTTTCCAGAAGAACAGATCTGCGCTGTCGTCGGGCAGGGCTGCCAGACAGGTGTCGACGAGTTCTCCCATGCCAATGAACTGTTCGCGGAGACGCTGTTGTCGGCCTGGTCCCGGCTGGTCGAAGTTGCCTTCAACCGGCGCGCCCGCATAAACGCCCGCACCTTCCATTGTGGGATAGATGCCGAAGAAGCGGCCCGCGCCCCAGTGTTCTACGAAGGTTTCTTTCGGAACCGCATTCACATCGACCCACCAGACCCAGCCGCCCCAGTTCGTGTGGTAGTAGGGCTGTTCGCCGAACACAAGCTGGCGGACTTTCGAATGCAGCCCGTCCGCGCCGACGACAAGGTCGAACGTTTCGCTCGTGCCGTCGTTGAAGGTGGCGGTGACAGCGTCTCCGGTATCGTTCAATGATTCAATGGCAGTATTGAAACGCAGGTCGGCGCTTTCGAGGGCCGAGTGCAGCAGTTTGATGAGTTGCGGCCGCGTGCAGCTCAGGTTGGGGCCGAAGCGGTCGGAGATGGGGTCCATCGACCAGTGCTTAACGAGTTCGCCGTGATTGTCGCGAACTTCGTAGTGCTTGCATTCAATCGACTCGGCGGCGAACTGTTCATAGAGTCCCAGGCCATGAAAGACCCGATAGCCGAGCGGCCAGAGACCCAGCATGTAACCCGCATGGTCAAAGTTGGGGGCGCGTTCGATGAGTGTGGGTTCAAAGCCGCGCTGTTTGAGTAAGGCGGCGAGCGTCATGCCCCCAATGCCGGCACCGACGATGAGAATGCGCATGGTTCCTTTTCTCCGTAAAAGGGAATGAGATTTGTCTGAGGAACACACTTTAGCAAATCGGAACGTCTTAATGCGAGATGAAAGGAAAAAATGAATCGGTGCGGTTCATTTTTCTACCACGAAAGACTCGAAAAGCACGAAATGAGAGTAGAGCGCAAAGTGGTATGTGGACGCTGGAACTATTTTTTCAGCGTCAGCGTGCCCAGATCGATTGGTTTTGCTTCGCTGTTCTTTTCTGCAGGTGGTACTGAGAAAATGTAGTTGATGAGATGGCCGGGAGAGGGATGTATTTTCGGATTATCGGAATGGAAATAAACGGTCATCGCATAAGTTCCCGCAGGCACATCATCGATGCGGAAGGAGCCATTGGGGGCAACGCTGGCGCGGAAGCGGAGTGATTCCAAGATCATTTTTTCATGAGCCACCTCGTATTTCTCAAAGCTGGCTTTCTCTGTTGCATAGCGTTCCGATGCTTTCCAGTTTTTATACCAGGTCAGGTACTTCTGAGGATCTTTCTGTAGTTCTTCTAAAGCCATGATACCGGGAGGGGGATCCAGAAAGGAATATCCGTCAATCGAGGCGAATTGCCAGGTCACTTTCTCTTGGTGCTTCTCGGGCGGGACCAGTTTGCCGATGACGGGACGGCCCGTGTGTCCCAGATCAAGATGAATCGTTTTCCCAGCAACGAATTCCAGAGGCACCAAAATTGCCGAGGTGACTTCCCTGGCTCCTTCAAATACCAGATGCGAAAGGGAACGGCTAAGATAACCTTTGCCGGGAAACACACGGTCAAAATCATACTGACCGTCGGGCCCTGTCGGTTTGATCGTCCAGGTTGAAAATCGGGGGCCATTCTCATTTGACTGGAGGAAAATGCTTTCCTGAATCGTGAGATAAACTTTGGGAGCAGGCTGATTACCGATTCGAAATTGACCTTCCACGCGGGCCCAGGGTGTCAGGCGCAACGGATCGGGCAGAGGGCCTGAGTCTGATTTATAGTGAGCGAAGCCGGCAGGGTGGGTGATGACGAGCTGAAACGGCTCGCTTGTAGCGGGAGTATGAAAATGACCAGCGGTATTGGAGTGGACCAGTGTTGCAGATGTGGAGCTGTCGCGAATATCTCCGTTGCGTATACTGATCTGGGTATCTTTCACTCCGACCGCAATTTTAGCGTCTACGGCTGGTTTTCCGTCAGGTGTCAGGATTGTCGTGGCGATGTCTTGTGCCGGTTCGAGTTCGAAGTCAAGCTTCACGTCTCCCTCAGTGTTTTGCAGTTTTCGCGAAACAGCGACTCGATAGCCGGGGGCTGCCACACGAATATAATGTCCCGGTGCATCACGCGCGATGCGTAACCGATACGTTCCCTCCCGCGCTTCGGAACGATCAGACGTGAGCCATAAGATACGGGATTGAGTACGTGAACTTTGAACACCGTGAGTCACAAGGAACTTTTTGATGGGTTGTTTTGTTTTGGCATCAACCACACGTCCCGAGGGAGCTAGCATCTTGGGGGGCGTGAATACGTATTCTTCATCGCGGGCGATGAGTGTCTGGCTACTCAGATACATGCCACCCGGACGACAGATGTCGGCCTGAAATTCATCAAGGGGGGCTTCATTCCATTCCCAGACACCATTCTCATCGGCATATTGATTGACGTAGTCAAATTCAAAGAATCCAATCCAGGATCCTCGCCAGTGCTGGAACAAGATCCTGGATTTAGGAATACCTTTGCCTTGTTCGTCAACCACACGAATTCGGATCTTGCCTCCTGGTTTCAGGACAAAATCGACGGGCTCCATCTCGGGGTCGACACGGACTTCCTGTACTTCAGGGGCGTGATCTTTGGCAGAAACGACGACACGCGTCAAGCGGGGCTCGCAGCCGGTGAGCAGGTAGACGCCCCGTTCGTCGGTGGTGGCTTTGCGAAGGTCGTTCGTGAATTTGGTTCTGACCAGCGCACCGGGAATGGGCTTGCCGTTTTCATCAGTCACACTGCCAGTAATGACGAGCCCACGATCGAGGACGATACGTGGGGCGGGCGTTTGATTTTCTTTGATTTCAAATTCACTACGCGAGACGCGGTCTCTCCAGGGGCTATAATCGGGATGATTCACATCAATATGGACATCGGGTTTTGACGCGGGAACATGTTCGTACCTCCATTGGCCTTTCACATCGGTGGTGATTCTTGTGCCAACTCCCAGTTTACTGGAATCGCCGGGGCGTTTTTTAAAATAGATGCCAGGTGAAATCTTGGCGCCCGCAATCGGCGTTCCTGCTTCGTCCACAACTGTGCCTCCGACCGTCCAGGCGGCATCTAGTTGAGCTGTGAACTCGTCCGGGATTGAACTCCAACTGGCCCAATAGGGGGCATAGCCGGGTTGTTTGATGCTGAGATTAAATCGCTTGAGACGAGTGTGTACCGTCAGCTGGAGCACGCCTTTCTCGTCGGTCTTCACATAGGGGCCATAGGTGCTCTTGCGGACGTATGTGCCGCGTTGAATTTGTTCGGGAGTCACGGCCGGATCGGTGCGGGCTTCAATCAAAGCGTTCGGTACCGGTTTTCCGGCAGGATCAACGACGTTGAGTCGGAACGTGCGCGAATCCTCTTTTGCTTTTGACGTGTTGTTGGCAGGAGGCAGCGTTTTCTGGGAAACGGGTTTTTTCGCTGGTTCCTCTTTTTTGCTCACCGTCTGTGCGGTGGACGTCGAGACGAGCGAGACCAGGGGCAATGCTAATGTCAACGCCAGCAGGGCGAGTACGCCAGTTCGAGAAACGCGTAAGGGTTCGCGCAGTGGTTCACCAAACAGTCGGGCCACGCGACGGCGCATTTCGGACGGCGACTTTCCGCTGGCGGCGAGCGAAGAGAGATCCGGTGTGGTTGCGTTACTCCGTTTTGCCAGTTCGGCGATACGCAACAGAGCCGTCGCGTATTCCACGCGCGATTCAAATGCCGACGAGGAATCGGAAGTGGGTGGTGTCTGGCATGCCATTTCATCGCAGCAAAATTCGCGGAGCACGCTGATACGGCGACTGAGATACCATAGCAGTGGATTGAAAAACAGAACGGCCTCAGCGAAACGCTGGAGCAGGTAGATCCAAATATCGTAACGTCTGACATGAGCCAGCTCATGCGCGAGAATCAATTCGAGTTCCTCTGTAGAGAGCCCACTGATGGCGGATGCTGGCAACAGAATCGTGGGCCGGATAATGCCGATGACTTTAGGCACAACGATCTGTTCTGCGCGAGCCAGGGCAGGTACGACCTTCATCGACCATTGTTGTGCCAGAGACCGCAGTGCTTCCACAAGGGGACCTTCAGTGACTAAATCGGCTTGCGAACCCAGTCGGTTGGCGCGGATGCTGGCGATGATCAGACGCGTCAGCATCAGTGCGACGCCTATGATGTAAACGGCCATAATCCAGGGTGCCAGCCACAACCACTGAGTTGACGAGTTGACGGTTGGGGGTGTCGCACTCGAAGTGCGTGTGGCTTCGATGGGCTGAGTTTGAAAGGAGCGTTGCGTCTGTGGTTTGCTGTTTTGTGTCTTCCTCGAAACAATCTGTTCCGGGTAGATAGGAGAGACTGCAGAGGGAGTGGGTTCTGGTTTGGTCTCTGTTGTGAGCGTGAGTGATTCGTCCGTGATTTGGCGTTCTGGTTCAGCAACGTCTAACAGTTGATACGTGACTGGTACGGCGAGGATCGCTGTTACGAGGGCGATGACATGAAGCGTGTAACGCCGTTCGACCGAGGCGTTGCGCCAAAAACGATCGAGACTCCAGACAACCAGCGCCAGCAGTGAAACCTGCCAGATCGAGTGCATGAGTGTCAGGCAAAGGCGACCGTTGAAAGCCGGGTCAATCAGTGTGTGCCAGGTCATTGTTTTTGCTCCTTTGCCTTGCGTGTGATCAGCTTACGAATCTCCGCGAGTTCAGCCTGATCCAGGTCGACCGTTTCGAGCAGGTTGAGGACCAGTTCAGAGGACGAACCGTCGAACACACGCGAGAGTACATCTTCCATGATGCCACCCGTTACCGTTTTCTTCATCAGTTTGGGGGAGAACAGAAACGATTTGCCCTCTTTCTTTCGCGAGACAAACCCTTTGCGATACATGATATTGAGCATGGTGATCACAGAGCTGTGGGAGAGTGGACGGCCTGCTTTGGTTTCGAGTCGCGCTCTGACTTCGCGAACCGGTAACGGCGAGTCATCCCACAATACTTTGAGGATTTCGAGTTCCAGCTCAGTAGGATGTTCTGATCCCGGACGTGCCATGGAAGCGATTCCTTACAATCGAAAAAGGGGCGGTTCACAGATCGGCAGTATGTTTTAATTCTTTAAAAGATGGTAATGTGAGTCAAGTCGTCTGTCAAGAATATCTTTTAATTGTTTAAAAGATTGTTCTGACGAAGGTTCTTGAAAAAGAAAAACCGGATCGGCCGATTTCCAAAATGTTAACTGCGAAATTTCACGGTTTATTCACAGCAAGTTCAATAAAAAGTAATCCTTGTGCGAGTATGAGATTCTGTTCCCTTGGTTTGTTTCAGAAGGCCGGGCATGGTGGTACACTTCTGTAAGGCACGTTTACTTTGACGCGGTCAGCCGATATAGTAGAGGGCATTAGGAATGAAGATCATGAGAGCAATTCGCAATCGGGCAGCAGGCGTTTTATTATTTCTTGTCACGCTTGGTGTCGGGATCTTTTCGACGGCGCTTTCTCTCAGTGCGGCTGACTGGCCCACGTACCGGGCCGACGCACAACGCAGTGGATTCACGACGGACGGTCTTCCGGAAAAACTTGCGCTGCACTGGAGTCATCAAGCCGCACATTCACCGCAGCCCGCCTGGCCGCGAAGTACGCGCTTGACTTATGACCGTGTGAATCATTGTGTGATTGCCGAGGGGCGGGTTTTCTTTGGCGATAGTGTGTCCGGGAAGGTTCAGGCACTGGATCTGAACACGGGAAAACCGATATGGGAATTTTTCACTGAAGGCCCCGTTCGTTTTGCACCAACGGCCTGGCGCGATCGACTGCTGGTGACCAGTGATGACGGTTTTCTTTATGCATTGCGTGTTAATGATGGAACTATGCTCTGGAAACACAGAGGCGGACCGAATGCACAGATGGCGGTGGGCAATGAGCGCGTGATATCCAAGTGGCCGGCCCGTGGTGCGGCAGCAGTGGTCAATGACGTGGTTTATTATGCAGCGGGGATCTGGCCCAGCGATGGAATTTATCTATATGCCCTGAATGCAGAAACGGGGAAGCCAATCTGGTCGAACACGGACTCCGGCCAGATTTATATGCCTCAGCCGCACGGGGGGGCGAATGCCAACAGCGGCATTTCTGCGCAAGGATATCTGGCAGTCGCCGGTGATCATCTGCTGGTACCGGCGGGACGCGCGGTTCCGGCATCGATGAATCGTTTGAGCGGAAAATTCGAGTATTTTCACCTGCAGAAAAACCGGGCTCAGGGGGGCGGCGATACAATTGTTGCCGGCGATCTGTTTTTGAATAGTGGTGTTGTTTTCAAAGCAGCCGACGGTGCAGCGATTGCTAAGTCATCAGGTGGCCCGACGGTGGCTTTACCCGATGGTCTGGTTGAAGCCAGCAAAGGAAAAATAACACGCTATCAATGGGTGGAAACTGAAAACCCGGATCGCAAAGGCAAGCTGGTCCGCTCAAAAGGACTCAAGCAGGTCTGGGCAGTTAAACAGTCTCACCCGAGTGCGGCGCTCATTATTGCGGGGGACAAAATTGTGTCCGGCTCTGATGGGTTTGTCGATCTGGTTGATCTGGAAGCGGGTAAGCCGCTCTGGTCAACACCCGTGGAAGGCGTGGCCTACGGTCTGGCGGCCAGTGATTCTCATCTGGTGGTGAGTACCGATCGGGGCAACGTTTATACCTTTGGTTCCGCAGCAGAATCCCTGGCTTCGAAAAACAACAAAGCACAGGTAGTGACATCACCGTATCCCGCCGATTCCGCAGCCGCCAAGGTGGCGGCTGAGATTGTCGAACGTACGAAGATCGACAAAGGATATTGCTTTGACGTCGGTTGCGGTGATGGTGCATTGGCTTATGAGCTGGCGAACCGGACGCAGTTACGGATTGTTGCTGTTGAGTCGGATCCGACGCTGGTGGCGCTGGCACGTCAGAAATTGACTGAGGCGGGCGTGTATGGATCGCGGGTCATGGTGTTGCAGCGTCCGCTTGATCAGACGCATGGGCCAAACAAGGTCGCGAACCTGGTGGTCTCCGGCAGATCGGTTTCAGAGGGGAGCAACGGGCTTCCCATGCAGGAACTCAAACGATTGCAGCGACCGTACGGCGGGTATGTCTGTTATGGAAAACCGGGTAAATTGAACATCGAACGGCGGGGTGCCATTCAAGGGGCCGGCGAGTGGACGCACCAGTATGCAGACGCGGCGAACACGCTGTGCAGTAATGACAAACTGGTTAACGGCCAGCTCAGCATGTTATGGTATCGGGATTTTGATTTTGTGATTCCCTCCCGCCATGGTCGTGGGCCGGCGCCATTGTTTTCGAGAGGGCGTCTGTTTCATGAAGGCAATGATGGTCTGATCGCCGTGGATGCTTATAACGGACATGAACTGTGGCGATTCCAGATTGAAGGTGTGCTGGTCGCTTATGATGGTGACGAACTGATGGGGGCTTCGGGCACCGGCAGCAATTATTGTCTGGGCGGCGATTTTGTGTTTATCCGGCATGAGCAGCGCTGCTTTCAACTGGACGCCGCCACGGGGAAAGTGGTGCATATCTTCGAAGTCCCGCCAGCCAAAGACCCCAAAGCAAAGGCAAACAAACAGCCTTGGGGTTATATTGCCTGGCATGACGGAATGTTAATCGGCTCGGCCGCTGATCCCAACCATGTCGTCGCGTATCGCTATCGTGCCACGACGGGTGATATGACAAAGCAACTTACCGAATCAAACCGATTGTTTGCCTTTGACACGAAAACCGGAAAATTGAAATGGCAGTATGATTCTGAAGATTCAATCCGTCACAATGCGATTGCGATTGCCAACGAGAAACTTTATCTGATTGATCGTCCGCTGGCTGATTTTGATCGCACGAAAGAATCGAAACGCAACCCGATTCCCAAAACCGCCAAACATGCCACCGGTCAGTTACTATGCTTAAGTATTCACGATGGTTATGTGCTGTGGAAAAATAAAGAAGATATCTACGGCACGATGATTGCCGTCAGTGCAGAGAATGACGCGCTGCTGATGAGCTATCAACCGACGAGTTTCCGACTCTCCTCGGAAAAAGGGGGACGATTAAGTGTCTTCAATAGTACGACTGGCGAGAAAACGTGGGAGGCGAAAGCGAATTACAGTTCTCGCCCGTTGATTAATGGGAAAACCGTGTATGCACAAGGGGGCGCCTGGAATTTGAAAACGGGCAAGCCGCAGCCTTTCAATTTTAAACGTTCCTACGGCTGCGGTGTTCTGGCGAGTTGCGAAAACATGATGTTCTTCCGGTCGGCGACGCTGGGGTATTTCGATTTCAACAAAAACAGCAGCATCGAAAACTACGGAGGCGTCCGCCCGGGTTGCTGGATCAATGCGATTCCTGCCGGCGGGCTGGTGCTGGTTCCCGATGCGTCCGCAGCCTGCAGTTGCAGTTACCTGAATAAGTCCTGGTTCGCGTTGGAAACGCAGGCAACACATTAAGCCGCATCATTTTGATTTCTGCAGCCATTCGATACCCTGTCGAATATTGGCGTACACGTTCCCTTTCCAGCCGTGACCGCCAGGATAGTTTACCAGAGTTGTGTGCACGTCTGCATTCGAGAGTGTTTCTTGAGCGGCTTGCGCCATCCAGTAAGGACAAATTTTGTCGTCAGGCGAATGCAACACATATATGCTGCGTGCTTTGGCGTTCTTCGGGTCAGGCAGCTGTTTTGGTTTAAAGACGGACATGGCGATCAGGGCACCATTGACCTGAGTCTCTTTTTTCATCACGGTCGCATAGGCGGCTGGGCCACCGGAGGACCAGGCCAGCAGGTAAATGCGCCGGGGATCGATTTTGTATTTTTTGCTGACATCCTCAATGACCGCCTCAATCAGTTCTTCGGTGCTGTACTGCATGTCGTCAGTCTTGCTGTCTATCGTAGGCCAGACGATTTTTTGATTGGACGTCCACTGTCTGGCCAGCGGTTGTGCCAGGACAAAGTCCTCACTGAGCGCGTTCTCATGAATCCGTTTTACGAACGGATGGAAGTCAGCCGAACCATCGCCGCCGGGGAGTACGATCAGTAGCGACTGCTCTTTTTCCGCAGCGGATTTGGCTTTAGGGGGAACTAACAGATACTGGCCGACCCCTTTTCCGGCTTTAACTTCGATGGCCTTTTCATTTTTTGGTTTTGTCTCTTTCGCAGTTGGGGTGGAACCAGCGAAGCTTACTTCAAGATCATCAAACCAGACTTTTCCGGGCCCGTAGATTTGCAGTGCGATGGCAATCTGCTTTGTTTTTTCGGGGATGGAGACGGTACCGGAATATTCTTTCCAGTTATGATTCGCGGGGGCATCGCCGGCTTGTTTTACGCCGATATAGCTGGCCCATTCGTGACCGAGACTGGATCGATTTGCGTCGAGAAACTGCACATCGATGATGGCTTTGGTGGTCCGCTCGGCCCGGACCTGGCATTTAATCTGCAACGTTTTTGAGTCGCCGTTATAAGGCACAATTCGATACCACTGTGCGATCGGAAAATAACGTCGTGCGGTTTTTTGTAATGACAGGCTGCGTTTGCCTGATTTCCCGCGTCCTTTGTCATATACGTATCTGACTCCCGGCAGATTGGCGCCACTCTTCCAGCCATCGGGTGTTGTTTTTCCCTTTTCAAAGCTGTCTTTCAACAACACATTTGCTTCTTCCGAAAAAGCGAATCCGGTAGGGAGTAGTATGAAAGCTGTCAAAAACATCGCGTATCGTGTCAGTTGCTGCATGGTCGGTTCCTTTTATTTTCTCAGTTTCTGCGCGTACCTTTTACGCAATAAGCTGGCAAGTTTTCAAAATTCAGAGATTGGAGATGATTATCCGTCGTCGAGTTTATCGTTTTCGGAAGGAGTCAGCACAAGTTCATTTGCTTTCTGCGGAACCACCAGTTGCCGGGTCTGCCAGTCGCTGTCGGGAAAGCGGACATACACGGTGACGTGTTCGCCTGGCAGAAAATGGGGCATCGAAACTGTTCCCGTCGCATTCGACTTTTGCACAATTGGTTCGGCACTGCAGAAATATACGCAGTGCTCAGCACCATTTTTGTCAACCCGTTCGAAGGGAAACGCGCTGACGCCCGCGATGGGCGTGCCATCATGGGACTCGAACCGCAGAACAAACGGCGCGGTTTCTTTTAACTGGAAGCGAACCGGTTTCAGGCTTCCTTGGCGCATGGAAATATATTCTGACTGCAGCAGATGGCCTTCGGCGAGTGCTGCGATTTGGACTTCATAGTCCTGCTGTGGTGGATACGCATTTTTAATCAGAAACGTTCCGTCGGCATGGGTGATTGCCGTATAGGAATTCTGCCGGAATCCATTGGGTGGCCAGGTTTTGACGACGGCCAGGACATGAGCCGCATTCACCGGTTTCCCACGATCAGTAACGACCGTTCCCCGAATGACTCCATTCGTTTCTGCCAGCGAATACCCTGAAGGAGCGAGCGCAGCGAGATCAGAGTTCGTCGCGGATTTGTTTTGTGTGTAAAACCAGAACAGGAATCCGACGGCACAGATCAGACCCAGCGTGAGGATCTGATGGATCCGATGCCAGAAAACGTGTCGCGAAAGGGAGACGTGACAGCAATCCTGAACGACGGAATTGACGTCGCCAAATTGTTCTAGAGCCGTCTGCTGTGATTTCTGTTGATCCATGCCGGCTTCGCATTTTTCTTCCGCACTGGACGACAGATGAAAGGCAATTTCTTCGCGGATTTCATTCATCTCTCGATCTGCGTGTGCAATCAGTGGCAAACGCAGATAAGAAAACAGGGTCTGAATCCAGTTTCGAAGCATGTCAGGCCTCCGCGAGATTCGAGTTTAATACCAGGCTGATCGCATCCACTAAGTGGGACCATGCCTGAACTTCCGATTTGAGCTGAGTCCGGCCCGTAGCCGTCAACTGATAATATTTCGCACGGCGATTACTTTCGGAGAGGCCCCATTCCGACTTGATCCAGCCACGCTTCTGCATCCGATGCAAGGCAGGATACAGCGACCCTTCTTCAACTTGTAACGCCTGTTTGGTCGTGACCTGAATCCATTTCGCTACGCCATACCCGTGTCGCGGACCATCAAGCAAGCTTTTCAGGATCAACATATCCAGCGTGCCTTGCAGCAAATCGGCTTTTCGTTTTTCGGCCATATTCGTCTCCCCATGAATGTCTAGGGAAGAGTATTGCCGGGCTCCCCTAGAATGTCAAGGGAAAACTTATGATTTGTATTTTCAACTACTGTTTAAGTGCTGCTTCGACTGTTTCTTTTATTTCAAGCCACTTGTTCGAGGAAGCTGCAAGACGCCCATCCGGTCCGATCAGGTAGTAGATGGGAACGGAACTGATGGCGAGCTGTCGTGCCATATCGGATCGAGCACCGAGGTAGTTTTGTGCCCAGTCCCAGTGGTTTTTCTCAACGAGAATTTCCGCATCGGCGGGGCGTTGATCAATATTCAAACCGACGAATGTGATGGGTTTGTCGGCAAGCTGTGCCGCCGTCGCCTTGATATCAGGCATACTTTTGAGGCAGGGAACGCACCAGCTGGCCCAGACCTGCATCAAAACATAGCGCCCCTTCATGTCATTGATGGTATGTTCTCGGCCTGTGGTATCGGTGAATTTGTAGGAAGTCATATATTGTCCGACGCGGGGACCGACACGACAGGGGACTTCAATCAAACCCAGGTCTTTCGTGCCCGATTTGATATCGTTTGCAGTCACATTGACGGGGATCACTTTTGCCCCGATGGTTTCCACCAGACAACCGGCGGGTTGTTCGTACAAGCGCAATAAGAGATCGTAGTCTCCCGGTGGGACGCCGCCGATTTGCAGCTGGCCCTCGGGGGCGAGTTTGACAAAATAGTATTGGTGCGTTTTGAGCCAGCTGTAAAAATTCGGATCGAGACCCCACGCTGGTTGGACAGGGCCTTTGGGATCAAAGCTCAATTCCGGAAAATCATTCGGCAGAGGTATGCCACCATCACGGCGGATCAGATAATTGAGCGACCAGTTTTTGTTCAACTCAACTTCGCCTCTACCTGTGGCCACGACGGTCCCTTTCAGAGTGGCTCCCGTCTCGCCGAGAGCGATTGTCTTATGATCGCCCGGCTGGAGATCGAGGGGCATCGATTGACTGGACGTGAGTGGCGAATTCTCCCAGGGGCCCAGATACGCCTGCACGGCACCCGCGATGGGAGGCAGACGCTTGAATTCAAAGCGACCTTCTGCATCGGTTTGCGTATGAAAGGAATCCTGGAAGCGCGGTTCTCCCAGTTTTCGGTCCTGTACTGTCTTAAATAGAATCAATTGATTCGGGACCGGTTTTCCTGCCTGGAATAATCTGCCGGAAATTTGAGCCCAGGGTTGTATAGTAATCGTCCCGATGTCTTCGTCTGGTTGTCGAACGATTTCTGCAAAGCCGGATTTATGGAGGGCACGAATGCGGGTTGGTTCGAACGTTGCGGCAATCTGGAATTGGCCGTCAGAAGATGTTTTGAGGGGAATTCCACTCCAGTCGAATTCGTTGTTTTGCATCATCGGGACAATGCTGGGGGTGCCTGCAATGACCGTTGCACCTGAGACCGGTTTACCTGAACCATCGACGACCCTTCCTGTACGAGGCTTTGCCGGTTTCAGAGAAAAGTCCTGAGTGACCGGTCCTTCACCAAGTCCGAATGAATTTTTACTGATTGCCGATCGATAACCGTCGGCTTCAATGCGAATCAGGTGGCGACGGTCACGCATGCCGCCATTCAACATAATTTGATACTGGCCCTCTTTTCCCGGTACGGTATTTTGAAACGAGGTCGACAAAAACTCCGGACGAAATTCAATGACGGGGATCACGCGAAAGTGTTTCACTGATTTTCCCGTTTGCGCATCAGTCACTTTCCCTGTCGCAATCAGCGGCTGATCCAGTTTGATGACATGTGCTGTTTCTCTGGCGGTCAGTGTTACCTCTTTCGAAGCGAAGGGCCGGGCAGAGATCAAATAAGTGACCCCGTCATCGGGAGCCCAGTCCCAGATATAGATGCCGTTTTCATTGGCACGTGTAGGAATCCGGGAATTGAGTACATTCGAATGTCGCCAGTTATACAATGATTCTGCACCGCGCCATCCCCTCAGACTCACGCGGGCCTTGGGGACCGGTTTGCCGTGGGAATCAACAATCTTCAGTGTGAGCGTTTTTCCCGGCTTCATCGTGAATGTGAGGTCGTCCATGGATTTGCCCACATTGACAATCTGACGGATCGGTTGAAAGCCCGGAGTCACGACTGTGATGGGGTGTTTTCCCGGCGGGAGGGGAATGGTTTTAAAATGTCCCTGCTCGTCGATTTCCACTTCATGCACCGTAGGGCCATAGTACGGTTCGTCGTGCCAGACAATGATGCCTTTCGTGATGGGATCTCCAGCGGTATTTAAGACCGTCCCTTTTACGGCAATGCCTTGATGCATGACAATTTTAGCAGTGCCGTCTCTCAGCATGGTGGTGGTGACATGTTGCTGAGTTTGAAGCCCTCCCCATTCCGCATCACTAAGATAGTCGGGATGTGTCAACTTAAGGAGGAATTGAAAATCGTCTCCCGCCCGTTTAGCGGGTGCGTTTGTGATCTTCCATTTTCCTGATTTGTCAGTCACGGCAGTGGCATCTACGTTAATCCTGGCTTGGGGATCACCAGTCCTCACGACCTTTGGACCCAATTCTTCGCTTACATCAACAGTCACATTGGGAATCGGTTTCCCACTTTCGTTGATCACAATCCCGCTTAACTTTGTTCCCCGGGCGAGTTGAAATTCAAATGAATCGGGAATTTTTGTCACTTCGCCCTGTGGGCCTTTATCGAAATCGACGAATTCGGGAACAAAATCTGGCTTGCTGACCCACAGTCGCAGGCCGGTGACGTGATGGGAGAGCTTATATTTGGCAATGCCTGTGGAATTCGTAACCAGATTGGAATTGGAGATTTTGGTGTTTTTAGAACTGTCAAGATAAACGAGATTCGCAAACAGCTTCGCTCCTTCGAGGGGCTTACCGTGTTCGTCGCGTACATGAAATTCCACGCTTCGAGTTTCATAATCGATACTGTTTTTCGTTGCGTTTTTTTCCTGCGCCGGTAGTTGTGCGATTCCCCAGATCGAGATGCTAACGATCAATAATACGAGACGTGTGCGTAAGGGAGAGGCTGTCATTATAACTGTTGGCAACGGGCTGATTCGCATGGGGCGCTCCACGAAACAGGAGAAGAGTAGCAGAATTTGCACTGGAAAAGTGCCGAAGTGTCGACAAGAGTCACTTTATGAACGTTTGGTCTGCATGTCAAACAGAATATCAAAAAGAGTCTGTTCTCGTTGCTACGCCGCCTGATCGGTGTTGTCCAACGTCTGTTGTGACGATGATTTCTGGCCTTCCAGATAATCGTTCACATAGAGTTCTTCCACCAAAACTTTACTGGCTGCCAACAGCGGCGAAGCGACGGCGGCGCCCAGGAAACCAAACAGGACACCCATGATGGCCTGAAAGGAAATCAACAGTGCTGGTGGAAGCGAAACCTGTTTTTGTTGAATCAAGGGAGTCACCAGGTAACTCTCGACCAGTTGTAACACCGCATACGTGGGGACAACCAGCGCGGCCGTCATCGGGCTGTTCGATAATGCCACCAGAATTGCCAGCAGGAAAGCGATCAACGAACCAATGTTGGGTATGAAAGTCAGCAGCCCCGTCATCAGACCCAGAGTCCCGGCCATGGGAACGCCAATCAGGAACAGCAGCACTGACGCTCCCAGGCCAGTTACCAGCATGGAGGCAAATCGACCGACGAGCCACTGCCAGAGTGTCTCACTGAGTTGATTCATTAAATCGCGAATACGTTCCCTGCGCGCCGGAGGCACCAGCAGCACCGTGCCATCCCGGTATGACTGCGGCGATACTGCCAGAAACAGTCCAACAAAAAAGATCAGTAGACTGTTAACAATCAATCCGAACGTGGTTTTAAACATCTGCCCCACCAGCGAGGCTGCTTTTTTTGCGGGCTGTGGCAAAGAATTCAGATTCGGCTTCGAGGATGCAGACGATTTGTCGGATGCCGTCTTTTCCGCTTGATTTTTTTCTGAAGTCTGTTTGTCTGACTTCGCGGTCGAATCCGAATGTTGTTTTGACGGATCTGAATGGCCGGGCTGTAAAATCTGAGCTAGAAAGGGTGTCGACTGAATTGCCGATTTGACTGACGGATATTGCTCAGCCCACTGATGCACTTTCTGTGCACCCTGATCAATTTCCTGATTTGCCTGCTCAATCTGCTGATTGATCTGTGTAAAGAAAAATGTATTGACGCCAATGAATGCAGACAGCAAAGCCACCACGACCGCCGCCAGACTCCCTTTGCGAGAGAGAGGTAGTAACTGGCTCACTTTCAGGCTGGCATGGTTCAGAAAGACGGCGAACAAAACCGCGAGAAAAAGCGTGAGCACGAGCTCCCACGTGATCACGAGACCCGCTGCGATAGCGACGAGTACTGCCAGGATCGTGATTGCCCGGAGAATCACCGAGTATGGATTGCTTTGATTTTCATCAGGATTCATTTTGTTTTCGCTTCATTCAAGTCAGGGCTATAAAGTGTTTCCCTGCACCAGGGGCCTGCGGAGTTTAGATTGGGAAATAATCCTGGTGATAGATAACAATTCGCAAAGGGTGTGCCAAAATAATGGAACTGATTCAAACTAGAAATTTTACCTCTGCTTTGCTGAAAACACTTGTTTTTGAGTTCACGCTCCAAAGGAAAGTGGTCTCTGACCGTTCAGCTTGCGCGTTGGGCCCTCAATCGTTCAGGATTTGAGTCAAAAAAGCGGGAAACAGACCTCTTCGGGATCTCAATTTGATTTTCGCGCTTTGTCGACAGCTTCCGAAGCATCTTCCTGGTCGCCGGCATCGAGGTGGGGTGCTTCCTGTGAGGCAGAAGCCTCTGGTTCATGACTCAGTTCCAGTAACAGGGGGAAATGATCGGAGCCAATCTCAGGCAGGATGCGGATTTCAATGACACGGAAATCCTCCGAATGAAATAAATAGTCCAGTGGATAACGCCAGATAGATGAGGTTGCGTCATAAGTGGGATACAGCCCACGCCCTTTTCGCGGATCGAGGAGGTCACTGACTTCCTGAAACAGGTTCGTCGTCCGCGACCAGCCGACGTCGTTCAAATCGCCGAGGACGATCGCACTTTGATCGTTGCTGACTTCACGTCCGACGAGTACCAGTTCTCCATCACGCTTAGTGGTGTCTTCTCCCGGTCGCGGCGGATTGGGATGGACGGCAAACAATCGTACTTTCTGACCGGAAGGAAGTTTGATTTGTGCGTCAATCGAAGGGATCTCTTGTTTCACCATCGCCCGTACCTGCGCCTCTTCAACAGTGAGGTTCGTATAGAGGGCAATGCCATAGGTGTTCTCAAGCGGGTGCGTCAGGTGGTAGGAATACATTTCTTCCAGGGGAGTCAGTTCCCTGATCCAGCGTTCGTTGACTTCACACAGCACAATCACATCGGGTTGTACCTGGCGAATCAGTTCGAGCAGGGCGCCGGAATTTTGATTCTCCTGATAAACATTTGCTGATAAAATACGCAGGCGGGAATTTGGATCGTTTGCCTGAGCCCATTCGACTTCGTGCGGTGCGATCGGCAGATAGGGAAAGATCCAGAACAGTTGAATGCCGATTCCGACACCAAGTACGATTGACGCTATAATAGTAGTCTTTTTCTTTCTGAAGGGAAACAAGGCGGGCAATAGAACCAGATAAAAAATCAGCAGTTGCACGCGAGGAAAATCGCCGATGCGGACCCACCACCAGTCTACGGGAAACAAAGGCAGAAATGCCGTCGCTGACGCAATACCGCACAGCGCAAGAACGATCCAATACCCCCACCGGAAAAGGGGAGCATCCGTCTTCGATTCTGATGTGTTGCTCGTCGATTCGTTGTTCTGATCCACAGCGCTATTCCAGTTGATTTTGTAAGACTGACGAATCTCCGTTCGTATTCTATCAGGCCTGAAACCCGCGTGAAATTATCTCACGTGGGCAAGCGAACTTGTTTCGATTTCATGATCTTCCAGCAGACGTTCGGAGCCAATCACGTTTTGAAAAAAGTCTGGCTCCAGTTTGATCTCTGGATCATCTGCATGCAGCACTGAAATATCTCCAGTCGTTTCAAAGATCACCGCCAGCACCTGATCATAATTCAGTGCGTTTGCTTCACGCAGTTTACCATAGACGTCGGCCCGTGTGACATTTGCCTTTTCCAGATTCTCTTCCAGCATGTGCCTGCCATGCATCAATAAGAGCGGCTCATTATCGACCAGTTTGCTGAACCAGTTGAATTTCAGCCTGAGTAATGCCAACAGCCATTGCCCGAAAAACAGACTGGCCAGCGCCGTCAATCCGATCACGACTGAGGGTGTCGACATTGAGATGATGGAAGCAAATATCGAGCCGACGGCAAGCGTCATCACAAAGTCCGACGCCGACATCTTGGAAAAACTCCGCAGGCCGGTCACGCGGGTGTAAACCAGGATCAGACTGTAAGTGACCAGACACGACAACAGCACCATCGGAATCTCATTCCACTGCCCCGTAATCCACTTCGTAAACATGAACTCGCTTTTCTATTTTGAAACAGCCGTTTGAGTAAAAGACAAACACTGTTTCAACAGTAAGCATATTGCGTGCCAATCAGGAAAATGCTTTTTTCAGAAAGGTAACCGGTTCACTTAGCGTATACATAAGCGATACGCTCGTTTTTGGTTTTACCTTTGACCGTCCAGTCCAGTGACAACAGGTCGTTTTCGAGGCTCAGGGTGGCAGAATACAGATCTTCGCTACAGACATGAGGTTCAACCGACTCCCATTGGTTGTCTGACTTCTGTTGTAAATCAAAGAGGAAAACGGGATTCGATCTTCCGAACCGCAGGTGCTCCAGACGTAACCGATTCTCGTCAGGATAAGCACACCAGCGATAGATATTTGTAAACGGGAGCGATTTTCCAGACTGCTGTGACCACAGTCCCGATTCATGAAACAACATCGTTTCCGGAGGAGAGATCTCAACTTTCACGGTGCCAGTCCCCGTTCCATTCCAGCCACTGCCCGAATCAAACGACTGCGCCGTGAACCTGAGCGACCTGACAGCCGCCAACTGCTTCCAGAGCGTTGGTAGATCTAAGTTCGTATTCATGAGGATGCTTTCACCTTGTGTTACGGAATCAGAGCTTCTCACCATACGTTACCCAGTACGCCCAGTCAATTTGATCTTCCTGTCCCTGTAAGCGCATCAGTTGTTTCTCAAGGGTTCGATTCGTACGAGTCAGCATTCCATGCGGGCCTTGTTCTCCCACCCGGCATTCGAACCAGTTGACGCGATCCATACTTTCCTGGATCTGAACTCGAAGATAAACAGGAACCAGCCGTTGGTTGGTCATGAGATAGCAGAGTCCAAACAACATCGCCTCCCATTCGCCGGTTCGTCTGGCTTTTCGTGGAACCAGGTCATCCAGCGCCCGGTATTTCCATTCAGGATAGATCTCAACAAGGACCTCGGGAATGAAAAAGTTTAAGGCACTGATTAATCGCCTGTAATCAGCCGTTTCGGTGAAAACACAATCCACCTCTGTCTGACTGAGCAACTCACGCAGCGATTGCGCGACGATGATTTCTATGGAAGACGGCAGTCGGTTGTTTTGTTCCTGATCGTTGAACGAGGATTCTCCTGTTTATGGGTTGCTGAGTGTGCTTGGAATGTTTGTTAAGTTCTAATATAGTTTTTTCTCCCTTGTCTCCTGAATCGTTACGTGTCGCTTTCCTGCTTGAAAACAGCAACACACTTTTCACAGGGGGGGGCGGGCAAGTTTACCGCCCCGTCTGCCAAAGTAGCCGACGTGTTCCGGCCATTCCTGGCTATCCAAATCTTGGACCCGGATCTCCCACCATGACCAGCGAACGACATGATATTTCTTGATGAGTTCAAGTGCCGTCTTCTTCGCCATGTGATTGTGCAGATAGTTCAGGCAGTCAAGTCTCCAGTGAAGCCGATTATGCCATGACTGAAACCATTTCGAGAACAGTGCGACCCAAAGCGTCTTCACCATTTATTTTGATCTGGGGAAACTGTGCGAGGAGTTCGTCAGCCGTTCGCCTCTTTGTGAATACGCGCCAGGCACAATCCTGTGGGATGGTCACATGCACGATCGGGTCAGTATTGCTTGCGTCAGAGGGAACCCAACGGTCGCTCGTCCGAACAATCTGCCATCGCCCACCGGCTGCGCCAGTCACTTCGATAACAACGCTCGTTCCCTCCGAGGCCGTTTTGTCGCTGAACGTGTAAGGTAATGCTCGCAGGAACAGATCCAGGCACGGGTGATACAGTCTTCTTTCAGTAATCGTGCTCTCTCGCCCCGTGGCAAGAAAGATCTGCTGTGTATGGTGCCATTTTTCTGTGTATTCTCTGCCCACGTCAAACCAGTTCAAAGAAGATTCTTCGCCTGCCCAGGCAACGGGAAAGAATGCTTGCCCCAACGGGTCGAGGCTTTTGAAAAATTCAACGTATTGCCGATCCGCTACTTCAAGTAGATCGATCATGACGTTAGGGCTGAGCCGCTGAGTTGCCTGTTCCCATGAGTTGTTCAGCCTATTCAAATAGTCCAGCAAGGTTTCACCCCGATTGGGGCCATTCGGCGGTGGCGAAGTATAACGATCTCGCTGCATGGATAGTCGCCGCACACTGCCATCGAGAAGGTGAGCGACAATATCTCGAACCAACCGCTTCGATGATACGGTCGGCAGATGCCATTCATCAGGTCTCAGGGATCGCAAAAGGGTGTGCAACTCGTCGAGGACATCCTCGAGAAGCGGGGTGGCGATGATAGGCGACTGACTCATCGTAGAGGTTCCTTCGCTGTCACTGAGATGAAAGGAGCGTGTTCTTGTTCGACATCGGTGTCAAGAAAAGGTTCGCAGGACTTTGTCGGTGATAACCAGCCTTATGGCTCCTGCATCGAGAAAATCAACCTGACACTCCGACCGACCGGCAAGAATTATCCCACGAACGAACTGGGCGAAATCGAGTTCCCCAGGCACATTGTGTCACACACTGAATTTCGTTGTCACAGTTATTACTCGGTAATATAACGTTCGACACCAATGATTCGACCATTCGTCGGATCTATGATCGCGGTGAATTCCGAATTCGGCAATCGAAGGTCAAAAGGTATGTCATCAATTGGAACCTCGTGCGGTATGCCTCCGTCAGTCATGCCGAGCCCGTACCAAATAGATACAGTCAGGTATCCGGGACGAAGGCTAGCAAGCACTTTTGCAGGAAATTTGTAGGGGTTGTCAAATTGACCACTCATTCTCACTCCCCGATAATCTTCACCAATATCCGTTTTCGTCTACGGCCGTCAAACTCGTAATAAAAAATATGTTCCCACGGTCCCAGGTGCAGCTGGCCGTCGGTGATGGCGACGACGACTTCGCGGCCCATGATCTGGCGTTTGTGGTGGGCATCGGCGTTGTCTTCGCCCGTCCGGTTGTGCAGATACCCGCCGGAGCTGGGATCACTGCCCGCATCGAAGGGAGCCAGCTGTTCCAGCCAGCGATCGTAGTCGGCATGCAGACCCGGCTCATTGTCGTTGATGAAGACCGAGGCAGTAATGTGCATGGCGTTGACGAGCACGAGGCCATCCTGGACGCCACTTTCTGAGACCAGTTGTTCGACGTCGTCGTGAATTGAGACGATCTGCCGGCGGTTGGGGATGTCCATCCAGAGTTCTTCGGTGAGTGTTTTCATCTTCCTGCTCTTATTGCAATGGTTTTTCGAAACGGAGAGAGAAAGTATCATACCGAATAAAGCAGCGTTTCTGAATCAAAAAACAGGAATCCTGTTTCACCACGCAGCCGCGAACGGATTTTACTGGCTGAGATCTTCCGTCAGTTTCTGGTTGCCGGCGTGGAGATTGCTTTCGAGCATGAATCCGAAGATGGTCTTATTGCCGGCGACACGCTGGTCGATCGCATAACATGAGCCCTACGCTTGAGTTCAGCCCTTGAGTGTTCTTTCTGGAACACCTTTTTTCTAGTGGCCACGAACTTATTTCACATCTCGAGTTGACTTTCCTGACGATACAGTGTATCAGTGTAGTAATACACCATTGGTTTAAGAGGGTCGGATGACGATACAGCCAACACAATTTGAGGTGCACCCTTCTTCGGGAGTACCCATTTATCTGCAAATCATCGAGCAAATTAATGCGATGATAGCAGGCGGATATCTGGTTGAAGGAGACATGCTTCCGAGTGTGCGACAGATGGCGACGGAATTGGGAGTGAACCCGATGACGATTTCCAAGTCCTATTCCAAACTGGAAGCGGACGAGGTTGTAGGGCGTGTGCGAGGCAAGGGAATGCAAGTGCTAAAGTCAGCCCATTCTGGTAACCCTCAAGCGCGCATGCAGGAACTTAAGCCGCTGATGGAGCAGGCCATCATTCGTGGTCGCCAGTTAGGACTCAACGATGAGCAGATTCAATCTGTTGTTAAAAAATTGCTGCGGGAGTACAAATCATGAATACAACAATCATTCAAGTCGCCAATTTGCACAAACAATTTAATGACAATCAGGTTCTAACGGGCTTAGATCTAAAAATTGAATCGGGGCAGATTGTTGGTTTGCTCGGCACGAATGGTTCCGGGAAGTCCACGCTGATTAAATGTATGCTGGGGCTACTCAAACCGACCTCAGGAACCAGTACGGTTTTTAATGAGAGTTCCTGGGATTTGAGTGCAACTGCGAAGTCGCGCTTAGGCTATGTCTCGCAAGAATTCGCATTGCTTCCCTGGATGACTGTTAAAGCAACGACGGATTATACGGGTGCCTTCTATGAACATTGGGACTATGCCTATGTGACGCGGCTGATGAAAGAATGGAATCTAGACGAGAATCAGCGCGTGGGAGTACTTTCGGTGGGGCAACGTCAAAAGCTGGCAGTGATTCTGGCTCTGGGCCATCATCCTGAGTTACTGATTCTGGATGAGCCAGTGGCCAGTCTCGATCCTGTAGCACGGCGTCAGTTCCTGCAATCTCTCATTGAATTCACCGAAGATGAAGAGAATACGATCCTGTTTTCAACTCATATCACGTCCGACCTTGAGCGTGTTGCATCGCATGTGGTTTTTCTGGAAGAAGGCAAGATTGGTTTCTCAGGTGAATTGGACTCGCTCAAACATCAGGTAAAACGCATTCGTATTTCTGCAGAACAGGACTTACCACTCTGCTTAAATATTCCAGGCACACTTCGCTCACAAATTGACGGCCAATATGCGTTGTTGGCGGTGAAAAATTTTCAATCAGAGGCAATGGAAACGTTTACAAAAGAGTTAAACGCCACGTTTACCGTTGAAGACCTCAATTTAGAAGAGATCTTTCTGGAACTTTCCGGCGTCTCCACTCACGCAGAAGCGGAGGTCACCGTATGAGCGTGCAATCCAATCAGTACAAACAAATCCTCAAAACCTACTGGCAGCGGCCGCTGGTCCTGTTGTTGATGATTTTTATTTTGTCGTTCTTCGTATATTTGGCGATGGGGAAGACAGACGGCAATGTCATTCAGGTTGGCCCCAGGCCACATGCTCCTGACCGAATTGAGAGAGTTTATACAGATTCCGATACTCCAAAACCGGGCGAAGAAAAGAGCATCCAGACATATACCGAATTTTTAGAACATGTTGATCCCCAGGATGTCGTCGCTCTGAATCTAATCAGGCTCAATGTCAATGACCCACTACCCGATTTGAGTCCGTTTCAGAATTTAGTTTACCTCGACCTGGGTGGTTTCGAATTGACTGACGCGAATGTCGACCAGATTTGCCAACTGCCCAAGTTGGATGCGCTGGTAGTCACTCAGCCCCGACTTCCCGCTGGTGCTTTACAGCGCTTTGGAAAAAAAGTGTCTCAGCTCGAACTGCCGGCGCTCACTCTGGAAAAATATCCAGATGAAATCCCTCAGATGTCAAACGTGAAATTATTGGCACTGCATTTATTCGATGCCGCCCCCGAAATTTTGGAAAATGTGGTTCAAATTCCACAACTTCAGCAGCTCACACTGAGTGTGAACCAAAATCTGGAAGCGCATCGAAGGCAATCGCGCACAGCACAAGCGTGGGATTATATCGACCTGAATGAACAACAAATCGCCCTGTTGCGAAATCATCCCACTTTAAAAGAGGTGTATGCGAATTGGTTCTATATGGACCATGTTCGTAAGATCAAAAAAAGTGCATTTTTGCCCGTGCGCGCTTTACCGATCATGTATTCAAATAACAAAATTAAAGCCATCAGCGGGACAATTTTTTCGATGGTGCTACTGTTTTCTATTGTGTCCCTTCAGCTCTGGGCGCATTTTATTTCACCCGCGGCCAGAGTGGTGCCACACTATCTGGTCCCACATCGGCGTGTGGCAGTGGGAATATTTTCTGTAGGAGTGTTTCTCTTTTGGTTCGCTCTTTTACGCTACGGTTTCGGGATGCTCCCCAGCCTGAATCTACTTCTCTTCTCGCCGGCGGTCTGTTGTTTGTTTGTCATCGCCCAACTTTCAGGAAAAACTTACCAGAAATGGCTGACGGTCCCGATGGTGGTCAGTCTCTTTTGGTTTTTTCTTATATTCTCGAACCAGGGATTTAAAGCCATTGCCAGCACCGCGATCTGGTTTTTGTGGGGGCAGATGCCAATACTTTCTCTGATCATCATAGGAATTGAAATCGCCTTCATCTTCTGGAGTCTCACCAAACTCCCGGCAGTCACAGATATGGTAAATGAATCCTATACCAGCATGCCTGCGCTTTCACCCTGGGATTCACAACGCTCTAAACAGTTTCAATGGAAAAAGAAGAACAGGCTCTTTTTCTGGTTCATCGATCATGGCATCACTGGATTGAAATACCGTGGAGAATCCACCTGGAACATGGTACATCTCTGGCGACAAGGCAACACGTTTCGCCCGCTGGCGGTCCTCACGTTTTTTTTGTTAGTGGTCTTCTTTGGCCTGCTGTTCCAGGGGATTCGTTGTTACTTTACAAGTGAGGAACTGTTCCCGCACAATCGAATTCCCCTTTCGGTTATATTTGGAGGTCCCTGTGGTCTGGCGATTATAATGCCCGCAATCACCTGGTGGCAAAGACGCAAAAGTTTGGAAGTCGAATCGATGCGCCCCGTCAGCAGGAACGATTTTGTTAAGCAATTGTATTTGTCGCTGGCACTGGATCACTGGTTAGCTGTGATTTGCTTAATCGGACTCAGTCTGTTCGATGCGCCGCGCGGAGTAACAGAGGTTCTGGGTATGTTTTTATTATTCGGAATCGCTGCACCGCTATGGCTGATCGGAATGAGTTCTTCAGTGTTAGCTTTCAAACGATCATGGGTCATCGTTCTCAACATCATTGGATTGCTTATTCTACCAATCGCATTTTTTGCATCGATTGCAGTTTTTAATAATAGTAACACGGTTGGCGGACCAGAGGACGTGCAGCTTCTCATTCAAATGGCATTGGCCGCCATCGCTGTGGCAATTGGCTTGAACGTATTGATGTATTTCGCAACTCTGAAGCGAGAGTGGGGCTAATCAGTGCCTCATGCGATGCAGCCATGAAAACTCTTGCCTTTAGCAACGGACTGATTCCGAAAAAGAGCGTGCTTATGACAGCTTCTCATGAGCGGAGAGAATCAGCTGTTCGGTTTCTTCCCAGTCGATGCATTCGTCGGTGATGGAGGTGCCGTACTGGAGTTGGCTGAGATCTTCCGTCAGTTTCTGGTTGCCGGCATGGAGATTACTTTCGAGCATTAAGCCGATAATGGTCTCATTGCCGGCGACGCGCTGGTCGATGACTTCATTCCAGACTTTGCCTTGATTGCGGTAGTCTTTATTGGAATTCGCATGGCTGCAGTCGACCATGAAGCGGGGAGAGAGTCCGGCTTCTTCGAGATTTTTGCTGGCGGCTTCCAGATGTTCCCGCTGATAGTTGGGGCCGGAACGACCGCCGCGGAGAATCAGGTGACCCCAGGGATTGCCTTTGGTGTTGATCACGCAGGTCTGGCCGTCGGCGTCAATTCCCAAAAAGCTGTGCGGGCTCTGAGCGGCGAGCATGGCATTTAGTGCGACATCCAGGCTGCCGTCGGTTCCGTTCTTGTAGCCGACAGGCATGGAGAGTCCACTGGCCATCTGACGGTGCGTTGGTGATTCGGTGGTGCGGGCGCCGATGGATGCGATGGAAATCGCATCGGCGATGTACTGTGGCGTAATCGGTTCCAGCATTTCTGTAGCAGCGGGGAGCCCCAGCTCACCAATCTGAAGTAATAACTGGCGGGCGATCTTCAAACCCGAAGAGACATCGAATGTACCATCCAGGTGCGGGTCATTGATCAGGCCTTTCCAGCCGACCGTGGTGCGGGGTTTTTCGAAATAAACTCGCATGACCAGAAACATCCGGTCGTTCACTTTATCCGAGAGTGCTTTTAAACGTGTGGCGTATTCAATGGCAGCTTTAGGATCGTGAATCGAGCAGGGGCCGACAACAACGATCAGCCGCTGGTCTTCACCCGACAGAATGCGTTTGATTTGTTCGCGTGATTCACCGACAGTCTGGGTGACTTTTTCCGTGCGTTTGTATGTGTCTTTCAGTTCCTGTGGGGCAACCAGCCGAACGGAATCATGCACATTGACGTTTTGAATGGGAAGCATCGTTTTTAATCGTTTTCGTTACTTAAGTGATCGGAATCAGTTTATCGTGTTAATTCTATTTAGAGTGCCAGTTGCTGACGGATCTGGGAGACGATTTCCGGAGGGGTCAACAGGGAGGCGTCGATTTTTAGTTGCGCATATTTTTCATAAAGCGGGAATCGGCTGTGGTACAAGTCTGACAGGCTCGTACCCGGCTCAATCAGAACGCCCCGCTCAAAAGCGTCTGAAAAGCGTTGCTCCAGCACATCCGGGGAGACATCCAGCCAGACTATGGTACCAAGAGTGCTGAGATGTTGCATGGCTTGGGGGCTATAACAGACACTTCCTCCAGTAGAAATTACGGATCCTGCTGATTGAATCGATTGAACGTACGACGACTCAATTGTGCGGAAGCCTTCTGCCGTATGTTCGGCAATGATCTCCGCGAGCCGTTTGGACTCTCCTGACTCTATTAATGCATCGGTGTCGAGGAAGGGAAGACCTGTCTGTTCAGACAGTAGTTTTCCCACGGTCGATTTTCCGGAACCGGGCATGCCAATCAGGACAACGCCTGGCGGGTCGGGGGGATTTTCAGATGCCATAGTCAGTCTCCCCACAAGCCAAGGGAGCGCCGGGGCGGAAGGGGCTCAGCAGGTCTTGAGAATGATTGAGTCGCAAAAATATTAAAAGTTGTATCTGTTTATTTGACAATAACTTGCGCTATCTGTTCGGTCTTGTTTCAAAAAATCAACAAAAATTTGGGGAAAAGGAAAACAAATGTTATCTCAAATCAGTTCTAATAGGAACTAAGTGAGATTTCTGCTGAAATTTAATTGTTGTTTTCTGATCGAGAGCAGCACAAGTGTTGTATGGACGTTTGTAGAAATTTCACAGGAATTTGACTCGTCAAAAATTCTGACAGTTCTGTCAGAACATCATTGTTATGATTCTTTAACGATGATCTGAGTTTTCTAAAGCTTGAAGAATCGAAATCAATCGTGGATAAGCTATCACCGGCTCAATTTGCTGCGAAGATCCGATGCTGTGCCAATGATCTCCAGGATCATGGCGTGGATCGGCTGGGGTCTTTGTACGATTTGACGGCGACGCGCCTGGTGCGATATGCGGTGACAGTGACAAAAAATTCTCCCGATGCCGAAGATGCGATTCAAGCGACGATGGTGCGGATGGCGATGAAACCCAAAATTCTGGCTACCGCGCAACAACCCTGGGCCTATTTATTACGAGTCACGCGAAACGAAGCATTACGAATTCTGCAGAAGCGAAAACCGTTACAGATTTTTGCGCAGTGCAGACAGCTCTGGTCGCGTGATTCCGAAGTTGTAGAAGAGAATGATCAGGCCCAGGTTATCAGGAATGCATTGAAGCGTCTTCCCACAAATCAGTCTGAAGTCGTGGTCTTGAAAATCTGGGAAGATATGACATTTGCGGAAATCGCAAGCGTGCTGGATGAATCGCCGAATACCGTGGCCAGTCGTTATCGTTATGCACTCCAAAAATTAGACAACTACCTGCGTCCGATGGCGCACGAGGATATTGATATTAATGTTTGAATTTGAAGATCACAATTTTCTGGAAGAGCAGCTACTGAAGGCGGCTGCTGACCCTGGCGTTCCCTTGCGGGGTGGTCACCGTCAGCAGGTACTGGACGCCGCACGGCAGGCGCGCTCTCGCAAGGTTTGCCGCCGCAGCCTGACGGTCCTCGGCATGTTTTTACTGACGACCGGGATGTTCTTTCTCACGCGGGATTCAAAGCAGACACCAACGGTAGCCGCTGATACGACACCAGGTTGGTCCAAAACCATTTATGTGAAGAGCAGTGAGGTTTTAGGAATTTCGACAGCCGACAGCCGGCCCGAGGCATTCAAAACCGATTGGAATTCCGTGCAGGCGACTCTGAAGCAATCTGGTGAATGGGGGCTCGTAGATGCCGTTGTTCGATTTCGGAATGAGCGTGCGGGTACAATCGAGCAGATCTTTGATCGAGGCGATTGATGCAGGAGACATTGTCCCAACGGTTTCAGGAACAGCTTCCTGACAAGCCGGAGAACCACCCGGAATACGTCACCGAGCTGGTCGATTTCATCTTAACGCAGGCACAATCAATGAATGCCAGCGATATTCACCTGCTGCCCACCGAAGACCGGATGCGGATGGACTGGCGAATTGATGGCGTCTTACATCACATCACAGATTTTTCGCATGAACTGGCGCCGCGGATTACATCGCGTTTGAAAGTCATTTCCCAATTGTTGACGTATCGCACCGATGTCCCGCAGGAAGGCCGCATTCGTCAGCAAGGCGAGCAGGCAGTCGAAACACGGATCAGCACTTTTCCCACACTCTATGGAGAAAAGGTAGTCGTGCGGCTGTTTGTCGGTTCGGGGCAGTACAAACATCTGGAGAGCCTGAATCTGCCGGAAGAGATCCTCAATGAATTGAAACGGTTACTGACACAGACCGGAGGCGTGGTATTGATGACGGGACCCGCGGGCAGCGGGAAAACCACCACTATCTATGCCTGCCTGCGAGAAATCATTCGGCAGTCAAAAGGGACCAGGAGTCTGGCTTCGCTGGAAGATCCGATTGAAGTGGTGGTTCCTACGGTAGCACAATCACAGGTGAACCCGGCCGCTGGTTTTGATATGGCCTTAGGACTACGTTCGCTGCTGAGACAAGACCCGGAAGTGATTATGGTCGGCGAAATTCGAGATCGTGAAACGGCAGAAACCGTGTTCCAGGCTTCGCTCTCGGGACATCTGGTTGTGACGACCTTTCATGCAGGCAGTGCTACCGAAGCCGTCAGTCGTCTGTCGGACATGGGCATCGAGCCTTATCTGCTTCGCAGCGGCCTGCTGGCGATTTTGAGCCAACGATTATTACGGCGCCTCTGTTCCTGTGCCACGTTTTCCAATGCGGAAGAAGAACGGCTGGGACTGCCTGTCGAACAATGGAAAGTACCCGCGGGTTGTGCAGACTGCGGCCAGACCGGATACACGGGGCGCATCGTACTGACAGAGATGTTGCAGCCGAATCAGGTGGATGTGGCGAATGCGATTTTGAATCAAGCCGACGCGAATGCACTGCATCAACTGGCGGTGCAATCGGGAATGCGTACGCAGTGGGATCGTGCTTTGGAAGCAGTAAACCGAGGAATCACCAGTCCTGCGGAGGTACGACGGGTTCTAGGCATGACGCGCCTGGAACAGTGAGAGACTTTGATTCCTCAATGTCAGGTGAGGAAGCAGCAACACGCAATCAAGCGATTCTGACAAAGAGAGTGGGCACATGAATTCGAGAGACGACTCAGAATCTAACGAGACAACAGAAACCAGATTCGAGCTGGATGAATTAATCGCTTTGAATGAAGAGATGATTTCTCTGGTTCAGGCCGGGATTCCCCTGGAGTTGGGTTTACGTGAAATGGGCAATGAACTGCCGGACCGACTGGGCAAGATCAGCACCCGATTAGCCAACAAAATGGAGCGGGGCAGTTCCCTGGCGGAAGCAATGGAAACGGAAGGCTCACGGCTTCCCAAAGTGTATCGCGTGATTGTGGAAGCGGGCATCAAATCCGGAAAATTGACAGTCGCTCTGGAAGAGATGTCCAACTATGCCTGGGAGCTGTTCCATTTACGACGTCAGATCGGAATGGCGATGGTCTATCCGTTGATAGTCTTCAGCCTGGCTTACGGACTGTTTCTGGTCTTTCTGATTGAAATGCTCGCGCGGTTCAACGTCGCTTATAATGTCTTTCGACTGGGGGAACCTGGTCCCCTCCAGTTTTTAAATACGCTGGAATCAACGATGGTTTACTGGGGGCTGGTGCCGCCTCTGTTGCTGTTTGTCTTTGTCATATTATGGATGCGGACTGGGAGTTCTCAGTTGTTGAACTTCAAAGGGACCAGTCGCCTGATCGGGTGGGTTCCCGGTGTTCAGAAAATCGCCAACTATTATCGGTACGGTAATTTTTCAGAACTCATGTCATTGCTGATTCAGCAGAACATTCCGTTTGCCGAATCGATTGTGCTGGCGGCGGAAGCCACCGGTGATGATCAGTTGGTGAAATCAGCAAACCTGATGGCTGAACGTCATTTAAGTTCTCAGTTTGAAACGGGCGACACCACTAAAGAGTATGGCTGGCCACCCCTGTTAACCTGGTTATTAACCACAAAAAACCATCAAGGCGAACTCAGTCTGGCGTTGAAAAATGCTGCCGATATGTATCGGAGGAAAGCCACCCACTATACACGCTGGTTCAGAGTGTTATTTCCCATCTTTACCGGAACCATTATCGGTGGGGGGGCGGTTTTGTGCTATTCTCTGGTATTATTTCTCCCATTCTCCGATATGCTTAAACAATTGGCCAATCCGTAAAGTTCTAAATCAGAGACGAGTGAGTTCGTTTGGCGAACAAGGTGTGGTTTTTAGCGATTGTTAGTTTTGCAGGGTTCTGTTCAGATGATTTGGTATCGTTACCAGGGAATCAATTCAAAAGGCAAAAACGTATCAGGCCGTATTCATGCGACAGACCGGGACGAAGTCGCGAGTCTGCTGCAGGATCAGGGTGTGAAAATTGAACGGATCGAGGAAGAAGCCACACTGGAATTTGCAACGACTCACGCGGCGACGACGGCTAATTTAACAAAGCTGTCTTCCAGGGACTTTGATGTGATTTCAGATCACCTGTCCGATTTGACGCGGGCCAAGTTACCCCTGTCGATGGGACTGGAAGCCGTCTCGCATGAAATTGAAAATGCCCGACTTCGCTCAGCCGTCCAGGATCTGGCTTCACAACTGGATTCAGGCAATGATCTGGAAACCGTATTAGCCGATTCCAAAGCCCCCCGCGAACTGTGTGCACTGGTGCATGCCGGGACCCGTTCAGGGAAAATGAGTGAGCTTCTGGCTGACTATGTTGCGCATACCAGACAGCTTTCCGAGATGCGAAGCCAGTTGCTGATTTCGCTCAGTTATCCGTTGATTCTGCTGGTATTCGCATCGCTGATGTTCTTGAGCATTCTGCTCTGGATTATTCCTTCCTTTGAATCGATTTATCTCGACTTTCAAATTGAGTTACCTTCCGTCACCTTGAAGCTGTTTGAATGGTCTCTGTTTTTGCGTACCCAATGGTGGTGGTATCTGCCTGCCGGTTTTCTGATGGTAGCGGGCTGTCTCTGGTTTATGAAAACAGAGACAGGCCAGATCTGGACTCAGAAACTGCTTTACCACTTACCATTAATTGGAGGGCTGTTGAGCGGGATTACGGTTTCCCGGTTTTCGCATCTGCTGGCGTTACTGGTTGACAATAATGTTCCGTTTCTCGAAGCATTGAAAATGACGGGCGAGAGCTCGAGCAACCATGAAATCCGTGCCGCCTGTCGGCAATTTTCCGAGTCGGTTTCATCAGGCCAGGCAGAAATTGCGTCTCTGGAATCCTTGAAAATCTTTCCCGCGACATTCTTGCAAACTCTGGCAAACCAGGCAGGAAACACATCGCACCCGGGACCTAAATACTCTGTTGAAATACTCAATGCCCTGTCTGATATGTTGAACAGCCAAACCCGCGTCCGCATTGCATTTTTTGCATCGGTGGTTGAACCACTCATCATTATCTTCTGTGGGACTCTCATGGGCTTTTTGTTTATTTCCATGCTGGCTCCTTTAATTCAGTTGATGAACTGGATCGCCTGACGATCAGTTTCATCAGCCGTTCTTGATATCGTCACTCAAAATTCAATAAGCGAAGAGATCACCGTTTTATGGACCTGAAGTCCCATTTCCCATCTTTTTTTGAATTCGGAAGAAGCTCCTTTCTTCTGGGACGCGGGATCTTTCCACTCTTCGGGCGCGTTAATTACTCACAACAGGTCGCCTTGCTGCGAATTCTGGCGGTGGCTGCTGAGAAACAACTTCCACTGCTGGATGTGCTGGAAACCTTTGAAAAAGATATCCGAGGTCGATGGAGATATCAGGTATTACGGCTTATTGATTTACTGAGAAGTGGCGTTCCGTTGGCAGACGCACTGGAGACGATTCCGAATGTCATTCCCGCAAATGCCTTCTTTCTGGTCAAAGCAGGTGCCGAGTCGGGAACACTGCCTTCTGCCTTGGCTCTGGCGGCAGAAGTCTGTGCCGAGCAGCGGAATGAACGCGATTTTTTGCGTGCTGGATTTGTGTTGTACTTTGGAATAATCTTGCTGGTATTAACGTTCATTTTTGGATTTATCTGTTATTGGATCATTCCCAAACTGAAACACATTTTTCATGAATTTGATATGCCGTTGCCAGATTTGACGATAAATATTATTCAGACATCAGACTGGGTTGTGAAATATTACTGGGTCTTTCCGGTAATCGGTATTCTGATTTGTCTGACGCACTTGCTTTTAATCCGGATGGATTTTCTTGAACGTCGAAGGCATTGGAATTCTTTTCCCGGTCTTTATCCGCGTGGCAGAGCTCCCGATGTCTTACGGTTTTTACATGTTACGACAGAATCAGGGCGTCCGTTGATGGGGGCGTTTGAGACGTTATCCCACACCACAAGAAATCGGTATTTGTCACAACGATTCGACGCAATTCTGGGAGATATTCGTAAAGGCAATGA
This sequence comes from Gimesia fumaroli, assembly GCF_007754425.1. Taxonomy (NCBI): domain Bacteria; kingdom Pseudomonadati; phylum Planctomycetota; class Planctomycetia; order Planctomycetales; family Planctomycetaceae; genus Gimesia; species Gimesia fumaroli. The sequence continues at coordinate 116,589 of NZ_CP037452.1, forward strand.
TTGCTGGACTGCGCTGCACGACTACAGTCTGTTGACGCCGAGTGAAGTGCGGCTGTTACAGTCTGCACAACGGGCCGGTAATCTGAGCTGGGCGCTTAAGGCGATTGCGAAAAGCATCGAGAGGCGAAACGATTATCGGATTGCCTTGATCAGAGAATATGTCGAGCCGGCGATGATTGTCTGCATTGGTTGTCTGGTGGGAGCCTTTGTCGTGGGTCTGTTTTTACCCTTGGTGAATCTGATGCACTCTCTGGCTTAACGTTTGAGAATTGGTTGATATTGTGAGAAATAAAAATCAAATCAAAATGAGAAAGACAGCATCCAATGCCATTGCTGCGCATCCACGTTGTGGATTTACGCTCGTGGAAATGATGGTCGCCGGCGTTTTGCTGATGACGGTGACAATGATCGTCGTTCCCGCCATTTACTGGGTGTATCGTGAACGCAGGCAAACGGAATACCGTCAGATCGCGATTGTCGAAGTCGAAAATATGATGGAACGGATTGTTTCCCTGCCGTTCAATGACATCACTCAAGCGAAGGTTGATAAATTTGTTCTCTCGGAAAGTGCATTGAGGCAGTTACCCGATGCTGATTTAACTATTGATATCAGTGAATCCGGCAACGTGCCGCTCATGAAAAAAATTCAGGTCCAGTTAGGTTGGAGTGATCATCGTGGGATCAACGAGGTCCCCGTTCGATTGACATCATGGGTCTGTCTCAAGGAAAAACGCGAATGAAGCGACGTGGCTTTTCTTTTTCAATCAAACAGCATAACACCCTGACGGGCATCTCTCTGGTAGAGGTCGTTGTGGCGATGGGGATCGCGACCGTGCTGATGGGAATCAGTATGACCACGATGCACACTGTGTTGCGCGCAGAGCGTGAAACGAGTAAAGCGGCCTGGCTGGGCGCCAGTTTTCATCGATTCTCGCGTCTCATCCGCTCGGACATTCATGCGGCCACCAGCCTGGATTTTCAGAACGGAACTCCCCAGAGCAGCCCTGAATTAACGATTCAGAAAGCGGGCAACGAAGTCGTGAAATACCGGATCGAAGGACATCAAATTATTCGTGTTGTGTCACGGCAGGATCAGAGGGTCCACCGGGATACCTTTCATTTACCGGAAGGGAGCCACGCGCATTTCTTTCAGCAGGCGCGATTGAACCAGGCAGGAATTTCCATCGATCAACCAGATGCCTTGAGTATCCTGGGGCAGAATGCCGCAGATGAGCGCGAGAACGAGCGGCCTTATCTGCACGAATTGTCGATCATTTCTACAATTGGCCATGACTATCGTCTGTCGGAACTCCTTAAAAAACAACCGGAAAAAGAAACAAATTAAACGGGAATTTAGGGTCAATTACATGCAATGTTCATCAAATCCTCAACCAGCAAATCGTCAGACCGGTGCCCGGCGGGGCGCTGTGCTAGTGGTTGTCATGGTCTGTCTGTTGTTGATTTCACTCTTGATGGCTTCGCTGCTGAAGTCCGCGTTATTACAGCGACGGCAAATGATCAAAGAGCAGTATCGCGTTCAAGCGGAATGGATTTTGGAAGCAGCGCTGGAACGTGCCGCTCAGCAGCGGCTGAATGATCCTGATTACCAGGGGGAAGTCTGGGAGATCAGCCCCGTTGATCTGGGAACACGATATGCGGCGTCTGCAGAGATTACACTGAAACCCGAAGTAAAAGACGATCGCCTGATATCGATTCAGGCACGGGTCCATTATCCTGAGAAGGCACCATTTTCAGTGACCCGGACGAAAAAAATTATTTTATGATGTGAATAATGATAGATAGCGATAAGTGATTCTTTATTAAGACTGCATTCTCAGTTATTTTACCGGTTTTATATTCCCAGGGAATGAAAATGATGAACAATGTTCCTTTTAGACTTCAAGCCCGGCTGTGGCAGCGTGGCAGGCCGCGCGGTTTCACCTTGATTGAATTACTGGTGGTGATCGCGATTATTGCGATTTTGATCGCACTGTTGCTGCCCGCGGTGCAGCAGGCGCGCGAAGCAGCGCGTCGGACGCAGTGTAAAAACAACCTGCTGCAGCTCAGCCTGGCGCTGCAGAATTATGAAATGGCATTCGAAGTGTTGCCGGCCGGCGTTTATAACCCGACTGGTCCGATCAAAAATGAAGCCGTCGGTTATCATATGGGATGGCTTGCCGGTTTGATGCCTTTTCTGGATCAGCAAAATATGTATCGTCACATTGATTTTAAGCAAAGTGTTTACGCACCCGTCAATCAGCGCGTGCGTAGTGCTCTGATTCCCGTACTGCGGTGTCCGTCAGACCCCAATGGGTCACGCACCACTTCCGTAACTGAGAATAACATTGAGATTTATCAGACCAATTACGCAGCCTGTTATAACTCGGTGGAATCTCCCATCAATGTGGACAACACGGGGGTCATGTTTCTCAACAGCAGCATCAGCTACGACCAGATAACGGACGGCAGTTCCAACACAATTTTCATTGGCGAGCAATTGTTTGATAAAAGCGATCTGGGTTGGATGTCGGGAACACGTGCCAGCCTGCGTAACACCGGTTCGTTCAATCAAGACTTACCAAAAAATATGAGGGGCTATTATAATGCTTCCGGTAATTCAGCAGAGGATCAGGACGAAGCTGAGAACAAACAGCCCATTGATCCGCTACTCAAAGTCAGCGGCTTTGGCAGCTATCATGTGGGAGGGGCCAATTTTGCAATGGGAGATGGCTCGGTTCGGTTTATTTCGGAGAACATTGATGTGGAGCTGTTCGAGCAATTGGGGAACCGTGCCGACGGCAAACTGATTATGGACGGCTTCTAAATCGGATCGGAATCGAGTCTGGTGAATCGTTTCAGCCGCGGGGATGATACATCTGATGCACGGCTTTCAGGCGGCTGTGATCGACGTGTGTGTAAATTTGTGTGGTTCGAATATTCGCATGCCCCAGCAGTTCCTGCAGCGCACGAATTTCTGCGCCACCAGCCATCATATGTGTCGCGAAACTATGGCGTAATGTGTGTGGGCTGACTTCTTTGCTGCAGCCGACGCGGGCAGCATTTTTCTTCACGATGTTCCAGACCATGATCCGCGAAAGCTGCTTGCCGCTCCGGTTCAGAAACAGCGCCTGTTCTGACTGATTGCGCTTAGTCAACATGGGGCGTTCGTGCTGGAGATAGGCTTCAACGGCGGCGACAGCAACCGGATTCAATGAAACCATTCGTTCCTTATTCCCTTTGCCGACACATCGCGCATAACCTTCGTGCAGTTTGACGGCGTTCACCGGCAGGCTGACAATTTCCGTTACGCGACAGCCCGTGGCATACATCATCGTCAGAATCGCACGATCACGGAGTGGATAGCGGTCTTCTCTGCAGGGGGCCATCAGCAGCTCGTTCACTTTTTCCGGGCTGAGAACTTTGGGTAAATATTTCCAGAGTTTGGGGGAGTTCAGCAAATCGGCCACGCTCTCGGCCAGGATACCTTCCAGTACCAGGTAGCGGAAAAATAATTTGATCGATACCAGATGCCGTGAAACCGTTGTCGCCGCCAGCTTGCGTTTATTGAGATGCTGTAGATAACCGGAGAGAAACTTCAGATCGACTTCACTCAACGGCATCGGTTTCTGTGTGCGATACCAGTCCAGAAACTGAACGATGTCCGAGCGATAAGCGGAAACCGTATTCAAAGCCATTCCACATTCTGCCTCCAGGTAATTCAAAAACGGTTCCAGATGGACACCGGGGTCTGCCGGTTTGCGGACCTGAAATTTTGAATTAGCCGGTGGTCGTTTACGGGGAGGCATACAAAACCTTGAATCGAATGATCGTGGATTGATCCTGTTTATCAATCTAACAGAAGCGAACCTGCACAGTGATGCTCTCTAGTTGACAGCATCATAGACAAGTCGCACAGAAACCAATCAGTCTTATCGGCCCGTGATCTTGAAAGCCTTGAATTGGCGGCGGGTTATCGCAGTCCCAACGGTTGTAGGGGGCAGTGGGCGACGCGGAAGGTCTGGCTTTCATCGGCATCATCAAACAGCACATCGACTGTGCGCTTGCGGGCGTAGCCGCTGATTCCCATGACGGTGCCCACACCATAACGCGGATGCCTGACGCGCATTCCCACAGAAAACCCTTGTGGGATGTCGGCGGCCTCCGGCGTCTGTTTCAACAGGTCGGCCCCCGTCATCAACAGTGGGCGCTTGGGGGTCGCTGCTTTTAATGCTTCGGTATCGACTTCGCCGCGTTTGATGGACTCGACAAATTCATCAAAGTGAGATTTCGTTTCAAACATATTGTCCGTCTGATCTTTGACATCGACGTCGATCTCTTTCAGGAAATCGCTGGTAATGGTTCTCCAGGGACGGCCTCTGAGAGAACGCTCGCGCGTTTGCGTTAAGTACAGGCATTGTTCTGCCCGAGTGATGCCGACGAAAAACAGCCGCCGCTCTTCTTCCAGGCCATCGCGAAATTCTTCGCGCAATACGCGTTCGTGGGGAATCAGATTTTGTTCCACTCCCACAATAAAGACAACCGGGTATTCCAGACCTTTGGCTGCGTGCAATGTCATGAGCGTGACGCGCCCGGCATTCGAGTCTAACTGGTCGGTAGCACTCGCCAGAGTACTGGCTTCCAGAAAGCCTTCCAGATTCGTTTCTTCGCCGAAGATCTCGTCATACTTTCGTGCCGTTGAGAGTAACTCATTCACGTTGGAGATACGTTGCTGGTCTTCTTCATCGGGACTTTCTTTCCAGCTGTCGATCAGGCGCGTGCTGTCGATGACGGCTTCCATTAAATGCGCCACCGAACCGGAGTCAGCCATTGAAAAACCGGAGATCATTTTTGCAAAACGGGCGACCATATTCGAGGCACGCTTGGAAAGCGCAGGGCAGTCTTTCGCCTGATGCGCGGCTTCCAGCAGGCTGAAGCCTTTTTCTTCCGCCCAGCGAATCAGTTTGTTCTGAGTGGCTTTGCCGATGCCCCTTAGTGGTTTATTCACAATCCGGGAAAACGCGACGCGGTCGTCAGGATTGTTGATTAATTTCAGATACGACAGCAGGTCTTTGACTTCGGTCCGCTCGTAAAAGGCCACACTACCGGCGAGTTGATACGGAATTTTATGGCGTGCCAGAGCTAGCTCCAGTTCTCGGGAAAGCGAATTCACACGGTAGAAAACAGCGAAATCGGTGAAATCATAATCGCCTCGATCGACGGTGTTTCGAATATGGAGGGCAATCTCGTTGGCTTCCTGCCGTTCGTCGCTGAAGCAGAGCAATTCAACGGGCGTGCCTTCTTGATTTTCGGTAAACAGGGTTTTCGGTTTACGCCTCTGATTATGTGAAATCAGATCGTCGGCGACTCTCAAGATGGCTTTCGTGCTGCGAAAGTTCTGTTCCAGGCGAATCGTTTTACAGTCCGGGAAATCACGTTCAAACTGCAAAATATTTTCAATTTTGGCACCACGCCAGCCGTAGATCGACTGGTCGGGATCGCCGGTCACACAGAGATTGCGGGTGTTTAAAGAGAGCCCCATCACAATCTGATACTGCGCCAGGTTCGTGTCCTGATATTCATCGACGAGAATATATTGATAGCGCTCATCAAGCGTTGCCCGGAGTTCAGGCGACCCTTTCAGAAGGCTGGCGACGTGCAATAACAAATCGTCAAAGTCGACGGCATTCGATTCGAGTAACAGCTTTTGGTAAACCGGATAGACGCGTGCCGCGACAGCCTGCAGATGATCGCCGATCGATTCCTGAAACGCTTCGACAAATCGTTCTGCTGTGATCAGGTCATTCTTAGCACGGCTGATCATGGAGGCGATGGTTGACGGATTATAGGCGACGGTATCAATATCTAATTCATTCAGAACATAACGAATTAATTGATGCTGGTCCGTTGTATCAAAAATCGAGAAGTTGCTGTCCAGGCCGACGACGTTCCCATAGCGTCGCAGAATCCGCACACAAAATTTGTGAAAGGTCGAAATTTCCACACGTGAGTCCGGAATCAACTGCCGTACCCGTTCGCCCATTTCGTCCGAAGCTTTATTAGTGAAGGTAATCCCTAATATTTGATGTTGAGGAATCCCAGCGTGAATCAGCGAGGCAATCCGGTGGGTAATCACACGTGTTTTCCCGGAGCCGGGACCAGCCAGGACCAGTAAGGGGCCTTGATGATGTGAGACCGCCGCATACTGCGGAGGCGTCAGGACCTGCTGAAAATCCAAGTGAAATTCCTTTAATGTCGTTGAATTGGATTCAATTTACTCAAATCACCAATGTACGCTGACTGCTCGGAAATTCCAAATCGAACCAGCAATTATTCACTTCGGTTTGAAACAGAATCGTAGGCAAATTGACCCTCAATCTACATCTGAGGTGAAATGTGCCTTGAAAAATGCAACTCAGCTTTGATAATAGTGGACAGTTGTGTGTTTTGGTAATGTTGCGAACTCAAGTTGCTTTGGTTGATTGCACAAAATTTGTGGGTCCACTAGACTGCGCAGAGGTGGTGTTATGATGTGTCTGGATTTTTTGCATTGACCAATTCAACGTTTCGACTTTAACGAAATGGAGGATTGGGTTGTTTGCTCGGAATATTCGGCCTGAAATCTCACGACGAAAACTGACAAAATATCTGCATCGAACGAGATTATTTTCGGAACCTGCTTATAGACAGGGTTTTGCAGATTGTGATGCATGAATAGTTAAATGGACGAGGGATGTCTGAATTCAACGCACATTCCTTGCCTGTAAATGACGATAAATTATTTTACAACGGTCGTTTCCACGACTACGAAGTCTAATGCGGGCCAGACTTGTCCTGTGTTCTCGTAAACGATGGACACCGTTTTTCGAATCCCCTTGTCGACGGAGTGCGATCAGACATGCTTCTAAAGGACCCAAAACCAGCCAGAAAAAACCAAAAATATTTTGGTATGGTCAGCTTAGCAGTTTTAGGTATAGCCAGCTTGGCGTTGGTAGTGACAACCACAATGGCTGTCGAAGACAAAAAGCCAGAAAAGGCAGATGTCGGCTTACAAGGCATTTTGCCAGTTGAAGTTCCTGAAGATCTTTCAGAGTTTCCAGAAGGTCTCGAAGGGAAATGGGCCACGTGGGCAGATCAGGTTTCTGAACTGCTGGGTAAGCTGTATGAAGATGAATCAGGTTTAACTCTGGCTCAGCAGAAACAGACACTGGCTGCATTGCAGGCAAAAATCAAAGAGGCAGACGGCCAAGCTGCACTCGCTGAATACAGCAGCCGTCTCGAACGACGTGTTCAAGTTGCTGATGCCGTTCTGAAAACACTGAACCTGGATCTGGGAGCCATCAAAGCCGCTCAGATGAAGCAAAAGCAGAATCAGTTGGCAGCCGCCACCAAAGCACTCAAGAAATATCTGGGCACACTGCAGAATGGCGAAGGCTGGGTTGATTACCTGCAGTTGAACGCACTCCAGAAAGAGCTGAAAAACAGCTACTCCGAAGTTGAATTGCTCGATCTGTTGAAATCGCTGAAAAGCAAATTCGAAGAACGTGGTGCATTGAAAGATGCAGAACAGAGAAAGTTCTTCAATCGGAAGCAATTCAAAGGCCTGGAAAAAGCCACTAAAGCATTCTTAGCGGAAGCAAACGGCGGTGCTGCCAAGATCAATGTTGGTAACGTTCGTAAACAATTAGCGGCTCTGGTCGAAAACCTGGAAGAATACGAGGCAACTCAAAGCAGCAAAAATGCTTTTGAAGCACGTAAAGCATACGCCATGTTGCGACAGGAACTTGAAGGCGGCCTGGGTGCCTTAACCACCGCTCTACGAAATAATTACTTCAACTACAACCTGCGAGTCATGGTGGCAGAAGACTTCATCAACCGCCTGATCAACGATAGTACCTGTGAAAAAGGTCCTGTTGTGGATTGCATTCTGGGTGCTTATGTCACTGGAAATCAGGCAACGACGACAGAAGTCGGTGTTGATTTCAAGCCCAGCGATTCTACACTTCGCTTTGATTTGTCACTGGCTGGTATTACTAACAGTGAAACATCCGGTACAACAAATCAGGCTGTAATTTATACCTCAGGTCATCATCAAATCTGGGGCGGAAAAGAAATCAACTTCGACGGCGATACCTTTACCACTCAGCCAGCCTGGGTTCAGGTTGATGCTAATAATACGACTGTGGGAGCCAGCACCAAACTGGATGGCATTCCACTGTTGGCAAGCCTCGGACGCAGCATGGCTTACCGTCGTACCGAAGAATTACGTGGCGAAGCGGAAGCAATCGCTGCTCAACGTGTTCGTGATCGGGTTCGTCCTCGCTTCGATGAAGAAGTCGATGAACGAATTACACGTGCCAACGAAGAAGTCGGTGGGAAGTTCAATAAGCGTCTGCGAGATAACGGACTGTTCCCGTCTGCCCGCAGCTATGCTTCAACAGACAGCCATCTGTATATCCGAACTCGATTGATGGACACCGGTGAATTGGCCGCCAACTCACCGCCACTTTCAATCAGCTCCGATGAAAGCGTTGTTATTCAATTGCACGAGTCTGTTATGAATAACAGCATCTCACGGATGGCTTTGGAAGGACGCAAAATTTCGGACCAGGATCTAATCACCGAATTTGAAAAATCGTTTACCGATATCTTCGATCGGAAAGTCAAACTGGAACGACCTCCCGTTGATCCAGATAAAGGACCGAATATTCTTGCTTTCGATGAAAAAGATCCTATTCGGATTCAAATCATTGATGACACGCTGAATATCATCCTGCGTTGCGGTTTCGAGCAAAAAGGCGAAACAGCAGTGCCAACTCAGATCATTACGGTTCCTCTGCACTTTAAAGTCGAAGGGGACAAGATCCACATCACCCGTGGAGACGTTAAGTCCTCTCCCGTTGTGCGGCCTGAGCGAATTGCTGCTCAAATTGCCCGCGCTGGTGTGGTCCGTAACAAAATGGAAAAAGCATTTCCTGATCGTGTTGAAGATTCTCAGGTCAAAGCCAAACTGGAAAATCGGACCGTGTACTTGAACATTACCGGTATCCAAACCAAAGATGGCTGGTTGACTCTGACTGTCGGAAACGACTTGACAGTCGAGAAAAATGAAGAAGTGCCACCTGCTGTGGATGCACCGCCTGCTGTAGAAGAAAAAACAGCAGCGAAATAATCTCAGCTTAAGAACTGACAACTGTGAGTCAAAGAGGCGGACTATCTGGTTCGCCTCTTTTTTTATCTAGTCTGATCCCCACGTCCCAACGGATTCGTCTTGGTGAATCGAGCATTTTAAAGATCCAATGCCCGGCGAAAACGTCTTCCGAATACTGCGGCGCCAATGTTGATTCTTCGTCTGATGCTGTCTACAGGAAACAGAATATGAAGAAGATAAACAGAACGGATTCGAGTTCCGCAGCCTTGACCTGAATGAGGTACTGTTGAAAGACCACCAGGGAAAACGGGGCAGCAGATTCAATAATCGATGTCGTCTGCTTCGATGGCTTCCTGCATAATCAAGTCGTAACGCAGGCTGGCATCTTTTCCAAATAACTGGGCGAATGTGGTATCTGCTTCCAGCTGGCTGTCGATATCAACCTTCAACAGCACACGGTGCTTAGGGTCCAGCGTGGTTTCTTTCAATTCACTGGCCGTCATCTCACCCAGACCTTTGAAGCGACCAATTTCATACTTCCGATTGGCACCCAGCGATTCTACGATTTCTTCTTTCTGAACATCGTCCTGGGCATAATGTTTTTCGTTACCGACCTTAATGCAATACAAAGGAGGCTGGGCCAGAAAGAGTTTGCCCTGACGAATCAGTTCCCGCATATGCCGGAAGAAAAACGTGAGCAGTAGCGTACTGATGTGATAGCCGTCACTGTCGGCATCCATCAGCAGGATGATGCGGTTGTAACGCAGATTCATAATTTCAAAGTTGGGGCCGATACCTGTTCCCAGCGTTTCCACCAGATCTTTGATTTCCTGGTTCCCCATGATTTTAGAAATCGCCAACGATTCAGTATTCAATACTTTTCCGCGGAGCGGCAATACTGCCTGAATACGGCTATCGCGGCCCATCGCCGCCGTGCCGCCAGCTGACAGACCTTCTACCAGGAACAACTCGGATTCTTCCGGCTTGTTGGAACGACAATCCAGCAGCTTGCCCGGCAGGGTTGATTTTCGGTTCGTGACCGTTTTTCGGCGGACTTCTTTCTGTGCATCGCGACTGGCTGCGCGGGCTCGGGCCGCTAATACAATCCGACCGACCACCGCATCGGCAATACTCGGGTTGTTATTCAGCCAGGTTTCCAATAGCGGACGCACAATGCCTTCCACAAAGCTGCTGACTTCGGGGTTGTTCAATTTTTCTTTGGTCTGTCCCTGGAACATCGGGTCGCTATGAAAGACCGAAATCAAACACAGCACACCTTCGCGGATATCATCCGTGGAAATCGAAAGGCCTTTGTGCTTGATGTTATGCACGTCCATATAATTCTTGACAGCCTTGGCGATTCCGGAACGTAGACCACTCTCGTGGGTTCCCCCGGCATGAGTCCGAATCCCGTTGACATAACTGCGAACCTGCTCATCGGTCGCATCAGTCCAGCGCATCACCATCTCAACGCGGATATTCTTATCTTCCTTCTCCGCAAAAAACAGTTGTTCGTGAACCGGTTTTTTCTGTTGTTCCTGTGTCAGCTTTTCCAGGTAGCCGCGAATCCCTTCCGGATGAGACAATTCATGCGTCTCTTTTTTAACCTCATCCCGAAACGTGATCTTCAATCCGCCGTGAATAAACGCAACATCTTCCAGATGTTGCCGGATGGTATCGGCATTGAAATGGACCCGCCGAAAAATATCGTCATCCGGGCGGAAGTAAATTTCGGTGCCATGTCCACGGAACGGTTTGACTTTTTTGACGGGCGTCGTCGGCTTCCCTTTTTTATAACGCTGTACGTATTGATGCCCGTCGCGGACGACTGTAGCCATCATCTCAGACGAGAGCGCATTCACGACAGAAGAACCTACACCATGCAAACCGCCGCTGCGCGCGTAGTTTTTGTCGGAAAACTTTCCACCTGCATGCAGCGTGGTCAGAATCAGTTCCAGTGCGGACTTTTTGGTTTTAGGATGCTTATCAACGGGAATCCCGCGTCCGTTATCTTTCACACTGCACGAGGCACCATCTTTATGCAGCGTGACTACAATGGTATCGGCTTCCTTCGCCAGGTATTCATCGACCGAGTTATCAACGACCTCCCAGAGCAGATGGTGCAGGCCGCGGATATCAACTCCCCCAATATACATAGAGGGGCGTCTGCGGACCGCTTCCAGTCCTTCCAGGACTTCGATGTCTTTGGCGGAGTAGTTTTTTGCGTTAGAAGATTTTGCTGCAGTTGCCATAATCGTTGTGATGAATTTCTCTAAATAAGCGACGAACAGTTATGTAAGATAAGTATATGCGACGGGAATCCGTCAGGGAAGTTGAGATACGATCAGTCTAACCTTCATCGTCTCCCAATTCGTCCCAATCCACTACTTCAATCGGGGGATACAGAATTTCGGCAAAACCACTTCTCTGACTGGTTTTAACGCCTTTCCCGCCACGCGACGTCACGCCGTATTTCATTTGTCCAAATGTCATTTTCTTACCACCCGTGTTAATCACCCGCAGGCAGTCACTCGGACGCGTTAATTGCAGCGCGCCCATGACCTGGTCCCCTTTTTCCAGTTTGATGCCTTTGACCCCTTTCCCGGGATTTGAAAGCAGAGCCGCCTCTTCAATTTCACAATGCAGCACTCGGGCATCTTTCGTGGCGATAAACATGGTGTCGGCATCTTCGACCAGGCCGGCATAGACGACACGATCATCTTTCCCCAGACGACAGTATTTGCGACCTGCTTTGGTAGAAGCTGTGCGGAACAGACTGAAGGAAATCCGCATGATCTGCCCTTTTTCTGTCACGATCAACACATGGGGCGTGGGAATTGGTTTTTTGCGAGTCGCTTTATCTTCGGGTGTGAAGCGGCTGTCCGTTGTGATGGCGGCGACCAGCTGCGCCCCGTCACCCATCCGGGCATGCTTGGAAAGCGGTTCGCCGTATCCGGAGGAAACAGGCACCTGCTCGATCGGTAGTGTATATGCCACCCCATCACTTGAGAAAAAGACAACATGATCCAGCGTGCTGCCCGCCGCGACATCTAAGACACTGTCTCCTTCACGCGTCCGTGTTTTGTCGAGTTCCCGAGTTTCCCCTTTGGTCTTTAATCGTCCCACACGTTTGATCCAGCCCTCACGGGTTACGACGACATTGGTATTTTCGCGAACAATATATGCCTGAGGATCGAATTCGGTGATTTCTTCCGATGAACCAAGTTTCGTCTGGCGTTTCTCGGGGAATTCAGCCGCCAGTTCGGTCAGCTCTTTTTCCACGACTTTCCAGAGTCGTTTATCAGATGCCAGAATGCGGCGGATACGATTCGCTTCCGCCTGTTTTTCTTCCAGCTCTTCGCGAATCGTATTAATTTCCAGCTTCGAAATGCGATATAGCTGTAGCTCGAGAATCGCCATCGTCTGAATTTCATCCAGTGGGAAGTTAGCCATTAATTTTTTGGCAGCATCCTGTTTCCCACTACTGGCACGGATTAACTTTAATGCCTTGTCCAGGTCATTAAAGATAATCGCAAACCCTTCGAGGATATGAATCCGCCGCTCCAGCTGTTCCAGTTGATATTCAAATCGGCGACGGACCGAGATAAAGCGAAAATCCAGGAAGTATTGCAGCAGTTCTCGCAAATCGCAGCGCTGCGGAACCATCACATCCGATTCATCGGGCACCAGGCAGGTCAGGTTGACTGAGAAGTTCTGCTCCAGGTGTGTGTGCTTATACAAAAAGGCCATCACGGTTTCGGGGTCGGCGTCCGGCTTGATTTCCAGAACAATTTTCAGACCATTTTTTTCATCAGTCTCATCCGCCACATCAACCAGTTGGGGAAGCTTTCGTGATTCGACAATGCCGCCAATTTCCGACAGCAGCGATCCTGTTTCGACCCCAAACGGGACCGAATATACAATCAGTCGTTTCGCGCCTTTTGTCCGCTTATCCGATTCGGGTTTCCACTCTCCCCGAACTTTAATCGGGCCACGCCCTTCCTTATACACGGTTGTCAAAGACCGTTTGTCAGTCACAATTCGGCCTCCCAGAGGGAAGTCCGGCCCTTTAATGTATCTCATTAACTGGGCGACGGTGGCGTCTTTGTTGTGGATCAAATGGGTACAGGCTTTGATGACTTCACCCAGATTATGGGGCGGAATATTTGTCGCCATTCCGACGGCAATCCCGTGGACTCCATTCACCAGCAGGTTCGGAAACCGGGCAGGCAGGACGACCGGCTCATCACGGGTTCCATCGTAATTAGGCCGCATCTCCACGGTGTGATAGCGCAGCTCATTCATCAGATGTTCGGCGATTCCCGTCAGCCGTGCTTCTGTATACCGGGCTGCTGCCGCGGGCAGACCCATGATCGAACCAAAATTCCCCTGACCATTAATCAGTGGGCTTCTCAGGTTAAAGTCCTGCGCCAGCCGGACTAACGCGTCATAAACTGAAGCATCGCCGTGCGGATGGTAATTACCCGTGGTATCACCGCAGATTTTCGCACACTTACGTGGCTTGGCATTGGCCATTAAACGCAGGTCATGATACATCACATATAAAATACGTCGCTGTACCGGCTTCAGGCCATCTCTGACGTCGGGCAGGGCACGTGATGTGATAACAGACATCGCATAGTTGAGGTAGCGCCTTCGCGTTTCTTCGCTGATGGGAACGTATTCAATACGATCCGTTTCCGTGACTGCTTGCCCATTAGTCTTACTGGCCTTGCCTTTATTGGCTGATTTTCGCTTAGCCAAGAGTCTCTCCAAAAAATCAATCTGTAGTGCGGCTCGATTGACGACAGGGGGCTGTCCGTCAGTTGCCGTGAAAATGAATGGTTCTAGTTCAGAATTCGGGTAATTCTGCCTGGTAGTTTAAGGAAAATGTGTCGCTTTTTCTGCTTGTGTAGAGATTGTCAATTATACCTGTTGAAGCGGTTATTTAACAGATGAGGCCACTCGTAACCCGTTAAATAGACAATAATTCGGGAAAATAGGACGAATCGTCATTGTGCTTACAAAATGACTCATTCCGACGATTCCTGCCAGCCGAAATTTGAGATAGTGGCTTTCATTTTGAGAGGGTCGCTGTCTGGCGATTGAAACATACAAAATCGACCGCAATTCTGGAAAGTCAAATTTCGAGTTTTTCGGTCTTTACGAAGCGACTTTGCCTCGTTCGTGAACCGTCACAGGTTCTGAGAGAAGACAATTGATCATTAAAGTTGACTGACGGGGGTTGGATGACCCTCAGATCCAGTCGCATTGGTGGATAAACCACAATCAAATCCAGGGAGGGATTGTTATGGCTCGTGCGAGTCTGAAGGTAACCCTGCTTACCGGGCTGTTACCGGCATTTTTACTGATGGCGCCCGCGATTAAGGCTGCCGAACCAGGTGCCGTCCAAAATGCAGTTGTCCAGCAGGAAAGCCACTCAAAAACGTCGAAGTATAATCCGATTAGTTGGTTCAAACGAAAGTTGACCCGCTCAACATCAAAACCAGCCAGCGTGCAGCAGGTCGGACATGAACAGGGAACCGCGCCTGTTCCACCCAGACGTAGCTCGTTTGCACAACGTCCTAAACTCGGGCGTCGCAATTCTGGTCGTGGTTATATTCAGCAGGTCAGCAACCAGCCAAACATTATTACCTCGGCTCCAGCACGTTTTGAAAATGCTCAGCAGGCACGGCCCATCAGCTACACCAACGGACATTTCAAGCACCATAAACAATATGCTGCCGCTCAGCCAATGCCATCCGCCGCAGGCATGAGAGTACTGCCCGGATATCCGCAACTGGGAGCCCCCATGTATCCGTCTCCCAAACCTGGGATTCCTGATTATGTCGGCCGTACCATCATTACCAACCAGGCTCTGGCACCTCAGGAAATGTTGTACGCACACGAGTACAACGCCATGTATGGTCCTTACTACTACAACGTCAAAGGGGGCTGGATGTGGACACCTTTCGGAATGCGTTCTCATGAACGATGGAAACTGGAAGGGACTCGGGTCAACGTAAAATACAAAACCAGTTTCGGATTATTCCCTCGATTCATTCCTCCACACATTAAGTAATGGCTTTCCCGGGAAAGGCTGTTGAAACCAGAAAACGTTTTCAGACTGAGTCGTGAATTCACTCAGAGATACGATCAGGAAAAATAACATGCACAATTTCACTTATAAATTAGCGGGCTTACTCGCAGTCGCAGGCATCTGCACTGTCCTGTCAGCGCAAAACCTGCAGGCAGGTGAACCCGGCAGCCTGAAAATAAGCCAGAAAGCCGGCGCACCCATTAAGCAGGTCGGTTATATCAATGATAAATGTGGCTGCAAACAGAACCACGTTTATTCATATTCGAATGGTCCTGCCTACGCAGGCGGCGGTTGCCCAAGCTGTCGAGCCGGTTCAAGAACCTCCGCCGGAATCGGGAAACGCGGTTCCTTACGCGAATTTTTGCGTTGCAAATTTGGTTACTTCATCCCGACAGGATGTGGTGGCAAAGGTTGTGCTCCGTTCGGACATTACAAAATGACTTACGCCGTTGACCCATATCAGTTCGATCCACGCGACGGGCAGCTTTATGGCGCTCAGGGTTATGGTGTTCCGGTCGCAGTTCCACTGGCTCCGAATGTTCGCCATACCTACAACTACGGTTGGGGCGTTCCTTCAAGCCGCTTGACTCCGGTAACACGCATCGTTCAATAATTTAAAACTTATAATCCTCAATCGAGTCCAGGAAGATTGATATGAGAATTTTCAACGTGCATATGCTTGCCATTCTCGCAGTGACGGGCATCATGGCTCACACTGCTTCGAATGCCGGCGCTGAAGAGACACAAGGCGATATCCAACTCGTCGAACATCACGTTCGCGGCGGAGGCTATGCTTATAACTGTCCTGCCGGCTATTCAAATCGATACGACGGCGATGGCGTTTATCGAAATTATAATTCGCGCGAAGGATTGGCTTTCTTAAGAAAATGCCACACTTCGCCCGGTCATGGATGGTGCCCGCCGTCAGCTCAGATGATTCAAAGAACCAATGTGCAATATCAGCGGTATTACTCGAATCAATACATGGGACAGGCTGGCCCCAGAGGCGGTGCCAACTATCCGCAGATTTATATGCCCACCGATACCACGCAACTCGGGTTCTATTATCAGAGCGTACCAACCTGGCAACCACGTGCCGGAATGATTCCTCCGCCACCAAATCCCAGTATGTACCACACCCGTGATTGCCGTTCCTGCAGAGGGCGTGGCTGCCAACACTGCCGCGGTCAACACTTCGGTGGCCCCGTGTATTACTCCACAGGAAACCCGGGAACACCACAGCCCGCAATGCAACCGGAACCAGAAGCAGCATCGCCAGCAGTACCGCCGGCTCCTTCCAAGCTGAATCAGGCTTCCTACGAAAAATAAAACGGACTTTCATAGCGAACTTCGTTTCGTGATAAACGGTACTGAATGAAACAGAGCCACCCCTGATTTGCAGGGAGTGGCTCTGTTTTTTTGTTGAACGCACACAGCACAAAGACCCTCTTGACTTGTTTAAAAAGGCTCCATTCTCTCTGACTGGTAATGAAAAAATCAGCCTTGACTGCAACGCGCATCGCCCGATGATGCGTTGCATGCGTCGCGCGCGAGTGAGCACCGATTTCATACTGAATCCCTCGCTCCCTGTGATTCTGCTCCCCATAAAACCCACTGGTTTGAGGCAAATTTAGAGAAATCAGAGCATCAGGATGTCTCAGATTGTGCGACAAAGTGCGACAAATACGACCAACTTTTGACACAACGCCGACAACCTTGTGCCAGGTCTTGTCCAAAGCGGACCAACGTGCGACACACTTCAGGTCTTGACGTTCCCACGCGGCTCGCGAAGATGAAATCAGCTGGAAAAACAGTCTTGCATCAAACCCAAACCTAAAATCACTCATGACGAAGGTCCTGTTAAAAAACTGAGCGGCTCGATACCAGCCGCCGTGATTATTGAAGTGGTTTTCAACATCAGGAGACGGCTTTGCTCTCTCACCGCAGAAAAAATTTGAACCCACGCATTCTACCCGATATGATCAACCTGACCGCAGATGAACAATGGTAAGTGACCCAATTCAAAAATAGGGATAGGCCCGAATAAAATTCGAGCAGCAAGTGACAGAGTATGCATACTGATTTCCCTCAGTGGGTAGCACTGTTGGCTTGCCAACAGTGATCGAGAAAACGGGTTGACGAAAGAAGTAAATGATTCATTGTTCGTGTTTTTCATGGTAGCAAAAAAGAATCGCCGGGTACGAAAAAATTCTGCTGCATTAACACTATGTAACAAGGTCGAGGACGAATGTTTTTCAAGCGAAAACCATACCGTGTCAAGTTGAGAGGACACTCCAGGGTGATCTACTCAGAAGGGTCAAAGGTCATGAATCTTTTTTATGAGATGACCAGTGGTGATGAAATTGTCATGCACAGAAACGAATTGCAAAGATGGTCTCCACCCGATGACAGATTCGTAATTTCGGAGGAAGAACAAGCTCGAATTCAAACCAATATTTCCGAAGAATTAATGCGATCTAAAATTCCTGTGGAATGGGCATAATGAAACATCTACCCCCCGGAATCGCTTTGTTACTGCTGGGCCCGCTGTTCGGCGAACTGATTTCAGGGCACCAGACACTGTTTCAATTTATCAACCCGCTGAACTTTATTCTGTCAGCGCTCCCTTATGGTTGTGGCGCTGTTCTCTGTCGGGAACTGGTGGTGCGCTGGGGCAAAGGTTGGTTTGCACTGGTGCTGTTGGGAATCGCGTTTGGGATTTATGAAGAGGCGATTGTCGCCCGCTCGTTCTGGGACCCCGAGTGGGCCGAACTGGGTGCGCTCCGCGACTACTCATATTGGCAGGGGGTGACCTGGATTTATGCCGAAGTCCTGATTCATTTTCATCTGACCATCAGCATTCTCTGCAGTGTCGTATTAGCGGAAATTATTTATGCTGATCGACGAAACGAAACGTGGGTCAGCAACCGTGGGCTCATTGCCTGTGGAGTAGGCTTACTTCTCTGGATGCCGGCGCTGATGCTCATTAATCCTTACATGCCGCCCCTGGGTGGTTTTGTGCTTTCCTGGCTGGCGATCGCTGGTTTAGTCTACGCTGCCTGGCGGCTGCCGAATCAGGTCTTTCCACAACGCGATGGAAAGTCAGTCCACCCGTTCTGGTATGCGTTGATTGCCGCCGTGAATATGACGCTGGTGTTTGTCAGCGTGTTCGTACTGCCGGAACTGAATCCTGCCTGGCTCCCCGCCTGGCCGGCAGTGTTTGTCTTTGTCGCTCTGCTGGATGCGCTCACATTCTGGATCATCATGCGCTGGTCCGGCAATGCGACCGCCTGGGACGATCGACACAAGCTGGCGCTGGTCATCGGCCTGACGGCGTTTTTTATTCTGATGGATTTTCTCAAAGATCTCGAATCCGATTTCACCGGGCTCAGCATCGTCGCTCTGATCACCATCTGGGGCTTCTACAAAACATGGCTGCACGTGAAACACAGAGCCGGAACCTGCCCACAACCACTGTAGAAATCGGGCGTTCCTTTCTGATGTTTTATGAATTTCCATTGTGAGTTTGTACTGGCGGTGCGTCGAGAGGCGGGTCGACACATCGATCGACCCCTACGAGCGTGTTTTGTAAGTGCAAGCCCGTATTTTGATGCGTTGCGTTCATAAAAATCGCATTTTTTAATGAATTCTATTTTCCAATAGGTATCATAGAGCCTGATTCTGTTTTTCTGAATCCGATCCGTTCGAGAACTCAATTTCTGACGCTGCTAGCCGGCGGGCACACGGCTCAAGTGTAACTTTCTTATCATCTGAAAGCAGATACAATGAAGTACGTCCTTTCGCCACTGCGCCGGAATGCAATATTGCTTGTGTTTCTGTCTCTCCCTCTCATGGTAACTGCAGCTGAGCCTGCCTCGCAGAAGAAGACAAAGTCGGAAACTGAAGACAATGTTGTCTTGAGCGGAGTCGTCGTAGATGAACAGGACCAACCGGCGGAAGGAGTCAAGGTCTTCGTCGAATGGCAGTACCCGGAACAGGATCGGGCCGAAACCAAAACCGACAAGCAGGGACGCTTCACATTGCGCGTATCCGCTCAAAGTGTACGGCATCAAGCGGTCCAGGCAGTTGTGAATTCACCACCGCAAATGGCACAGCATGCGCTACCCTGGGTCATCAAGGGCAAAGATCCTTCTCTGGGAAAATTGCGATTGCAATTACAGCCAGCGCAACGCGTGGAGCTGCACGTTGTCGATGCCACAGGCAAACCGATCGCTGATGCCAAAACAGGCATCATGGGCGATTATCGGATTTGGGGTACGCGTGAAACCGATAGCAAAGGCCAAGTTGTCTATCATGTGCCTCATGATGTGAAAATTAAATATGTGTTCGCGCTCAGCGATAGGCATGGTGCGGATTACAAAGCCTACGTCTTACCCCGTGGTCAGTCCGGAGACAAAATCACCAGGCCACCCGCGTTGCCCGATCATTCCGTTCAATTGAAACTGGAGGGAGCCCAACCTCTGAGAGTACAACTGAAAGAGCCAGACGGCACGCCAATCGCAGGCGTCAATGTCTCTCCCTGGTACATCAAGAAGCCAGATCAACCACAGGATCTGAATCTCTCTTATTTCTACAAATTGATCCAGCAAACAACGGATGCAGAAGGTAATGTCGTCTTTGGATGGATTCCTCGCTGGCATCAAACTCCCCTTACCATCTGGCCTCGCGATCAAGAGCACGTCCATCAACGCGGGTCGTATGATCCGAAAACAGGGGAGGGCACGCTGACCATCAAGCTGGAAAAGCTGGTCCCGATTTCAGGGAAAATAACACTCCCCGATGGTTCACCGGCAAAAGGGATCTCTGTCTCTGCCTCTGGTGAAGGGTATCAGTTTGACTCGTTTCGAAAATCGGCGCACACTGATGAGCAAGGCCGTTATGTCATCAAGGCGGCTCCCAATCAGGTTTATCTCGTTGTGGTGAATGACAAGAAATGGGCGTCCGCTCCGCACACCGGATTTGCGCTCTGGCCAGACAAGCCGATCGAAAACCTGGATTTCCAGCTCCGCCCCGCGACCCGTTTATTTGGTCGTGTCACCGTCGGTTCCCAGAATGAACCGGTCAAAGGTCAGCGAATTCATGTCTATCAGTACGGTCAGGATGCCAACAATATGCAGGGTGTAAAGCTGCCCAATCCGGAAAACAGTAATAAATGGGTGCAGCCCATTACTGTGCATAGCACTTCAACCGATGAAAACGGGAAATTCGAATTGTCTGTCGGTGATGGGAAGTTTGATATTCGCGGCCCCGCACAGATCGCGGTTCAGAGAACAAACACCGTCCAGAAATTTGAAATCGCCGGCGAATCGGAAAAGGAGTTTAACTTCCATGCCGTCCGACCGGAGAAAGGAATTCTGGAAGGAACCATCGTCGCAGGTAACCCGCCTCAGCCGGTTCCGGATGCCGAGGTCACCGGAATCTATCGCGCCAGCCTGGCAGGGGGTGATATGAAGGCAACAACAGACAAATCAGGTAAGTTTAAAGTCGAACGCGAACTGCATCGCACCGTGATTTACGCGCGCAGTCAGGATAAAAAACTGGCGGGTGTCGTCGAGATCGGCCCCGATGATAAAACCGTCACGGTGTCACTTCGTCCGCTGGGAACTGCTTCCGGCCAGCTCGTCGATGCGAAAACAAAACAGCCGATGCAGGAGCGTGAAATCAGCTACGGCGTCAAAGTGCATCTTGGCAATAATAACGCACCCTGGCGAACCAGTTTTGGCGGAAAGACCACCACTGATCAAGAGGGACGATTTGAAATCTCTAATCTGGTTCTGGGACAGAAATATGACATCAATCTGGTAATTCGCCCGAAAGATAATCCCAACAGAATCAGTTGGCGGTCTGTTGAAACGGTGAAAGCGGAAGAGAGTCAGCCGATCGACCTCGGCGTTCTGGAAGTCAAACCTCCTCCCAAGCCCTATAAGCCACCGACACTGGAAGAACGCATTGCCAAAGCATTCAACGTAGAAGGCACGCCCCTCGAACGGTTTGCAAAGTCAAAGCGGGACGCCAAAATCACCATGCAGCATCTACTGATTCTGTTTGGCGATCCCCAAAGCGAAGCAGTCAAGCAATTTATGACCCTGCGTTATCAGGATCAGGACGTTCGTAAGGAGCTGTATTCGTTCCTCGTGATGGCCGTCGATACGTCTGCCGACAAACGCGACGCTGCGCAGGAACTGGCTAAAACACTGGGAAAAAATCTCGACGGGGTCCATGCCGACTTCTCTCTGGTCATCACCGACGAACAGGGCAAACCCATCGCGAACGCCGATGCCGGTTCTCTATCAACAGACGGCAAGATCAACAAGGAGAAAATTCTCGCGCTATTGAAAGCACACACCGTACCAACACTCGATGCACAAGAGCTGCTCGCGACCGCGCTCAAACAAGCGAAAAAAGAAAACAAACGCATTATCATTCAGGAAACCGCAACCTGGTGCGGCCCTTGCCGACTGCTCTCCCGGTTTCTGGTCAAGGAACGCGAATTATGGGAACGCGACTATCTCTGGATTAAGATCGATCACCGCTGGACCGGTTCCCGCGAAATGATGAAAACCATGCGCGCTGGTGCCCAGGGGGGGATTCCCTGGTGGGCGATTTTAGACCAGGACGGCAAAGTGCTGGTGACCTCCAACGACGAGGAAGGCACGAACATTGGTTTTCCCGGCGAGCAAAGCGGCCACGAACATTTTCGTAGCATGCTGGAAAAAACGGCCATCCGTCTGACGCCGATGGACATCAACACGCTCGTCGAGTCTCTGAAACAGAATGAATAACGACTGGGTGGCATCCATGAGGAAGCTGATCAGCAGGGTAGAAGTGAGACCACGGCTTACAATCAAACAACGATTGCGTCTACGCGTATTCTGGTAGTCATTCAAAACCCCGCTTCCGCGTAGCCCGTCGAAAAAAATCCAAAAACATTTCAAAAATCGCGTGATATTCTCTGAATCGCACCGCCTCTCAGGTAGTCTGGTAACATTCCATTTCCACAGAACGTAGAAAGTCAGTTCCATGAGCCCAGCTGAGATCAGTGCACCCAAGTCGAATCGAAAAACCCTGGTTCTTCCACTTCTGATTATCGCGATCGGCAGCGGCTGGTTACTCACCACGCTGGGGCTGGTGCCCGGCCTCAACTGGATCTGGGTCCTTGGTCTGGCGATTATCGGTCTGCTCTCGTTTGCCGTTAGTGGCCTCGACAAATCGACGGTTGTGATCGGGCCTTTTTTCCTGATCGCCAGTTGCCTCTCCGTCCTGCGTCAAACCGGACGACTTTCCTTAGATGTCGAAGTGCCGATTCTGGTGATTGTGATCGGCGTCTTACTGCTCATCGCTCGCAGTAAATCGATTCCCTTTCCCGAATGGATGGTCCTGGACCCTGAAAACAAACCGGCCGAGTGAGTTCAACGTGTCACATAAAATGCATTCCAAAACAAAAATTGTCTCCCTGCACTGAATTCGATATCATCCGCCAAACAACAGATTGAGATCAGTCTGAAATCATTTCCAGAAGACTTAGATCAGCGAGTGGCAGAATGCAGGGAACAGCGACACAACAGCAGATATTCGAAGAAATCACCGCACCGCTGGGCGTGACCTTTGATTCGGAGAGTCCGGTCAAAATCATTCAGCAGCCCGGCTATATCGATTCACCTGTGGCCTCGCATGATTTCGCGACCGCGGCGCTCGCTGCGCTTGGTAAGGCGACCGCGACCATCGGTCAAATGCGCGGGCTCGGCTCACAGGCAATGCACATCGACCGCCGCCATGCGGGACTGGTGCTGAATTCGGTCGCCTATCATTTTCAGGAAGGCTGGCAACTCGATATTTCGCCCGTGCATACACCCGTAAATAACTTCTTTGCGACCAAAGACGGTCGGCACGTGATGTATAACGGGGCCTACACTCATCTGCGGGAAGGCATTCTACAGTTTTTGAATTGTGTGGGAGAACCGGAGGCGATTGCCGACGCGACATCACACTATGCTGCGCAGGATCTGGAAGACCGGCTTTCTGCGCTGGGGCTCTGCACGACCATTGTCCGTGATCGGGAAGAATGGCTGTCGCATCCGCAGGGGAAAGCGATCGCCGCCGCACCGGTGATTGAATTGACAAAAATTGCCGATGGTCCGCCCGAACCGTTTACGGAAGACGCATCGCGGCCCCTGGAACAGATTCGTGTGCTCGAATTTGCGCGGGTCCTGGCCGGGCCGACGATTGGTCGCAGTCTGGCGGAGCAGGGGGCCGACGTAATTCACGGCCGCCATCCTTATCTCGATCACATTTTTCCTTTTGAAGTTGAGACCGGCTGGGGGAAAAAGGCGGCTTACCTCGATTATCAATCTGAGCGGGATCGCAGTTTGATTTTCGACTTACTCGAATCAGCCGACGTCTTCATCGATGGACTGCGCCACGGTGCCATGGCGCGTGCGGGTTATTCCGTTGAAGAATTGACGCGACGAAAGAAAAATCTAATCATCGTGCAGCTTGACTGTTACGGATTTCAAGGCCCTTGGGCAGAGCGTCGCGGCTGGGAGCAACTCGCACAGAGTTGTACGGGACTGGCGAAAATCCATAGCGCCAATCAACCGCAGCTCAGTTTGATTCCCGCTTATTTCAACGATTATGGGACCGGTTTGCTGGGAGCCCTTGGTGCGACAGCCGCCCTCATTCGTCGTGCGACCGAAGGGGGGAGTTGGCTGGTTCGTGTGGCGCTGGCCAAAACGGCGATGCTCGCGACCCGGTATCACAACAATGTTGAAGAACCCGTGCCGATTACACAGGAAGACCTGGAGAATTATCTCGTCGATCAGGAGAGCCGCCTGGGGCTGCTCACGCGGGTCGCACCGGCAATTCAGTTCGAACGCACTCCTGCATTCAGCGCTCGCGCAGGCACTGCTCCCGGCTCAGATACACTCAATTTATGTTGGGACACTGAACCGGCGCCCTCCCAGCCGCTGCCCCATCGACCTACCGAAATCTTCCACCAGCACCAGGTTCACTGGAAAGCCAATCAGACGTTGTGAGAAGGGTACTTCAGCTGATCCCCGAGTCTTGTTCTGTGGATCTTTTGGCAAACGTCATTCGAAAGAGTGCTGAAGTTGCTTTTACTTTTGAAGGTGTTTTAAAAGATTGATGTAATCCTCTTCCGTTCCGGGAAACGCATAGGCTTTCTTTTCTC
The DNA here is from genome assembly GCF_007754425.1 of Gimesia fumaroli. Classification (NCBI taxonomy): domain Bacteria; kingdom Pseudomonadati; phylum Planctomycetota; class Planctomycetia; order Planctomycetales; family Planctomycetaceae; genus Gimesia; species Gimesia fumaroli. The sequence goes on from NZ_CP037452.1 coordinate 141,045, forward strand.
TGCCTGCCTTTTTGCCAATTTCGACATTGATGTGCGGTCCTTTATATTCATCCCAATCAAGTCTCATTCGTTTATATGGTACTCCCTTCTTTGTCTCAAAGCCGACGACTTTTCCTTTACCAGCATGCTTTCTTCCAATGTATTTCAAGCGCTCCGTTGGTTTGATTGTTCCTATTTCTCGTAATGCGGCATTTCTTGCTTGTTCAAAGGATCGATATCCTTCGACGACTTCCTTTCCTTTAGTGGATCTGGCGATTCCCTTCGTCGTTTTTCCCAGCAGTTTCCCTCCCGTGGCAAGGTTACCGATACCAGGAATTGCTGCCGCCATTGATAAAGAGGCGTTGAACATGTCGCCTTCGATGGCGTACCAGCCGGCGTTAATTATGTCGATTGGTTCACCAATTAAAGGGACCATCCCCAGTACGTCAAGAATTCCGTGGCCTATTTCGGAGACTCCGGAATCATGGTTGTCCCCTTCCGTAGTTGATGGTTCGCTGGCAGGTGTTCCAGCAGATCCCGGAGCCTCTTTTTCAGGTCTTGTTCCGGGCCTTTTGGTATCCTCATAGTGGGTGTCATTGTTTGGTGTTTCTTTTGGAAGCCAGGGTTTATTTTTTTCTGATTCTGGAGCTTTGACCGGATCGTGTTGATTCATCTGTCCGGCGGTTCCTTCCGGTCTGGAGGCTTCTTTTTTCTCCGGACCTTTCGGGGGTGATGAACCAGAGGGGATTTCCAGTTGATATTCGGTTTGACTCGAATCGAATGAGCTGTCCCGGTTATAGCCGGGTGATCCTATATTCTTTGTGTCAAGCCGTGTCCCATCTGGACCATATAAGTCAGTGGTCTGATCCCACTCTCCAGACCGCTCCTGTGTTGTCGAAATTTCAATTTTGTTCCCAGCTTTATCTTCAGCTGAAATATTTATTGTGATACTTCCATCTTGGTTTTTTTGACAGGTTCCTTCCACACTGGCAGTCACATCATCATGAGGCAGGCCGACTTCCAGTTCATTGTCTTTTGTCCGGCAAACGACCGATCTGTTACCAGACGAATCTGGTTGATAGTCTGCTTGAAGACCATCAGGATTATTACCATCAAGCAGAATCGTTTTTTGCGGCTGCCGAGGTGGCCCCGCTGAAATACTCGTCGTGCCAATGTCGACACGCTCCGTATCCGCTGGCGTCATCTCGCCGGGAGTCTGTTCCATTGGGTCCACTTCGGTACCCGTTTGTTCAACCTCCGTTTTCGAAGCAGAAAGCCCGCCGGCATCGGTTTCTGAACTGGTTCCTGATGACTCCGTCCCATAACCGCCAAAGTCCAGTGAGTCGTTGGAATCGGTTCCCGACAGATCATGATCTTGTTCACGATCTGAACCGGAATGGGTTTCATTGCGATCTCGTCCCCCCACATCAAGATTAGTATCTTCTCGATGGTGGCTATGTTCGCGTTCCAGGTCGGGGTGCTCCTGGTCCTCACGTCCTGGTGAATCGTGGTCGGTCTCGGGATGATGTGTTTCGTGTTCCCGTTCAGACTGGGCCGCGGTCTCTGAGCGATCGGTCTGATCGCGGTCCGGTTGTTCGCGGTCGCCATGATCGGGAGGATCACGCTCGATCCGTTCCCGGTCAGGTCGCTCGGGACGTTCCGGCTTTTCAGGGCGTTCGGGACGCTCAGGTCGCTCTCGATCCATTTCTCTGGGCATAATCAACCTGCCTTACAACCGGAATGGGTCACTTTGGTCCAACAGCGAAGGGGCTGCCGCACCAACGTCGGGAATGATGGCAAACGAATTCTGAATTCCCAGCAGATTTACAATCGGACCATTGACCGCCAGTGCCGGGCTCCAGAAAGAATGATTTTTGCTGGCAGCAATGCGGATTAAATATTCCTGTTGTGTACCAAGAGGATAGCTGGTTTCCAGAAAACGAGTGATACTCAGCTTGCCGGTAGCCAGAATTTGAGGGTCTGATGTGCTGCCTGCTTTACGTCGTCCCAGTTGCCATTTCGCCTGTTTGTCTCCGGGAAACGTGCTGACGCTGTCCCATTCGAGCTGGATTTGCTGAAAAAACAGATCAAACCCCAGTCGGCTTAAACCCGTGGGGATGGGCGGGCGCGTGCGGATCTTTCGGAGCGGGCTGGAGAAATCGGAGACGTCTCCGCGCGCTTCATCGCGTGCTCTGACTCGCAGATTGTACAGTTTGTTCGGTTCGAGGTTTTTAAAAGTTGTTCCCGGGCTGACACCGCTGCGCACGTCACCGCCACCAAAATCGAGATCGTAGGTAATCCCGCTTCCTACAGAAGGCCATGTTAACTGAAGTGAATTCGCTGCACGTGCCTTTACGTCGGCCAGGGGGTCATCGGCGGTTGTCGACGTTCCGACCAGTCGGGGACGGTCAGGCGTTTTCGGCCGGGTGAAAACGGAAAAGGCATCAGAGAACGGGGAAAACAAGTTTCCCTTTTTGGCGCGAACTCGAATGATGTGTTTGGTATTGTCAGGACGATTTGCCAGTAGTTTTGGCGGAGCACCTGTGTTGACGTGCGTTACATTAGAACCGACTTTGATTTGAATCTGATATGAATCAACGGGAGTCACTGTTCCCCAGGTGATCTTAAGCGAAGCAGCCTTGCGGTTTTTTTCACGTTCGCTGGCATTGCTACCAGCGAGTTTGGGAGTGCCCGGCTTGGGTGGTGGCGGCATCTGATATTCCCACTAACCAATGTGTTTATAAATTGGTGATTTTAATGGTCGTGTTGTCACGGTCAAAGTGATAATTCAAAGGCAGCATACGTCCTTTTTCCTCTTTTGATGGATCAATTAAGGGGTTTTCGACTTCCAGTATGAGTTCCCATTCGTCGTTGTCGACCGCATGCCCTCTGACGGAAACCACTTTCGCGTCGGGAAATTTCTGTGGTTTGTCATTCTCGAACAGTGATGTTGTCTCGACTACGGCTGTTGCCCCCACACGGATGGGGCCGGGATGACGCAGACGACCTACCAGCAGCACCGTTGAGTCATCTTCAATGCGTAAGACAGGATCGCCTGCGGTAACGCTTTCGCCCAGATCTTTGTAAATCGCCGTGACCAGACCGCCAACGGGACTCGTCAGGAAAGTATGCGCCAGGTTCAGCTGAAGTTTCAGGACTTCGTTATCAATTAATTCAAGTTCGTTTTTCATCACTTGATCGAGGTCATTGTTGACCAGATGACCGTACATTTCTTCGGCCAGTTGTTCGTCCATCAGATCGATTTGAGTTCGTAAAAAACGAATCAATGCATCACGCTTTGGAAAGACGAATTCCCGGTGTTTTGTGGTTGAGGTCTGTTTAAATCCATCCTTACCCCCTTCTTTCTTTTCTGTGGTATCCAGGTACTGAAGCGAGTGTTCTGAGCTGGGGTATCCTTTTTCTGTAATATCTTCCCATTTCTTTTCTTTGGCATTGTACCCAATCGGTTTTCCGGCATTGGTATGGTGCACCAGAATCTGTTTGGGGGTTGCAGGCGGATTGTCTTCATGGACGTGCGTTTGATGTCCCTGGATCTGCGCCCCGCTGCCGAGCGTTTTACTTTTGGTAACGATCCGCCCGTTATAGGTCACATCTGTGGAAGAAGTGCCTTGGACTCCCGCTTTTCCATATGCTTTCTTCAACGCATTGAATTTGTCTTGGGAAGCGGCAATCAAAGTACCCAGGCGCTGTTGTTTGGTTTTAGGATTCGATCCCGTCGCACTGTCTGGAGGAACCGCCGCACCTCCTTTATACATCGCTTTTAGTTTCTTGATCAGCTGTGCCTGATGTTTATATTGCTCTCGGAAAATATTTTCACGCTGCAGCAGTTTTTGGTCCAAAGCCACGCACAGGCTTTTATTGCGAATCGCGAAAAGCGTTCCAGAGCTGAGCTTGGATGCAATTTCTGTGGCATCGAAAGTCAGCTGAGGCAGGTTTTTCGATCGTGCGGTTTTCGCATCCTGTTCCATTAATTCATAAATGGTGGTTTCCAGATTTGTCTCGGTAATCCGCTTACCGAGTCTTGCGGTTTGAGTATTCTGAAACGCGATCACGCCTGGCATGTTAAATGCCAGATCAACCGAACGAATGGGGCGAACTAATAACGAACGAATTTTCGTATCTGCCATGATGTATCTCACATGTTGAATAAAGTGTCAGTTTGATTGTGGACAGACAATGGTACATCGCACCATAGAGTCGGAAACATCATCGGTGGTTTTTGCGCCGATCAGTGTGACCTCATTTAACCGGAAAATATAAGTTTCGCCGGGAGCCAGTGTGCCGAAGGGTACAGCTCCATCATCCTGATTTTTCGTAAACAGTTTCAGCGAGACTCCTAACTCGTCATTTCGACAAATCAGCAGTGAGTTACTGGATATCGCCTTCTCTATCCCGACCCCACCCCACAGAGAAGTGTTTTTGGGAAGGACTTTTACATCGTAGCTGTACATGGCATCGCCTCTATCTGGTTGTGACTTCGAGAATTCCTATGGACGATACGAGTTCTGCTTAGGGCGTTCCAATTGGCTCCTGCTTTCCCGTTTCACCGTCCAATATTTGCCATTGATTGGCATTGGGCTGAAAACGCAGTACGATCACTTTTTTTCCGCCTTTTCCGTGTGCAACGCGAAGCACCTGGTTCGAGATCCATTTCAGATGAACTGGATAGTCAGGCGTTGTTTCAATCACGCCACCTTTATCTGTGGATTTAAAATTTCGCGGATCGTTGGTCACTTTGATCAGTTTTCCCGGTGACCCGATGCCATAAGCGACGAAATGGTTTTGAAACCTGACAAAGCAGGTTGCGTAAGATTGGTCTGCACTTTCATCCTGATCTGATCCGGGCGGATTGAGCTTGACACAATGCGGACTGTTAAGATGCGCCGCACCCACAAGTGACTGAGTATTCAGACGGCTGCGAAAATAAATTTCCAGTTCATTGTTCTTCTTACCTGTGACCTGAACACGAAGCTGATTCGCTTTCTCACCGGTCACAAACACGTTTTGTTTCGCGGGAACTGTGCAGGCCGGACAGTAGCGGGCCACACGGTATCGACCGGCAGACGTGTGTTGTGGATTGGCGGTGATGAATGCCAGAACCAGAGCCATCAAGAACAAGGCGTGCAGCCGATGTCGATCAGAGAAGACGATACATTTCATTTCATTCTGCCTTAATTCACTAATGCGAACACATAAGAGAGCTAAAATTTGACCACTTCGCTTAGGTTTCTTAGGCTACCTATTTTTTCTCGGGACTTCAAGCAAATTCTTTTTAAAGAGAGTTCGCAGCCAACCAACCGGTTGAAGGGTTACGGGCGCATGTCTAAAACGAAAGACAAATTTCCCCGTCTCCCGCTTCTTGTAAATAGCGGATAACACGGTTTTCCCTTCTGCCATTCAAGCACTTCGCTGGAAAAAGAGACTCGCGTATCATGTGGACTTTTGTATGATAAAGAGAAAGGGCTTCTCTTCTCACATCTGCGGAGCTTGTTCTCATGATGGTTCGGACACTTCTCATCGCCGGTTTTGTTTTTTGCACCCTCACCCAGGACGCCCATGCGGGGATGCCCAGTGCCTCACTAGAGTTGACCGACATCGCCAAGCTTCGGCTGCAGTCTATCTCCTTTTTTCTGATGGTGCTTTTCTTGAGTGCGTGGATTTTCAAACTGCTCTGGAACCTGCTGGCAAAAGATTTTTCCAAGTTACCCGTGCTGTCTTATAAGGGAGCCCTGGCGGGAACTGTACTCTGGGGGCTGATGTTTCTATTTGTATTGACGATGATCTCCGGAGCCCGTGAACTGCTCACACCCGGTGCCTGGGAAAAAAATGGGCGAACGTATCAACGGGCTGGTTCCGAGCCGGAAAAACCGGGGGCGTTGCTTGAGGAACGTCGCCAACAACTCGGCGAATTACGGACGGCACTGTTCATGCACGTGGCGACACACCAGGGAAAGTTTCCTGAGAAAGCAGGGGATGCGGTGTTCACAGAAGAGTTCTGGCTTCAGCCGGGTGACCTGCGGGTGAAGTATGGTTACGTAGTCGGCAACAAGAAAACCGAGCCGGCCGAGCCGCTCGCCTTCGAGCAGGCTGTTTATGGAGACGATCAACAACTGATACTGTTCACTGATGGCGCGATTAAAGTGCTTTCGCTCAAAGAAGCACAGGAGGTGCTCAGTGGAAAATAAACCAGAAGCGAAGCTAAAACGGAAACAGTATACCTTCACCGCTGTCATTGTGGCCGGCGTGATCCTGGCTTTTTTCATGGTGTGTGCCGGGATTGTTTTTCCGGTTCAAGGACTGTTTTATCTGGTAACAGGCTGGTTTACTTTTTTATACCGCGTGAGTCAACAGATCACGGTTTCCGCATCTGCCCTAGTGACATCACTGGTGCTGTTGGTCCTGATACTGGTGATCATTCAATTGTTGGGGAGATATGTCACCAGGCTCTTATCGCAGAGAGAGACTATAGCGTTCCCGATTCATTGGCAGTTTCGCTGGACCTGCGCCGTACTAGTGTTAGTGGTGATTACATTTACCGGCGGCTTTGCTGTGGTGGGGGTTGCCCAGTTGAGTGTTGGGCTGGTGACTGCTAAGAAGGCAATGCTCTATTCATCTTATGGAGCCCGAGAACCTACCTTGAAATATGGTTCATTAAATAATCTGCGAAATGTTAGCTTTGGGATTGTGATTTATTCATCCGGCGCAAAATCAGAACTGCCTTCAGGTATCATCAGTCCTACCGGTCAGCCCCTGCACAGTTGGGAGACACAAATACTCCCTTTCCTTGATGCAGTGGGGCATCGTCAGAAAATAGATGATTTTCAGCCTTGGAATTCAAAACGTAACGCGAAATATTTTAAAGAATCATTTCCTGTTTTCATCATTCCCGGTCGAGATCGTCCCAAGTTTAACACCAAAGGCTATGGTTTATCTTACTATTCATTAAACAGTCGGGTTTTTTATCCTGGCAGCGTGGCCCGGCTGGATCAGATTCCAGATGGTACCTCAAGCACAATCATGGGAGGCGAAGTTTTTAGTCGTGTTCGTGCCTGGGGTGATCCAATCAATTTCCGCGATCCAGCCTTGGGGATCAACAAGCATATTGACGGTTTCGGCGCGCCCTGGAAAGCAGGTGGTGCGCGAATGATTTTTCTCGATGGCAGCGCTCGTTTTATCAACAATGAGATTGATCCCGCGGTTCTTAAAGCCCTGAGTACACCCAACGGTGGTGAACCTGTTGGAGAGTTTTAAATACAATTCGAGTCAGGTACTTCAATGACACCAGAAACCCTCACACCAGCAGAAAAGCGACTACAGCGTAGAGTCATCGCGGTGTGCGCATTTATGACGCTCTGCTTCGTGACGCTCTGCCTGGGCGTCGTGTTCCCTGTCCAGATGGGATTTCAGTTAGTCATCGGCTGGACCAGTTACATTGCCCGCGCGCTGCCTGTTTTTACGATTTCTGTTGAGCGGACGACTTGGTTTCTTGTCGCCTTGATACTGTTTACGCTGGGCATCCACTTTGTCTGTAAAAAACGGTATCGACGCAAACAGGCATCGAAGGCTGAGTCGGGCGAATCTAATTGGCGTTTGCGCTGGACGCTCTCGCTGGCGATGATGTGTCTAATGCTGGCACTGAGTGGCATCTGCGTGATCAGTATGACGCATCAGACCTGGTGGATGGTGACTGGCGAGAATATGGTGGCCTATCGTCGAGGTATGATGGCTGCCAGACGCAGTACCTCGAAAAACAATCTGAGACAAATTGGTCTGGCGATGCACGACTATCATGAATCGAATTCCCAGCTTCCCATGGGGGGGACGTTCGATCAAACCGGTCAGCCTCACCACAGCTGGACAACACGTTTGGTACCTTACCTGGATCAAGCTGAGTTGTATAACCAGATTGATTTTCATCAGTCCTGGACGGCAGAAGCGAACCAAAAGGCATTTCAAACCAGAATCCCTGCGTTTCAGAACCCCGGCTTATATTCAGATTACGATCATGGTAAGAGCAGTGAAGAAGTGTTCCGAGGCTACAAGCCCATACATTACGCCGCCAACAGTCGTGTCTTCAATGTGAATTCCGGCCTGACTTTTAAAAAGATCCCCGACGGCACTTCGAATACGATTTTTGCAGGCGAAGTCAAAGCCGGCATCAAAGCCTGGGGTGATCCGCTGAATTTTCGTGACCCGGTTCTTGGAATCAATGTCAATCCCCACGGTTTCGGCGGTCCGTTTACAGGGGGCACACAAGTACTGATGGGAGATGGTAGCGCGCGTTTTATTTCCGATGACATTGACCCCGCTGTCCTCAAAGCGATCAGTACTCCCAACGGCGGCGAGCCGGTAGGGGAGTTCTAACATGGTACGAGACCGCCTGCTGGCAATCGGAGATATTCACGGCTGTCTGACTGCACTGAAGTTATTGCTCGAAAAAGTCCAGCCGACGCCCGACGATTTGCTGGTGATTCTGGGCGACGTCATCTCGCGCGGGCCGGATACGCGGGGCTGTATTGAGTTGCTGATGGAGTTGCAGGAAACGATGCCGCTGGTCTGTCTGATGGGTAATCATGAAGAGTATATGCACGATGCCCGCGATTCGGATATTGCCTGTGGTAGTTGGATGTATTTTGGCGGCGAGGAGACACTGCTCTCGTATGATTCGGACTATGCAAAAGCCGACATCGAAAACGTGCCCGACCGCCACTGGGAATTTATCGAAAGCTTCCAGGATTATTTCGAAACCGATCACGAGATTTTCGTGCATGGCATGGTGGACCCTGATCTTCCCTTAGCAGAGCAGGATTCCACGGAATTTCGCTGGCGCAAGTTTACCGATGTCCGTCCGCATCTTTCTGGTAAACAGGTCATCTGCGGCCACACGTCTCAGAAGTCAGGCATTCCGGTAAATCTCAAGCATTCTATCTGCATCGATACCAATGCCTGTCGCGGCGGCTGGTTGACCTGCCTGGATGTGAATGGAGAAGTCGCCCATCAGACCAACGAGGACGGCGAATATCGGATGCTGGATATGAACTCGCTGGAGTGAATCTTCTGATTGATTATTCAGTCAGTGAGAGGAAACGATTTCAGCCGATCGAGCCGGTATTGAAAAATACGTTCGACATCCTTTTGCACAAACAATCGATTGATCAGGGCGCCGCCCAAAACCGCATACTCGACTTTGTCTCGTACCATTGTGCCGCCTGCCTGCTCCTGAAACGTGTGTTCGTGCCGCCAGAAGCGGTACGGTCCTTTCAGTTGCAGATCCACAAACCGGACTGGCGGCTCCCAGTCAGTAATTTCGGTTCTCCATTTCATGGGAAGCCCGTGCAGCTTGAGCCGATAGTCGATGAGCGCTCCTTCATGAATCGGTACTGGTTTGGGAGTCACAATCTGAAAATGCAGCCAGGGGGGCGTCAGTGATTCGAGATTCTCAGGCCGGGCAAAGAAGTCAAACACGTCCGAAATCGAATGTGGAATCAAGAGTTCGGATTGTAGCACATAAATGCCCTGCGTCGTTCTGTTGATTGTGACCATATTACGTGATCCGAAAAAGTCATTCCCCAAATTTGAAAAGGGCTCCTTGAAAAATCGGTCATGACGACTAAGAAATTAGCAAACGCCCGCGATTTAATTGAACCGTCCTGCAGGATTATTGTCCTGGAACACGGAAAAGGAACAGCAGTTTTAGTAGATTCAGAGAAATGAGTAGGAATTCCACCGATGATCACAGCCGATTCTGAGCAGAAGTCACAAAAGTTCGTCATTCTGGGGGCGACGGGGGCCATCGGATCCGAGTTAAGCCGTCGACTGGTGCAAGCGGGTCACGAAGTCTTTCTCGGCGGTCGAAACCAACAGCGGTTGCAGTGTCTCGCTGAGGAATTAGCTGCGTCTTTCCAGACGATTGACGGAACCGATCCGGAATCGATTGAGCTGTGTATCCAGGGAGCTTGCGGGAAACTGGGACACGTTGATGGTGTGGTGAACTGCATCGGTTCGGTGCTTCTTAAGCCGGCACATCTGACTTCCGATCAGGAATGGTCCGACGTACTCACTCTGAATTTAACCTCCGCATTTGCGGCGGTACGCAGTGCCGCGAAAGTGATGGGGCGGCAGGGGGGAACGATCGTGCTGATTTCTTCCGCGGCCGCACGGATTGGGCTTGCCAATCATGAAGCGATTGCCGCCGCCAAGGCAGGTGTGATCGGTCTGACGCTCTCGGCTGCCGCGACTTATGCCAATCGGGGAATCCGCGTCAACGCGGTGGCGCCCGGGTTGATCAAATCAAACATGACACAAAGTCTCTGGGAAACCCCGGCGGCCGAAGCGGCTTCGACCGACATGCACGCGTTGAATCGAATCGGCGATCCAGCGGATGTCGCCTCGATGATTGAATGGCTTTTGCAGGCGGAGAATAACTGGATCACAGGCCAGGTGCTGGGCATTGATGGCGGGTTAGCAAGCGTCGTGCCCCGCGCCCGACAGAAACGGGGTTGAGCTGAAAGCGAACTTGAATTCGCGATAATTGAACTGCCTGTGCCAGAATCAAGTTACTGTTTCATCCGCGCTTGCAGTTTTTGATACTGGTCCTTGAGATCATCGTTGCCTAGTTCGGGATAAAGCAGTTTGGTTACGCCGAACAGTTTTTTCGCCTCGGCTTCGTCGCCCGAATCATACATGGTATGAATGACGTGCAGCCTTGCGTCCAGCCAGGGAACGGTGCCCGGCTTTTCTACTGCTTCCAGTTGGCGCCATTTGGGTGTTGCCTGTCGCATGCAGGATTTAGTGCCGCAGCGTTCCAGCAGTAATGCCACCTGCCTGATGAGGGACGAGTCTTGGGGAGACTGCTTTAACAGTTCCTGATAAAACTCCAGTGCTCTGATTGGCTGATCGATGGCCAGATAGGCTTCTGCCAGACAGAGGTCCAACTGCTTTAGTTGTTGTGGGTTCAACTGTTCGCGGCGGCTGGCCAGCTTTTCGGCTGACTTGAGCTGCAGCATTCCCAACTCTCGGCGGGCTTGCGGCGTGAGTTCCAGATCAATCTGTGAAACGCCATTCAACACGGAGAGCAGTTCATCGGTGCCCGCGGTCTCCAGGCTTTCTACCAGTGACTGGGCGGCAGACGGATTGCCTTGTCCGGCGAGTGTGATGATCTGCAGCCGTAACGCCTGATTGGAAATCTGATTCCAGAACCGAATTTGCTGAGTCGTTTGTGAAACGCTGGCCTCGGAAAGTTCGTTGTTTCTTTTTAATTGTGCTATCATGCGGGACGCCGTGTGATGAATCAGTTCCAGCAGTCGATTCGCTTTCCGATATTGAGGCGGGCTGTCATTCAAATAGATTCGCGTCAGTCGCAAGGCGATTTCCGACTGGGAAGGAAGTTTTGCTGCATCGGTTCGATCAGGAAATCCGGCGAGGAACTTTTCCAGAACGTCAATCGCTTCCGCCCGCCAGGCGCCGGTTGGCTTATTCAGCGACGTCAAACGCAGCAGAATTTGTTCGTAGCAGCGGGCAATGCCTAGATGGGCGTCGGCTGCCTTGGGTTGATTGTCCGGGATTTCCGAATACAACACGAGCGCTTTCGAGTACTGCAGCCGTGCTTCTTCCAGCCGCGCCAGCATCCAGCCGGCTTCGTAATAGCTTTTGCTGTTGGGGAACCGTGTACGGACTTCTTCGAGCGCTGTCGTATAGGCAAGCCGTCGAGACTTCGTTCGGCTTTGTGAATAGAGTTGACCCAGACACCAGGCCGCCAGCAGATTCGCGTCGGCTGCCTGGCCGTTGGCATCATACTTTTGCGCCAGCGATTGAAACTGGGCAGCCGCCTGTTTGTATTGTTTTGCTTTGAGCTGCAAGGAAGCGCTGGTAAAACCGAGTTCGAAGGCCAGGTCAGTTTTCCCCTGTTCGGCGGCCTGCTTTGCTGTTTTGTCGTAAGCCGCAATGGCCTGATTCAGTTTGCCTTGAGAATACAGGAGTTGTGCCTGCTTTAGACTTTGGGAAATGCCACTTCCATACTGGTCGACCTGATGTTGTTGATCGACCAGCATACGTGCCCGTTGTGACCAGTAGCCGGGTTGTGTTTTCTCCAAATACTTTGCTCGTGTTTGGACTTCCTGCCAGAGCTCCTCGGCGATCGCGGTCTGCTGATTATTCAAGGCGACTTCTCTGAGTTGAATGAGCGAATCGATTTCCAGATAACCGAGTTCACTGGAATAACGGCCGTGCTCCTGACGGTATTTGATGATTTGTGACGCCGCCAGTTGTGATTTGTTTTCTGACAGTAGAATACGAATCGATTCTACAAAGATCGGCTCATTCAGATAAGCCGGCGGTTTTTCTTTCACAAGCGCCTGGATCCCCCGCGCGGCGGCTGCGTAATTTTCTGCGATACGATCGCATTGAATCAACGCCAGCTTGCTGAGCCAGGTGATTTGCAGAGTGGTGGCGCGTCGGGAGAGTGGTTCCAGCCACTTCTCCGCTTCGGTCAGGCTGGTTTTTCGTTGCGGACTCTGTTTGTCGTAGAGATCGGCGCTTTTGATTTTGGTCTGGGCAATCAACAATTGAAAGTCCAGCAGCGTATCGCGGATAGTAGCTGTTTTGAGAACGGTAAAGTTTTTAAAGGTGCCCGATTTTTTGAGGAGCTGATTCAACTGCGTTTCCGCTACCAATAATTCCCTGTCTGCCTGGGACAGTTTTGCGAGGGCTGTCTGCTTCAGCGACTCATTATGCGGAATTGCTTTGGACTGCCAAAACAGAATCTCAGCTTTCTGCGAGGTGATCCGTGCGCGTTCGGCTTGAAACACGGCTGCATCAGCCCACCCTGGATGATCTTTGTTAATTTGTGCGAGTGTTTTCTCTGCGCGATTCCAGAGTTCGGCCTGTTCGTCGCCGTTGGCCACCATCGCATGTGCTGCCAGTGTGCGTGCCAGCTCCAGTGTATAGCGGGCGCGCTCGGTATCGGAAAGACGTTCCTCGGACAGGCGTTCTAAACAGTATCCTTCGGCGATGCCAAACAGATGCCTCTGACGCAAGCCTTCAAAGTAGGATCGCGTCTGGTCATCCGCAGAGCAGGCATTCCATGCTGTGAACAGCACGACCAGAAAACAGGCGAGGCCACAACAGAGACCTCGTTCACGCGGGCCTGACGGGGATGCGGTTTCAGATTGTGCGGAGCAAAAATGCATGAGACAAATGGAGCGAGCAGTGTTTGACTAAGAGATCAGAGCAGGAAAACAGGGAAACGATTATCGGTAATCATACACGTCGCGGCCCATTTCTCACAGACCTTCTTTTTCGCCTGTGAAAAACCAAAACCGAGGATGGAATCAGTTCGTTTCAGGAGTTTTGCGAACGCGCGGCAATTCCGGCAGCACCAGCAGGTCAGCTCCGGCGTTTGTGCGATCAACGGCGGTAATGGTCGGGCTGCCATCAGTGGGTTGAGTAAACTGAAGTTGAGCAGGCTGCAGTTGAGAGCAGGGGGTCTTCATCAGTTTCTGGCGCTCAGTCAGCCAGGGAATTTCCATCTGATAGCTGTTGACTTCAGAAGAGAGTCCCCAGATATCTTTCCAGTCGAATGCATCCAGCGAAAGGATGCCGGTGGTTCCCTGTTGGGATTGGATGGTCCAGAATGTTTCGAAGCGATCGAAATAATTATTGGAACCTTTCCAGGTCAACAGCTTCTGTCGGAAGTCATTTTCGTTGGTATTGCCTTTCATCTGCACGAATGGGGCATCGGTTCGGTCAAAGAAAATATTGTTGCGTGCCGTCACATTCAGTGGAATCAATTCACGGGGAATTGCGCCACTGTCCATTACAGCCAGCCCTTTTCCGAGAAGCAGTGTTGTATGATTTAATACCAGTTCCAGAAAATCGCCTTCTGTCGGTTTATTATTACAGCCGACCAGGTCGATCAAAGCCTGTGAAATCATCAGTGCGGAATTGGTGATTTCCAGACGAGTGGGCGCTGTTTCCCGAATCGAGAAAGCATAACCGTCACAACGGAGCACCGAGTTGACGACTTCCACGAACGTCGATTCTTTCACCTGGCGTTTGCCCATCATTGAATCGTCATTCAGACCCTGGTTAATCGGTTCGTTCATTTCAAACAGGGCAACCTGTTGACTGCTGGTGTTGGAGCAGGTCACGGTTACCTGGTGTAAGCGAATATCATGTGCGTTTTTGAGCGAGAAGATTGCCCACGAATCTGTATTCAAATCTTTGACATTAACAATGATGCCCAACTCAAACAGTTCCAGTGAACCGTTGGAGATCTGGATCATGTGAGTCTGAAACCCTTCTGCCGGTTCTTCAACAGATTCAAAATGTAAGATGGGTTTGCGATCTTTAGCAGCACGAATGCGCACGCGTTTGTTATTGATGTGAATGGGGGCTTCTTTGCGAACCCCGGTAAAACCGAGTTCAATAATGCTGCCGTCATCGGCGGCCGCACAGGCGGCATCCAGCGTTTTGAAATCCTGACCGGCCGTCCCATCCGGATTAATAATCGTGATCGCGGGAATTTCGATTTTCCGGATTTCGGGATCATTCTTTTTTGGGAAAGGATCTGGCTCTGAGACCGGATCGTCTTCTGGAACAGGAGCCAGCGGAACCATGGATTTTTTCTGGTTGCTGCTGTTCGACAACGCTAACTCTGTTCCGGGGGGGCTTTCCCTTAGCACTTTATTTTTGGGTGGATTACTGGCTTCAATTAAATCGTTGATCGTTTTTTTCGAAGACAACAGCGGTATTTCAAAGATTTCATTCAGATCTTTGGAACCTTCGGACAGAGTCATTTTTTCCGGTTTTGCATCCGATGTCTTCTCGTTTTCGAGTGAATGGGGAGTTTCGCCGGTCTTGCTTTTGTTGCCCGTTTCAGAGGGTTCCACAGCTGCGATGGCTGTATTTTTTGAGAGTGAGCCAGCGGGCATTTTCTCAGGTTCGGGCAGAGGCAGACTGGCATCCGGGCTGATTTCATCTGGATGGGAGCTGGCCGGCTTTGCCGGAGTCACCTCCGGTTGTGTTTCATTTTGAGTGACGCTGACAGTAGCCGGGTCGAAGGTTGGATAACGATCGAGCAGGTAGACGACCACCAGCAGGACCAGGGCTGTAGCAACCCAGCCGACATATCTTTCCAGGAAGCCCAGCCGGGAGCTGGTTGGTGAAGTCCAGACCAATCCTTCCGGGTTCACGCCGCGTAGATCCAGTTTTGCGGCGACCTGCATTAAATGGAACATCAGTTCTTCAGGCGTCTGATAACGGTCTGCCGGATCGCTGGCCATCATTTTCTGCACGATCAGAGACAGCTCGCGCGGCAGATGTTTATTGATGCTGGCAGGATCGGGAACATTTTTTCCGCTATGATCGAGCAGTTTTTGTAAAACGGTTCCTTCGCCGTAAGGAGGTTCACCTGTCAGCATATGATACAGCGTGCAGCCCAACGAATAGATGTCGCTGCGCACATCGACGTTCCGTGGGTCTTTGGCCTGCTCGGGAGAAATATAATCGAACGTGCCCAACGTGGTGCCGGCACTGGTCAGGTCGGCTGACGCATTATCGCTCTCTTTTCGTGCCAGCCCCAGGTCAACCAGCTTGGCTCTACCACCGGGAGTAATGATGATGTTGGATGGTTTAATATCACGATGAACGACTCCGGCTTTATTGATGTGCTTCAATGCCGAGGCAATCTGCAACGCATAGTTCACCGCTTCTGCCGCCGGCAGAATGCCGCGCGAATGAATGATCTCTCTGACGTTGGTACCCTTGACGTATTCAAAGGCAATGAAGTTCAAGCCCTGATCTTCGCCGATGTAAAACACACGCGAGATATTTTCATGATCCAGGCGGGCGGCTGCTTTTGCTTCGTTCTGGAAACGCTTTACCGAGCCTGCATCACGCGACTGTCCTGGGCTGAGAACTTTTAATGCAACGACGCGATCCAGTCGTGTATCAATTGCACGGAATACGGCTCCCATGCCTCCCCGGCCAATTCGTTCGCGAATGATGAAATGCTCCAGTTGCATGCCGGAAGGACTGGCTGCTTCTTCCTGTTGTGCATCAGGATCATCGACGGTAGGGGGGAAGAGACGGTTCCAGACCGAAGAGCGGGCCAGATTGGTTTGTGAACCGGTCGTATCACGGCTGGAATCGGGAGTCGGGATCGGCTCCAGCGGGCTGATGATGGTCTCAGGCCCATCTGCTTCAGGAACCGGGCGCGCAAAGAATTCCGGCAATGATTCCTGACTTGTCATTGAGCGTTCAGATTTTGACTCGGAGCCCATGATCTAAAGTTCACTTAAAAATAGCGTTGATTCAACGTGTGAAATGATATCGAACGTCTCTTTGGGCAAGCAACAGCGTAATCCAAATTCACTTCAATTGTTGAAAATAAATGCCGGATCTTGCGTGTTCTACGCCCGTCCCAATTCTTATTGGAATACTGTCTGGATTTGATTATTTCCTAACTCATATGAATATAAGATGTTAGGAGTTTTCCGAAATATCGGATATCGCTCTGTCTGAATGAGGAATCAGAATGGTGTTATGAAAACAGAATGGAATCAATATTTCAGTTATCAATTTAAAAAGAGAGCTGCATATATAATACGTGCTGCAGTCGGAATCCGTTCTGATAAAAATTCAATTTGCCCGATTTTCATCCAACTTTTTTGTGCCGGGATACATTTGCTGAGGAATGGCCTGGATGCTGATTCCAGAAATCGAGCACGCTGTGATCCGGCGTCAGGTGCAAAGAGATAATGTTTCCCGCCATTCGAAACGAAGACGAGCCGAACTAAAATTCGATAATCTTGGTTTCGTATTCCTGTTTGAAACCAACCTGGTCAATCTTTAAACCAAAGTTTTCCCCAATCTTCACCGCTTCACCCTGGCAGTAAACCTGATTGTTGATATACATGTCGAGCGGATCTTCACAGGGCTTATCAAATGTAATGAGCGAACCGGGACAGATAGAGAGCAGTTGCTTCATTTCAATTTTTTTCGTAGCCAGTTTCACGATCGCTTGAACGGGCAGCTTGTTGATGCGGTTCAACGGATTAGAATCAGAGTTAGCACCCATAGATGACATGGACTGAGAGGAGTTGTCAGATGAAGGTGACGGCTGAGATGCTGGATCGGGTTCCGGTTCAGCGGACTCTGTAACGGGCGTTTTCGTCAGTGGCCATATTACAGGAATCACAGCACTCGGGCTCTGGCCGTCGCTTTCATCTTCTGCTTGAAACAAGTTAATTCGCAGTAATGCCGCCCAGTCAGCGGGAGCACATTGCGACACTTCGGTTAATAAACTGTCGACATAATAAGTTTTAAATTCATCAACATCACCTAGATCCATCGGGATCAGGTTCATTGACCACTCCAGAGACAAGGTTTGCAATCGTGAGGATTGCGAGTCTCCCGGAGACGTATACCAGTCTGGCAATGGAAGATTTGCCGGAATCAGCCCGACCATCGCTTCCTCACCAATTCGAAACAGAGCAACCAGACCAGGACCCTGAAATGCTTCATCCAACTCTTCGGGAGACCAGACGCCTGACTCTCCCATTTCCAGCCGATATTTGAAATCGAAACACTGGTTGAAAGAATCAGAAAGTGCAGGCATACTTTCACCGGCAAGGGCAAAAATCGCTTCTACATTTTCCTGGCTAAAGCCCGACATTTCGGATTAACAAAGTCCCAAAAAATGATAATGTGTTCATCTCTAGATCAGCTGTCACAGCGTTCTGGAATGAATACTCCTTAGATCATTCAATCGACCACTTGAATTTTAGTTCTTCAATCAAAATCGGCAAACTTCGCTTATTCAGAAAAGATTGCCATTTTGCGACCAGGAACCGGATTCTTTGATCCAACCGCTGATTTCTGACGTTCTGAGGAATATCCCTGCTGCTGAAACAAAATGCAGAATTCAAAACAAGGAGAGAAACATGCAATGTCACGAAGTCGACTATGAAATCTTTGGTTCTGATCTCCAGATAGTGGAAATTGTGCTTGATCCGGGTGAGTCTGTTGTCGCGGAAGCGGGCAGCATGAATTACATGGAAGAAGGGATCGGCTTCGAGGCCCGTATGGGAGATGGTTCCAAGCCCAATGATGGCTTTTTGGGGAAGCTTTTTAAGGCAGGGAAACGGATGCTTTCAGGTGAGTCATTGTTCATGACACACTTTACAAATGAGGGACATCGTGAACAGAGAGTCGCATTTGCTGCCCCTTATCCCGGAAAAATCATCGCCATCGACATGGATAAAATTGGCGGCGAACTGACCTGTCAGAAAGATTCCTTTCTCTGTGCGGCGTTAGGGACGGAAGTCACGATGGCCTTTAATAAGCGACTCGGATCGGGCTTCTTCGGTGGGGAAGGCTTCATCCTGCAGAAACTGCGTGGCGATGGAATGGCATTTGTCCATGCCGGAGGCACCGTCACTAAAAAGAAACTGAACGGGGAAACTTTACGCGTCGATACAGGCTGTATTGTCGCCTTTACAGGCAACATTGATTACGACATCGAACGGGCCGGAAACTTAAAGTCGATGGTGCTGGGGGGAGAAGGTCTGTTCCTGGCAACGTTACGCGGGCATGGAACCGTACTGCTGCAAAGTTTGCCTTTCTCTCGTCTGGCCGATCGTGTTCTGGCTCATGCGCCTTCCGCGGGAGGCTCCTCGGTGGGAGAAGGTTCGGTTCTGGGAGGATTCGGCGATATGTTTGGGGATAGTTAATCTGCTGCCGAGAGAGTGTGCACAGTTGAGTTTCAGGAGTCGATCAATGGTGAAAAGTAAACCAGTCATGCATAAAGCGGGACACCTTTTTTCATTTGTCCTGGGAGTGATTTTTGTCATTGGCGGCTTTCTGGCAACCTATCTGAAGGGGCTGCCGCTCATCGAACAGGGGAAAGCCAGTAAAAACTGGCCGACCACAAAAGGGGTTGTGCTCAAATCGAAAGTTGCTTCCCACCGCAGCAGCAACTCTAACTCTTCAACCTATTCCGCGGAGATTACTTATCGCTATCAGGTGGAAGGGCAAAATTATAAATGCGGTACCGTCTGGTTTGGCAGCGATGTTTCAACATCGAATCGATCTCTGGCACAAGACACGGTCAAGAAATACCCGGTAGACAAGCAAGTGGTCGTGTATTATGACCCGCAAAAACCGGCAGCCGCTGTACTCGAACCCGGCGTATTCAAGACGACCTATTTCTATTATGTCTTTGGTTGGTTATTCATGGGGCCGGGAATTCTAATGACGGGAATTCCCTTATTCCGGTGGCTTGTTCGAGTCGGCAGAGGCACGGATGAGCGTGGAGAAAACGTGGCAGGGAAATTTTGAGCTTGCCTTGACGCGGTAATTTTTGGTAAACAGCAATTCTACCTCTCAGACATCTCTCACTCTCTCCATGGTTATCTCGTCATGTCTTTTTCGTGCGTCACCCTTACGCAGCGACCGATTTTGCTGGCGCTTCTCACTCTGTTGTTGTGCCCTTTTGTTGTCGGTTGCGCGTCGACTCCTTATCAGTATCAGACGAATCTGATTACGCATCCCGATTTGGATTTCGAGGAAGGGGAACCGCAAATCGTACGGGGGAAGCCCAGAAAATTTGTGGATGGCCTTGGCTGGGTGGTCGGAATTCCGGGAAAGATTCTGCTTTGGAATCGCCGCGTTGATAACCATGATATTTCGCCGGAGACCGAAGCTGCGATTGCCGCGTATCTGGAAAAGAACGGCCTCGATCAGGTGAAGGTGCGGATTAATGAATACGATCCCTGGGGCGAGTGGAGACGGCTCCGAAAGAATAAAGCCGTCGGCTGGGGCTGGCGATATACCGCTGGAACCTTAACGGCCCTGCATTACACGTTGTTGCCGGGGCGCATTATCGGCGGCGACAATTACAATCCGTTCACGAATACGATCAGCCTGTATTCAGATCTTCCTGCCGTCGCCTTGCATGAAGGGGGACACGCCAAAGATTTTGGTTCGCGGAAATGGAAAGGCACATATGCCGTCGCAGGTGCACTGCCGGGAGTTTCGCTCTGGCCTGAAGCGATCGCCACCAATGATGCGCTCGGCTATCTGCGTGCCGAAGAAAATTATGAAGACGAACAGGAAGCCTATCGTGTGCTCTATCCCGCTTATGCAACGTACATCGCAGGCGCCGCTTCCCCTTTGCTGCCTTACGGAGACCTGGTGATCAAAGCAGGCGCTGTCATTCCGGGGCATCTCGTGGGACGCTGGAAAGCCTACGAAGTCCAGCAGGAGCAGATTGCCCGCCATTCGCAGACCGGCATTCAGCAGGTCTCTGGGGTCGATCCGTTTGTCAATCTGCCAGAAACAGATGCGACAGATCAAAGTCCAGTACAGCAAACGCACTATCAGGAAATGCAGCCAGCACCCGATCTGTTTGAAAAATGAGAAAACAAGATGGGGAGAGAAAGCTCCGAGCGCCGCTGAAACCAGATCAGGGGCTTATTAATTCGAGGAACTCGGAGGCGTGATGTCCAGAGTTATCACGCGGTCGACCGGTTCATTGCAGAGCGGGTAACTGCTGGTGGAAGCAGAAAGCACATCGGCCAATGTTGTGTCTGCAAAGGCCGTTTCTGTTTCCTTCATCGCATCGTCCAACTTACGGTGCAACGGGCATAGATTGGCACCATGGCCTTTTAAACCCAGCGGGCAGGTTTTGATGCGGCAAATGGGATCGACGGCGTTGACGACTTCCAGTAAATTCAGGTCCGCGGGAGTTTTCACCAGAGAGATACCACCTCCGATGCCGCGCTGTGAATGAACAACGTTTGACTGACGCAAACTCTGGAGCACTTTTGACAGATATGCCTGAGGTACTTTGGTTGCTTTTGCAATTTGTTCTGTTGTGCACGGGTTCGGAGCCTGGTCGGCTAAATGGACAATTGCTCTGAGTGCATATTCAACAGTTTGGGAAAACATAAGAAAGTCCTTGAAAACGATAATTGGACATTGATGTCTATTATTGCGTTTGTTATTCTGCTAATCAAATTAATTCTGAATATTTTATGAAGCTCGAATACGGTAATTATAGTCGCTCAATTGAATTAGGAACCAAAAATGAAACACATTGATGAAGAAAAACTGGAATCAGATCTGCCTTATCGGTTTCAATATCTGGCCGAATTCATCGGCATTGGTGAGGACGACTTAAAGGCAGTTCACGCAGCAGCGGGCGCAGTCGCACCATTAGTGCCTGGGTTAGTTGATGCGGTTTATGACCAACTCTTCCGCTATGATTGCACAAAACGCCATTTTGTGCCACGTCAACACGGTTATGAGGGCGAAATTCCTGAAAGCATTGAAACACTCACGCTTGACCATGAGATGATCCAATTTCGCAAGCAGCATCTCGCGCGGTATCTGGAAACGCTGGTTACAAAACCCTACGACGAAAAAATGGTGCAATACCTGGATCTGGTTGGGAAAATTCATACACCCAAAGCAGGCAGCAAAGATCTGGATGTGCCTCTGGTGCAGATGAATGCGCTGATGGGCTTTGTCTCGAACGCGCTCGTCAGTTCGATCCTCGGGTTGAACCTTGATCGGGAAACCGAAGTCAAAACCTTAGCAGCATTCAACAAATTGCTCTGGCTGCAGAATGATCTGATTACCCGTCACTATCAGGCATCGTAGTGGCAGGCGTCGTAGCGGTTTCTATCAGTTGGGTGACAGCCGAAGATCCACGCAGGCAAGGTTTCCGGCTGAATCCCGACAATAGAGAAGCCCGTTACACAATACGGGAACGGTCCAACATTGGTTATCGAGCACTTTGAGTCGGGAGAGTTCCTGGTACGATTCAGGAGTCGCCTCTGCCGTCACCAGTGTGCCTTCATCCGAGAGAATGATCAGCTTACCATTCGCAATCAACAGTGAGCCACAGCCAAAGCCGGCTTCACGCCATTTGATTTTTCCCGTTTCCTGATCGAGGCAGGTCAGGCGGACAATGCGTCCCAGATTCGAATTGCCGTCCATGCCATAAAAATGTTTCTCAAACAACACGCTGTTGTTGAAATGATTTTTCATGTCACGGTTGGTGTAGCGTGCTTTCAATTTCTGGTTCTCGAAATCGAGTAAGGCACAGCCTTTTCGATAACCGGATGAAATAAAGATCGTCTTGCCGTCAATGATCGGCGTGGTCGAGTTGGTGTCATAGGGAGAAGGCCACTCGAACGTGGTGACTTCCGTGCCGTCATCTTCCCGGGCGATTGACAGACATTCGTTATTCAGCAGCGCCAGATAAACGGTCCCCTCAATCTCGAATGCCGCCGGTGTGCCATAGCCGGGCATGTGAGGCGTTGATTTCCAGATCTCGTTTCCGGTCTTCTTATCGAGGGCGACCAGACGACCCGCTTCGATGAATAATTTGTCGCCCCGAATCAGCGGCGAACAGGTAAAGCCCCATTCGGGGACTTTCATCTGGTAGGCTTTCGTCAGGTCTTTCTGCCAGACGATTTTACCGGTCTTGATTTCCAGACAGATCAATCTGCCGTCACGGCTGTTCGTGTAAAGGAAATCGCCGTCAATCGTGGGGGTCGCACCCGGACCACCCGCATTCAGATGGTTCACTAACTGTGCCGGATAGGATTGCTTCCAGATTTCTGTTCCCGTCTCGGCATCCAGACAATAAACCGTTTCATTGCCCTCTTTGTGACCCATCGTATAGATGCGTCCGTCGGCTGCGGAGATTGAGCTGTAGCCCGTCCCCACATTGCCTCGCCAGAGAACCTGGGGTGGTTTGTCGGTCCAGTCGGTACGCCAGTCTGTTTCGGGAGAGATCCCGTTATAATCGGGGCCCAGCCAGTGAGGCCAGGTATGAGCGGGCTTGGTGAGTCGATCCGGGCTTTGTGCATCCTTAAACGAAACTTCGACAACCCTCGCAGGTGCCTCCTCTTCGCTGGGAGCATTCTGTGCCGCCGGATTCGGCTTGCCCGTCTGAGGCGTTGTTTCGCTACAACCCGCCTGCAGCAGACTTGTCATCAAAAACAGAATTAGAGTGACGAACTTCATTCGATTCTCCTTATGAGTGTCACCCTATTATGCACGCCCTCGGATTATTCGGGAATGTCAATTTTGATTCTGAGGTCGCGCAACTGGTGCGGATCGACTTCAGACGGTGCACCGCTCAGCAGATCGGCGGCTTTCTGCGTCTTGGGGAACGCGACCACGTCGCGGATATTATCGTTTCCACACAGCAGCATTACCAGTCGGTCCAGACCTAAAGCGGCACCCGCGTGAGGAGGAGCACCGTAGCGCAGTGCCTGCAGCAGGAAGCCAAAGCGTTCTTCGGCTTCTTCTGCAGAAATCCCCAGTAGATCGAAGATCTTTTGTTGTACGCTCTGATCGTGTACACGAACGCTGCCGCTGGCTAATTCATAACCATTGATCACCAGGTCGTATGACTGAGCCCGGACTTTGGCAGGATCACTTTCGAGATACTGCATATCTTCTTCCACCGGCTGGCAGAAGGGATGATGTTCGGCATCCCAGCGCTGTTCTTCTTCATTATAAGAGAGCAAGGGGAAGTTGATCACCCAGCAACA
This sequence comes from Gimesia fumaroli, assembly GCF_007754425.1. NCBI lineage: Bacteria > Pseudomonadati > Planctomycetota > Planctomycetia > Planctomycetales > Planctomycetaceae > Gimesia > Gimesia fumaroli. The sequence continues at coordinate 164,615 of NZ_CP037452.1, forward strand.
TTGGAAGTCTTTCGGGTCGTACAATTCCAGTTCTTTGCCCAGGCGATTCCGTAACGCAGACAGCGCGGCTGAAGTCACAGCACACTGATCGGCGACGAAAAACAGCAGGTCGCCTACTTCCGCGCCCATCGCTTCCATGATCTTCTGTTTGTCGTCATCAGAGAAGAACTTGGCAATTGGGGAATGCAGGCCTTCGTCGGTCACTTTGAAGAAGGCCAGTCCTTTGGCACCATACTCGCCGACGAATTCAGTCAGGCCGTCAATGTCTTTGCGGCTGTAGCGATCGGCGGCCCCTTTGGCATTCAGGCCTCGTACGCGACCACCCGACTCCATGGTTTTCTTGAACACGGCGAAGTCACAGTTGGCAGCGATTTCGCCGATGTCGATCAGTTCCAGGCCAAAGCGTAAATCCGGTTTGTCAGAACCGTATTTTTCCATCACCACATCATAGTCATAACGTGGCAGAGGCAGGGTTATCTCTTCGTTACGCAGATCTTTTAGAATCGTGGCGAGTAAGCCGTCAACGAGTGTGAGAATATCTTCCTGATTCACAAACGCCATTTCCAGGTCGATTTGAGTGAATTCCGGCTGGCGATCGGCACGCAGGTCTTCATCACGAAAACAACGGGCTATCTGGTAATAGCGGTCATAGCCGGAGATCATCAGGATCTGTTTATAAATCTGGGGCGATTGTGGCAACGCGTAAAAGCTGCCTTCGTGGACCCGGCTGGGAACCAGATAGTCACGGGCACCTTCTGGAGTACTGCGACCGAGAATGGGAGTTTCCACTTCCAGAAACTGGTTCTGATCAAAATAATCGCGAGTCACTTTGGACAGACGAGATCGAACCTTCAAAGCTTCCTGCAGACGCTCGCTGCGCAAATCGAGAAACCGGTAAGTCAAACGCAGTTCTTCATTCGGCAGTTCTGAAGTGCCCGGCTCGAAAGGGGGTGTCTTACTTTTATTGAGGACTTGCAGTTCATGTGCCCGGACTTCAATTTTTCCCGTCGCCAGTTTTTCATTTTCGCGATCATCACGCAACACAACTTCGCCGGTGACCTGGATCACGTCTTCCGCTCGCAGGCTCCGTGCCAGCTCATGCATCTTGGCATCACGATCCGGGTTGAACACGATCTGCGTGACGCCATAGCGGTCTCGCAGGTCGATGAAAGCCAGACCTCCGTGATCGCGGCCTCGGATCACCCAGCCAGCCAGAGTGACTGTTTGCCCAACATGGTCTGTTCTCAATTCGCCACAGGTATGTGTTCGTAACACCGTAATAAGTCCTTGGTTAGAAAGCATCTTTTCTAATTGATTATTCGTCTCTGCAGATCGTGTGAGGGCGGCGGAGTCATCGCTGGGAAGATTCGAAATCCGTAGCCCGTAACGAGAGAATTGGTCCCTCATCAATCATTTCTTTCCGTAGGGGTCAGACCTGTATTGATCAGCCGGAGTTCGCTGTCAGCGCCTCATTTCACAACAATGGTGCTGATCTTATTGGAGCAGCCTGCTGCTCGCAATGAATAGAACGTCCGGAGCCCTCGCTCGGTAGGTATCTTTTTCGGGAATTACCGATTATTCAGACCGAGGGTGCGTCTCAGATTCAGGTGTGTGACTGCATGTTCACTTATCTGCGGCCGCGGAAGCGTCGAAACAGTCCTCGACGTCTGCGGACAGGAGCACAGTTGCAGTCATCACCGGCAGCGGCTTCTGTAGCGGGAATCGGCTCTATAACCTTGCTCTTTTCTTCATAAGGTGCTGCCGCCACTTTTTTCGCTTTGGTCTGCTGCTTGACCGGTTTTTTTTGCGCGACCTTTTTCTTACTGACGTTCAAAAACTGCTTGTAGGCATCGGCTACTTTCCCCTGCCTGGTATCGCCAGAGTGAATGTAGAGCCCATATTTCAGATTCAGCTTTTCGCCTGGTTTCAGATGTTTCGGGTCAGCAGGCTGTTTCTTGTTTGTATAAGCATGATCGCCAAACGGGCTGATGGTAAACAGACCGTAATTACGCACGTGATACCGCGACTTTTTATAGTTCTGTGGCGAGTCCATCAGAGTCACGCCATAGACTTTGCCATTTAAAGGACCGTAGTAGTCAATCCACTCGGTTGGTTTGCCCCAATTGTCTTTGGTTCCTTTTACGCCTTTGTTATTTTCGACGCTGCCGTTTTCTTTTTCCCGCATGCCGTTGGGCAGACGAATTCCAAACAGACCTTCTTTGGTATCCTCAAATACAACCGGTTTCGCCCCGGCTTTAAATGTGATGTTGTAAGTCATCAACCGGTTGGCATAGATCGAAATGACAGTGTTTTCCGTTACGATCGGCTTATCATCTTCACCCAGCCACTGGTTGGTTACCTTCAGTATGGCAGGGTTCCCTTTTGCTCGAACAATTTTCACACTGCTGTTTTTGATTTTGCCTTTCTCGGCCCAGAAGTCGACTTCATTCACTTCATCGACGGCGACCCAGATCCCTTTGTGGTGCGGGTGGTCTTCGGGATCGACCAGCGATCGAGTGATAATCGTGCCGTCAGCGGCACGCACGGGAGAGAAGAACGGCTTCGGCAAATCGTCGCTGGTGTTGTATGTGGCGAAAGGCTTTCCGTCGATGGAAACATTGATTTTTGATCCCTGTTTCTTCAATTCCACGGTATCGGCGTGGGCTACGGTAGAGAAGCCAACAAACAGGCAGATTATACTGAACACGATTTTCACGGCGAAAATTCCTCGAATACGATCGGTCGTAAATGGTTTGTGAATAACAATCAGTTATTGTGTGCTGAACAGTGCCACTGCGCCAAGTCGCACAGACAATTTCAACCGTTTTTTCTGGAACTGATCCAGAACACAGTTTGCGAACTAGGCTTTTGATCTGTTATTCTAGAGTGCATCACATTTTACCATCGCGTGCCTCAATCTCATATACTTGGTCCAAATAGCCTTGGAGACGCTACAGTAAAACTGGACACAGCCTAAACAGGTTACAGAACGAATTTTTGCCAGACATCAGCACAAAGACAAAACCAGTAACAATGAATAAACGACGACGATTGCGAACCACTTCTTCCCTGAAATCCTATCCCGAGAAGTCTGCTGTTTTTCGGAACCACTCCGCACCAGAGAAAGAACCAGACTGGGAAATTGCTCTTTCCGGTGATCTGGGGGAAAAAGAAACGGATCTGGTTTCGCGGCTCGTTGATCTGCCGCGAGGCAGCCGTGGGACAATCTTCTTCGATTCCCCCGGCGGATCTGTTTACGCAGGGCTCACGCTGGCCAGTCTGATTCGATTGCGAAATTTAAACGTCGCCGGCGTGGCACTGGGCGAGTGCTCTTCCGCCGCCATTCTTCCGTTCGCCGCCTGCAAGCATCGCTTTGTCACCAGCTATACCACGCTGCTGTTCCACCCGGTGCGCTGGCAAAGTGAAGATGACGTCCGTTTCGAAGAAGCCGTCGAATGGGCGCGGCACTTTAAGGTCATGGAAACCGACTTTGATCGCCTGCAGGCCCAACTTTTCGGCGTAGATCAGATTCTGCTCGACAAATGGACGCGACCGGGAAAATTTGTTTCCGGTCAGGAACTGGCCGACGCTGGTCTGGCACAGTTGATCGACCCCTTCTCGCAAGAAGATCAGTGGAAGCTCATCGAGGCAAGATAGCGGGAATTTCCAGAGATAGTTTCCCGTTTTTTAGTAAGAAAAGCATTTTTTCTGAAACAGGGCATGTTCGAAATGCGGTCTTAATTAATGCAGGGCCGTTTTGAAGTGTCTCTTTGACTTCCGTCCTAGTGCAGTTTCTTTTTCAGGAAAGGCTTCTCAATGAACTATTTCACAAAGGCCAGTTTGTCCCTGCTTGCATCTATGGTCATGTTGAATGCTGCAGCATCACTGAAGGCAGACAAACCAAAACCGATTACCGTTCCCAAAATATTGAAGGCCACATACAGTATTGAAAAAAGCCTTCCTCCGAATCTGGTGGTCAATGCCATCGGTGAAGTGAACACCGGCGGGTATACCAACGTCAATCTGGACAGGGTCATCTATAAAACAATACCGAAAGATGGGATTCAGGATTATGTTCTCACCGCCGTTTCTCCCACCGGTCCTGTACCCCAAGTCATCTCGAAAGTGAAAGCATCTCATACCTGGAAGGCTTATCCTGCATGGGTCAAAGGCATTCGCGTGCGTGGCGTGGGGGAAGGGATTGTGTTGATCAAATTTGAACAATCCAAACCGAAACCTCGCCCCGTATATCGCCGATTTACAGGAACCTCCAAAGAGGGGTCTTTTGAGAAGGCACTAGCGGCTGCCATTGCCAAACTAAATCAGGCACTTTCTGAAGGGGGCATTGCGGATGCCTCAGCCTCCTGGAAAGTGGACAGTACATCAGGGCAAGTCGGCGGCATTGCTGGTCTGAATCAAATCAGTGTTTCAATTGTCGCAGAGCGGCAGCCCCCCTGGCCCTGGCCGCGAAAGAAACAGCCCCAAAAACTACGTCAGCAGAAAAAGCCCACAGCCGACAAATAGCGGCGCTTAGCCTTTCGGTGCGATCACGCCGGTTTCGGGGCTCGAAGCAGTTGCGTACAACTTCTTCGGAATCCGGCCGGCGAGATAGGCATCGCGACCGGACTCAATCGCATTTTTCATCGCCCGCGCCATGCGAACCGGGTCTTGGGCCCCGGCAATTCCGGTATTCAGCAGCACGCCGTCACAACCCAGTTCCATCGCGATGGTCACATCGCTGGCGGTGCCTACGCCGGCATCCACGATTACGGGGTAATCGGCATCGTCTTCTTTCAGATATTCCAGGCAGATGCGAATGTTGTTCGGGTTCAGAATGCCCTGACCGCTGCCAATCGGACTGCCCGCCGGCATCACCGAGGTCGCACCGGCTTCTTTCAGTCGTTTCGCGGTGATCGGGTCATCGGTCGAATAGCAGAGTACGGAAAAGCCTTCGTCCACCAGCTGTTTGGTTGCCTCTAATGTCGCCACCGGATCGGGCAGCAACGTTTTGGTGTCGCCCAGCACTTCAATCTTCACCCAGTCAGCGCCTGGATTTTCCAGACCACGTAAAATTTCGCGACCCATTCGCGCCACTCGGACGGCGTCTTCTGCAGAGAAGCAGCCGGCGGTATTGGGGAGAATCGTATATTTATCCAGATCGATGAAATCCAAAATGTTGCGACCATCCGAATCGATCAGACGCTCCCGCCTGACCGCAACCGTAATCACATCGGCCCCGCTGACTTCCAGGCTTTCCTGCATCAGTTCGTACGTCGCGTACTTACCGGTGCCCACAATCAGACGTGAGTTCAGATGATGTGTTCCCAGGATCAGAGACGATTCTGTGCTGCCGATTGTTGCCATAATACTTATCCACCGCCTACCAGCGTTACTATTTCCAGACGATCCCCTGCCTGCAGCATGCAGGCGGCATGTTCTTCGCGTGGAATTAAAATTAAATTTCGTTCAACGGCCAGATATTTTGGCTGTAGCCCCAACTGTGCCAGAAGTTCAGCCACCGTGAACTCTTCGGGAACCTCCTGGGTTTCACCGTTCACTTGAATTTGCACCACTGAGGCTCCTTGGAAATGATTTTCATCTGACGCAGCAAACCGCCACAAAAACAGATCAAAGTAGAAACATTTGACCGCGGGCTTTATGATTGTCTGCCAACAGCGAGTTTAGAAGTGAGACTCCCGATCGTCAAGGAATGGCCGGGATGCCAGAAACACAATTTCAAACGGCTTTTACCGCGTGCTGTCTGAACAAAAGATATCAACGGTCTGGTTCGGACGCCCGATCTTAGAATTCACCGTTTCTTTACAAGTCGTTAATATGCTTCTATATAACACAATACAAAACAGACTTTTGACACAGTCACCAAGATTCCATTTCGAGGACCAGAATCGATGTCATGCCTCCGTTTCCCTCAGTTCCTTTCTTTTTTTGCAGGTTTAGCCATCGTGTCCGCGACCTCCTCGCTTCCGGCTGTCGAAATCATTGGTCATCGCGGTGCCTCGTATGATGCTCCCGAAAACACATTAGCGTCTGTGAATCTGGCCTGGAAACGAAATGCAGACGCGGTCGAGATCGATATTTATCTCAGCAAAGATGGCAAGATTGTCGCTTATCATGACAAAACCACCAAACGGATTGGCGGCCGCGATCAGGCCGTGAAAGATCAGACGTTTGCCGAGTTGCAGACGTTGGACGTTGGTGCGTGGAAGAACGCCAGATATAAACAGGAACGCATTCCGACATTGTCTGAGATTCTCAAAACGATTCCTGCTGGCAAACGTCTGTTTATTGAAATCAAATGCGGTCCGGAAGTTCTACCCCAACTGAAACAGGATCTGGCGGCTTCCGGAAAAACGGCCGCCCAGACGGCCATCATCGGTTTTGATTATGAAACCATGCAGCAGGCCAAACAGTTAATGCCCGAGCTGGAAGTGATCTGGGTCTTTAAAGTCAAACAGGATAAGGTCACAGGTAAATGGGCACACAACGCGGCCTACTATATTCAAAAAGCCAAAGCGGCTAACCTGGATGGTTTGGATCTCGGCTATAATCAATTCGTCACCAAAGCGTTTGTCAAACAGGCCAATGCCGCCGGTTTGCCCGTTTATGTCTGGACTGTGAATAAGGTGGCCGACGCGAGAAAACTGACGGAAATGGGAGTGACCGGTATCACCACCGATCGGCCCGGCTTATTGAATTCTGCCTTAAAACAGGAGAAATAGCCCGGTTTCCGGCGTTCCGCAATCAGTCTTGTATTGATTTGGAGGCACATTTGTCTGAAAATAGAGAGAAGTCGCCTTATGCCGACGGACTTTTATTGAGAGGGACAAGCCTATGCTTTCACGTTTGATTTCGATTGTCGGATGCGCGCTGCTGGCCGCATCAGCCTTGCAGTGCGCCAGTGCTGTTGCCGCAGAGCCCGCAAAACTTCCACAGCAAGTGGTCGACTATATTCTCGACCTCGAAAGTGAAGACTATCAAAAGCGTGAAAAAGCTACCAAGGCCTTGCCTGAATATGGGGAACAGGTGATTGAACCGCTGCTGAAAGTCACACGCGGAGACAGTCTCGAAGCCTCCGTCCGCGCGATCCTGGTCATCGAGCAGGTTTATGTCAAAGGCAAAGAAGAGTCGGTCGCAAAAGCGGAGGAGGCCCTTGAGTCGCTCACGATTTCTCCGAATCCCTCTGTTGCGCTCCGAGCCGAAGAAGCCATTGATCGACATGCCGACATTCGAGAAAAACGGGCGATTCGGGAAATCAGAAAAAATGGAGGGACCGTCAAACTGTGGACGGCAGAAGAAGTCACCAAGTATCCACAAAATGATAACATTGCCCCGGGGCGAGTTCGCTATGTTGCGCTCGGCGCACGCTGGAGTGGTGCTGAACTGGGCCTGCGATTTATTAAACGCATTCGAAAGTTTGACACTTTCTATCTGATCAAAGGGCATCCGCTGAGCGAGCTGGCGTTAGACGATCTTCGTAAAGCCATTCCCTCCACCCGTTTCCAGACCAGAGACAGTGATGCGATGCTCGGCATTTCCGGCGATGGCAATCTTACGGGGGGCTGTCTTGTGGGGGATGTCGCTGAAGGACTGGCCGCACAAAAAGCAGGCATTCAGTCGCGCGATCTTATCGTCAAATTTGATGGTCAGGTTGTAGAACATTTTCAGGGACTCGTCGATCTGATTGGCAAAAAATCAGCCGGCGATACGGTCGATGTCGATCTCAAACGCAATGGGAAGCTGATGACATTGAAGGTCACACTCAGCAGCTGGCTCGATAAATAAACGGGCTGTCTCAATCGTGTAACTTTCGCAGCAGATCGAGTGCCGTCTGTCGAATTTGTGTTTCGGCATCAAGCTCCAGATAACTGCTGCGGGCTGGCCAGGTTTCATAGCCACCGAGTGCATGTTGCTGCGGAGTCGGCAGATAACCGCTGGATCCGTTGGCCAGCTCCATCGAGAAGGTTGCCGCAAACGGGCTGTCTGCTTTGATTGCCAGACCGGTTTCCGTAAACACTTCGCAAGGCAGACCCACGATGCCCAGATCGCCAATACGGATGGCCTGAATTTTGATCTTCTCTGTCGCCGGGTATTTGCTGAGTTCGACTGCTTCGGTCGCATAAATTTTTGACCAGCGATGAATGGTTTTCTGATTGGGATTCTGAAGGATATTGCGAGCCCATGCCAGACGTTTCTCATCTGGGCGGCGGATACCCAGTTCGATTTCCTGCTCCACCATCGCTACCGGCAAATCATTTTTGTGCTGTAACGTTTCGATCACGGTGAGTGTCTGCACGGCAAACTGTTTTCCCGATTCCTCAATCCACTCAAACGCAGCGTACTTGCGTTTGTCCTGTTTCATCACCGCACCGACATTGCCGCTTGTGCCATTCGAAAGCATACCGACAAACGGAGGATGCGAACTTTGCTTCGCCAGTTTTTTCGACAGGTGTTTTGCATAGGCACCAAAGTAGTCGGCACTGATCTGCCCTTTGCGATAACCGCCGCAATAGTGAACGCTCATATTGCCTAAAATCGCCAGCGGTGTGCCGTCGGCATGCTGCACGGAAAGGATCGAACACTGCGGATCAATGGGCGCTGCCGGCTGAATGATCTGTTTGCTGCGTCCCGCGACCGACTTGATCTGCTCACCCGCCACGCCAAACGGATTGAGCGACACGCTCCCTTTCTCCGCCAGGAATCGTCGACAGGCGGCATACTTGCCCGCATCAAAGGAACCCCAGGCCACCTGCGCCGGTGCGAGGTTTTTCTGGGCTGTGATGATGGCTTGTGCCATGTTTTGGATCAGCCCGTCATAGTAGACGTCATCCTGCTTGCTCGCACGACCATAGGGCACACGTGGTGCGGCGTGCGTGTGAGTACTCGTCATCAGAATGCGATCGACGGGCAGTCCCGTCTGCTTGAACACGATTGCCTTCGCGCGTTCAAAATAACTGCGTTCTACCATACACAGATCATTCACGCAGATTGCGATCTTTGTCTTGCCGTCATCGAGCACCAGCGCCCGGGAAAAAATTCGATCATGAATTCCCGTCACCGGCCCATTTTTGGAAATCACGCCATCCAGTGAAACTCCCACCGGCGGCGTAATATCCACCACAGCAGCACCCGCCCGCAGACCAGGCTCCGCAGCTTCGATCTCAATGATAGAAAAGTGTTGGATCAGACAACAGACAGGCAGGAGCAACAGGCAGACAATTCGTGATGGCATGGGAGTCCTCTTTGGCAAAACGTCGGCGGGAGAAACAACGCAACCTCCAGCATAACCCATCCATCAGCGGGATTTCCAGACACAACAGGAATTTTAAGCCCGGATTCATCACTGAAACAAAAGACAACTCAATTGCATTGCACAGCAAATAAAAATCAAGCCGGCGTGTGCCACTGTCGGCTTGCCCGACAGTGTTTAAATCAGCGACGATGTTCATAGAACGTCAGAAGAATGTACGTTCCAGAACCGTGTATCCTCAATCCAGTTTCTGCTGTTCGGCATTAGCCCGTTCGTTGAGCCACTGGGCCATTTCATTAGAGACGAGAAATGCCATCGCCCCGCCGCGAGCATCATTCCCCAGGATTGCCATGCGGTCGAAGTAACCGCGGACACTGGTCTGTTTCCCGGTTCCCGTGCAGACATCAACGAGTGCGCCATCGAAGGCGACGCGGGTTTTGATTCCGTTCCAGGCCCGTTCAATGATCGGAGCATACTGTTTTTCATCGAGCCAGCCTTCCCGGACGCCACGAATCATCGCAAACGTAATCATGCAGGTGCTGGTCATCTCGCGATAACTTTCGGGATGATCAATCACCTGATGCCACATGCCGGTTGGGTCCTGATGGCGGGCAAGTGCTTCCAGATGCTGACGATGCCCTTCGATGAACTGTTGACGCAACGGAGAATTCAATGGAAGATCGGAAAGGACCAGAGCCAGTCCCAGCGCGGGGAAGCCGTTCCCGCGTCCCCAGGCGGCGTCACTGAGCGGCGAATTGCGATAAACGCCGTCCGGTCGTTGGTCCAGTTTCTGTATGAATCGCCAGTGGCGCAACGCCATTTCATAATACCGCGGTTCTCCCGTTAAACGGCCGACGGCGGCGAGGATGGGGCACGACATGAAAACCGCATCACTCATTTCCACATGATACGGCATCGACTGACGAAAATTCCCCTGTTCATTAAAGCCCAGATCGGCAGCGCGTTTTGCGAGTTCGAGATATTGCTGGTTCCCGGTTGCTTTGGCCAGTTCTGAAAAGAGCAGATGCCCGGCGATCATACCGCCGCCGCCACGGTTACTGAGAGGGTTCGGGTTCTTGGAAAGATACTTCTGCGTGATCTGTTCCACGTGCGGCAATCGACTATGGTCGCCCGTCAGTTCTCCCAATCGAATCTGGCTGATCAGTGAAACCACAGGCAGGTAGGATAAGCGTCCCAGATCATTGCCGTACACTTTGGAAAGTTGCGTGGCGACTTGAATCGGCGTGCGTTGCAGACGCCGCATCAGTTCCAACCGTGCCGGGGAAGGGCCCTGGAACTGGCTTTGCTGAATTCCTGTTAACAGGGCGGGAAGAAATGCGGGCGCGTTCTGTTGAGGAACTTCCACGGCGAGTGCAGGTAAACGACCAATGTCTGAAGGAGATTTATAAGCCAGACTGGAAACCAGTTCCCAGCCAAACACGGGTCGAATTTGCGGCTGCAGATGTTTACCCAGCTTGCGCGCCGCGGAAAGGGAATCCACGGGAATCACCCACTGAAACTGATTGCCCTCGCGAACATCAATCACGAGATCGGGTGCGTGCATGCCAATCCAGCGCCACAGGTATTCGGTTTCTGGTTTCGTTGGGCTGTGATAGGCGGCACCCATAGGCGGATAGCCACGGGTCGGATTTCCATGCGAGGCATTTTTCGGTCCTCGCTGCAAGACCCAGCCATCCGGATTCGCAATCGGAACGGCGGACAGGGAAAACTGTTCTCGCAACGGCGCCGCATCGGGGGATCCATAAAACCAGCTAACTGCATTGATCACTGCATCGACAGATGACTTCGATCCATCGAGACCACCAATCAGTAGAATCCGCGTTTTCCCGGTATGGAAGTCCAGGTCCTCTTTTGAATAAACGCAGGGGATCGGTGTTTCTTTACGGGTGACACCAATGGCCGAGTGAATCAGGGCACGGTGTTTTTGTAACGACTGCAGCCGTTTTTTGACCGGCGTTTTGAAGTCGATCGTCAAATCTGGTTTGCGGGCTTCAATCGGTGCCGCGAAAAGCGAATCGAATAGAAGTGTATTCATTAAGCAGAGTGTCAAACAGGACGTCAGCAGGGGATATTTCATGGAAGGCAGATTCCGGGCAGGGAGAACAAGCGAGAGTTAGATTTCGAAGAATATAAGTGGTAAAAGAGCCATTGTAAAACCGCCGCAGACCAAATGCCAGCAGAGAATCCGCTGATACATCCGGAATAAAACGTGAAATCCGAACCGGTTTCGCGGACGCTGTGATTTACGGCTCAACCCGCACGTGCAACCGTGTGACTGCTGTCACACCGTCTTCGCGGCTGCGTTCCACTTTCACCAGATAATCGCCCGGTTTCTGATACGTGTGTTGTGTGACGGCGTAACCGTCTTCGTTCAACGGCTTCACATTGCCGTCCGATTTCACGCTGACGGTCGGGCTGCCATCACCGAAGTCCCAGACTTCTTCTCCGCTCGTGTTGCCGAATGTGCGAACCTTAAATGTAATCGGCTCGCCGACTCTGTTCTTGAGTGAAGGCCAGTACGAGGCATGAATTCGCGGCACATATTTTTCCATGTTCTTTGGGTCCAGTACATGCACTTCGGCGAAATCAAAATCGACGTTGCCTCTTTTGTCGGTGACTTTCAGGATTTCACTATAGACGCCCGGCTTGTTGTAAGTTCGCTTGACTTCCGCGCCGGTTGCTGTCGTGCCATCGGTGAAGGTCCATTTATAACTCTGAATGCTGTTATCGGCGCTATAGGATTGCGTTCCTTTAAGGACCGTGGAATCACCGGCTTTGATAAAATGTTTGCGACGTGTATTCGCGACAAGTTTGGGATTGTATTGTTTACGATAGGCTTCCCATAGAAACGCATAGCCGGCTTGCGTGCCCCATTTCCCCGAAGGCTGGCGGCTCTTGATTTCAAAATGCAGATGCGACCAGCCGCCACTGGCTCCTTTTTTACCGAGGATGCCGATCTCTTCTCCCTGTTTGATCAAACGGCCGGGGCGAATGTGATTGTTGATTTTGTGCAGATGGCTATAGCGGTAATACCAGCCCCGTGCATCAAGCAGATAAACCACGTCATATCGTGGCGAGACGGGCGTGTCTTTTTTGTGTCCGTCCAGCACGTCATTGCCCGATGAGACCACAATCGCATCGGTGGCGGCGATCACCTTCGTCAGTTTCTCTGCGCCGCCGATATCGAGGCCGCTATGATAATAGATTTTCGGCAGGATTTTCGTGCCCCCGTCGACCGGTTCATTGTCGTACCAGGTACGCGTGGCAAACCAGCGTTGATCGACGGGATAGATGAACGAGCCCGGCTTGATCAGCGGCGAACCAGCGGGCCAGAATCGCAGACGGGCGTCTTTATCAAGTCCCCAGAACGAAGGGGTACCGTTTGAGTTGTAACCGCCGGTGATGGAGCAGTCGATCTGTACTTTGCCGATCGTCTGCGGCAGATTGTACATGCCCGATTCCAGTTCCATTGTTTCGCCGTCGACTTCTACGGTGACGATCGCACTGCGGATCGCCTGTCGGATCGGGTCGCGGGTCTCTTTGAGATCCTGTAGTTTGACTTTGACCTGCGCACCATTACTGAGTGTGACCGTGGTGGATTCGCCGACATCTAAATCGACAACCCGCACAATCGGCTCTACAGCCGGTTTCTCTTCAGCAGCTTGAAGGGGAGTCGCAATCAAACAGACACAGAGGACATTCAGCAGTGACAGATACAGCACAGAACGCAGGTGGGATTGTTTCATGGCCGGGCTCTCTTTTCAATCGGCAGGACGAAGTCTCAGGAAGTCGCGCGTTTCTGGTCGGCGATCAAGCCGGCGATAAAGCCCGCTTTGAAGCCTGCATTAATATTAACCACGGTCACATTGGCGGCACAAGAGTTTAACATGCCTAACAGGGCCGCGATGCCGCCCAGGCTCGCGCCGTAACCGACGCTGGTCGGAACCGCAATCACCGGACAGGAGACCCAGCCTCCGACAACCGATGGGAGCGCCCCTTCCATACCAGCGGCAACCACAATTGCAGAAACATTCTGAATCCGCGGCAGTTGTTCATGCAGGCGATGCGGCCCTGCGACGCCGACATCCAGAATGAAGTCGGGTTGATAGCCCATCCAGATCAGCGTTTCGATGGCCTCTTCTGCCACAGGTCGATCACTGGTTCCCGCGGTCAGAACGGCGATTTCTCCGGCGATCAGTTCTTCATCGAAGGCGGCATCTTTTTCCGGAATGCGAATCGTCCGCGCCGTTTGATTATAAATCGCCTGCGGAAACTGTTTGAGGACGGTTTCCGCCTGTTCATCCGAAATCCGCGTGCCCAGACATCGTTGTTTCGATTCGAGCAATAGAGTAAAGATCTCGACGAGTGCCGTAGATGTTTTGCCTTCGCAGAAAATGACTTCGGGATAACCGCAGCGCGAACTGCGATCCAGATCGATGTTCGCTGAAGGCAGAATGGCCGACTTATGCTGCTCCTGGTCCTGAAGCTGTGAGATCGCCTGTTCCACGGAAAGCGATCCTTGACGGACCTGCTCAAACAGTTGCGAGAGTGAGTCATCGGACATCAGAGCACCTGTGTTATTTAAAGAGGATATAAAACAGCAGGATGGTCTGAAAAGACCATCCTGCGAAATAGCGTTTTTGTGCTGACGCACTACGTTCTAATATGACGCTTCAGAATCGATTACTCATCACCCTGTTTCAGGTTGGCGAGCACATTCAAATCTTCCAGTGTCGTCGTGTCGCCCACACTCTCGCGGCCGGCAGCGATGTCGCGTAACAGACGCCGCATAATTTTACCACTGCGTGTTTTCGGAAGAGCAGCGGCAAAGCGAATCTGATCTGGGGTCGCCACGACGCCAATTTGCGTGCGCACATGTTGCTTCAGTTCCGCTTTGAGTTCATCAGTACCATCTTCGGTCTTCAGTGTCACAAAACAGCAAATGCCTTCGCCCTTGAGGTCGTGCGGATAACCAACCACGGCGGCTTCCGCCACTTTGGGATGCGAAACCAGTGCACTTTCCACTTCCATCGTACTCAGGCGATGGCCGGAAACGTTGATCACATCGTCGATGCGGCCCATAATCCAGTAGTAACCGTCTTCATCGCGACGGGCACTGTCGCCAGCCAGATAACAGCCTTCAATGGTGCTGAAGTAAACTTCTTTGAAACGTTCGTGATCGCCGTACAAGGTTCGCAGCATATGCGGCCACGGTTGACGCATTACGAGCAAGCCACCCTGGTTGTCACCCAGACTTTCTCCTTCCGCGGAGACGATGTCGGGCACCACGCCGGGCAGGGGAGTCGTACAACTACCGGGCTTGGTCGCGGTCACGCCGGGCAGCGGGCTCATCATGATGCCGCCGGTTTCGGTCTGCCACCAGGTATCAACAATTGGGCAGCGTTCCTGGCCGATGACGGTGTGATACCACATCCAGGCTTCTGGATTGATTGGCTCACCCACGGTTCCCAGCAGACGCAGGCTGGAGAGATCGTATTTGTTTGGCCATTCATCGCCCCATTTGATAAACGCGCGAATCGCCGTTGGGGCAGTGTAGAAAATGTTGACCTGATATTTTTCCACAATTTCCCAGAAGCGACCTTCATCGGGCCAGTTGGGAGCGCCTTCATACATCACGGTGGTAGCACCGTTGGCCAATGGACCATAAACGATGTAACTGTGCCCGGTGATCCAGCCGATGTCGGCGGTACACCAGTATGTGTCGTCTTCTTTCAGATCGAAGACCCATTTGGAGGTCATCTTCGCACCCAGCAGATATCCGCCGGTTGAGTGCTGCACGCCTTTAGGTTTGCCTGTACTTCCTGAGGTATAAAGAATGAACAGCGGATGTTCGCTGTCGAGTTCGACCGGATCACATTCCGTAGAGGCGTCCTCCATCAGATCGTGCCACCAGTAATCGCGATCGGGAACCATGTCGACTTCACAGCCGGTGCGACGGTAGACGACAACTTTTTCCACGCTGGGAGATTTTTCCATGCTTTGATCGACGGCGGCTTTCAGAGGAATATTCTTGCCACGGCGCCAGCCACCATCGGCGGTGATGACCAACTTGGCCTGCGCATCGTTGTTGCGGTCGGCAATCGCGTCGGCACTGAAACCGCCGAAAATGATCGAGTGTGTTGCACCAATGCGCGAGCAGGCGAGCATGGCGATCGCCAGTTCCGGTACCATCGGCATGTAAAGTGTCACGCGGTCACCGGTTTCGACGCCCAGCTTCTTCAGGCAGTTCGCGAACTTGCAGACTTCGCGATACAGGTCCTGATAACGCAACACACGGGTGTCGCCGGGCTCACCTTCCCAGATGATGGCCGCTTTATTTTTGCGCCAGCTATCCAGGTGGCGGTCGATGCAGTTGACTGATGCATTGATCTTGCCGCCCGTGAACCATTTTGTTTCGGGCATTTCGCCTTCCAGGACATTCTCATAAGGCTGAGACCATTCCAGTCCCTGTGCCAGATCCCCCCAGAAGCCAGTGGGATCATCCTTTGCCCGGTTCCACATCTCCTGATATTCTTCCATGCTGGAAATGTTGGCCTGTTCGACGAACTCGGCTGGTGGCGGAAATGAGCGAGTTTCCTGAAGAACACTTTCAATGTTTTCGTTAGCCTGGTCACTCATCGTTGTCATTCCCCTTTGTTTTATTTGGCGAGCGAAATAAGAACCGAAAAATGCTGATCAACGACCTGATCGCTCAGGCACGAAGATTCGATTCTCTCCCTGTTTCTTTCCGTTGAATTATTAAACAATGCTAAGTTAGCGATTTTAGGGCACTATTTTTTTGAAGTCAACAAACGGACAATTGCTTCCTATCAGAACCCGAAAGGCCCTTTGATTCAACTTATCTAAGCGTCAAAAGAGGGAAAATCAAGCAGAACGCACTGTTCAAGCCGGTTTAAATCATGGGAAAGTAATTCTATTTCCCGAATTCTTCTCGAATTGGTCTGTTTTCACGCCGAAATGTGAACACTTGATATGAACAGACTTTGAAGTGTCAGCTCAAGCATGCCGCTTAGCTCGGGCTCGATTCCATCAGAGCCCGAGCCCTGTGATAGGCATCTTTCATCTCAGGAGAGTCTTGTGTGTGTTCGCCGCGAAAGACCATCAGCAAGCCTAGCCGCGGATAGTCACTCACATTCGGTGCGCTGAAATGAATTGTCTGGCAGTGATGAATCAGAATATCCCCTTTTTGTAACAGCGCGACGGAGACGCTGACTTCATCAACGGCTTCCGCCAGCCCGAATGAATTTCCTTTGACGCCGGACGGCGTATGTTCGCGCAGGCCTTCTTGATGCGAGCCCGCCAGATATTGCACGGGTCCGTTTTCCGGGGTGACATCGTCCAGCGCGACCCAGACGGTAAGCACATCCGGCGGCTCCTGGCAGAAATAAGCATTGTCCTGATGCGGGGGCACGCCCGAGCCGACCTTCGCTGGCTTGTTGAAGGTTTCCACGCCCATACAAAGTGGCGTGCCATTCACCAGCGCGGCGATGAGAGTCTGCAGCCGGGAGTTTTGCAAAAACGGGATCATGGGTGTGCATTCGCCAGCAGTTGCGAATTGCCTGGCCGTCCGCTTCATAAACCACATCACTTTCAGGAACCGTGGGAACGACGTCCCGGTTATAGCATTCGACCGCAGCTCTAATTTCCACAAGTGCTTCAGATGAATAGAATTGCGGTAGATGTACGAAGCCCTGTTCACGGTATTTCTGAACGATGTCTTTCATGGCAGACCCTTTCTCGCTTCTCTCAGCGGAATATGACAGGCACTTGGTTTGATCTCCGCCTGTTAATCTATCGCTTTCTGTGTCAAGTTTCATCTGTATTCCAGAAAATCCAGCCGCTGTTTTTTAATCATTTTGATTGACTGCCGAATTGTGTTCAGTACGATCAAAAAATATCGCTGGATCTTAACTACTGAAGGAATCAACGATGTCTCGATTTACGCTCACCAACAAGCAACGGAAATACTTCGGTCTGGAGCCGGTCAAAAAGAAGTGGGATCCTGTTGAGCTGAAAGATATGATCGTCTACTTCGATGGCGATCTCATTCGCAAGGTCATCTGCTACGAATATAGCAAGGAATATGGCTATCAGGAGTATGATTACGAACTCCAAACCGATGCGCGCGAAAAACTTCTGCCCGCGACGAAACGGGGTAAACCCAAACCGCTGACTCCCTCGAATATTTTAGACCGCAAGTCCATCGGGTTTTCGTTTGTCTGTTACTTTGGTTGGAGAGGGAAAAGCTTTGATTTTCAGCATCTCTACATGACCCACATCGCTTCCAATGAGACCTTTGTTTCGTTGGATGATCATGGAATCACCAACTATGACCAGTTGACAGACTGGGTAGATGAATATATTCAGTCCTGCCCTTCCGATTATCTGCAGAAACTGGATGAGAAACGCGGCAAGAAGCGGCGGCGGGTGCGTTATCAACCGGGTGACATTTTCGAAATCCGCTTCGACGATGACGAGGTCGGTTACGGAAAAATTCTGCTCGATGTGTTTCGTCTCAGAAAACAGGGTTTCTTTAAAGACAAACCAGAACCGTATCCCTACGCAGGTTTGAACGGCCCCTTGCAAGGGTGTGGTCTGCTGGTCGCGATTTACGACTATGCGGGCCCGCCTCTCGAACCGGAGCAGGTGAACGCGCAGCCGGTTTTGTGTACCAAGCTGATGATGCATGAAAATATTTACGAAGGCACATTTCCGATCATCGGAAACGCAGTCGTGTTACCGGAAGAGCTCGATTTCCCCGAAGGAGTGAGTAACTGGCATCCGGGTGATAAGACCGTCGAACATTATTTCGAGAAAGGGGGAGTCTTTGTTCGAATCAAAGTGACGGAAGAGGAATTGAAGCAAGCTCCGGTAACCGGTTGTGCCTTTGGTCTGATGCCTGAATCGATTCGGAAAGCGATCCAGGGAGATGCCGAGTCACTGGCTCATGTTCTGGGGAAATTTCGCTGCAATTCTGAATTGCGCCCAGAGATTCTTGCGCGTTGTGGATTGAGTCCTGAGATGACATACGCCGAGATGGCCGCCGCCACAGGGGGCATTCCTCCCGAAGTGTTTATTGAAGCGTCTCAACAGAAATAGACAGTCGATACTTGCATCAGCGCCGCATCAGCGTGCGTTGGTTACTTTGCTGTCGGAGTGGGCGGCGCGAAATTTCCTGCCAGTGCCGAATGTCGATTTCATACGGGCCGTGCGGACGATCAAAGCCACCGTAGTCGCGATAGTATTTTTCCAGCTTGCCGATTTTCTGATCGACACGTAACTCGCCACGACGTTGACTTTTGGGCGAGCGCCCCCAGACGATTTCCGAGCCGCCGGCTGTAATCAAGCGGTAAATCAGATCATCGAGCGACAGCACGGCCGTCGTGCGCGGCGGGGCTTCGATGGAAACAATCTCCAACTCTTTCCAGTGCGGTCCAAGTGCTTCTGCCAGCTGTGCCGCTCCTGTTACCGTCAGGTCACCCCAAGACGTTCCCGGAGGCCCTTCGGGCGCCGATTGAATTCCCGTAATCACCGGATACCGCCGGGCGTCAGAGACCGAGAAATCTTCGGGCGGTAACAGCACGCCTTCATTGTCTACCGGAAACAGTCCCTGCTTACCTTCGACCATCGCTGCCGGCTTGCGGAACACCACTTCCACTTCCACGGTATTGGTCTTGCGCACCGAAACGACTTTTTGCACCCAGGGATGTTTTTCGAATGCTTCGGCGACTTTCAGGACGAGCCCCTGATCAAGCAGAGAGACCTGCTCCGGCAGGGGGCCCCGTTTGATGACCTGATCGACGATGTCAATCGGCACATAATGGGGTGGTGCCGGAATCAGTGAGAGATCTTTGGTGGCGATCTGATATTCTTCGCGCTGTGATAAATCGGGAATCTGTTGTTTGAGCTTGGGAAAGAAAAACAGTCCTGACACGACAACCGCCAGCGCCAGTAACACCTTGGGACGGAACAGCGCATGAAGCAGAGTCGAGGGGCTCAGCAGAGAGGCTTCTTCTTCGAACTCTTCCTCTTCGTCCTCGAATTCTTCCTCGATCTCTTCGACCTTCTTTTTCACAGGCCGCTTTTTTTTCGTTTTTTTAGGGCTCATACGCTCTTATTGATTGTGTTGACTTCTGATCAGAACTGGAATTCTTCCCGGGCACTGACTGCGAACGCGATCGCAGCAGTACGAACACAGAGCGCGCAACTGGGGGCGAGCGCACCGCTCCTCTAGTATGATTATCGCAATCTGACGCCAGTAGAGTTGTGGCGCTCCGTAGAAAAGTCAGGATTCCTCAGTGAAACGAGCCACTTAGTAAAACTGTATCAATTGTGCGGCTTCTGGGCGGCCTTGGTCAGGCATTCTGCAAGAGCACGTTCGCACAATTCACCAAAGTCGATGCCCGCTTTCGCAGCCGCTTTGGGAACCAGACTGTGGTCGGTGAAGCCGGGGATCGTATTGACTTCCAGAACCCAGGGCTGTTGAAAACGGTCCAGCAGGAGATCCACGCGGACAATGCCCGTAGTCCCTAATGCTTCACAGGCATTCACGCCCGTTTTGATGATGGACTGAATCACATTCGTGGGCAGTTCGAATTCGAACAGATACTGCGTTGAATCTTCGTGATACTTGGCTTCATAGTCAAAGAATTCATGTGGTGTCTGAATCTGAATTAATGGCAGGGTCTGGCCGTCGACCACGCTGACCGTCCATTCGGTCCCTTTGATGGCTGATTCCAGAATGCCGAATGAGTCGTAGTGAAAACACCGCGCCAGTGCCTGTGGCAGTTCTTCGGGAGTCTGCACAATTGAGACACCCAGGCTGGAGCCTTGTGCGTCGGGCTTCACCACCAACGGATAACCCATGCTGCGGGCATGCTGTTCGATGCGCTGCGCGTTATCCGATTCGTGAATCAAGACGTATGAAGGAGTGCTCACATTATGTTGAATAAATCGTTCTTTCGAAGCCGACTTGCTGAAAGCCAGTTTGGAAGTTGCCGCATCACAACCTGAATAGGGAACTCCCAGACGGTCCAGAGTTGACTGGATCGTGCCATCTTCTCCGTACGTTCCATGCAAGGCGATAAAGACCACATCGCAGTTGCTCCAGTCATATTCATCGAGATCAACCAGAGATGGATCAACGGTTTTGACCTGATGTCCGCGCGACGACAAGACTTGTGACACGGTTTCGCCACTCTGCAGACTAATTTCGCGTTCAGCCGATTCCCCACCAGCGAGAACAACAATATTCAAAGGGGGAAGGGGGTTGGTTTGTGAATCGGTCATCGGGAAGCCTCCATGCCGCCGGACTCTGTTTAATGCGAGTTTTATAATGAAATGTTCGTGTTTTTATCGTGAATCGCAGGATTCTAGCAATTCGGCACCAATCTGGAAACGCCGATCTGGAACCGAAAACAAATATTAAAATAAGAAAACTGCACAGAATGAGGTGGTGTTCTATTGGAGCAGACGAATCGTTTTTCTGAGCTGTCGATAGGCTTTTTTCCCCAGCGATTCCGGCGAAACCGCGATTTTCGCCTGCCCTGAAGAGTGAATCAACGGTTGCTCGGGGAGTGCCTCCAGGCTGACGCGGGCCAGATACGAGGTGTTGCTCAATTCCCGTTTACCATTGGGATCCAGTTCCGTGGTGATTTCTTCGCGATGGATCAGGTTGGGATGCAGGTCTTCAATGTCGATTTCCGCAATTTCTTGAACGATGCCCTTGAAAATCGTTCCCGGGTATTCATCCAGCAGAATCCGCACGGATTGTCCAGTTGAAATAAACTCGACGTCTTCCTGGTCGACAATCAGGCGTGCATGAAGCAGATCGGGATCGCCAACCGAGCAGAGCCAGGTTCCCCGTTCCAGAAAACAGTTCCGATTTTCCGGGTCCAGAGGAGAGCCCGACCAACTGGAAAGTGCGCCCGCTTCCTGCGAAACCGGTTGGGGAGGCGCGGGAATCAGGGTTCCGGCGATTGGCGCTTTCAGGCTGAGCCGTTGCAAGTCGGTTTGCCTTTGCTGGAGTTGTTCTTTCAGGTCGGCCAGTTGCTCTTCTGCGGTGGGAAGTTCCTGGGCCGCTTCGGGATCATCCAGCTGGCGTTTTTGCAGCGTGGAGATGCGGATTTCCTGCTCATTGATCAGACCCGTCAGTTTCAGAATTTCCTGTTCAATTTGATCATTCTGCAGTTCCGCAATCAGTGTGCCAGGCTTGAGTTCCACCTGGGGTGCTGCTGCTGTTTTGAGAAAGCCGGGGGCCGTCACATAAATTGGCTTGGCGTCTTTGAGTTCGATCAGTGCGGGAGCCGTGATCCGATGAGGCAGGGGAATGAAGATCAGGCCTGCCAGCAAGAGCAGGACGACTGTGGTACGAACCAGAAAACGCTGCCATTGAATTTGACCTGCTTTGGAATATTCCTGAATTTCGTTGAGACCGGACTTCAAAGGCACGATTAACATTCCCATCAGAACAAAGGCTCCCATGACCTGGGCAATGATCTCCAGACCATACGGTTCCAAAACATAATAACAGACGGACAGAATCACGATTACAATAAACCAGCGATACACCATCGAGGCGACCCCGTACACAAATAAAAATCGTCTCAGCCGCCGCGGCTCTTTGAGCAAGATGTCGGCCTTGTGTCCGAAGAACCAGTGATGCAGGCGATTGGACACGATCGATTGTGCCCGCTGCCTCAAGTTGGGAACTTCGATCAGGTCCAACAGGATGTAGTAACCATCATAACGCAGCAGGGGGTTGCCATTCAGTAACAGGGTGCTGACCGAACAGACAAAAACAATATTCAGACAGAGCGAATGAAACAGACCCGGATAGGAGAACCACCACAGAAATACACAGACCGACGAGATGACCAGTTCCACAAAAATGCCCGCGGAACTGACCATGATCCGATGCCACTTATTGGGCATCGTCCAGGCATCACTGACATTCACATACAGGCAGGGAATGAATGCCAGCAGCATCACACCCATTTCATGGCACTCACCGCCAAACTGTTTGCAGGCCAGTGCGTGTCCCAGTTCGTGTACGATTTTCACCAGCGCCAGACTCACGCCCAGCAGGATTAGATTCTTCGCTTCAAAGAACGTTGTGAAGTCGGGCAGTTGTGCGACCACAGTATCGGCGTGGGTTAAAATTAATGTGGTCGCTGCTATCATCAGCACCAGAGATGCCAGCAGAAACAGGGGAGTGAAACAGAGCGACGCTGCGGGCTGCAGCCAGTTTAAAAAACGGTGAGGATCGATGCCGCGAAACCGAATCGCCAGCGGGTTCATGAAGCGGGAACGGAGTGCCTGGCGCTGTTTTTCGGTCTGCCGCTCCAGCAGAATTTCACCCTGGCCAATCGCATCGGCAATGATCAGCCCCGACTGATGCAGCCGCGATAAAAATCCCTGCAGGTGTGACGCATCCAGCTTTTGAGGCAGAAAGCGTTGTTCGTATTGCCGCCGAATTGCCTCGAAGGAAGCAGCGCCGTCCAGCTGTTTCAGAATAAAATATTCTTCGTCGCGCAGTTGGTAGTATTGCAGCGAAACCGGATCTTTGATGCCCCAATAGGTCGTACCGCCGAATTGCAGTGGTTGGACCTGCAGATCCAATCGCATTCGCAGACGCAGCGCCTGATTCGAAAAATCTTGAAGGCCGTACGACATGGGGACGAGAGTGGCTTTCTGAATCGAATGAAGTTTATTTGATAATCAATGAGGCACGCATGCCCGGTTTTAGTTTCAGGTCCGGGTTTTCAATCTCGGCCCAGACACGCGTCTGATTATTGACCGGATTGACTTCAGGACTGACAAACGAAACTTTGCCTTTGAATTCGACCTGCTGTTTCGTCCCCGGATTGACCAGCAGCACCACGGGGCGATTTTTCAAGTCGCGATCCAGCAACTGTGATGCGTTGATCAGTCCTTCAGCCCGCAGACGATCCAGTTTCAAGATTCGCAAAACCGTATCGCCGGGGCGGACCCACTCGCCCTCTCTGGTCATAATCTGCACCACCATGCCCGTGATCGGCGAGACCACTTTTCGTTTCTGGACGGCCAGTTCGGCGATCTGTTCCGCGTTTTGTTTCAATTTGGCTTCCAGGTGCGTAGTTTTGGCTTCTTCGACTGCTTGCTCGATTTCCAGTTCTGCTTTATCTGCAGTCAGTTTCAAACGGTCCAGCTCGGTCTTGGAAATGCTTTTGGGATATTTTTTGATTGAATCTTCAGCCCGCTGCAGTTCTGCTTTCGCGACCTCATGCGACTTTTGCGCAAAACGTAGATTCACGTCGTTTTCATCTTTGAGAAGCGCCATTTCAAATTCGAGTTTCGCCTGCTGCATTAACAGCATCGCTTCGGTCGCTTCAATCTGTGCCAGGACGTCCCCTTTCTGAACCGACGCACCTTCCTTCACCAACATTTGATTGAGTTGACCGACTTCGCGCGCGGGGACTTCCACCTGTTCGATCAGGCTGACCAGAACCGAATCGATACGCAACTCGTTCGACCCGCTGGTTTGATCATCGGCAGAAACGGGACCGCCTGTAGCTAGTAAAATCAGGGCACAGATGGTGAACAAAAAAGTCAAAGTTCGCGTGGCAGGCATGGCATTCCATTCCTTATGACAAAGCAGTAGCAGGAATTCATGAAGTGGAAGACAGAACAGAGTCAGGTCTTTTCAGCTGTTTTTTTCTCTCATACCACAACCGTCCGCCAAAGGCCATCTTAATTGCAAAGACTCTTCTGGAGCAGTCCGAAACCGGGGGGGAATGTGCGGAGAACATTGTCAGAATACCCTATTTTTTGCGATCCACAATTGAGAACAGGGTAATGTGTCCGTTAAGATCGAGGAAACAAAGCGGTATCGCTTACTGTGGAAAAATAGAAACTTGTTAAAACTTTCAAACCAGGTTAATCCTATGGATCAGCGTTCCTTACAGCACTCGCAACAATCCGACTCTCGCCGTCAGTTCCTGAAAACCGCCGGTAGCGCGGTTGTCGGAAGTTTTTTCGCGCCCGCGATTCTCGGTGCGGAAGATAAAGCGGGCACCAGGAATCCAATACTGGGTGAAGGCGCATTCCAATACGAGGCCACTCATGGTTGGGGAGAAGTGCCCAAACACATTCAATGGGGCGAAACACACGGCGTGTGTGTCGACGAAGCCGGCTTGATTTATATCAAACATCGCTCACACTCAAAAGAGCCCATGGATGCGATCGTCGTGTTTGATCCTTCTGGAAAATTCGTGCGGTCGTTCGGCAAGGAATATCATGGCGGCGGGCATGGTATTGATGTTCGCAAAGAAGGCTCAGAAGAGTTTTTGTATCTCTCGGATACGAAACATGGAATTGTCGCCAAGACGAACTTGAAAGGGGACGTGGTCTGGACCATCGGCCGACCTGCCACGCCCGAACATTACAAGAATGCCAAAAATCGCTACAGTCCCACCAACATTGCCTTTGCCCCCGATGGGGGATTTTATGTCGGCGACGGATATGGATCGCACTACATTCATAAATATACGAAAGACGGCAAATTCGAATTCAGCTGGGGCGGCAGCGGGACCGAGCCCGGTAAGATGAAAACGCCTCACGGGATGTGGCTCGATCAGCGGGACGGCACACCGAAAATTGCGGTCTGCGACCGGGCCAACCACCGTTTGCAATATTTCACATTGGATGGAAAACATCTCGGTTTTGTCAATACGGTCAGCTTTCCAGCCGATATTGATATACAGGGTGAAACGATGGTCGTTTCCGATCTGCATGCACGGGTCACCCTGTTTGACAAAGAGAACAAAGTCATCACGCATTTAGGCTATAACCAGGACTGGACGAATCGAGTACTGGATGGCTTTAAAATTCGTAAGCAGCCCCAAACCTGGGAAGCCGGACGATTTATTCACCCGCACGATGCCTGCTTTGATCACGACGGCAATCTGTTTGTCACGGAATGGGTCTCAGTCGGCCGGGTCAGTAAGTTGAAAAAGCTTAGCTGACAGACGTCTTTGATCAAGAAGCTCAAACCCTCCGTTTTTCTCTTCTCCCCGGTTGGAACCTGATGGATTTTTCTCACGAGTTCGATGAACAGCGCTTCTTCGAAATATGGACTGCGGTACGGATTGAGCGTCCCGTGAATTTTTCTCTGTTTACATTCGGCGATCAGAAGCTGCCCTATTATCTGGTTTGCGGCGCTGCTGAGCCCGGCTCGACGGTGACAATTCGGAAAGGCGAAGTCAGCATCACCCGTCCGATGATTATCACCCCCGATCATATGGAACCGGAGTTTCGCAACTTCTTCGAAGAGCAGGAAGAAGCCGACCTGGCGGCGTTTCTGCTGTCCCGTACTGCTGGCTTTTCTAATCTGAAGTTCTCGAATACCAGTGGCCCCGAGCGGATCGTCAGCGACAGTATCGAGGAAGCGGTTGCCAAATTAAACAAGCAGCTCGATGACGAGGAAGAAGAGCATGTCGCCATCTTGAGTGCCCCGCCCGGCATGGGGGGCATCGCCATCATGCGGTACGCGGCCGAACGGGTCTGGGAAAGTGCGCCCGGCAACATTCAGGAATTACGCGAACGCGGCTTTTTGAATTGAAGCGTCTCTCAACGCCCGTCGCGTTTGGGAATGCGATTCAACGTGTAATATGCTTGCGGGTGCAACAATGGTTGCCCCCGGCTATTCTTCACGCCCTCGGCCCGCAGTTCATGCACGTAAAGGGGGCGCAGGCCGTTTGTTTTTAATTGGACGCGCATTCCATCATCCGAGACGGTAATGGCGTCAAGCGTTAACTCTTTGTTGAGAATCTCATCGCTGCCGTAGGATGAGTGATAGTTGTAGGTATAACTTTTCAACTTATAAGACTTCGGGTCGATTGCCGTTTTCTTATCCACAGGCTCAGTGAAAACCAGTTCAAAGCCGTCCGGCTGTGCCCGCATCTCTTTGATTTCAAATGGCGTTTTGCCCGTCCAGACCAGACGCTGTAATCCATACGAGGCGGTTCCCAGACTGCTCCAACCGCGGTTGGTCAGGCCGACAAATACCGATCCGTCGGTTCCCTGATCCATTCGCAAGACGGCCGACGCGAAGCCTTCCCGAAAGGGAAAACAGGCGCCCTGGTATTCGCCGTCCACTTTTTCCAGAAAGACGCGCTGCATTGAGGCTTGTGTGAATTCGCCGACAAAAAACTGACCGTCGAACGGACCGAACTTGCCGCCGCTGTCATCGAGCATGATGTCCGTCGCCGACTGCCCCGCTTTTTTATACGGAAACCAGACCGCGGGCGGTTTCAGTTGCGGCATGCGTTTGACCGCTTCGGGAAAAGGGAGCCCGTTCGGAATCGTTTTGATGCCCTTGATCGGCGAGCCTTCCAGGTTCATGGAAGCCAGCGCTTCGACATGGTGAAAGAAGGCCCCTTTGCGCATGTGATGCAGTGTGTTCGTGGCGACCCAGTTGCCTTGCTGATCAGTGTAGAACATATCGCCTTCCCGATTCGCACCCAGGCCGGAAGGCGAACGCATCCCCGCGCAGACGGGAATCAGTTTTCCGTCGGGCGTGCATTTCATGCCCCAGCCCCGCCAGCGGCCTTGCGAAAAGCCGAGCGTCGGATCAGTCACGGCCCGGGCTTTGTGCTCTTTCTTGAGTCCCAGTCCGATATTCAAAGTCAGCCATAGATTTCCGTCAGGATCAACTTCGGGGCCGTAAGCGTATTCATGATAGTGACCTGTCACGCCCCAGCCTTTGGCGACAGTCAGATACTCATCAGCGGTTCCATCTCCATCGGTATCACGAATGCGCGTCAGTTCGCTGCGTTGCACCGTGTAAAAGGCGCCGTCTTTCCAGATCAGTCCCAGCGGTTCATGCAGGGCGGAGGCGAAGCGTTTGTAGGTGACATTTTTGGGCGGTTCATCATAGACACCGTCCAGAATCCAGATCTCCCCTTTCCGAATCGCAACGGCCACACGCCGGTCATCGAGAACCGCTAAGCCGCTGACTTCCAGCACCAGATCGCCGGGTGCGGGTTTCCAGTTCTTCGACCGCGATTCGGTTTGCGCTTTCGGCGTGATGATGGAAACGAGCCGATAGTAATCCTCTTCGCTCTGTGCGAAGCTCTGGTTGGTTTGAATCAGAGTCGCTACAAGCATTGCGAAGATCAGCGGCAGAAAGATGTATGATTGTTTTACCATTGGTAAGTCACCTCAATTGTGGTGCTGTCTGCTGTGTTGTTGTCAGTGGCGGGAAGCGGAATGATCCAGTCCGTTTCGTCCTTGATCGTGCGGAGTTGACTCGTTTTCGCGAATGCGTTCGAAACGGAAACCGTCAGGCCAGCTTGATTTTTCATTGTGCCCGGTTTGATCTGTTTCAGAGAATCCCCCGCTAAACCACGGAACCAGAGTTTTGATAGTGCTCCAGAACTGGGTGTGCCTTTGATCTTGATGGTTCGCTTGAGGCTCTGTTTTTTTCCGGGGGCGAAGCGGTCTTCAATCTCATATTCGCTAAAGCGATACAGGAAGGTGGGGATGCCTGCTTTATCAACGCGATAGCCCTGAAACTGATACGGGTTATCGTTCGCAGAGAATTCCGGCCACGGCTGGCCTTGGTTTTTCAAGAGTGCCAGTGGTGCTCCGGCTGGCAGGAGAATCGGATTCTTGTCTAATGGAATCGCCGGCGGGGCAAAGCGAATAAACCAGGTGCCTTGCGCATCGAGGAAGCGGCCTTTCCAGAAAATCGCCGGTCGGACCTGTTCGGCATCGAAGGCGACGTGTACTTTTTCCGGGAAGCCCACGGCAATCGCATGCGTTCCTGCCTCCTGCATAAAGGTCCGCAGAATGATGGGTTTCTTTTCAGGCACGAGTTCATAGTTCTTTGATTTCGCAGCCAGGATTTTTTCAGGCAGCGGCTGTTTCTCTCCCGCTTTCAGATAAGACCAGAGTGAGGCGATCTGTTGATCCACGCTGCCGTCGAGTAACGTTTTAATCTGGCTTTTACCGTCGGGGAAGAATGTCGGCATGCGGGTGCGGGGTTTCAGCGAAGCCGGGTTGAGCAGAAAATCGTGGAACCATTGGGGGTGCACGCGATTGGTGACGTCACCCAGGTCGGTGCCTACCACGCCCGGCATACTTTCGCCTCGAATCGGATGGCATTGGATGCAGCCGGTTTCCAGCATCACGCGACCGGCAGACGCCAGCTTGCCATGATCGGGAAAGACTTGTTTGTCCTGCTGAAGCTTCTGGCTGTTGTCGGCTGTTTCAAACTCGGACGGAAGTGAACCGACGACAGATTTGGGAAAAACGGGCATGCGGGCATGCATGTGAAATCGCAGGTCCCCTTTGCCGCTCAGCACTTTTGCCAGCCATTTTTTTTGCAGCTTAAAGCCGATGCCCGTCAACGTGGGAGGAATACGACCTTCATCACCCAGGTCCACATGATTGACGGTTTCGAAATAGGGCTTGCGATTAAAACCAACGCCCCCCTGTTTGTCCCGTACGTGACAGGCATAACAGTTCAGTTGCAGTAGTTGAAAGGCCAGACGTTGTTTGGGTTCTGGTTTGTGTTTCAGAGGCAGAGATGCCAGTGCCTGCTGAATAGACGCCTGCTGTTGTTGATCCAGCGGGTAAGCGGGCATGCCGGGTTGAGACTGACTAATACAACTTGTCGCCGCTTTGGCGTTCAATTGAACCAGTGGTTTTGCGAACTGTTTTGGTTTCAGATTTTGCGCTGCGTGACAATTCACGCATTGCAGTTGAACAAACCGTTTTTGCCCTTCTGCGATGAGTGCGGCATCGTTGTTGGCGGCGTTCTCTGCTGGTTCTGTTTTCTGATTACGCAACAGATACGCGGCGATGTCGGCGGCTTCAACGGCTTTCAATTTCAGTTGTGGCATGCGACCCGCGGGGCGCGTCTGTTCCGGATTCAGTAGAAAAAACGTCAATGCTTGTCGCGTGTATTTAGTCGGCAGATCTCCGTGAGGCACCGATTTGACGGGACGCATTTTCGCGGCCAGCCCCATTTCGATGATATCTTCCGGGTCGAGTTGGGCCAGCATTTGATCGGTGGGGGAAATTTTGGTTTCACCCGGCTCATATGTTTCATCAGGTTCATGGCAGGCGACGCAGCCGATCTTGTGATACAGTTCCTGACCTCGTTCGACATTGCCTTTCTTCCAGAATTCGTAAGGTACCGGATTGGCGCCGGTCGCTTTGATCGTCGGAAACTCTGTTTCTTGGGCCATCAGAAACGCCGCTAGTGCTTTGATCGTCTGACGTTTTTCTTCCGCCGGTAAATGTTGCAGCACGTCGGGCATGGTGGAACCTGGTTTGACCGCATGCGGTGCTGCCAGGTACTCCTTGACCCATTGCTGCTGCAGTCGGTTCCCCGCCCCCGTCAATCGCGGCCCCCCTTTGGGCGCCAGGTCAGATTGGTCTGTCTGATGGCAAGCGGTGCAGCTGAGTTCACTCAGTAACAGTTTGCCGCCGACCTCAGGTTCAATTTCTGCATGACGGGCAAACCGATCAAAACCGGAGACAAACGGGGCCGCATCCGGTTCAGCATAGGCAGACGTTCCGATGAGCAGGAGTAGAATTCCTGACCAACAATATATCAGTGGCCGATGCATGATCGAGTTCTTTCTTCGCGAGCAGCTTAACAGCGCGGGTTTCTCTTCAATGCGAACAACAGGGAATCACCCGATCATAAAGCAGCGCCGGACTCAAATCAATCAGTGTTGACGGCAGTTTTTCAATTGGAAACGTGAGCCAGGAGAAATTGATCTGCCGGGCCTCTTTTCAGATGGCTCATGTATCGCTTCGACGGCGGCGCGGCGTCAATAGTAAAGAATGGAAAAGAGGCCTCTTGTGTTGTGAATATCAATAAAAACAGGTTATGCATTGAAATAGCATAACCTGTTTTGGGAATGATAGAGCCACGTTACTGCATGTCGATGTCGAAAGTGTTTTCGCCTTCTTTGATTTCGATGCTCAAGCCGCTGGTTTTGGGGTAATGATATTTTTGTGGAATGTTGGGCATCTCTTTGGGCACTTCCGAGGGAGGTGTGTCTGGGCCGAATGATTTTTCAATCATCGGCGGAACAACGCTTACTTGATAGGTCCCGGTTACCAGTCCGCCGACGTTATTGCTCACGGTGTAGGTTCCCTCTTCACTGATCACAGCCTGGCCACCAAAACCTTTGTCGGGGTTATTGAATTGAACCATACCTTCTTTCACGGGCTCACCTTTATAAGTCACTTTTCCCGACAGCGATCCGGTAGGACCATGTTCTGATGTTCCACCCTGGCAACCGGCCAGGATTACGATGCTCAAGATTAAAAGTGGATTGATGATGGTAGCGCAAATCGGTTTCATTTTATATTCCGGAGATGAGTTGTCTTGAATACGAAAAAAAATGTGGTGTCCTCAAGTTGTGAGCACACCACATCGATTGAGACTTAGTTTGTTGACGTTAACAAAAGCGAATTAAAATTCGCCGAGAACATGGCCATCCGCACGGCAGCAGAGATAGCGGATGGTGTCAAAGTCCGAATTTGCTGATACAAATCGCACGGCTCCATCACCTAAAAGCAGATGCGCTCCGCCAACATGCTGTGATTGAATCGGATTGTTGCAAGCGTCATTACCAATTCCGGTTCCCGTATTCTGATAACCGATGGGATAGCGAAGTGTGGTTGTATTGTAACAACGGGGATCGTGATTGATGGGTGTGTTCGGCCCCATCCAGGCACCATTGCTCTTTGCGGAACGAATATCGACTTTTTTGCCGGTGGCATCATGTCCCCAGCCGGATTGTTCTCCCACCATCGCGACGTTCGAGGTTCCATCCAGAAAATCACGTATGCGGTATGAACTTCTGAATGTAAATGAACCCCCATTGGAGCGGATGCCTTTACCAGTGAATCCACCTTTGGAATAAGAGTCATCCTGAATTTGATCAAGTCCAACGGCTCCTGAAATCAGGATGTAGGAAGAGATGAAAACATTTGTGGTGGTACTGCCAGTCTTGGCGGCATAGGTCTGTGTTAAAGCACTCGAAGGGCAAGCCATGTAAGGTGGTTTCGTATCGTTGATGGCCGGTGAATTCGGGATGCTTGATCCACCACCAAACCAGAAATATGTTCCTTCAAATACCAGCTTGTTATACACGTTTGCCTGATCGGCAAAAGGCAGGATGTGGATCCACGCTGTCGGGCCATGAGTTCCCAGGCCGCCGGGAGGGAAGACACTATGAGTTTCGTGGTAGTTGTGTAAAGCCAGGCCGATTTGCTTCAGGTTATTTTTACAGGTGCTGCGCCGGGCTGCTTCGCGTGCCTGTTGAACGGCGGGTAACAACAAGGCAATCAGGATTGCGATAATTGCAATCACGACCAGCAATTCGATCAGCGTAAAACCTCGCTTCACGTTCGTTGATTGTGGGTTCTTCATTGTACTTTCCAGATAAAAAACTTGGGAAAAAGGCGGAAGGTTTAAAAGTGAAAAAGCGGACTGAATAGGCGTATCAGGCGGGAATGAAAAACAGCCTAAGTCGGAAGGTAAATCACTCAATAAGGAATAGTATGCGTTGTTACAGGAGAGATCAAGTCTCCTTAATCCCCCAAAGTGGCTAGGTGTGCATGGTTGTTGCGATTTTGTTGGATATGACGACTTGTTGGGCCGCAATTCGAGTGCATTTGAGACAGGGGTGAGTTGAAGATCGACACTACCACAACGCGAAATAAGTATATTAAGAATACTTATTTAGTCTGCAGGCTTAATGCGCGTTCATCAAGGGCTTTTTGCAGCGCTGCGGAGTAGGCTTTGTACTCGTGATCCAGCTCGGCGTAAGACTGGCCGGTCAGTTCTTCCAGTGTTTTTGCGTTGTTGCGAATGCGGGAGTTGAAGCTGTAAAGCTGTGCCATCTGATTGATGAAGGCGTCCCGGTATTCTCCCTGTTTGGCGTGCATGAAGAAGTGAGACAGTCCCGATGCCTGGCTGTAATTGGGGCTGATGTTAGGACTGGTTTGAAAGGCTTGGCGACCCATAGCGGCAAACGTTTCCAGGGGAACATAATATTCGTCTTCCAGCAGCCGATACCGGGCAGCGTTGAAGCGGATATGATTCGGGTTGCCGGATCGAAAGACATTGCCGTTTTTCTCGAACGATTCCATGTAGCAGGCGATGCCTTCAATGGCCCAGAAATGATTTTTCTCGCCGACCTGCCTGTTGCTGCGTAGCGAACCGGTTTCGTAAAACAGTTGATGCGTGGCTTCGTGATACAGGGTTCCCAGATCGCCTTCTGCATCCGGGCGATGATAAAAGTGCGAGATCCGATCGCCGAACAGATAGATGCCGTGCGTTAAAGCAATCTGGGGGATCTCTTTCTGTAAGCGTTGCAGATATTCGTCGCGGGTTCGGTAGTAGTGCATGACGTGCTGGGAATTTTTGTTTCGTCTTTGAAAGGGATTCCGGGCACCTTCAAATAATTTTCGTAATTGCTCCGGCGTCTTAAAGAAGCCGACGAAGGTTTGATGGAAGTAGCGATGAAACTCTTCCATCTCTGTCGCCAGTTTCACGCCCATTTCCAGGCTGTGATTCGTTTTGATCAGAAAATGTTCAGTCTTGATTTCCCAGGCGTTGCGGAAGTCGCGTCGGATTTCTGCTTCCTGGGCGGCCGACTTCCAGCGACCGTTCACATACCGTTCTCCCCGTTCATAACGGGCGATGTGTGAGGCCGGTAGCCAGCCATATTTCTCATGCCATTGCTGTTTGCGATCCTGCATTTCTTTTTCGAATGGAGTCATCCATTCATCGCCGTTACGCACATAACCCAGGATCAGTCTAACCGAGCGATGGTCGGGGTTGTGGTAAGCCGTTTCCAGAATCAGATCATAAGCATAGCTGGGGAAGCCAGCGTATAAGACTTTGCGTGAGAAGACAAACAGATCGTTTGCCTGTTGTTCTCGAAGGTTGCGCAGTTTCAAACGCCAGCTGCGTTCTGCCGGCGGTAGATTCAGGGGAATGTCGGTCCGCACTGCGCGCGGCAGTGGATGGGAATGCGGATCGAAATCCTGTAATACTTTAAGCAATTGGGCGATCGTCTGAACGCCTTCGAACTGTTGCTCCTGCTGGCAACGGGCGGCCAGTTGTTTCAGATCATTCTGAAAGTTATTTTGCAGTGCCTCGTATTGTTGCTGGTAGGCTGTCCTGGCACGTGGGTTTTGCGCAAATGTCTGTTGAGACAGAACCAGCATCAGTGAGACGATCAGCAACATCCGATACCATCGACCAATATGCCCCGCGCCAACTGCCTGTTTCACGACAGATAGTGCTGGCTCGAATGGGAATCGTGAAGGTTGATCTTTCTGGACAGGCATGGTTACCGTTTCCCTGATTGAATTCAGACGAAGGAGACGCTACGACAGAAAGCAAACTCCCTCAATGGATTGTATGCGAGACGGACAGTGGAAAAAAGAATGATTCTATAAAATCATGCTGAAAGCAGGTCAGGGCAACCCTTGTATTCCGGTTACGCCGTGTAATGTGACCCGGTCATGAGCGGGAGCAAACTCGATTTGTTGTGCCACACTTTGAGTGGGATCGCTGCCAACGCGTGAAAACCGTCGCAGGGTTGCTTTCCGATTACCGAAGGAACGCAGCATGTACAGGTCTTTCGATTCGTCAAAGCTGATGGTGTCGGCGCTGGCACTGAAGGATTGATTCGTCGGCGTCCTTTTGTTTTTGACGAGTGCGTTCCCTTCCAGTTCTGCATTTCCTTTCGCCAGCATCGAGATATATTTTTTCTTCTGGCCACTGATTTCATGCTGAATCAGCTTGAGGCTGTTACTCCGCATCCAGCCGGCGTTGGGAGGCAGTTTATCTGGATCGATCGTGTCCAGCGGTCGCTTCACACCACCGTGGGTAATTTGCACGCGATCATCGAATGTCGTACTGCGCTGTTCCACATTGCCGGCCATCTTGCCGTTGAAATCGATTCGCGTGTAAGTCCAGTTGTCGGAGTCTGTTTTTTGAGGCAAATTGGCTTGAGAGCTTTTTGTTTGAGAGCGGGGCTGTCCGGAGTTTTCCCGTCTCCACAATTCCAGCCAGCCTGGACCGCGGGCTTCCGCATTGCCCGTTTCCTGATCGACGTGCATCTGCCAGAAGCTGGCACTGCGGATACCGACCAGGCGGTTCTCCAGATATTCGTTGCTTTCGACTTCGACGCCGTCCCGACAGGTAATGAAATGCACGTTGGGTTTCTGGTCTTTCGGCTGTTTTTTCGTAAACGAGACACGGTCGGACAAAATGACTTCCATCTCCTGGCATCGCAGGCGGTTGTCTCCCATATTGGTTCTGACCTTGCCGAAGAAATTTGCCGTCAATCCATCAAAGACCATTTCCTGGTCCCAGTGAATTTCCAGAACGTTGTCCTGGTTATTTTCTTCGTTCAGACCGGCTTCTGTCAGGTTATGTTCCTGGGTGATGCCATCCGCGCCTGATAAGAGACCGGCGGCCGATTTTTTGCCGCCACGCACCGGCAGCAGCAACAAGCCTTTCCCCTCGACCTTCGCCTTGTTGGCCAAGCGGTAAAGAAAAATATTCTCGCCCTCAATCTGAGAACCCTGTGCATTGATTTTCGCCGGCTTACCGATCACATGTAGAATCTGATCGTTCTCGCCTTTGTTTTCAATGTGCAGCTGGTTTCCTGTAATATGCAGCGGCTTTTCTGCTTTGCCCTGCAGCTGCTGCACCGAAACATTCCCTTCGGTCCAGACCTCAGCCACTTCTGCTTTTCCGGTTGAATTTTTCTTCATGCGAATTTTCATCAGGTCGGCAAGCACCACCACCGGCTCAGGTGGTTCTTCGGATAATTGATCCTGCAGCGGAAATACAGAGTTCTTTCTTGGCGGGAGGACTGCTCGTCCCTCTGGAGAATGCGACTGCTGACGGGAGGGAACACTTCGTCTGCCTGGATCAGAGAATGGGCCGCTTACATTTCTTGAACGGCCCGCACGCGAAGGAATCGCATCATCAACGGCAAATGCGACCTGCTTGACCGGTGCACTTCTTAACTGCGGCTGTTGGCTGAGTGGAGCGTTCGGAACTGACTGCGGCGTTGTCGCCTGATCAAACCAGATTTCAAGCCGTTTGGTTTTTCCGCGAAGTTGAGGACTGTAGATCGTGACATCCTGTGTTGCAATCATTTTATAGGGGTCAAGTTTGCTTTGAACATTATTACCAGCATCAGACTGACGCGTTCCCTGTTGGAGTGATTCCGCCTCTTTGAGTGAAGGCAGATCTCCTTTCAGCCAGAGTCGGACATTTTGCGCCAACAATGCAAATTCCTCGGCAGGTTGTCTGACATCGCAATTTTGCTGCAGTTCGATCATCTCCAGTTGGGTTTCCGGATCGATCGATTTTTTCATTTGTCTGGCCCATTGCGCCGTCATCATGATTTGGCCGGTTTGGGAATCAGCGTGTTTAATCCAGCCGGCTCCTTTGCAGAGAAAGGTTTCCAGACGTCCCTCCTCATCCTGATGGATCATAATCTCAGGACATTGGAGTTTCGACGATTGCTGCGAAACGCGAACGGCCCGTTCATCCGTGAGGACGATCATTTTGCTTTGTTCATTGTAGGAGAATCGGGTCATTCTTCCCGAAAACTGTTTTTCTTCAGAAATCAGTAAGACGTTTGTGCCCGTTGCCACCAGTTCCTGAAATTCCAGCTTGCCACTGCTATGGTCGAATGCTTGTTTGTTTTCTGTCTGTTCAGGAACCGTTTCTCCATTCTCTTCATCGGTTTCTGCCAGGCGAACAAACTGCAGTTGCAGCTTATCGCAATCCAGTGTATCCGCCTGATAGGCATTGGTCGGATGATGTACGCGTACGCTATCTGTGAACGTGCCCCGATTCGTTTCCAGATTAAACGTGAAACTGCCTGTGCTTTTGACTGTGGCAAAACGTGAGATACCGGTCTCGGAAGCTTTTGCTTCTTCCTTCTTTTTCAATGCCAGTATCATGTGAACGTCGCGGCGGAGCACAATTTCGCGGATGCCTTCCGCGGCCGGCTTGAGTTCCTTCGGTTTTTCGGCGGAAGGAATCAGTTTCATTTCGATGCCACGGGCGCGACCACGATGGTCTCCATACGCGAAACGCACTTCGTGGTCGCTCCAGATATTCATGGACGATTCATCATAGAAGAAATTACGGCCATAAATGATCAGTCCGTTGGGGCCTGTAATTTTTACATCGCCTTCCAGAGAGCCAGCGATCATCCGACCGGGGTCGGTATGTTTGATTCCAAATGGCTGTTCAAAGCGGACCAGTGCTTCTTCGCTCATTAAAGCAAACGGGGCTTCGGATTCCCCTTTTTTGCGGTCGAACATCAACATCGCAAACGGCTTTAACCGGGCCGCTTTCTTTTTCTCTTCCTGTGTCCAGCTTTCCGTATAGATATAAACGTTTTCGTCTTTAAACTGATAGCGGGCATCGGCGGCCCAGGGAATCTCAGGTAGAAATGTTTTGGCCTTCTCGTTACTTCCCGATGAATAGGCGGGAGACGTGAAGACCTCTTTGGGAAATTCACGTCGAATGATTTTTTCCTTGATGACCAGCCGCAACGTTTGCGCATACACAAGATACGCGCCGGTTAATGAGAGTGTTGTGACCCAGGTCAGCAATAGCCGGTTTGATATCAGGCGATCGAAAAATCCATTCCTGTTATATTGAATGGCTCCGGTCATGGAATTGGAAAAATCGTTTCTAATGTAAGAGAGGATTGTCAGAAAGGAATATCGAAAGCGGGTTATCCCGCCTGTTTGTCTGTAGCGGGTGCCAGTTGTGGCTGCCAGCCGATGACATCGGTAATATCGATCAGACCTGCTAAATGCTGCCGTTGATCGACGACCGGCAGTTCACTGAGTTTGCGTGCTTTTAACAGCTCGACGGCCGCTTCTAGAGAAGCGTCGGATTGAATGGTAGTCGGTTGCGCCGTCATGACTTCAGAGATCGGTCGATCCAGTTGTGCATCGCGGCGTTCTTCCAGCAGCCGGGCCAGATCGCTGTCGGTGAAGATCCCTGTGACCCGATCCGATTCATCGACAATGATCACTGCACCGCTACGACGGCCAGGGCAACTCAAGCGGACAAAGGTTTCGCGGATGGAACTGGTTTCTTGTGTTACTCGCACTTCGTCTCGCGGACGCATGACTTCATTGATCTGCGTCAGCTTTCGTCCCAGATTCCCTCCGGGATGAAAGGTGGCAAACTGCAGCGGTGTGAATCCGCGGGCTTTGCTGAGGACCAGAGAGAGCGCATCGCCCATCGCCAGCATCGCCGTCGTTGTGGTGGATGGTGCCAACTGATGTGGGCCTGCTTCTTTCAAATCTCCCAGGCACAATACGATTTGAGAGGCACGGCCGAGCGAGCTTGTTTTGCGGGCCGTGATGCCGATTGTCGGCAGATTCATTTTCTGAAACAGGGGGAGCAGCCGTCTGAGTTCTTCTGTTTCGCCGCTATTGGAAAGTGCCAGTACGGTATCATCGGAATGCAAGCAGCCCAGGTCGCCATGAATGGCTTCCGCGGGATGCAGAAAATGGGAACGTGTGCCCGTCGAAGAGAGTGTGGCGCAGATTTTTTGTGCGATCAACCCTGCTTTGCCCATGCCCGTTAAGATGACAGCGCCCTTGCGGGACAGAATTAATTCGACGGCGTCGCAGAGTTCGGTTCCCAGGGCATGGCCCATCTGGCGCAGCGCATCCGCCTCGCAGAAAATAATCTCGCGCGCATCTCGTAACTGATCAAACTGGGAAAACTCGATTACCGACCTTGCAGGAAGGGAACTCATCACGCCATATCCTTATGTCGCATCCTTGCGGGCATGTTCAGGGGAGCGGGAGTATAAAGTGAGGTCGAAAACAGGTCAATCCGAAATTGCAATGCAAAAAATGCTGTAAGTGACTATCTGGGAATGATTTATTAGCTATGGTTGTGAGAGGTATGTTTCCGAGATTGTCAGGAGAATCGTTGCGGCTCCCCATTCCTGGTCGGGATTGTGGAAGAATGCACGAATCGGCTCTCGTATTTTTAAGGAGACCATCTACAATGATTACTCCCTGTGGTACTTTGTAGCAGGTTGTCCCTGAGACGATCTTTCGCGTTGTCATGCTGGAACAGGCAGGGTGGTTCGTTTCCACAACTCGAAAATAAAGTGCGAAAACTGTGCCCTCGTATGGTTCATAAGTTGTTAAATTAAAAGAAGATACAAAACGCATTCTCTTTGAGCTTTGTGACCGGCGTTATAAAGCGCCTTTCCCTTCAGATCAGGTCCGGTAACGGTTCCAGGTCGGAATTCTTTTCGGGGAAGGAAAGTCTGGAATTCAAAAGTGTCAGTAGACGGGTCATTATGTTTGTAGATCGAGTAGATATATATTGTAAAGCGGGCGACGGCGGAGACGGGTGTGCCAGTTTCCGAAGGGAAGCCCACGTCCCGCGCGGCGGTCCCAATGGGGGCGATGGCGGCAAAGGGGGTGATGTGGTGGTGCTCGCTGATGAGAATGTCAGCAGTCTCGCTAATATCATCGGTCACAAACATTGGAATGCCGAACGCGGCGGACACGGGTCGGGAAGCTTGAAGACCGGGAAATCGGGGCAGGACGCAATCATTATGGTCCCGCCGGGAACTCTGGTGCTGGATAGTAAACGTGGTCATCTCCTACGTGACATGAAGCAGAGCGGTGATCGCGTGGTGGTTGCCAAAGGGGGCAAAGGGGGGCGCGGCAATCGTCATTTCGCGACCGCCACTCATCAGACACCCCGTGAGTTTGAAAAGGGCGGCTTGGGAGATCAGCGTGATATTTCACTCGAACTGAAACTGATCGCTGACGTCGGCCTGGTCGGGAAACCGAATGCTGGTAAATCGACGCTGCTGAGCCGGCTTTCCAAGGCGCACCCCGAAATTGCAGACTACCCGTTTACCACGAAATATCCCAATTTAGGCTTGGTTCGCGTTGGTTTTGATCACCAGTTCGTGATGGCCGATATCCCCGGTTTGATTGAAGGTGCTCATGCAGGCGTTGGGCTGGGGCATGAATTCCTGAAGCATGTTGAGCGGACGCGGCTCCTCGTGCATTTGGTTGAACCGTCACCCATGGACCAGACCGATCCGATTCAGAACTACCGTCAGATTCGGGAAGAGATGCGGCTTTATGATCCCACGCTGATGGAACGGCCGGAAATTCTGGTGGTGACCAAAAGCGAACTGCCTGATGCGGCCCCCGTGGCTGAACTGCTGGAAGAAGAATTAGGACATCCGGTGATGCAAATCTCCTCTGCGACCGGCGCCAATCTCGAAAAACTGGTTCGAATGATTATTGATGAACTGCAAAATCTGGAAGTCGAGGCCTGATCGTGGAGCAGGAGCCCCCGTCCCAGTCAGATGATCCCAGTCAAGAACCAGCGGCTTCTCCAAAGCAACCGGGTGAGCCAGAAGAGGCGCCCGGCGAAGTTCGGGTCCGTTTTGGTAAATTCGGTGCCGCGTTATTCATGGTACTGGGGTTCGCTTACCAGGCATTTTTCAACTCCGCACAGAGCCAGACCGAGCGAATTACCGAGCTGGGCATTCTGATGCTGGTCGGCTTCTTCTTAGGCTGGGGTTTCGCGCGACTCCGTTTTTAAGCCTTGTGTCCGCATCGATTTCTGAATTGTAAAAT
The DNA here is from genome assembly GCF_007754425.1 of Gimesia fumaroli. Taxonomy (NCBI): domain Bacteria; kingdom Pseudomonadati; phylum Planctomycetota; class Planctomycetia; order Planctomycetales; family Planctomycetaceae; genus Gimesia; species Gimesia fumaroli. Next base: position 204,624 of record NZ_CP037452.1, read on the forward strand.
TTGCATTTCCTCTCATTCCCAGGGCGACTTTGCAATTTCTACAATGTTTTGACACGTCTCTTTTGACGAAGGTTCTGCTGCCAAACTTTTTTGTGTGTATGCCGTAAGTGGCATGCGAGTCATGCCTTATGCGCATCTTGGCTCTGCTTTGAATCCCGCTTCGGTGTGATTTTCGAACTATTGGCCTCCCGTTTGCATTAACCATCTTTCACCTGACTCGCTGCGTTTCGTATGAATGGAATTCACCAACCATCGTTTCAGGCAACCGGAACCTCAGGTTCTTCCCACGATCATATCTCAAAACCCCATTTCGAGTGATCGACCCAAAACTATCCCGTTACAATCAATTGAGAGTGTGTCAGTCGAAGACCCGCATCTTCGGCTGCAATCCAAAAGGAACAAGAGGGCATGGAAGCTCAACTTTGTCGCTGTTTCGTTTTATTCCTGGCAGCATTCTTATCGCTGGGAGCCTCTTACAAAACATCCAATTTCATCACTCATGCACCGACGCCGGAAATCGCCAAACAGGTGGGCGATGCTGCTGAGATCTACCGTAAGGAACTGGCCATTACCTGGCTGGGACATGAACTTCCCAAATGGTATGCCCCCTGTCCAATCAAGGTCAAAGTGGGTAATTATGGTGCCGGTGGTGCGACCACGTTTTCCTTCGACCGGGGAGAAGTCTTTGGTTGGGACATGCAGATCCAGGGATCACTGGAACGCATTCTGGATTCGGTCTTACCACATGAAGTCAATCACACAATCTTCGCATGCCACTTTCGTCGACCGCTGCCTCGCTGGGCCGACGAAGGTGCTGCGACGATCGTGGAACATGAATCAGAGAAAAAACGTCAGCGATTGTTGAATCGTCAGGTGATGGGAACGAACAAACGGATTCCCCTCAGGCATCTGCTTTCCATGACCGAATATCCCTCGGAAATGCAACAGGTGCTGACGCTGTATGCGGAAGGGTATTCCCTGGCCGACTTCCTGCTGCAGACCGGCGGCAAAAAACGCTATCTGATGTTTCTGGAAGACGCCCATAAGAATGGCTGGGACGAAGCCATCGCCAAGTTATACAAATACAAAAATGTAGAAGCCCTCGAACAGCACTGGGGCAGCTGGATAATGGCAGGCAGCCCGGCTCTGAATCTTCCCGCCGGTCAGCAGCTGGCAGCCAACGATCCCAAAGCAAAGCCAGCGACCGTGAACAAGGATCTTGTGATTCGTTCTCAGAGTCCTGATGAGAGTGAAGACGAATTTGAAATAGCCATGAACGAGCAAACAGAGTTGGCCAGCCTGGATCAAACTGATCGAGAGAGCCGAAAATCACGGCCGCTTCCGATTAAGTCACGGATTCCCTTCAGCGGACGTCAGTCAGAAAGTAGCCGTCAACCTGAGAGTCATCAAATCAACGAAACGGTTGCCTTTGCACCCGAGTCACAGCGTTCACCGCGCACCTCGCTGTTACAGGAACGAGAGCAGTTTGCTCAAGCTCGTCCCCAACCGCGACGTGCTCCTGGTCGTCGAGCACAACAGCAGCCGAACAGTCGGTACGGTCGCGTTGCCAGTCCTGCACGCGGGATTGACCTGGGGCAGTCGGCTGAAATCGACTTTTAGACTGTGTCCAGGTTAAGTTAATCAAACTGATGTGGCAGGATGGCGACACGATACGAACGGTGACTGGCTGACTCTGCAAACGCAGCCGGGACTTCTTCCAGAGAAAAGGAATGTTCGCTGAGTCGCTGAAACGGATACTGGTTCTGATAACGCTCGAGAAAGTTCAACGCGTTTGCCAGGTCGAGATCAGTATAATTATGAATGCCTTCCAGTCTGAGTAACTTGCGGACCATGGTTTCCGCAGAGAACTGAATCGGCCGGGCCGGGTAAACCGCACCGACGAGAATCATGCGACCGCCAATCGCCAGCGATTCCAGGCCGCTTTCCATGACTTCCGGAACCCCCGTCATGTCGAACACAAGGTCCACGCCGCGTCCGTCAGTCAGATGTTGAATTTCCGCATGCAGTGGTTGTTCTTTTTTGGCCAGTACCGTATGCGTCGCGCCAAATTCCAGACTGCGTTTGACACGCTCTGGTTCGATGTCGGTGACAATCACTGCCGTAGCGCCGTGTGAATGCGCGACGGCGGCAGCGGTCACTCCCAGCATGCCCGCCCCCAGAATCAGCACGGACTTGTTTTCAATTTCCCCGGCAAGGCGAAATGCTCCCATCACGGTGGCGGTCGCACAGTTCGCCGGGCTGGCAACCTGATCGGGCAACGATTCCGGCACTTTGAAAATGGTCGTCCCTTTGACCAGATGACAGTGGCTGGCCAGGCCGCCACTCAAATAATTCTGATCGGTGAGACGTTGATGGCCGTACTTGAAAAGACGAGTGCATTTTTGTGTGAGGCCGCGGCGGCAATTTTCACATTCTTTGCAGGAAACCGCGACAGACCATGTGATGCGATCACCGATGTTAACAGGACGGTCGAGGTAATCGCGAATTGGGAGCTCAGAATTGAAATCAACCACGCGCCCGATCATTTCGTGTCCCAGAATCGTCGGGCAGGGGGTCGAACGTGTGCCTTCGTATGTATGCAGATCACTCCCGCAAATCGTACAGCAGAGGATTTCCACCAGAGTTTCTCCCGGCTGCAGTTCCGGCTTTTCAACAACAGTACGTTGCAAAGGGGGATCGTCGCCTGTCAGGACAATCGAGATACATTGATCGCTCATGATTTCATACGACTTACTATGATCTGGCTGACGCGATCTGATTTTCAGACGGCGCGAGTTTGAATCTGGTAGAGACTTTTAGTTTGAGTATCAGAAAAGAACAGAGACCTTTTTATAAACACCCTTTTCGAAAACCGAAAGTGTACTTTTATCTGCCGGGTTCCCTTTATTTCGTCTTGCCGGAAGAAATCGCCATCGCATCCAGCACCTGTTCAATCTGTTCCACCAGCTGTTGCATGTCAGCGGGAAACACATTGCCGATATTTCCAATCCGAAATGTTTCTGCCTGGCTGATTTTTCCCGGATAAATCACATACCGGCAGTGTTTCAGTTCATCGTAAAACTGGTTGAAAGAAAACAGCGGCGAATCGGGATAATAAAACGACGTGATGATCGGCGATTGTAATTCTCGGGGTAAGAGGGTGCGCAATCCCGCCTGTTGCATTGCTGCGACTAAGGTGGATTGGTTTTCACAATAGCGGGCATGCCGCTGCGCCACGCCCCCTTCTGCCTCCAGTTCTTTCAACGCCTGCAGGAACGCACACACCACATGCGTGGGGGACGTGTATCTCCATTTCCCCCCTTTGTGTTCCATCTCATTCCATTGGTCAAACAGATCCAGACTTAAGGAGCGAGCATAGCCTGCCGTCTGTTCCAGTTTCTTCTGGTTGGCGATGACAAAGCCAAAACCGGGAACACCCTGGATACATTTATTGGCCGAGGAAATCAGGTAATCGACATGAAAGTCTTCCATCAACAGTGGAATCCCGCCGAAGGAAGACATCGCGTCCAGAATATAGTCTTTGCCGGCCTCGGCAACGATCTGCCCGACTTCCGCGGCCGGGTTCAACATGCCGGTTGTCGTTTCACAGTGCACCATCGCGACATGTGTGATCGCAGTGTCGTCGGCCAGCGTGGCGCGAATTTGATCCAGGTCGGGCGATTCTGTTTCCGAGTACGAAAGTTCCACAAGTGGGATTTTCAAACAACGGGTAATTTGCGCGATGCGGCTGCCGTAGGCCCCATTGGAAATCACCAGCAGTTTTCCGTCAGTGGGAATCACCGATCCGATGGTGGCTTCCACGGCGAAGGTGCCGCTGCCCTGCATCAGGACCGACGTAAAACCGGGTTTGTTTGTCGCCAGTCGCACCAGTCGCTCGCGAATTTCGACGACGCGCTGATTGTAGTCAACGTCCCAGGTGGAATAATCGACGCCCATCGCCTCACGCACGCTCTTTGTCGTGGTGAGTGGTCCGGGGGTCAGTAATAAATAAGGAATGTCTGCGTCCATATTAATGCGCACCTGCTTCAATTTGTTCGATGATTTCAGGAAGTGTTTTCAGCGTGGGAATTACAAAGTGAGCGCCCGCGTTTTTGAGTTTGGTTTCTGCGGTTTGCAGCACGCTCGCTTTTTGATCGTTATCCAGTGCTTCGAATTCGGCGACCGTCAGTCCGACTTCACTGCCCGTTTGCGTCAGTCCGACTGTCCATGTGCCCGCATTCAATCCGGCTTCGATATCGGGGACCGTATCGCCGACTTTCACCACCGATGTCGGAGGAAAGACATTCAGTGCTTCCATGTTCCGATAAATCATCCACGGCGCGGGGCGTCCTGCGGGAACTTCGTCGGCACACATGGAATAGTCGGGATCGTAGCCTTGTGCCTTGGCTGCTGCCAGAACCGGCTCGGCGACGATCCGCGGGTAACCGGTGGTGGAACCGATTTTGATGCCGCGTTCTCGCAGTCTTGAAATCGTGTCACACAAGCCGGGCACCAGATCGGTATAGTCTTGTGCTTCCTTGACCTGCAGTGGCATGAACGTTTGATAAATCTGTTCGACATCTTCTTCCGACCAGGGACGCTCGTGAGTCGCTTCCCACTGGGCGGCGATCTGATCCAGTTGAAACAGACTGCGGATGTGATCCTTTTTATGCAGACCCATCGGTCCCCGTGCCTGGGCGGGCGTCAGTTCTACACCACAGGCCTGGAAGGCTTTGATGAAGGCAGAGATCGGGGCAAAACAACCATGGTCGATGGTGGTTCCCGCCCAGTCAAAAATAACGAGTCTGATTTTGTTGGCTGACATAATGACTTTCATTCAGTTGGTTTCCAGGGTCGGTTGTTTCAGGACGCGCTGGACATAGGTTAAAAAATATTCGAGTTCCGGCGTTTCATAGCCGGGGATTTTGGCTGCTTCATCATAGGTACGCAGGCGCAGGGCATCTTGAGACCACGGATTTTGTTCGAATGCCGCTTGTTCTTCTGCATCAAACGGGCCTCCCTGCAGCTGGAGGCTTAAAACGGAAGGAGGCGACAGACGAGACGCATAATCTGCATCGGTGGCACAGCGATAGCGTTTGGCGTCGACGTGCAGACGAATCGGTTCGGTGACCGCGGGAGGAAAATAGCGCACGAGCCACTGCGCGCCGATGGTTTCATGCAGATCGTCGATGCCTTGTGTCGCACAGTCTTCATCGTGTTTGTGCAGGAGATGCCCGATGTCATGCAGGAACGCAGCCACGATCAGTTCCGGGGTTTCGCCCGCCTGCTCGGCGGCGAATGCGGCTTGCAGCGCGTGTTCGGTTTGTGAGACCGCTTCGCCAGCGTACATGTCGCTCCCTTTTTCACAGAAGCGTGTGCGGATTTCCTCCACGATTTGATCAGGTTTCATCAGAGGCCTCCGCTTCGGGTTCCGATGAGAGCGCTTCTGCCAGATTCATATCCCGTTCCTGAATCAGCCAATATACGATTCCGGCGATAATCGCCGTACAACAAATGCCGGCCAGACCACCAAAGGCCATCTTCCAGCCATAGTACTGGGCGATCATTCCGACAGTGTGGCCGGATAAAATCGCGCCCAGATAACCGGCGGAATCAACGAGTCCGGCCACTGTGGAGCAGCCGCGTTTGCCTCCGAGGTCAATGGCCATGACACCCGACAGAAACGAATACGGGGCCATCAGAAAGAAGGCGACCAGTGAGAGTAAGGTGAGTGCCAACACCGGTTTGCCGGCGACATCAATTGTCGCCAGTAAGCCCAGTGATAACACCAGCAGAATCAAACTGGGAAGCACAACGCGACCGTGACGGCCCCGCAAACGGTCGGACGTCACTCCTGCCAGCAATGTGGAACAGCCACCGACCAGGGGAAACAGCATACTGCCGATGGCCGCTTCACCAATATCAAACTTAACGATTTCATTCAGAAAGGTGGGGGTCCAGAAATTAAACGTTTCCCGTACAAGCGTCAGACTGAAGTTCATGATGCAGATCAGCCAGAATAACGGACTGGCAAATAAAGGCTTCAACACGTCTTTAATCGAAATCCGTTCGGCATGATTGCCTTCCGCGCCAAACACATTGATCGGGTTGGCCTCGGGTTCTTCCAGCCCGACATCATTGGGACTCGACTTCAAAGTGAAATACACAAAGACAGCAATTGCGGTCAGTGTGCCGGCGGCGACAAAAAACACAGTGCGCCAGTTTGCCAGAAACTCGAACGACGCATATTTCTCTCCCAACAGAATCAGGCTGCCCAGGTAGACGCGGGCGAAGGCATCTCCGAACAGAAAGGAGAGCGAGAGAATGGCCATCACGGTGGCATGCCATTTCACGGGATACCAGCGTGACGCCGTCTTCACCAGGGCGACCCAGCCCATGGACTGAAAATAGCGGTTACAGGCCCAGACAATGATAAATACGGTCAGACCTGAGGCGAGGCCGAACAGAACGGAAAAGATGATCGAGCAAATCATGCCCACGAGAAACATCAAACGGCCGCCGAGGAAGTCGGCCAGATATCCGTTAAAGAGTTTGCCAATCGCATACAGCATCACGCCGACGGAAGCCACAGTGCCGATCTGGATTTTGGTAATTCCCACGCCGCCATACTCTTTCAATATGAGTGGCGTTGCGACTGCCAGATTCGAGCGGCAGATATAATAACCGACATAACCCAGGAACAGACTTGTCAGGGTCAGCAGCTGCCAGTTGCGATTGCGTTTGTTTGACATCAGGTTTTACTTTGTTAAAGAGAGAGTTGGCCTATATTATCTTTAGCCAGCCCCGGCCCTGTTGTCATTCCCTTACCGCCGATGCCTGTGACAAGTTGCACGCGATCACTGATGGTGTGCTGGAACAGTCCTGCTGACTTTTCCTCAGTATAAATACCACACCAGCGATCTGTGACCTGAAAATCCAGATTCACAAACATCTTTCGCGCATAATTAATAATCAGCGATTCGATTTCCGCAGACAGAAACTCGGTCGGCGGCTCGTCCGTGTATTCGTGCGAGTCGCCTAATATAAATTCGTTGTTTTCATTTTGCGTGATCCAGATTTGAATTCCCTGGTCCAGTAATTCCTGATCAGGTGGTTCCAGCGAAACGCCTTGTGAATACTGGGCGTTCAGAAACGCCGGATAACGCGTCAGTGCGATGGGGGAAGCGATGTTCGTTCCCAGTGTCCGGTTTTCGGGATTCGACAGTTTGAGCATTTGCAGCTTGCAGTACTGCAGATTCGCGGTCGCATAGATTTCCGGATAGAGCGTTTGCAGGTCGGCTCCCGAACAGACAAAAACCTGTTTCGCATGAAACTGTTTGCCATCGGCGGTGGTAATCTGACTGTGCCGAGCCCGTTCCTCAATCGAGACTGCCGTGGTTTTCGGAAGGTAATCACAGTCGGAAGCACAGGTAAGCCAGTTCACGAATGCGCGGAAAAACTGGCTTGGATCCAATTGCAGATCCTGCGGGAACAACAGGCTCCCTTTGCAGAATTCCGGATTCAGGCAACAGCTCGTGCGGATTGTTTCTTCCGCGTTCAAAAATTCCGACGGACAAAGCACGTCGTTCTGTTCGCTTGCCAGTCGTTTTAAAAACGTCGCTTCCTCGTCCGAATGCGCCAAATACTGTGTTCCCACGCGGCGGAGTGGAACGCCCAGTAATTCGCTTAACTTGGAATAGATCTCACACGAGGCCAGCGCCCGGTCGCGCCAGATGCCGGCGGGCATCGCACTCGGAATGATCAGACCGAAATTCCGAATCGACGCCTGCTTGGGAAACAGATTCCGCTCGATCAACAGAGTCTTGAAGCCCCGCCGCATCGCAAAGAAGGCGTGAAATGCACCCAGCACGCCGCCGCCGATCACAATCACATCATATTTTGTTGGGGACGCTGGTGATGACATGGTTCGTGAACAAAAAGCGAAGGAGAAAATAGTGGTGGTGTTTGACAGTGGTGTTTTTAGGGTTGCCTTCTGGCAGCTGTGACACACTACCGAAGTTCGCGGCCTGACGGAAACCAGGAAAATTCCCGTCAGGCTACAGTCAAACTTCATTGTGCATTGAAAAGTATCGAGGATTCACGCCAGAATACAATGATAAAACACGCAGTTAAATTGACAATATTTACATGGTCTTCACAGCTTCTTTAACAAACGCCAATCGTTTTTGTATACGATGATTTGTAGAGAAACAGGCCGCTTTTTCAGATTCCCGATTGAGAACAGGTGTAATGGTGAGATTTCCCGAACGGCGTAAAATAGCTTTGTTAGTCCAGACTTCCAGCGATTGGAGTCGACAGATTATTCAGGGAATTGCCGATTACGCATTCGAGCAGGGGGGCTGGGATTTCTGGATTGAGTTCCGGGGGCTAAAAGAGCGGCTCCGCTTTCCCGCCTCTTGGGAAGGGCATGGCACCATTTGCCGGTTGACGGATACTCGGATTCAGCAGTCGATTATCAAACGCCGCTTACCGGCGGTGAATGTATCATGGCTGGGACAGCATTCGACAAAAATTCCCAAAGTCGTTTCCGATCAGCGGGCCTGCGCGAGTCTGGCGGCCACCTTTTTTCTGGAGAAAGGCTTCCGTTCGTTCGGCTATATCGGCGCGGATCCGACGTCGCATTATCCCGAGACCATCCAGCAGGAATTTCAGACTGCGGTGGAACAGGCGGAGGGAATCTGTTTCGATTTTCCCTATTATGAATTGACGAAGGAAGCCGACTATCAGAAACAGCAGCAGCGCTTGAAACAGTGGCTCTGGGAGCTTCCCAAGCCGGTGGCGCTGTTGGTCTGGTCGAGTAAAGTCGGACGCGAGGTGGCGACGGTTTGTGTGAACCATCATTTGGAAATTCCCGATCAGGTCGCCATTCTCAGTATCGAGCACGATCCTCTGATGTCGGCGCTGTCCCCGGTTCCGCTGTCGTGCATTGATCAGGCGCCGCATGTGGTCGGCTACGAAGCGGCTTCATTACTGGACCAGATGATTCAGGGAAGACCAGCACCGGAGGAACCGACGTTGATTCCTCCGCTAAAGATTCAAGAACGAGCCTCCACCGATACCCTGTTTGCCGATGATGATCTGGTGCGGGAAGCAATTCAGTTCATCCGCCAGCATGCACACGAAGCGATCCAGGTTTCGGATCTGACGCAACAATTGAATGTCTCCCGGCGGATTCTGGAACATCGCTTTCAAAAAGCCCTGCATCGGTCGCCAGCCAGTGAAATTCGCCAGGAGAAATTAAAACGCATCACGAAATTGCTACAGGAAACCAATCTGCCCGTTTCCCAGATCGCCGACCGGTGTGGCTTTCAGCATCAGGAAGCGATGATTCGCATGTTTGGCCGACTGACTGGAATGTCGCCGCGGGAATACCGGCAGTCGAGTCATTCACTGAAAGAGCCGACGGGTGAATAATGCCACTTTTCAAACCGGAATTGTCCGGATTCTGAATAGTAACGGGTCTGCTCCAGTGCTACGATCAAGAAAGAGAAGAAAATATTCAAGACGGGCCATACTGACTGAGGAAGACGACCATGAATCAATTCTGCTACCGGGTGTTGTTGGCTATTTGCTCTGTGATGCTGTCGGCATCTCCAGCCTTCGCCGTGGATGATGATGCCGGTTCGATTTTTATCGAAGGTTATACGAATCAGTTGAGCTATCAGCCGGGGGAGCATATTGCTTTTCATCTCTCCAGTTCCGAGCCGGAATATTCTGTGGAGATCACGCGGCTGGGGCCTGAAAAAAAGACGGTGTTCAAGGAATCTCGCAAGAATGGTGCCGCGTATCCGGTTCCGGAGAATGCCTCGTCCCACGGTTGTGGCTGGCCGGCCGCGTTTGAGTTGACGATCCCCGATTCCTGGCAGAGTGGTTATTACAACGTCCGCCTGGCGGTCCGTGATCGGGGCGGCAAGTTCGTTCAGCGGAATTCCCGCACGGCGGAAACAAATCTGTTTTTCATCGTGCGTCCCAAACTGCCGGGCACGCAGACTAAAATTCTGATTCAGCTCAGTACGAATACGTATAACGCATACAACAACTGGGGGGGCTCCAGCCTTTACAGTTATCACGGCCGCGCCAAATTGCAGGGGCATCGTGTTTCCTTTGATCGACCATTGGCCGGGCAATTTGGAAACTGGGAATATCCTTTCATCGTCTGGGCGGAAAGCAATGATTACCAGCTCGACTACGCCGCGAATAGCGATCTGGAATTTCATCCGGAACTGCTGCAGCATTATAAGCTGGTGTTGAGTGTCGGCCACGATGAATACTGGTCGGCACCGATGCGTAATCATCTGGAGAACTATATCAAGCAGGGGGGCAACGTTGCGTTCTTCAGTGGGAACTCGGTCTGCTGGCAGGTGCGCAGTGAAGATGAAGGACGTGCGCTGACTTGCTGGAAGCAATGGTATAACCAGGACCCGTTGTTTCCGGACGGCGATCATCGTCTGTTATCGACGCTCTGGAGCCATCACCTGGTCAATCGCCCTGAGAATCAGTTAACGGGCGTCGGCTTTCTATATGGTGGTTATCATAAAAGTCATGGCCAGTTCATGGATGGTTCGGGCGCTTATAAGGTGCATCGGCCGGAGCATTGGGTGTTTGAAAAAACGGGTATCAAACAGGGGGACGAATTCGGCGGCAAAGATACGATCGTTGGATATGAGTGTGATGGTTGCCAGTTTGAGATGAAGGATGGTCTGCCCGTACCCACGTTTAAGGATGGTACGCCACGCACGTTTCAAATTCTCGCTTCCTGCCCTGCGAAATGGGCACCGGGTGACAGTCTGTGGTATGAACGGTTTGATAAAGATCGCGTGGGCGCTGCGATTCTGGGAATGTATACCAACGGAGGTACCGTCTTCACGGTTGGCAGCACGGACTGGGCACATGGCTTGCGCGGCAAAGATCCGATTGTGCAACAGGTGACAAAGAATATCCTGGATCGCTTGTCAAAGTAAGCGTCAGTTGTGCTGTTTGCTGTCCCAGTCGGTTTTGCAAATTCGATACAGCACGTGGCGTTTGAGCGGATCACCGTCTGCCAGGGTAGGGTGGTCAAAGTTGTCGATATAAGTCATGCCGATTTTTTCCATCACGCGGCGTGAAGCCTTGTTCGCGGGAACCGTGAAAGAAACCACTTCGTTCAGACAGCATTCTGTGAAACCAAATTCCAGAGCAGCCTGTGCGCCTTCACTGGCATAACCCTGATTCCAGAACGGGACCGCCAACCGCCAGCCGATTTCGATGCAGGGAGTAAAATACGCTGTGAACTGGGGAACCGACAGTCCGATGAAACCGGCGAACTGGGCATCCTGTTTGAGTTCCACCGCCCAGAGGCCGAAGCCATATTCGTCAAAATGCGTTTTGATACGTTCCACCATCTGCGCACTCTGTTCGTAGGAGAGTGTGGCCGGCATATATCGCATCACTTCCGGGTCAGCGTTCAGTTTTGCAAATGGATCCAGATCGGATTCACGCCACTTTCTGAGAATGAGTCGGGAAGTTTCCACTTGCTGTTCCTCTTTGGAGGTAAACGTATCTACTTAGTATTGTTTCCATTCATTACGAACCTAACGTGAAATTCTCAGAAATATTGTTGGAAATTCAGACAAATATCAGAATCAGAGTGAGGGTTGTATCGATATTCAATTTTGTTGAGCGATTTGACTAAATATGTAAGCGTCATTTAGTTATCAGCCCTTAGAACGTTCCGTTGTTCTAATCAACTTTTCTACTTTTAAAACGGACGAATTCAGAGAACCAGAAACGAAGGATGTTGCCAAAAGGCAACATTTTGAAACCGCTTATATGCACTGGTGCTGATGTGATGAAGCACGATTCTTTCAGGAAGCGGAATGAAGCGGGCGCACGTTCCTGATGCATATCGGAACGGAAGGTCGCGACGGTTTCAGTCTGAAAAGCGGTCGAGAATTTGCGCCGCGTAATCGAGTTCAGGGATCAGGCAGGGATGTTTGTATTGCTCGATACTGCCGCCCAGTTTTTTCTGTCGTTCTTGCGCGAAGCGTTGCCAGGTTCCTTTGGCAAGCGGGCAGAGTTGCAGCGGTGCGAGGCGACCGGACTGGCGTTTCTCTTCATACTCACAGTTGGTTCGTTGCAGCAAGGCATCGATTTGGTTCAACAACGCGGGCAGTTCTGTGGCAGACAGAGCAGAGGGTTCTTCAATCAACAGTTGATAGTGTGGCGGTTCGTCCCATTTGGGGATCAGTGAATACTGACCAATTTCCAGAGATGTTGTTTGAACCGCCTGCCGAACGGAATCGACGACTTGGGATTCCGTGATTTTCTCGCCTGTCAGATTGGAAATGTGCGCGCCCTTGTGCAGGAATTCCAAGAGCGGCGTCGATTGATAAAAGCCCGTACAACGCACGACATCACAGATATGATATCGATACAGGCCCGAAGGGGTCGTGAGGAGAATAAAATAGTTCTGGCCGCTCTGCAGCTGATCGGCGGTGAGTACGTTGGTCGTCGTCAGCGGGTCTTCGTCTTCCGGCACGAATTCAAAAAAGTGCGACGTGATATCGAGTACGCCGGTCGAGGTGCCTGACTCCAGCGGAATTGTCATGCGGCCTTCGCTGGCAGACAGGCCATGATCGCGGATCGGCAACTCACCATAATAAGGAGTGAGTTGGGACAGATACGCGCCGGCACTGCCGCCCATCCAGACCGCGAGTAAAGACAGTCCGGGCCAGAAATCGCGCGGATAAAGGTGCCCCGTACGTTCGATGATTGACTCCAGTTCCCGGGCTCGCTGCTTCTGCTTGCGTTGTAAGCGCGGTTTTAGTTTCTGGTAAATTGTTTGATCCAGCTCGTCGGCTCCCGTCAGTGTGCCGTCGGCGATATCGCGGACCAGTGATTCCCGGTGCTGGTCAGTGAATTGTGCCAGATGCAGTAGCGTGCTCGGATTCGCGGTTGTGATCATGCCCACGTGTCGGTCGGCCAGTGAGAGGCGAAGGGCCGTGTAATATTTGAGGTGTGCCTGATCTATTTGTGAGACTTCGCTGGGGACGGTGTAAAGCAATTTCACAACCGGGTTCTGCATGGCGGCGACGAGCCCGCTGATGTTGCCGCAAGGTGTTCCTCCCGGCGTGCGAAACTTATCGAAATTACTCGAGAGTTGAACGATGTTCTGATATTTGAGTGTTGGGAAATCGTCGTACGCCAGGATGCCCCAGTTCTGCCAGCCCTGACGATAGTCTTTGAGAAACGGTTCGGTAATCGGAATGAACTTGGAATCCGATGTTGTGCCGCTGCTCAGCGTAAACATCAGCAGTCGATTGTCTGGTCCCAGTAAAGCGGACGTCTCACCGTTTTTGACACGGTCAATATACGGCCGGAAACGTTCGTAATCAGAAACGGGAAAGCGGGACTGGAAGTCTTCGATCGTGCAGGAGTCGTCCAGCTTCCACTCTCGGCTGAAATCACTGTCGGCGTTCAAACGCAGAATTCGGCGCAGCGTCTGTCGCTGGACCTGGCAGCAGTCTTGGGTTTGAGCGAGAAAAGCATGGGCGGCACGACGATAGCGACGTCGTGTGAATGTGCCTCCGGCAGCCCGTAGCAGATACAGGGCGTGCATTCCTTGCTCCCCGGTTGAATGGTGCTGCGCGTAAGAAAGGGTTGAAGTGAAGGAGAGTTATCAGAACCAGAGAACTCTCCTTCCCCTTACGAGACCAGACGATTAATCTTCGTCTTCGTCTTTCTTCTTTTTCTTCTTCTTGCCGATCGAAATTTTTTCGACGCGGACTTTAGGCAAACCAAGGGCGCCCTGTCCTTCGACCCAGCGGTCTTCGAATTTCAATTTTTCAATACGCTCGGCGCGCTTCAAAACGTTGCGTGCACGGACCAGCGTACTTTTACTCTTCAAGCTTTTGTCGAGTGACACGGTGTCATCCCCTCATAATAGATGTTATTTCGAAGGCAGTCAGTTACTCTAGAAATTGACTGTCAAAATTGGCATAGTGGTGTATCGTTCGCAAGATGGGCTGAATCAGCCTGCTGGTCAAACGGTCATGGAGCCGTGACGATTTGCGAAGCGACATATGGTAAAAGGAATCGTCATTGATTGCAACCGCTGCTAAATGAAACCTTTCTGCTGTTTTCCGTGAAAATCGGAAATTCAGCTTCGAAACCAGGACCGAGGGGACCAGACCATTTCTCTTTACGATACAAATTTCACCTGGGTGGACTGGTCGATCGTCGGTTGCTACCTGTTATCTTCGATCGTAATTGGTTTGTGGGCCAATCGTTACGTCGGAAATCTTTCTGATTATCTGGTGGCCGGGCGAAAACTGCGTTTACGGCTGGCTCTGGCCACGATGACAGGCACCGAACTCGGGCTGGTCACCGTGATGTACATGGCCGAACTCGGTTTTATGCAGCAATATGCGTCCCTGTACCTCGCTTTTCTGGAAGCGGGATCGGTATTAATCATCGGTCTGACCGGCTTTGTTGTATATCGGCTCCGCGATTCCTCGATCATGACGATTCCCGAATATTACGAAAAACGCTATTCGCAGAAGGTGCGTGTCGTCGGGGCGATCGTGATGGTGGTTTCCGGCGTGTTGAATATGGGGCTCTTTCTGAAAGCGGGCTCCCAGTTTCTGACGGCGATATCGGGTCTGCAGGATGAAATGTCCCTCAAACTGATTATGACGGGGCTGTTGTTGCTCGTGCTGTTTTACACGGTACTGGGCGGCATGGTCTCGGTAGTGATTACCGACCTGATCCAGTTTTTGATTCTGGGAACTGGCATGGTGATTGTGACCGGCGTTGTCTTCTGGAGTGTCGGCTGGGATGGACTGGCGGCGATTACGACAGAACAGAACGGCTACTTCAACCCGTTCCACCCTGAGAATCCGTCGGGGAAAGGGCCGGGCATTGGTTGGTTGCAAATCATTCAGATGACGATCATTATCGGGTCGGCGGCCATGCTCTGGCCGACCAGCGCAGCGCGAACGCTTTCCTGTCAGAGTGCCGCGGTCGCACAGAAACTCTATACATTAAGCTCGATTTCGTTCCTGGCACGCCGCGCCTTGCCGGTATTCTGGGGCATTGGCACGTTCGCGTTTTTCGCTTCCCAGCCCCAACTATTTGCTGAATTTGAACAGGCGGTCGAAACCAATAGTTCGATTACTTCGTTGTCGGCGATGCCGCTCTTCCTCGCGAAAGTGGTGCCGACCGGGTTACTGGGACTGGTTACCGCGGGCATGATCGCCGCCTTCATGTCGACGCACGACAGCTACCTGCTCTGCTGGAGCGGTGTGATTACACAGGACATCGTCGCGCCGCTGGCCGGTCCGATGAGTCAGCGTTCGCGGATTCTCGTCACGCGTATTGCGATCTTCATCATTGGAGCCATGCTATTGATCTGGGGCCTGTGGTATGAAGTCAGCAGCGACCTCTGGGGATATCTGGCGGTGACGGGTGCCGTCTATCTTTCGGGGGCGATTCCCACCGTTGTGGGTGGCTTATACTGGAAACGGGGCAGTCAGGCCGGTGCATTGGCTGCGATTCTAGGAGGCTTGCTGGGACTTTCGGCGATGGGGCCTTGTGTGGAAAGAATCAATCATCGGTTCTCGCTGGATGTGAACGGGACCCATCTCACGCTGCTGACGTTTCTGTTTTCGACCCTGCTGTATATTGCCGGTTCACTGGCATTTCCTGATAAAACCACTGAGCTGAATTCCCAGAATTCGGGTACTCCTCCTGATGTGAATGAGAGTTGAACATGTATGTATGGATGACGATCTGGACGATCCTGCTGCTGACCAGTGGTCTGGCCTTTCTGGTGGTGCTGATTTACGTTTCATTTGGCGTGAAAACAGAACTCCACGAAACATTAAACGACTTGAAAGCCGACGTGGATGAGTCGCGGGCGCATGAAGAAATTCTGGATCGACCCATTGAATAACGCGGAAAAACCGAGTTAGACGGCGGCTCAGGCAGTCATCGTAAACCCGCAAAAATTCGGGATTTCTGAACAATTGACTGGTGAATCGGATACGATCATGCTATTTTTAGACATTGATAGGCAGACTTTCCCGGAGTGTGAAGGGATAGTTCTGTAGCTTAAGTACCAGGAGTCGCGTCTTCATGATGTGCCCTTTTTGTCGTGACGGTGAGACGAAAGTAATTGATTCACGTTTGAGTCAACCTTTCAGTGTGCGCCGACGACGAGAGTGCCTGGCCTGCGGAAAACGCTATACGACTTACGAAAAGATCGAAGAGTCGCCGCTGAAAGTCATCAAAAAAGATGGCGCCCGCGTCCCCTTTGATCGCAACAAGATGCTCAAAGGAATTGAGACCGCCTGCTACAAGAGACCCGTCAGCCCCGATGATATTGAATCCATCGTTTCACAGATCGAGGCCGAAATCTACGAGAACTTTGATCGCGAAGTTCCCTCCCGTTTTATCGGTGAGCATGTTTCGTCCGTTTTAAAAAACGTCGATGGGGTGGCCTTTGTGCGATTTGCGTCCGTCTATCGCAACTTCACCGATGCCAACGATTTCGTCACCGAAATCCAGCCGATGCTGAGAACGGAAGACTGAACGAGTCGATCAGGCGATGATCTCGGGCACGACATTGCCGGCGACCCCTGTGATCCGCATGTCGAGTCCCTGGAACTTGAACGTCAGTTGCTCGTGATCCATGCCCAGCAGATGCAGCAGCGTGGCATGAAAATCATTCACGTGCATCGGATTTTCGGCGACGTTGAATCCGATTTCATCGGTTTTGCCGAATGCGAATCCGCGTTTCACACCGCCGCCTGCCATCCAGACCGTGTAGGCATCTTTGTGGTGATCGCGGCCGGGCGTCTTGCGATCTCCCTGAACCATCGGCGTGCGACCGAACTCAGCGCCCCAGACCACCAGCGTGTCATCCAGGAGTCCGCGCTGTTTCAAATCTTGGATTAACGCGGCGATCGGTTGATCCACTTGCTTGCATTTGTTTTTTAGACCCTTGGCCAGATTGCCATGATGGTCCCAGCCCTGATCAAACAGTTGCACGAATCGCACGCCGCGTTCGACCAGTCGTCTGGCGAGCAGACAGTTATTCGCGAAGCTGGCTTTGCCCGGCTGGGTGCCGTATTGTTCGTGAATGTGCTTTGGCTCGCCCGAAATATCCATCAGCTCGGGAACCGCTGACTGCATGCGGTACGCCATTTCATACTGATTGATCCGCGTCGCAATTTCGGGATCACCAATATCGGCCAACTGGACTTTGTTTAAGTGATTCACGCTGTCGATGATGCGCTTGCGATCTTCGCCCGTCATGCCTTTCGGATTGGATAGAAACAGAACCGGATCTCCCGACGAACGAAATTCGACACCCTGGTAGATGCTGGGCAGAAAGCCGCTGCCCCACAGACTGTTGCCGGCGCCTGCGACGTTGCCGGTAATCAAAACCACAAAGCCGGGGAGATTGCTGTTTTCTGAACCGAGACCATAATTCACCCAGGAGCCCAGAGAAGGGCGGCCAAAGCGGGAGAACCCGGTCTGGAAAAACAGTTGGGCGGGCGCATGATTGAAGTGCTCGGTTTTCAGCGAATGGATCATACAGAGTTCGTCCGAAACCGATCCCAGGTGCGGCATCAATTCGGAAATCGGAATGCCGGCCTCTCCCTGTCGTTTGAAGGCAAACGGGCTGCCCATCAGTTTGGGTTGCTCGCGAATGAATGCCAGCCGCAGTCCTTCCCAGAGTTTGTCGGGAACCAGTTCACCATCCAGCTCCTGCAGTTTAGGTTTCGCATCGTACAAGTCGAGATGAGACGGCGCCCCGACCATATGCAGGAAGATCACATTTTTCGCTTTGGGAGCAAAATGCGATTCGCGGGCTGCCATTGGGTTGGCTCCGCTGGGAGTTTTTGCCAATAGGTCGTTCGCCAGTAGAGAAGTCAACGCAGCGCCGCCGACGCCCATGCCAGCCCGTTGAAAAAATTCACGACGGGTATAATTCAGAAGTTGTTGCAAACGCTGGTTCATGATTATCCCTTCGTAATTGTTTCATCGAGATTCAGCAGAATATTCGCGACATACAGCCAGGCCGCCATTCGCGAGGCACCGACGCCTTCCGGGCGATGATCGGCAGAAATCAGTTTCTGTGCCGCTTGTGGGTGCTCCTGGAAGTATTTTAATTCCTGTTGAAAGACTTTGGTCAGGTGGTCGAGTTCCATTTGTTTTGCTTCACGGGCCACGCACAGACGGAACGCATAGGCCATTCGTTCGCGGTCACTCAGCTCGGTTCCCAGACCTTTTGTCGCCAGGCGTTTCGCCAGGCCGATACCGATTTCCACATACGCGGGGTCATTCAACAGCGTGAGCGCCTGGAGCGGCGTATTCGTGCGCGAACGATTGATCACACAGGCACCCCGGTCCGGGGCGTCGAAATTCGTAAAACTGGGATACGGGGCACTGCGTCGCCAGATGACATACACGCCTCGACGATAGCGATCTTCGGAAGTCGACGTGAGATACTTGGGTGCATTGCGACCAACGTGCCGCCAGAATCCTTTGGGCTGCGGTGGATAAATGGGCGGGCCTCCCATTTTGGTTGAAAGCAGCCCGCTGATCGCCAGCGCATTATCGCGAATGGTTTCGGCTGACAAACGGAGTCGGGGGCCGCGCGTATACAGTTTGTTATAAGGATCGGCTTCGAGCAACTCGGGCGTGACTTTGGCCGACTGCTGATAGGTGGCCGACATCACGATCAACTTGTGAATCTGCTTCATCGACCAGTTGCGTTCCATGAATTCGACCGCCAGCCAGTCCAGCAGTTCAGGATGCGTGGGTGGATCTCCCTGACTGCCGAAGTCTTCCTGGGTCGCGACGATTCCCTGTCCAAAGAATTGAGACCACCAGCGATTAACGGTCACGCGGGCCACCAGCGGATTTTCTTTCGCCACCAGCCATTTCGCAAATTCGAGACGGCCTGGCGTGCCTTTGGTCTGCAAAGGATGCAGGGCGTCGGGCGTGTTTGGTGCAACTTCGGCGCCTTTACTCAGAAAATCGCCACGCTTGAAAATGTTATTCATTCGCGGCTTTTCCATCTCGACCATCACCAGTGTGGAATCGGGCTCAATCGCTTGTAACTCTTTGCGGATCTGGTTGAGTTCGTTTTGCAGATCGGCATAGGCCGAGTCCTGCTTCTGCTGAAACTGCGTCAGCGATTTCTTTTGTTTGCTCGTTCGCTTTTCGGCTTCCGTTCGTAAAATCTTTTGGATGGCGACGGGAACTTTACTGCTCTCTTCGCTGTTCTCCAGTAAAGCGAGTGTCGTCTGTTCCCATTCGGGCACCGATTTCGCTAGTGCTTTCTCGCGGGCATTCAACTTCTTCTGCAGGGCGAGTCGCTGGCTGTTGAGTTCGTCTTTCGTCTTTTCTTCGGCTTTGCTTAAGGGCAACGCCAGCTTCGGGCCGGTGACATCAAAGGTTACACTTTTACCCACCTGTTCAACTTCCAGCGGCGTATTGTTGAAGAACGCAAAGATCTGGTAATAATCCTGCTGTGTGAAGGGATCATATTTATGGTTGTGGCACTGGGCACACTCAAACGTCGTTCCCAGCCAGACCAGCCCCGTGGTATTGACGCGGTCAAAGATCTGATTCACGCGGTTCTCTTCCGGGTCCACGCCCGCTTCCACATTACAGGTGGTGCAACGATGAAAGCCGGTGGCAATTTTCTGGCTGAGCTTCGCTTGGGGAATCAGGTCGCCGGCGATCTGCTGAATCGTAAACTGATCAAAGGGGAGATCCTGATTGATCGAGTTAATTACCCAGTCGCGATAGAGCCACATCTCACGTAGTTGATCCGCCTGAAATCCGTTCGAGTCGGCATAGCGGGCCAGGTCGAGCCATTGGCGGGCCCACTTTTCTCCATAACGCGGCGACTTGAGCAGACGATCAACATACTTTTCATAGGCCGCCGGCGACGGATCTTTTTCGAATGCGATCACCTCTTCCGGTGTGGGTGGCAGGCCGATCAGATCGAGGGAGACGCGTCGTAAGAGACGGGCGGGACTGGCTTGTGCCGCCTGTTTGAGAGGCGGCGTCTGCTGGTTCAGTTTTTCGATGACGTAGGCATCGATCGGGTTGTTGATGCGGGCCGATCCCCGGATGGTGGGAACCGGGCTTTTGACCGGTGGCACGTAAGCCCAGTGTTTGGGGGCTTCTGATTCGGTGGGCCAGGTTGCGCCCTGATCGATCCACTGTTTCAGAATCTGGATTTCCTGTTTGGTGAGACGCTCACCAAAATCGGCGGGCGGCATCTGTTCTTTTTCGTCCTGAGTCGAAACGCGATGAATGAGCACACTCTGGTCGCTTTTACCAACGATGATCGCCGGCTCGCCGGAATCGTTGCGGAGCAGAATGTTTTTGCGGTTTGTTAAACGCAGTCCCCCTTCGCGGGCATCGGGGCCATGGCAGTCCTGGCAATATTTGACAAACAGCGGACGCACCGATTTTTCAAAATCAATCGGGGGCGCCGTTCCCGGCTTCTCCGCGGCAAGGGGCGCTGCCAGAGTAACGATACTTAAAATCGAGAACCCGACGATGAGAGTTCGTGGAACGAAAGAACCATACATACGCGTTCAATCCCTATCAGGCCGTACCACAAAGACTGCAATAATCTCGAGGCGTACCTGGTGAGACAATTGAAAGGTTTGCCGGTCCGTCGGAACCGCCGAAATCGGGGGACGGTAGCCAGACACCACTGTCTGACGGGCTGAAATTTGTTGGGAGAGTTTGTGTGGTTGATCTTTCTACATAAGAAAAATCAAGGATTCAGAATAACGGTAAATCGCAGGAATTTCAAGTTTTTCTATCAAAACAGTCTGATGTGATCGACTTTTAATCCGCGTAAAGCATTATTTATAAAGAGGATAGGGTGAGCCCCGTTGGTGCGGGGCTCTGTGGCCTCGATCAAGATTTCGCTTTGGCGCGTTTTTTGGTGGGCTTCTTCATTTTTTGTGCCGATGTCCCCGCTTTGAAGATGTCGACCGCGCCGTTGTTCTCTTGAGGTTTACCGGGCGTCGAACGTCCTTTGTCGGCGTAACTCTGCAGCAACGCTGTTAATTCTTTAACGACCTCGGGGTGTTCTGCCTGCACGTTCTTCTGTTCTCCCACATCGGCGTTTAGATCATACAACTGAATCGCGGGGAGGCCACTCAGATCATCTTTGCCTGGCTTGGGAAAACTCCAGCCTCCCGAACCCGGGCAGAGTTCCAGCTTCCAGTGATCTTTGCGAATGGAAAACGCGCCCCGAATCGAATGATGGACGGCGGCTTCACGCAGCGGTTTGGTGGCCTTGCCTTCCATCGCGGGGAGGATGCTGACACTGTCGACGCCCGCTGCATCAGGCAGCTTTGCTCCGACAATGTCGGCGGCGGTTGCCATGAGATCGGTCAGGCACGTCAGTTGGTCCGAGTGAGTTCCCGCTTTAATGTGGGCGGGCCAGTTGGCGATGAACGGGACGCGATGTCCGCCTTCATAAATGTCGGCTTTGTGTCCGCGGAATTGATAACTGGGATAATGGTCTTTGTCGGTCATCTCTTTGAAGTTGGCAGCCGGCGAACAGCCATTGTCGGCGGTGAAAATGACCAGCGTGTTCTCGTGGATGCCTTGCGCTTTAAGGGCCCGTATCACCTGACCGACGGTATCATCCACCTGCATCACGAAATCACAGTAGGCGTTGATGCCGCTTTTTCCCTGCCATTTCGGTGTAGGAAGAATCGGCGTGTGCGGTGCATTCAGCGGAAAATAAATGAAGAACGGTTTTCCTTTTTTTGCCGCGGTAGCGTGCTCGTCAATAAGCTCTACCGTTTTTTCAGTGATACGCGGCAAGACATCGATGGCTTCGAAGTCTTTATGCGCGGGGCCTTCACGGAAGAAGGCTTTGGTGACGGTTGGAATACCCTGGCTCTTGTTGTTTTCAATATAAACGTAAGGGGGCATGTCAAGCGAAGCGCTGATGCCGAAGAAATAATCAAAGCCGACGCTGTTGGGCCCGTTCTGGATTGGCTTGGAGTAATCGACTTTCCAGCCGGGATTTGTTTTTTTGTTGAAGGATTGTTCGGTCGCGATGCCTCCCTGCTTGAGCGTCCAGTCCATACCCAGATGCCACTTGCCCACACAGGCAGTATAGTAACCGTGCTGCTTCAGCATTTCGGGAACGGTTAACCGATCCGGTTCAATCAAACGCCGAGACAATCCCCAGAGCACGCCGCTTTTCAAACGCGAACGCCAGTTGTAGCGGCCCGTCAGGATGCCATAACGGGTGGGTGTGCAGACCGACGAACTGGAATGCGCGTCGGTAAAAATCATCCCCCCCTGCGCCAGCTGATCCAGGTTCGGCGTGGCAATTTTACACTCCGGGTTGAGTGCTCGAATGTCGCCGTACCCCATATCGTCGGCGAGGATATAAATGATATTGGGATCCCCTGTCTTTTCCGCGGCAGAGGCCGTCGTTTGTGAAACGAGGATCAGAGACAGAACTGAAAGAGTCAGCACGAGAGATGCTGTTCTTGATTTCACTTCAAACGGGCAGAGCGCTGTTGCAGCTGGCATGATGGAACCTCTCAAGGTGTATCGTTCTGACGATTGATAAATTGGTTCCTGTTAGTATCAGCTAGACGAGCCGCTGGGTCAAGTTGGGTGTTGTAGGAAACAACTGCGTTTATATCAAACAGTACAAACAGACCATATTCACTAGAGTCATACCATCCCGTCTTACACTGGATGCATTCAGGTTCGGAGAACTCTCTCCAGTCAGGTACTCGATCTGGAATCTTTCGTTCGATAAAAAGGAGAGTGAAGGCAGGGCTGAAGTCCAATTGTCCGATCTTCAGAGGATTTATTAATCCAGTTGAAACACCTTTCAATTTGAGAGATGTTTCAACTGGTTTTTGATACTCTGGTGCCGGTAAGCAAAAGCTGTAATTAAACCATGCCGATCATTTTTCCGTGATTATCTCCCTTACGGTCTGAGACTTGAGAAGTCTCTGTGATGTTTTCCATATCCCACCAACTGACGAGGGATGCTTCCCGGCTATGGGATAACAGATTGCCGGGTATTCCGTGGTTATAGATTTCTTGAATATCAGATTCTGTCAGTTCAGTCGACCAGATTGAGACCTCGTCGACTTCTCCTTCGAAGTGACGTAAATACCGATTCCCCAGTGCCTCTTTTCCGATTTGCACGGAGTTATTTCCGGTGTAAATTGCCTGAGCGCCCCCGTTCCTCTGGGTGTTGAGCTTGAGTTCCACTTCCACGCCATTAATAAACACCCGGTTCACACCGCGATTGAACGACCAGACCACGTGGCTGACCTGATCCACGGGTATTGTTTCGATCGACTGAAAGGACGACGATTTTCCGGGTGATCCCGCTTTGCCATTCTCGCTCATCCCAAAATGGATGTGTCCGTTATTGACGCCGATCGTCCAGGAATAGGAATTGAGTCCATCCCCTTTGGAGATGATTTTCTGTAGTGCGTTACCATTGGCGGGTTTGACCCAGAAACTGACTGTCTGTTCGTGTGCCAGTTGCAGGCTGGCGTCATTGCCGAGATCAATGTAGTCATTTTTGCCATCGAGTTTTACGGCCGAAGTGGATGCATAGGTTTCTGCCGGCGTCTCAGGTTCGCTGATAACAGGAGGCGTTTCTGTTTCCTGTTGTTCCTCGGCAGGTTGTGTTTCATTCGAGTTTTCAGTTTGACTCTCAGTTTGGCTCTGATTTGATGCTTTGAAAGCAGACGTGACAATCAGATTCGCAGTCTCGGTGAGATCGAATGCGGTAAGATCCTGGGGGAATTCTGAATCAGCGACCACCCAATACGCCCATTCCAGCTGTTGACCTTCATTGAGGGGCAAATCGCTGACATTCAAAGAGGCCCCCCCCTGACTGTTGATCTTTACTGATTTGGTATAAATCGTTCCTGCGGAATCCGAGTATCGTAGCGTGGCCCACTTATCAGAGAAATTTGTGGAGGATGCGGGAGAGAAATCTTCCAGGAAAATGGAAAGGTTTTGGATCTCACTGAAGTCAACATGGGCCCCCATTTGTTGGGCTGATGCCGGGATGTTTGATAATTGTAATTCTGAATCTTCCGAATCAGTAGAATTGTACTCTGCTTCTGTCAGCGCGAAGGCAGAAACTACAATCCCTGAGTCGCCATACACAATAAAGCCCCGCCGCGCTTCAGCAGCATTCTGCAATGCCTGTTTGGAAAGTGTTTCCCCTGGGAGTAAACGGAAAATCGTGGTACCGCCGTGATGCTGTTTCGGACTCTTTTCTTCCAGGTATTGAGGAAACGTTTCTTTTTTGAACTCGCTGTGATCATCTCCCGAGATCAAAGGCATTACATCGAAGTCTTGATTGAGCAAAGTGTCATAGACGGCAAAAGAGTAGCGATTTTTAATGACCTGATATTTATTGATATGCTCACGAGAGAATTCCGTACCGAATAATTTCGTATTGAAAGCATCAATGTTGTGAATTGATTGGAGTTTTTTATAGACTTTCTCCAAATCCAAGTTGTTCAAAAGTTGTTTTGGATTATCTTGTTTTTTAATGAGCGATTGAGCAAAATGATTTAAGATTAATAAGTCACTACTTCCAGACCCTTTGGAACCATCACTGTCAAAGGGAGCCCCTTGATGCTTCCTCTCGCCGAGGGTATGTTCGACTCCAGCCATGAACAGCGTATTATTGTTCGTACCAAATTGTTCGATCGCTAGTTTGAGTTGTGCCAGCTCTTCTTTGTGATACCCGTAATATTCCCCCCAATGTTCTGTGAATGCCACTGCGGTGGGGAGGTGGCTGATATTATCGAAAGCGATCTCCTGAAAGATTTCCTGCAGTTTCTCAGGGGCCAGGTAATTCTTCCAATTTCCCTGCTCACCATCCTTCCCAAAGTGGCTGAACATGTGGGCGTGCAGATCGGCGGCAACAAATTGTCCAAAAGTCCCTTCGGTCTGAGTTGGTCCAACCCTCTGGAATTTGACAGAGAAGGTAGGGATGTCCGTTGCGTTTACGGTTAGATCAGAATTTTGTTTCTTAAACGTTACGAAAACATCCACGATCCCAAAAAAGAAGCCGGAATTAGAGATGATGATCCCTGTGTTACCAGGTGCAATCTGCACTAAATTACTGGGAGCGGAGGCTCCTGATTTCAAACGACCCGAGACTTCGGCAATTTTCCAACCTGGTTCTATTGCCAGCGGAATCGTAATAGAATGTTGTCCTGCGGTTGAGTTGTCATCAATCACTCCGTTGCTATTCGCGTTATAGATTCGATTACTGATTGCATCTTTCAGAGGAACATCAGCTTTAATCGAGACTGTGGTTGTGCTGGTGTTATTTTCATCAGCTTCCTTCACTTTATTGGCCGGATCGACAATTGCGATGATTGTGTATTCGCCTTCTGACTTAAACGCGTATTCAAATTTAACATCAGAATCTGATTTACCTCCAGCGGCGATCTCTTCTGAAACCGCGTTTGTTTTTCGATAAACTTCTTTAGCTCCTTGGTTGATGATCAGTTTCACCGATTTAGGCTTTCCTGCGATGTCTCCCTTGTTGTGGACGGTGACTAAGATCGGAGTGGGAGTGTCTAAAGCAATTTTTCCATTTGGAACGCTCTGAAAGCTGGTTATAAAGTCCGGCTTCTTCACATTGATTTTCAAAGTCGTCGATTTTTTATTGTCGAGTTCTTTTTTACTTTGCTTCCCGTGCTTCCCTTCTTTGATGTCATTTTGGGAGTCAACAATAACAATCAGTTTATGTTTCCCGGATGCTTTTATGGGTGAGGAAACGGAAAAAACAATTTCCTTTATTTCATCCACTTCCAAGCCAGAGACAGGAGCTAAGCCCGCGCTTGATCCTTTTGCCGTCCAGATGGCTTTACCATTTTTTTCCAATTTCAAATTCACTGAGAAAGCGCCAGCATCTTCATTCCCAGTATTTTGTACCATTACGTTAACTGTAAACGGATCGCCTTGTGTCACTTCAGCTGGAACGTCAATACTATTGACCACCAAATTCGCAGTGAGCATCATCCTGACTTCGAGCGCTTCAAGAGCTTGATAGCCTCGTCTCGCATTTCGTCGGCGTTTTGATTTTGTAGAAAAGAGTTCCTGAATATGAGAGAGGATGCTGATATTCATTTGATTGTCTTTCATTTGAAATACGAATTGATTCGGATGAGGCTCAAATCCAGTTTGGCATAAACGTGTTTGCCAAACTGGGTTTCATATAAACTCGAAAGCCAGTAGATGATCTAGCGACCATAGACGGGAGCATGGTCGGGGTTGGTGGAGTAGTTTCTGTTGAAATTATTCCATTGCAGCTGGTTACTGAAATTGGGGCTCCGATAATAGGAGCTGTTGGAGTTAGAGTAATTCCAATTGTTGAGTGAGCTGCTCGCCCCATCGGCGGCCCCGGAGAGCCCGTCCGCAAACGCGTGCCAGAATGCTCTTCGCTTTTCGAATTTTTCAATTCCGAGGCGATCAATGGCCCTTTGCTCACGTTCGGCATAGCGTGATGCAAAAGTTCCTCGTCTGGCTTTTCGTGAAACATGACCTCGACTGCCTCCCTGCCGTCGGTTTTTGAAAATGCCTGCTTCAGCAGGTGTTGCGGAAGTGTATTGGATTCCAACAGCCAGGGTTGAAAGCATCATTACTGTTTTTAAAAATTTCATCTGACTCGTCTTTCTGTTTGGCTGAAGACACACTTGGTTTTAGTGACGCGTCTCAGCAGGGTTAAAAGGAAACACTTCATTTTGAAATCTGTTTCGTCATGCCTGTCTTTGTCCGTGTGGCTGACTGATCCATCGTTCTCAGCAGGACCAACGCAGCGACCTGAGAATTCCTTATGGAACTTCTGGGACTTTTTTGAATATTTGGAAGAATTCAACTCAAGTGGGAGTCAGGTGTATGGTTCTGGGTGTCGCGAATTGACGGGTTGTTTTCCGTAAGTGTTAATCTCATTGCGGTTTATGGTAATTCTATGCGGTCGATTCAATGTCTCGAAATCGGAGTCTGCTACTTACAGACTTTTGTGGTCGATTCGGAAGCAATGCTAGAAACGCCTGCATTTGCGGATTGGTATTCAGTACAAGGACTGGGGCAGAAAGACTGGTGCGCATGCTGGTACAGCAGGGAAAAGGGCATGCGCAACGCAGGATGTGTGTTTCTACGGGAGGCTCGACTTTGAGGAGCTTCTCAAAAGGAAATGAAACCAATTGATGGAAGCCGTTAGTACTCGTCGATTACATTTCCGTCGTTTCGCTGTCCCAGATTTCGGTAGGTTTGCAAGTCCATGTTCTCAGATAGAAAACGACAGCTTCCATCTGCTAAAACGACATTGACTCCGCCCGGGTGATGACTGCGCGCTGCTGATGTACGATCTGGATGGGGATACGGTGATGTATCAGGCGTGCAAGGGCTATTCAGCACTGGATTGTTTATTTCAGGATCACTTGGATCACACACTTGCGAGCTGAGAGCATCTGGTTCTTTTGAGTTTGGAGGGAGTTGAGTATAAATCGATACGTTTCCAGGACCGTTGGACCATAAGTATCCGCGGATTGCTTTTGGAGACCCTTGTGTGTATTCACTGAGCATAAGAGTCTGACTTAATCCATCCGTGATATTTCGAAATCGGACAGAACTATTTTTGCCAAACAGGCCGATCAAAGTTTTGTCCTCATCTGACAAGTTTCGACCGCAATATGCGGCGTAGCTTGACAATGCATTAACGGAACGTGTAATAGGCCCAGACATTTTGGGATCCTGAGTGGGTTCCGAGGGGCAGAGATACGCCGGTATTTTAATTTTTACAATCTCGCGATTACCCGGATTATGGCCTCCTCGATTAAAAATCCACGTTTTAAGACCACTGAATTCGAGCTTGTCGTAAATACTAGATAGTTCCATCTGAGGAAAAAGATGAATCGTCCATGGCACGCGTGGCGCACCATAGATGGGAGCAATGCCCGCCATGTAAGGCTTCGTGCATTCATAAGTATGATTCGGACAACGTTCTGCTGTGTGCCCCGGTGGCAGAACTCTATGTGTTGAATGGTAATTGTGAATCGATAATCCGATTTGCTTCAATTTGTTTTTACATGATACCCTGCGTGCTGCCTCACGCGCCTGCTGAACGGCAGGTAAAAGCAAGGCGATCAATATGGCAATGATGGCAATCACGACTAAAAGTTCGATCAATGTGAAGCCGGAATGAGTTTTTTTGTGAGGAACCGTATTCATTGGTTGTGTTAGCTCCTTTATGGATTCCACGACTTTTAGTACTCGTCGATTACATTTCCGTCGTTTCGCTGTCCCAGATTTCGGTAGGTTTGCAAGTCCATGTTCTCAGATAGAAAACGACAGCTTCCATCTGCTAAAACGACATTGACTCCGCCCGGGTGATGACTGCGCGCTGCTGATGTGCGATCTGGATAGGGATACGGTTGTGTTCCAATGACACAAGGCGCGTTGATGTTCGGGTTATTGATTTCCGGGTTATTGGGCGCGCATTGTTGTGGGCTAAGGACATCCGGTTTGTTCGAATTCGGCGGAAGCTCTGTATAAACGGAGACATTGTGTGGACCAGAAGACCAGAGGAAACCGCGATTCCCTTTGGGAGATCCTGTCGTATTCTCACCAAGCAGAAGCGTCTGGCTTAAACCGTCCGTGATGTCTCGAAAACGAACGGAACTATTCTTCCCGGACAATGCAGTCTTTGTCTGCTCCTCATCGGCCAATACCCTTCCGGAATAGGCAGCGTAACTTGACAATGCATTCACTGCGCGGGTGCCTGGCCCTGAGAGTTTGGGATCTGGTGAGGGTTCGGAAGGGCAGAGAAATGCAGGGATTTTCATTCTTACAATGTCACTATTATTTGTGTTGTACCCTCCATGATTAAAAATCCACGTTTTAAGCCCGTTAAATTCGAGCTTGTTGTACATGGGGGAGAGTTCCATAAAAGGAAACAGATGGACCGGCCATGTCACGCGCGGCGCACCATAGATGGGAGCAATGCCCGCCATGTAAGGTTTCGTGCATTCATAAGTATGATTCGGACAACGCTCTGAAGTATGTCCGGGGGGCAGTACTCGATGTGTTGACTGATAATTATGAAATGCCAAACCGATTTGTTTCAGTTTGTTTTTACAAGCCGTTCTTCGTGCTGCCTCACGCGCCTGCTGTACTGCAGGCAGCAATAAAGCGATGAGGATCGCAATGATGGCGATCACCACGAGTAGCTCGATTAATGTAAATCCAGACCGACTTATTTTTTGGTTCTGGTGAAATTGATACTTATCTGGCCCACGCATCCGAATCACTCTTCTGTTAGTTTTTTTTGGCTGCTTTACGTTTGATTGTTTCTTCTGCTGTTGCGATCGCCTGGCTGATGCTTGGTATTTTTTTCATTCTCAGAACAGCCTCATCTTGAGCAAACAGTTCCACGTATGACGTAGTTGTGTTTTCCAGCATATCGCCAACCACTTTGAATACTTCCGGCAGTCGTTTCGCGGCAGCGTGGCCTTTGATATCGTCGGGTTTCTCATCGTGTATTAAGAGGCAGTAACCAAGGATTACAGCAATTGCGTTTGGTCCGTGTGTCGGCTCTAGTTTCTCAGGCTGAGGATTCAATGACAGGCAACGTTTGAATTCAGTTAAAGCTGCATTGTCTTGCCCGGCCCAATGCAATGCCTCCGAGAGCCGCAAATACTGGATCGCTGCAGCTCCCTGATAACCTTTACGATCAGGATACTGTTTGGACAAATATAAGTATTCTTCCGCAGCTGAGCGAAAGGTGACGATCATCGTCTCCAGGATTTCCGGATTCAGTGTCTTCAGGTAATCCGCAAGCTCGACTTCAGCGAGATTCCCATAGCCTCTCGCTAATTCCTGGCTGTAACGAATCACGAGTGGATAGGCCTGCTTGAGTTCTTTACAAACCGTAATGCCTTGTCGGGAAGCGATTCGGGCCTGTTTCAGATTACCCATGGCTCGATAAGTCATCACGGCATTAAACGAAATCATGATCTGAACTTGCTTTAATTGTTTCTGAGCTTCTGGTGCTCGCATTTCTTTCTTGCGAGCCTGAAGAATGTCCAGCGCTTCTTCATAGCTGCGAATCGCCTCCTGGTAGCGGAACAACTTATGGAATGCGAGTGCTTCTGCATTCAACGCAGTCACGAGATTCGTCAGCTGTGAAATCGTGCCATTTAAAGGAATCACTTTTCGCTGTAATTCGACTGCTTCTTGCGCATTTTGCAGAGATTTCGCCAGCCATTGTTTTCGTGCCTCGATGCTTGGTACCCGATTAGCCTGATTGTACGAAACGGACATCTGTAAGTGTTTCAGCTTGCTCTCTTCTTCCAGTCTCTGTTCCTTACTCAGCGAATTTTTCATATGTTCCAACTCTTGATATCCGCGCTGAACCAGATCATGCGCTTGATCGACGTTACCAGTAATCAGCACCAGAGAAACCTGTGAACGAATCGCCTGAAGCAGAATCAGTCGATAATCAGTCTGTTTCTCTGGTTTGCACGAATTGACGGCACTCTCTGCCAGCTCAATCGCTCGATTGCCGGATTCAATTGAACGGATCATGTTGCCCGTTTCCCGTTCAATTTGCGCAAGACGAATCGTCCCGCGCGCTGCCCGAGAAAGTTCTTCGGGAGTCCCATCGCTCTGTAAGGACCAGATTTTATACTGGGCTGCTAAATCCGTTAGAAGCCGATTTCGTAATCCCCTCAGTTGAGGAACGGAAAGTACGTCGTCCTGCATTACTGCATCAGAAAATAGTTCAAGACTGCTAAGAAGCTGCTGGTTTGTTCTGCGTTGTTCTTCTAAAGCAATTTCCGTTTGATCAGCGGCGTTTGATACTTCGACCGCTGCCCAGGTGACTCCCGAAAACATGAGAAATAATGTTGCCAGTGAGAAAATGATTCCACGACGGTGCCTGGCAGCAAACAGTTCCGCTCGTTCCATTTTTGAATAGTGTGTACTATGGGCTAAGACAATTTCTCGTCTTTGCCATCGACGGACATCGTCTCTTAACTCTGCTGCCGATGGATATCGTAACTGATGGTCTAAATTCATTGCCTTACAGCAGATCGAGGCTAATTCCTTGTTCGCGTTTTGATTTGCCTGTAGTGGGTGCGGGGCATCAAGTGTGGCGATTTCATGCAATTGCTCTGTGAGACTACGATCACTCTCCAGTAGTTTCTGGTGCGGAGGCTGATGGGCAAGAATCAAATAGAGCAAGCCACCCAGACCGTAAATGTCCGTATGGGTTCCGTGCGAATGGGGATCTCCGGATGCCTGCTCTGGCGACATCCAATGTGGGGTTCCAATCTGGTGACCGTCTTGAGTCAGACAGAGCCCCATTTTTTCGTTTTCGTCTCGAATATCATCATCGAGAAATGAATCCGGCTTGTCATCGTCAAGATGACGCGCCAGGCCCCAGTCAACAAGAAATACAGTACCATCTGGTTCGACCATGACGTTTTCCGGTTTGATGTCACGATGAACCACATGATTGCTATGGGCATACTGTACCGCATCACACAGGGAACAAAATAAGTCAATGATTTTATTGAACTCGAGGTCTGACTGAGTCTGTTCAATATTTCGCTCTTGTGAGAGCTGATTGAGGTAATCTGAAAATCGAATACCTTCAATCAGCCTCATGACATAATAAGGCCTTTCATCAGGCAATCTGCCGCTCTGGTATACCGGGGGAATGGCTGGATGTTGAAGTTTGGCGGTTATTTTTCGTTCACGCAAAAATCGGTTCAGACGCGCTGGTGAATGCAAAGCCTGATGCCGTGCCACTTTTAAGGCCACTGATCGCTGAAGCCTCCGATCATAATATTGATAGACAACCCCCAGGCCTCCGGCACCTAATTTTTTGATCCCTTTCAATTTTCCTTTGACGCGCATGATACGAGGCACGGTCGGCTCATGGGCATCGCTGGCCTTAAGCCTCTGGAACAGGTTCGCTAAAAATGGATCCTGGCTGCTCTCGTTCATCGATTCGCGGATGGGGAGCTCAGATTGATTTGGTGGTATGGGTTGCTGATTCATTGCTCATCACTATTGGGGTATCAACAAAGTGGCTATGGCTGATTTTTACGAGTTAAAAAAAAGATCGTTTTCTTCTAAGCCCTTCTTGGTTAACAGTTCTTCAATGACGCCTTTGCATGCTTGACGAACTCGATGCATTGACTGATTGATGGCATTCATTGAAGTGTCAAGTTCTCCTGCGATCGATCTTGTTGATATATCTTGAAGGTATCCTTCCAGAACTTTTTTGTCTTTGGGGTTGATTTTTTCACCTGCCTGACTGATCGCAGTATTGAGCAAGTCACGTCGCTCGTAATCGATCAAGAGTTCTGAAACAAAATCTTCAGCCATCGAATCCATGTCTTCATTAAAGGAAAAATGAGATCGATTATTCCGTGATTGCTTACGTTGAAAATCACGAACAGAATGTTTTGAAACTTTCGATAACCAGTTGCGAAATCGTTTCCCTTCTACCATGCGATATTTCTTAAGTTTGCCATGTAGGCTGACAAGTAATTCCTGTGCCGCATCATCGGCTTCATGCTCATTCGATGTCCAACCACCGCACCACGTCCGAATTCGCTGATGGTATAACTCACAAAATCGCTCAAAGCCTTTTTCGAATTCTGTTAAGTCGCGCGAGGATAAAGCCTCAATCAGACTCGGAGGCGTGTTGATGGTTACATATTTTTGACTCTGCAGATCTCGAGGTTTGCCATCTGACATTGATAACGCCTTAGAGAGAATTTTCCTTATATGAAAAATAATGGATGCGTAATCCGGTACGCCCGACGAGCTATATGGTACCTTTTGGACAGTATACCAACACGCCTCAGCCAACGAATTTCACGATTTTTAACGTGAAATTACACAAAATTCGTGATCGATCGGCTGTAGAAAATCTGGTTGGAACGAGGGGGGACAGGTTAGAACGACCGGGTTCAGTGGTTTGTGTACTGGTCAACTTTGAGCGAGTTCATCCAGACAGAAGGCAAGGCGGAAAGGCAAAACGTAACAAGGCGGGGAAATGAACAGACAGAGATGAGGTTGATAAGGAGCCTGGTCAACCGTGAAGAAACAGGGGGCTCGCTTTGAGGCAAAAACATTCAGGTTTCACACCAATCATCCCTCTGGAGCTGATGTCTGAGTTCGGGGCCATTAATGTCTCCAACAATCATTTTGCAGCAGATGCCGGTCCGAGTGAAACATGCTCTATCGCTGACAGCCAATATGATTGCCATCCGCGTTTAGTCCAGGACTACTTTTTTAAGATTGAAACTGGTTGAATCAGATTCATTGGTTCTGATGGTTCACCTTCATTTTCGGCAGGTAAATAAATTAAATCTGCCCTGATCTGGAATTTTCCTGTGTAGTGCGGCAGCGGCATATCCAGATTGAATTGAGCTGAGCGATTTTGACATAAAAAAAGATCGGTTGCATAGCTCATCACCTGAATTTCTCCCTGAAAATGACGCGTACATTCCAAACGCACCCCGATGCATTCATACTTGTCTGGGATATCATTGATTTGTCCGTTAATCTGAATGCCATCGTGTGAGGTTAATTCAGTTAAAATATCTCGCGTATGAAAAGGTTTGAATTTACCTTCGTATTTGATCTGGTCCAGTTCGATTACCAGTGGATTCAGCGGGCTGGGTATCTCGTATGATATCTCGGTATTATTGTAACCATTTTGTGGTTCCGGCCATGGTGATTCAGAGTATGAAAAAACGGAGATTCCAAGCGAGCCTAAAATACAAATGACAGAAATAATAATTTTCATTGCGCTTTCTTTCAGGGATAAAAAAGGCGGCAGCCAAAGCGGCTGCCTGCCTGAGAACGACGTTGGAAAGTTTCTTTCCGATGAAATATTATCGTAGTCCAATATTTGTCGTGATTGCATATTGTGAAGAACTGCTGATTGCTCCAACCCAGTTATTACGAGAGAAACCGGTTCGCTTTACTCCATAAATGCTTCGCAGATTACTGCTCCAGCGTCCCCAGAATTTCACCCGGTTGCTCGCTCTTGTTTGATAAAACAATTCACCTTTACTGCCGACGAATCCCGCATATTGATTAAAAAAGCGGTTGGGAGCACCATGGCCTTGCAGGTAACGTAACTGGTAATAACTGTAGACTCCACCAGAACGCATGGTGTCGATCGAAAACTGGCCACGACGGTAGGTCCCGGCATCTGCTTGAGACAGACATAATCCCAGTAACAGAGCAGTCACTGTCGAAACTTTGAAACACTTACTTTTCATCTTCTCTTCTCCATCCAAAACTAAAATGGGTATTTAAATTCGCCTGAACCACGTGATCCAAACTCGATCCACACATTTCGATCAATGTTCTCCGAAACAAATTGAACATGACCATCTGCAAAAGCAACGTTAACACCTTGCCGATGCATACTTGATACGGTGTAAACACCGGTTACAATATTTTCTCCATTCGTACAGCTGGGCCGATTCGGGGGCAGGCTATGGTTATAAAGTGCGTTTCCCATGCCTCCTCCATACCAGGGGAAACCGCGAGGGAAATCGACAGCCTGATAGGAATAGGAAAGGGGATCGAGCGGAATGCTCTCGCAGTACGAAGTTAGACTGGCTTGTTCCTCTGGTGCAAAGTACTCCTGAGGCGTCGCCCAAATCGAACTGATTCGTGGACTATGTCCAAACAACAATGCTTCCGAAAAGGCGGCGGTATTTGATAATCCATCAACAATATCTGCAGTCTTGACCACTTTGTCAGCATAAATTTTGGGGGCCTCGTCACCATAGCCGAAGACGCCATTAAATCCGTCGGAAAGGAGACCAGTTCCTGCATTTGCGTGGTAACTGGTTCCCGCCATGTCCCCCAGAAATCCATTCGCCGAAGTTTCACCCGGATCACTGGGACAGATCAGCACGGCCAAAACCGCATTACGCAGATCATCCCATTCTGAATCAGGGGCTTGTTCATCCTGCTCACCTTTCAGGTGATACAGGATTGTCTGGTCCAGATATGGCAAAAGATCATACTTATGGCTTGGACCATCGGGAAAATGGGAATGGACCGATTCAAAATTCATCATTGCCAGACCAAGCTGTCGGAGATTTGACTGGCAACTCATTTTCCTGGAACTTTCTCTTGCTTGCTGTACGGCTGGCAAGAGTAAAGAGACGAGCATGGTCATGATCGATATCGAAACCAGCAGCTCAATCATCGTGAATCCTTTACGGGTCGGGTTGAGCATCAGGGGGAATCTCCTCGTTAAAGTCTTAGGTACGCTGACATTTTTGATGACTGATCGAGCAGTCTTTGTAAGTGACAACGGGCCCCATAGAGAATCCTTATGTGAAAATCTCCTTTTTTTTATACCGGCAAGAAAAACTTAGGGCCTGAAGACGGAGGGGCCATGTTGGGCCAGAAGGAAAGCGGGTAGATAAACTGCCTGTAGGATTGGGCACAGACTCTTGTTTTTAGGCATTTTTGATGCGGAAACAGGTGAGAAACGGACTGGAATCGACCAGGCCGTTCAAGGGGGATCATGACTGATGATTCATGGCAATTGTTCGGTCTGTTCCATCCCGGCAGCGATTCAAGCTGTAGAAACAGACATCCCTTTTTTCCGCGTTCAGGGGCAGAGTGCGTTTAGTTATTTTTCGTTTTCTTTTCCTTTAACGCGGCTTTGATCTCTTGGGCAACCTGTTTCGCCAGTTTAGCTGAGCCTGTTTTTTTAAAGTGCACATTGCCCGGCCCGGTCCAGAGCGATGCATCAAAACCGGAGGCGAGTTTGTGCAGATCATTGATCCTGATGCCGTGCCGCTTCATGATCTTTTCAGCGACGCGATTGTACTTCAAGTCGTCGCCAACGACGCGACCTGCTTCCCCTTCAGGAACGGGAGTCGTGGTCGCCCAGACCAGCGTTGCGCCAGTCTTTTCGAGTTGCTGAACCAGCGATTCCAGATTTTTCTCGTATTCGTTTAAGGGAACGGAGATGGTGCCGTTCACCTTGTCGCGGTGTCCCTGGACTTTCGAATCCGGATGCCGATAGCAGAGGTCGTGCAGGCCCCAGTTGAAATGAATCACGTCCCAGTCCGTCTTTCCCAACCAGCGTTTAAGGTTGTGTTTCCCCCGGTTCGTATCGCCGCAATTCGCTTTCACACGCTCTACGTTCGCGACGCCTTGAAGTAATTCGATGGTGGGTTTCGTGTACCCGATCGAAATCGAGTCGCCAATGATCAGAACGCGGGGCAGGTTGGGGTCGGATTTGGTGGTTTGCTTTTCCTGGGCTTGGCCGATGGAAGTCAAGCACAGGAGCATGAGGGACGCTGTTTGAAGTCTGACGTATTTATTTAGTCGATTCATGCTTTTTTTCCTGATAAGGATGAATTTCGAATCCGATTACATTTAGTATCAGCAACGCCCCCAGCTGGGTCAAGCAGGACTTCCACTGAATCAATGATCTTCATAAGTCCGCCGGAGAAATATGGCTCGTCTCACTGGGACTCCAGATGAATTCCGTCCGAAGACCTGAATTCCCCGAAATCTTTGATTGTTGATGACTAGATCTGTAACCCAGTGAATTCTGAACCAACAATTGTGGATTCGGAAATTCAACCAGTTATGCTCTGACTTTAAGTAACCTTGAACGCGACGCTGCTTCAAGAATTTACAGAATTGTTGCGCATCCAGTTCATGTTTATGGTAAGTTTCCGGCCACTTCGCATGTTCCACATATTCTTGAAACTGATTGATGGCATCTCGACCAAGGCTACTCCAGGTTTGTGGAATGATATGAGCTACCTGAGATCGCCGTTTGCTGAGAAGTGCTTCTGCCTGACGGTCTAATTGATCGCAATCGAGTGAGGCGATGATCTTTGCTTCCTCGTCCGAAAGTCCCTGTTTGGTGATGAATGCGGAGACGTTTGAGCGTAACTGGTCGCGCAGGTTCTGATTCTGTAAAAGAAGTGCGAGAACTCTAATCATTTCGGGCGCGCTCACAGGTTTCTTCCAGGCGAAGCAATTCCGCTGCCAGATCCGTTGATGCTGGAATTGCCATG
Organism: Gimesia fumaroli; assembly: GCF_007754425.1. NCBI lineage: Bacteria > Pseudomonadati > Planctomycetota > Planctomycetia > Planctomycetales > Planctomycetaceae > Gimesia > Gimesia fumaroli. Next base: position 241,787 of record NZ_CP037452.1, read on the forward strand.
TCTCGTTCAAGTATGACTGCTTCTACTGGCGCATAGCGCACGACCTCGCTGAGAAGATCGTAAAGATTGTCTTGAATCGGTTCACAATGACGATCGTGATAAATGCCATTCTGGATCGAATAGCCGACGATATGCACCTGTCGAATGAAGTCCGGATCGACTTCATGTAACCATTTGACTGGATCAAAACAATGGTTTTGACCGTTGATCAACAGATTGGTGACATCCAGGAGCAGCCCGCTCCCGGCTCGCTCGCATAGACGGTTCAGGAATTCCGGCTCAGTATAATCTCCAGGAATTCGCAGGTACGAAGTGATATTCTCTAAGAGCAAAGGCCTTTGACAGCGGTCCATGACTTCACGCGCATGGTCGGCCAGGATGATTAACGAACTTTCCGTCATCGGCAGTGGATTAAGGTGCCCCAGGTCGACGTCGTCGGTCTTCGTAAAGGCGATATGCTCGGTGATCCATTTTGCATTGGCGTGGTCAGCAACTCTCTGAAATTGACTCAATGTTGAGTTATCAAGCGGACCGGGAGTTCCCAGGGAGAGTCCCAGACCATGGACGGAGACCAGGTAGTCGCTGGCAAGTTGTGACAGAACTGATGTGTCAGAATCGAAGAAATGTTCGGCTGTGACTTCAACGCAATCCAGTTCTGTCGGGTTCGACAGTACCCAGTCCGCAAATGGCTTGCGAAATCCGACTCCAATGAGAGGGACCTCGATCATTTCGTTGTTGTCAGTCACCTCCACAGCCTCCGCATCCACCACCGCCACAGCCTCCCCCACAGCTGCTGCCACAGCTGCTGCCGCAACTGCTGCATCCACTATCCGACCAATGATTCGATTTCCCAGATCCGGCATAAGAGAAGATCAGGAAGACGAATGGTCCAAACAACATCATCCCAAAAAGTCCACCAAATTTGTGCATACCGTGGTAGCTCCCATACCCAAGACGAATTAAAGCGGTACTCTCGTAAGCTAGGATGAAGACAAGCAATAGGCCCAGAGTGAGCTGCGATTTCAGTCTCACATAGAGACACAAGAAAGCAATTCCCACTCCCAGAAAAAAGAAATATTGTAGAAAAGTCTCCCCGTTCCACCCTATTTGTAAGATACTGATGCCGATCACGAGAACAGAACAAAGTACGATCCAGGTTCGCATGATTGGGTCTTGGGGCAAACGATTGATGAACGAAGCCGCGATGATACTGAGTCTGCCTGGCCCCTTTGCCGGAGGTTGTGGTTTGGGGTGCTCGTCTTTATTTTTAGCGTTACAGACGACACAAACGGGATTTTTCCGGTCTAATTTCGAAAAACAGACAGGGCACCACATAGGATTATTTGAGGCCCGGCGTTCGAGCAGTAAATCTTCTTTGCAGTTGCGACACTTGACTTGCTTACCTTCGAGGTCAGCACGAACGAGATATTTTTTACCGCACTTGCAGGTCACTTTGAACTTTGCCGAAGTGGTTTTGCTCATTGTGTTGCCTCCATTTGGTCGACCAAATGCGTGGTTTCATGGATCAGGGACATAAAACCGTTATAGATTTTCTTTAGTTCTTCTGACGAAGGCGTCTGCTGCAATCTGCGGAATTCAAGGATCTTCCTGATTACCGCGACATCGATATGAAATTCATCCCCAAACTCATCCAGAACGTCACTGTCCTCTTCTGGAACGATGCCCGTCTTGACCAGCAGGCAGGCATTCACATTGTTGAGAAAAGAATTTGCAGTCTCCAACAACGTCTGCAGCAACTGTTCTGGTTTATGCCGTCGATGCAAGTAAACAGTACGAAGCCGGATCATGATGTTTTTTAATTCCTGTTCGCACCGTAATCGTAAATGCTCATCTGAGATGTCAAGATCAGAGATCACGTCTTGTCCATGTAACAAGGTGTGATACTGCTTGATATTGTGAAACTTGACCGGGAAGACGTCACAGGAAGAGATTAAATCATCCTGGGTCAGAATCATGGTCGCGAGTGGAACTTGCTTTTCGGATTTAGCAATTGCATCAGCGATGCTATCCAGCAAGTCACAGTCAATCCGATTCAGGACCAGCATCAGGTTGAGTTTACTATGTTTCGAGTCAAACTGCTGCTGTTTGACAAAATCGCCAAAAACGATTACGGACGTCAGTTCATTAGCTAGCGTAGTGGTAAGCACGTCTCGCAATTCATGCAGGATTTCAACGATGCGTGAGTGCTCAAGAGTACGATGACGTGAAAAAAATTTCATGCGAGTTCCTTCAGGTGGAAAAGCTATTTTGTCGATACCGCTTCACCAATGGAACCTGGTCATGAGGTTCTGTTCCTGGTGAGGTCACCAGATTCATGCGACTGCTCCAATCTCGATGAATATTGAGATGATAATTTGGCTGTAAAGCGGCGTCGATGGGACAACGAGGATTCTACGTTTGGAGTTCAAATAAAACATGATTTATTGAACTTTTAGTTTGAATTCGAATTGAATTTCGCTGGTTAGCACTCTTTGAGCAATCATCGCAACCGATTTTGTGGATTCCGGGGTGAGTCAATACTGGGCGCAGTGAAGCTGGAAATGCTGTAAAACTGCCTGAAGGTGGTCGAAGATCGGAATCAGGAAATAGTCCTCGGATATCGTTACAGAAATATTGCGAACCAATGTGAGCAGACCACTGTCTTTCATCGGCAGCCGGCGATTGTGGTTTCGTCGGTTTTCAAAAGCATGCCTTGCGAGTGTGATGGAGGCACGATGGTCTTCGAAACCATCAGACGGGGTTCGACTCCCTGGCGAGGTACTGAGATGAAATCTGTCCCTGGAGTGTGCCGGATTCGCACGCGAGCCCGCGAAGCTCGTAGATCAGGTTCAATTCCTGACGGGGGCATTTGACTGACGCTGGAACCTGATGGCCGGGCGGCTGCCTGCAAAGCAGTTGGAACTGGGTTCGACTCCCACTGGCGTCTTCAACCGACCAACTGCCGGCTTGGACTACATCTTTCTGTAAAAAAGAACTCGTGTCTGAGCAAATCCTTCGTTGGAAGGTTTTCAAAATAGCCCAACAGTCTGTTGGGATAACATGATCACAACAAAACATGACCGACTGCCTTACTGGAGTACATGGTTCAGGACCCGGTGGTTGTGGGTTCGAGTCCCACCGGCGCTATTTCCTAAAAGCGTGTCGCGCCGTAGCTCAAAGGTTAGAGCACCGTAAAACTCTGGTACATCACTTCGTCGGTCTGTTTTTAAAAATGAGTATCGACTTTCTGAGAGGATGACGACATCACAAGAAAAAAATGATCGACTGCCGAATGGGAGTACATAGCACACCGAAGGTTGTGGGTTCGAGCCCCACCATCGCTTCATGTTTAAGCATGTCGCGCTGTAGCTCAACTGGTAGAGCATTGGAAAAAAACTCTGGTTCAACGACTTCGTCGATCTTTTTTAACACAACACACTCGACTGCTGGCGTGGAGTACATGGTTCATGCTGGTTCAAATCCTGCCCGGCCGCCTGAAGAATTACGTTATGCGGCCGGACCCTGTGATCCGCACGTGTGCGACATTACAGGGAAAACTCTGCCCACAACTTCGTCGAGTACTTTTATTGGGGCATTAAAGGGGTCTGGTCTCCTTTAATAAGAGACCAGACCCCTTTAATGCTAACCTGCTTACATGGTCCGACTGCAGTCTACGTTGACTGACTCTGAATTCGTCGGACCCCTATATTGAAAGGAGGTCATGATGGCCAACAAAACGTTATTTTCCAGTCGCAACAGTAACCTGCCACGTACCGATTCGTTTAACGAAGCGGGAGGCCGTGCGTACCAGTTGGCGCCGAAGCAGGCGCTGGCACAGATGGCAGCAACCGGTTGCTTCAACGGTGTGTTCTACGCGAGCGCGAAGGATCAACTCGATACGATGCGCAAGCTGATCGATCAGATCGACGACAATCGCTATCTGGCGCAGCTGGCAGTGTATGCGCGGGAGCGCGCCTTCATGAAAGACATGCCGGCGGCGCTGCTGGTGGTTCTGTCCAAGCGGGATACCGAATTGATGCACCGTGTGTTCGATCGGGTGGTCGACAATGGTCGCGTGCTGCGCACCATGTTCCAGATGATCCGTTCGGGACAGTTTGGTCGGACGAGTCTGTCGTCCAGTCTGCAGCGGGCGTATCAGCGCTGGCTGAATGAAGCATCGGTGGGTAAGTTGCTCTCGGCTTCGATTGGTAACGATCCGAGTCTGCGCGACGTACTGCGGATGGCGCGACCTACGCCGAAGGACAACGCACGGCGTGCGCTCTTTGGTTGGTTGACGGGTAAGGAACTCGAAAAGTGGGCTCCTGCGACGGCAGCCGATTTGCCGCGGCAGGTACAGGCGCTGATTGCATATCGTCAGGCAGAAACCGATGCTGCACAGGCAGAGATCGTGAAAGATCTGTCCGTGCGTTGGGATCTGCTGGCGGATGCGGCCAAAGGTCCGTTGACCTGGAAGGCGATTGCCCGACAGATGGGACCGCAGGCACTGCGGATGAACCTCAACACGCTGCTGCGTCACGAGGTCTTCAACGACAGTGCGCTGGTAGATTACGTGGCCGATCGACTGGCGGATGCAGACGAAATCCGTCGTTCGCGGCAGTTTCCTTACCAGTTCCTGGCGGCGTATCTGAACGTAGCTCCGGAAATTTCGCACAAGATCAAGGCAGCCCTGCATACTGCAGCCGAGATCTCCTGCGGGAATGTACCGGAGCTGGCGGGGCCTGTGGTCATCGGTCTGGATACCTCCGGTTCGATGAGTAGTTCCGTGACCGGTTGGCAGGCCCGTGGTGCTTCGAGCAAGATGCGCTGTGTGGATGCGGCGGCGCTGTTTGCGGCGGCGATTCTGCGGCGTAACCCGGACAGCGTGGTGATTCCGTTCGATACCCGTGCTTACGATGCGCGCTTTGATGCGTCCGACTCAATCCTGAGTCTGTCAGAGCGGCTGGCGAAGTACGGCGGCGGTGGAACCGACTGTTCGATTCCGCTTCGCGAAGCCAACGCACGACTGACTAACCGCGCGTTCGCCGGCTGCGTGCTGGTGAGCGACAACGAGAGCTGGGTCGGCGCGGGCCACTATGGTGCGACCGGCGTGATGACGGAGTGGCAGAAGTTCGTGAAGAACCAGAAACGGCTCGGTGTTGCCGATCCAAAACTGGTTTGTATCGACATCCAGCCATACGGTTCGACACAGGCTCCCGAGCGGGGCGACATCCTGAACATCGGCGGCTTCAGTGACGCGGTGTTCAACGTGGTCTCCTCGTTTGTAGGGAACGATGCGAGCCGATTCGTAACGGAGATCGAATCGATCGAAGTCTGATCGATGTTGTTGTTGAACAGGGAGACCCCTGGTTTGAGAAATCGAGCCAGGGGCGAATGGCACTGCCTATTGTAGCGTAACAGTTTGCGTTCATACGATCGTCCTCCTTTGTTGATGGTAATGGTATCTTGGTTGCTTCAGCAAAGCCAGCACTTTGGTGCGGCGTTTATTGGCTCTGGGTTCTGTTCGACCAGTGCGATGCCCCACACGTTCGCTGCTGGGGACCTGTTGTCCGAGTGCAACCAACTCATCCGTGAGCTTCGTGACGGCTCCCAACAACCAACTGGCAGCCAGCATCTGTTGCGTGGTGGCAAACGAGAGGGAACGCGGATCACGGTCTGTTGAGAGACTGCTTTGCAGCATTTTTAACCGAATCAGATTATACGCCAGCAGGCACGACCAGAGTTCGGTGAGCACCATGTCCGGAGACTTCGCACGCAGAATATCCATCCCCAGCGAACACTTGATGCTGCGAATATCCAGTTCGATCAGCCAGCGGCTCTGATACACGGCGGCGATCCAGCGCGCCGGGTATGCTTTCCGATCTGTGATGGTGGTGGCAATCGTAAACGTTTTGGCGCGATACCCCGGCTGACTGATCTGCACATCGACCAGACGCAGAGTGAGCGTCAGCGGTTGTTGCCAGAATTCCTGACGGGTCATCCAGGCAGGACGTTGCAATGGTCGTGACCAGGTCACCAGTCGCTCCCGTTTACTCAGCCGCCGTGCGGCTTGCGGATGATCGTCACGCAGGTGATGATTCTTCATCAAAACCTGAACGCCCCGCGCACGGCACGCACTCACCAGCCAGTACGTGCAGTAATACGAGTCTGCCACCAAGGTATCTCCCGGTCGGAGTGCATCCAGCATTTGCCAGAACAGGGCCGTTTCGCCACTGCCTTTTCCGCTGTAAGGCCCGCTCACTAGATCCACCAGCAGTCCGGTTGTCATCGAGATCAGAGAAACGCAGCGTAGAACGGGGAACCCGAGCCCCGGTTTCTGAGTCGGGTTCTGTGGATAGGCACGCTGATTCTTGGGAGTATCGGCGGCCGTGAGGGTGAAGCCATCAACCAGCAGAATGCGACCGCCGGTGCTCCGTGATTTCACATCAGCGATGCTGGAAGGACTGAGGCGTGCCGCCGACTGCTCTCTGGTCTGGACACGATTCTGATCACAGGCCGCTTCCGCATCAGCGGCAATTTGTTGGACAATGTCTCGAATGACGATAAACGGGATTTTGAGTCGCGCCCGACAATAAGCACTGGTATTCGTACTGCAAACCCGTCGGCCCAGCGCGGCACACAGGCTGGCAACACGGATCACGGCCGCTTTACAGCTGCGTTGCTCGCCGGAAAAGAAGACCTGAGAAATTAAGGCCCAGAGCGTGATTGCGGGTGTGTAAACGTCATCCTCGCCGGAACCAAAATTGATTTCGTGTTCATCAAAGGTTTGTTGCCAGCGCTGGTCATCAATCACATCAGATAGCGGAAGCGAAGCATTTTGCATCATCGAACGTTTGAAAAGAGAAAATGATGCTGCATTCGAATGGGAAGCTGATATAAATGGCATAGAACCTTCCTTGGTCAAATGTTTTACCCACACCAACCCAAGGAAGGTCTTGCCAGAACGCAGCATAATGCCAGGAAAGGTTTTGCCAAACACAATTTCCAGCGAACTGGCAAAAAATCAGAAAATTAAAACCGTGACTGCGTCACCCGGGAGTCGTTGCGCAAACACAAACTCAAAAAACAGCGGCAGTGCCATTCGAGCCAGGGGCTTTTTTGTTTCTGAAGATGTTGTTGTTTCACACTTGTTTTGTCGTATTTTTACTGTGTCGTGTGCCACTGTCGGCTTGTCCGACAGTGAGAAGACTCACTTTGATTCAACGGTTTTTCGACAGTCATTCTAGACAATTTTGATTAAGTGTTCGACAATGAGTTTGGCTTTGTATCAACGACCTTGTTCCCTTTTTTAGAGCAGGGAGAGACCGGGCTGAACCCTGAATCGTAAACACTGTTGGGCAAGCCAACAGTGGCACCCGGTGATAGTCTTCAGCGGTGTAGAGTTCGATGGGCATTTAAGTACCAAGTGAAATAATTGTGATATTTGAATAGACGAAAGACTTCAGAGAATACTGTTTGAGTCGTTTCTAAGAAACGATTCTCAGGCTCGATAATCTTCTGATATTTCGACGACTGCCGGATTATCGTGCTGGGCGGCCCGATCTAATAACCGATTTAGTAGGCCATCATCAAGTTCAGAATATAATTCTGCAAATCTCGTGTAATACTCTTCGGCATCTGTCTCATCTGTAAGAATATGATTGACGATCGGTTCTATGTGCTCAATCACCCATTTTCGAGACATCATTTTTATGATGGCTCGATTTTTATGAATGCATCCATGTGCTACAGAAGCATGATCAACAAGCATATCAAAGACACTTTTGTTGAGCTCATCGTCACAATGTAATAGTAGGAATTCAAAAGCAGTAAATTTTTCAGTTCGCAATCCATGCCGCATGGCTTCCACTGGATCGTCCATGCTGTTCCAGGCATTCAGCATGGCTTGTCGATCTTTATTCAGTATTAATCGAATTCTTTCCCAGCGTTCTTTGTCGTCCTCACTGGTCATTGATTTCATCCATTCTGGTTTTATGATTTCTCCCGGGGAGAGAATGATGTGCTCCAAAAATCTCTTTCACAATGGTATGATAAAAGGGCGGCAGAATTCTGTTCTACCATCAATCAAAGGTTGCGGACAACCATTTTCTGTCCGTTGATGCGGGTTTTCAGTTTATGAACAAAGACAGACTCAACCTGGTGCTTACCGCGCTTGGCGTGTTGGCCGTCATCGCTGGTTGTGTGCTGTTTCCCCTGTTTCGCTGGATTACCGTCGGCTTGATTGTGGCTGTGCCCCTGCTGATCGGTTCGCTGATCGTTATTGTGGGGGTACTGCTCAATATCGGCGTGCGTGGGCCCCGATCACTTGACGACATGAGATGCCCCCAGTGCGGCAAGTGGCGGGCGTTGCGGGAATATAACCGCGTGTTTCTGTATGGGAACGCCAAGTTCCCCTTTGACCATTATAATGTCATCTATCGCTGCCGCTATTGTCTGCAGACCCAGGTGCAGGAAGAACACGCCCCACATCCGCATCAGTACTCGACCGAACGAGCGGCGGTGAAAGTCCTGGTTCCGGGTGGCACATACCAACGTTACGCGAATGACCTCCCCGGCAAGACGGTGGGGTTTGTCAGAAACACCCTTGAGGAAGAGGGGCAGATTTCGCGCCAACTCTCCGCTCTCGTGAATGGACAGGCAGCGACCGACGACCATGTGCTGTCGGTGGGAGAGTTGCTTGAATTTGTGCGAACCGATGATTCACGATCCACAACTGAACAGGACAGTGGGCCGGCTTAACTAAAAAACACTGAGTGATTAAAAAGGGGGAGGAGGAAAGAAGAATGCCTGATCGGCGTCAACATCGTGGTGCGCATCCGCAGGATCGGGGTCTGTTTGATCTCAATGCAGCGCCCGCATTGCGCCGGGCGACGGGGGATCTGAACTGGCTGTTGACCCGCGGGTATGCGTCAACGTCTGCACTCAAACTGGTGGGCGACCGGTATGAACTGAATACGCGGCAACGACTGGCCGTGGCTCGTTGTGCCTGCGGTGAAAAGGAAGCCACCCGGCGGCAACAACACCAGCTCCCGACTCAAGACCTCGCGCAACAGGAATTGTGGATCGATGGTTACAACGTGTTGACGTCGCTGGAGGCGGCGTTGTCGGGCGGGGTCATCCTGCATGCGCACGATGGCTGTTTCCGTGACATGGCCAGCATGCACGGCAGCTATCGCAAGGTGGCAGAGACGATCCCCGCGATTCAGATCCTGGGAGAGCTGATGGCGGAATGGGAGGTCGCAACCTGTCGCTGGCTGCTGGATCAGCCGGTCTCCAACAGTGGGCGTTTGAAGACGATGCTGCGGGAGATCAGCGAGGAACGCGGCTGGAACTGGGAGATCGACCTGGTGCCTGACCCCGATCCCGTGTTGATCGGCTCGGATCAGATCGTGGCCTCTGCCGACAGCCAGATTCTCAACCAGGCAGAACGCTGGTTCAACCTGGCACGCACCGCCATCGACGCGCGGGCTCCCGATGCCTGGATCGTGGATCTATCGTGCCAAAGAGTGTGAGAGAAAGTTATAAACTTGAACGTTGATTAGTCGACCGGTAATTCCGGTGCGTAGTGAAAGAATTCTGCTTTTGAACAAAAGGGAGAGGCGGGTAGGCCCGAGCGATTGTAAAGACGGCAGTGCTGTGGATTGACGGCGCACGCGTATCGCACGGCAGCCGGAGCGGGAACCTGTTTGCTGGTGACGACGATCGTGTTTTCGTTGATGGTTGCTTCCGCGGGAAACCAGTGGCCCGTTGCGTCGGCGAGTTCAAAATGTTTCAACGTTTTGTCTGGTGTTTCGCGCGGTGGTTGGCTTCCCTCTTTGACGGCGACCATCAGACCGTTGTCTGCATGCGTGAAGTGTACGATGACACTTTCGTTGTCAATCGTGACGCGCTGAAACAGGGGGCCGCTAAAGGGAACCGGTTTGTTGTATTCTTCTGCCAGTGCCCAGCGTGCGAGTCGTTCGCCGACATCAATTTTGTTGGGGGGATGAATATCCGGGTCGAGCAAATCAATGGTGACCACCATGCCGGTGTGCGGCAGATTGCTGCTCAATCGTTGTTGTTCCCGCAGGTAAGGCCAACCGGGACCTGCGCCACTGCCGGGAAGCTGCACGAAATAAACGGGCAGGCTCTCATCGCCGAGTGCCTGCCGCCAGCCGGTAATCAAAGCCCGCATCTTCTGTTGATAGTCACGCGGATCTTCTCCTTTTCCACAGTTGGATTCGCCCTGATACCAGATCAGTCCACGAACAGGAAACGCGGTAATCGGTGACAGTCGCGAATGAAACAAGCGGCCCGGCAGCCAGTTCGCATCGCGAGCATACACGCCGCCTGGCAGTTTCCAGATGCCGCGCAGATCTTCCTGATCTCCGAGTTTCAGTTCCTGCTGCAATGTGGGATGAGAAGTAAATGCGTCGCGCGGAATGAAGGGCTCAATGGGAGTGCCTCCCCGCGATGTATTGATGATGCCGATCGGGACCCCGAGTTCCTGATGTAGTTTGCGGGCAAAATAAAAGGCGGCTGCGGAAACATTTGCAGCGGAAGCAGGAGAGCAGGGGACCCAGCCGCCTCGTACCGGCAAGTCAGCCAGTGGGGCCGCCGATTGGTTTTCCGAAACGCGACGAAAGCGAATGGCGGGGAACCTGGCCTTGGCGATGTGCTGTTTTGCTGCGGGGATTTTTTGAGCCACCGAGCGAACCTGCATCGCCATATTCGACTGACCGCTGGCATGCCAGACATCGCCGATGACAATATCACGAACGGTAAGCGACTCCGGACCACATTGCACGGACAATTCTTGCCCCTGGCTATTGTGTTGCAGGGGCGTTAAATTCACCTGCCAGAAGCCGCTGTGGTCTGCTGTGGTGGAAACGGTCTGTCCGCTAAACATCACGGTGACCTTTTGGTTTTTATCAGCCCAGCCCCAGATCGGTAGACGTTGATCACGTTGTAGCACCATGTGATCGCTGAAGATGCCTGAGAGTTTTAACTCGGCTAGCACAGAGGTCGGGAGTGTTCCCAGTCCGATCAGAAACAGGAGTCCGATTAGTAGATGTTGTAACGGTGTTTGTGTCATGGATCGCACTTTCGGGAGTTTTTCTGCTTGACCAGATGCAGTCAATTATACCTTGTTTTATAGTGTATTTTCACTGTTGGACAAGCCAACATTGGCACCCGGTTGAGTATCAATCATCTGAATCATTCTAGCTATTCATCCTTCAAAATATTGCAGAATTGTTTATTCGCAATATGCGTCGATCAATCCTTTAGCGGAAGATCCATTGACTCTCAGGCCATGATCGAAAAAGAGCTCTTCACTACAATTATGCATTTCATATTCTAGCTTACCAGCTCTCAAGCGGAATTCCAGTTTGTACGGATCATCAAGCAGGCGTTTGAATTCGTCAGCCGTCAATGGGTCTGCGTCAACGTACGAACGCCATCTTTGACAGTCATCAAACAGTTTATCAAATACAAATGCGTGGAACTCTTTAAACCATTTCTTGCGCGATCGCCAGAGCGGTTTAGCAAGTTTGATGATTGTCTTTGCTTCTTCAATGGATTCGGTATCGAATTCTAAATAGAAGGTTTCATTTTGATGTAAGATCTCACCTTCAAAAAGTCTGTGTTCTCGGTTGAAGCGGATGGTTCCAAAAGTTCGATCCCGAATTTCGATAGGCTCGCTTAGTTTTTTCCTGGCTTGCAGTATATTTTTGTCTTGAGACTCACCCTGGAATTTGATCAAGTCAACCATCATATGGGGGCGTGTTTGTCGCTTAGATCGTTGCACTGTCAATCGTACGGATTTCCATGCCTCGAATTGCTTCATCCGTTTCGATAGTGTTAGATAATTGACTTTGGGAGCCATGACATCAATGCGATCATTAACGACCGGACCATCATTGATTTTCCAGGCAATCAGCCCAACAACAAAAGTCCATAGCTTGGCCCGGCCGTTTTTGACTCCCCCTCCACTCATCGAAGGGTCAACCAGACCAACCATTGTGAACGTTTCATTTTTGGGAATCGACGCAGCTGAAGTGATTAAGTTTGTATGTGATGTTTGGTTCTGCGTTGTGCTTTTGGATTTTGTTTTCGCTGATGTCTTCACTTTTGAACTTTTGGTGATCTCAAGATAACCCTTCTTTACCTTTTGCACAATCAGCGAGGTCATGGCAGACTTTGCAGCAGCTGTAGAATCATATTCTTTTTCTCTGGTCTGGCCGTTAGTGCCAATTCGGCCAAAGCAGACTCTGGTCTGTTTGCCGCGCTGATTGATTTCCCAAAACTTTGATGACTTTCCTTCAGTTAACTCGAATCGTCTGCATGGCATCAATTGCGGTCCTGTCTGCTGACTGATGGGGCTTGAAAATCTTGATTCAGGAATTGATGAGACTGTCCCGTTCAGGACGCGTCTGATTTCTCCGTATTCATACTCTTAACTCAAAAACAATTGGCACTCAACTCAGGCTGGATATATTGGAAGCAACAACTTAATGAATTCGTCAGAGTTCCCTTGTTTTCCTATCAGAAACCAGATCTGAAATAATTAATATACGTTAAAGAATTTGTTTCCTGGAAAGAGGACAGATCAGTTGGGCAAAGGAAGGGTTTAGCAATATTCAGATTTAAAAAGTGTAAGTCTTATTATATTAGTAACTTATGGGTGATTTGACTGGCTGAGCTTTTCAGGTTTGAATTTCTTAATATAACTCCGTTACCCCATTGTTTTTAGATCTGCCACAGAGCTTCAATTGACGCTCCCCTGTATCCATCGGTATTGTAGAGTTTGGCGTATGAATGGTGAAGAAATGGGTATCCGATCACGGTTACCTCGCGCCGACGCTTAACTGCCTGGTTTTCAAACCACTAGAAGCCTGCCACTTTGCGTCGTGATGACACGATGCTCATCCCCCCGCGAAAAATCAACGAACTGAAACTAAAAAGGATACTGGAATGCGACTTTGTCTTGTAATAGCTGCTCTCTTCCTGTGCAATTTGCATTCGACGGTCAGGGCTGAAAAGCCTTTCGAACTGAAAAAAAATGAGCGGATTGCCGCCGTCGGAAACTCGTTGGCCGAACGCATGAATCTGTTCGGTAATTTCGAGACGCTCATGCATACGCGCTTTCCCGAGAAGGAGATCATTTTTCGGAACTTCGGCTGGCCTGCAGATGCGGTCGGCATTCAACAGCGCCCCAGTAATTACACGGCGATTGACGATCCGCTGGAAGTCTACGGGCCGGAAACGTTTTTCTGTTTCTTCGGCTTCAATGAATCCTTCGCCGGCGATTCCAAAGAAAGTCTGGATGCTTTCGTCGCGAAGTACCGTGCCTATATCGACGAGCAAACCAAACGCTTCACCAAAGAAGGTCGCAAGCCACGCTTTGTGCTGATCAGCCCGATTGCTTTTGAAGCAACAGGCAATCCGCTGCAGCCTTCTGGTGTGGAAGAAAACAAAAATCTGGCCGCATATACCGCGGCGATCAAAAAACTGGCAAAGGAAGACGGGCATCGTTTTGTCGACCTGTTTACCGACACCAAACCGCTGTTCGACAAGGAACCCGGCAACCAGTATACATCAAACGGTGCTCACGCTAACGAAAAGGGCGACCGGGTGATTGGCGAGCTGCTGGATGCCAGTCTTTTCGTTTCGCGTCATCCAATGGGAACGGGAACGTCTCAATTCGAGTTGGTTCGCAAATGGGTGAATGACAAATCCTGGTTCCACGCGCAAGACTATCGAATGCTCAACGGCTGGTATGTTTACGGCGGTCGTCGTACCTGGGACATGGAAACGTTTCCCGGTGAGTATCAGAAGATTCGCAAAATGGTGGCCGTCCGTGACCACTACATCTGGGAGTTGGCCGCTGGTGGGGTTGTGCCGGATCAGCCCGATGATTCCAAGACCGGTGAAGTCTTCATTCCCGAAACAATGTTCGGCAGCCGCAGCGATTCATTTCGCGAAATGCGGGAACCTAAAGAGCTGAAGTATCCAACGCCGGAAGAGTCCATCAAGATGATGACGGTTCCCGAAGGCTTCAAGGTTGAACTGTTTGCTTCCGAGCGTGAGTTCCCTGAACTGGCCAATCCGAATCAGATCGCATTTGATAACAAAGGACGTCTGTGGGTTTCGTGTATGGCCAATTATCCGCAGTGGATGCCCGGCGCGGGACGCCCCAGCGACCGCCTGTTGATCTTTGAAGATACCGACGGCGATGGTCGCGCTGACAAGTGCACTCCCTTTTATGACAAGTTAATTTGCCCGACCGGTTTTGAATTCTGGAACGGCGGCGTGCTGGTCGTGGATGAGCCGCGAATTCTGTTCCTCAAAGATACGGACGGCGATGACAAAGCCGATCTGGTCGAACAGATTGTGGATGGCATCGCGACCGACGACACCCACCATACAGTGGGTGCCTGGGAATATTCCAACGGCGGCCTGTTGCACATGCTCGAAGGGGTCGCCCTGTCGACGACTCTGGAAACCCCCTACGGTGCCTTTCGTAATAAAGATACCGCCGGCTGTTATACGCTCGATCCACGCAGCCTGAAGTTCCGTCACTTCCGCACACCTGGTTATGGTAACCCGTGGTGTCTCGTCTTCGACAAGTGGGGCAATGGTATGGTGGGTGATGGTACCAACGCCAAACAGCACTGGACGAGTCCCTTGTCCGGTCTGGAAGTCAATACGCGTCGCACGCTCGAACCCAACTTCGATAACCAGGGCATGCGTCCCGCGGTCGGTAATGAATTCCTGATTTCGCGGCACCTGCCCGATGCGATGCAGGATCAGTTTATCTATGCCTGCGTGATCAACATGCACGGTATGCCGCGCTTCAATCTGCGTGATCAGAAAGACGGCGCCGGCTTTGAAGGGGAGCGGGTCGACGATCTGCTTTCCTCGACCGATATGATCTTCCGTCCCGTTGATCCCAAAGTCGGCCCCGATGGCGCGATCTGGTTTGGCGACTGGTGTAATGCCTTGATTGGTCATATGCAGTACTCACAACGCGATCCAAACCGCGACCACAAACATGGGCGCGTTTATCGGCTGGTCAATACAAAGAAACCACTCTTGAAACCTGTGACTCAGGCCGGCAAATCGATTGAGGAATTGCTGGAGCAGTTGCAGGCCTACGAACTGCGGACACGCTATCGTGCTCGCCGCGAACTCTGGGACCGTGATCGGGACCAGGTGCTGACAGCTGTCAGCAAATGGGTGGAAGGCGTGAACGACCCGATGCAGTTATGTGAAGCGATGTGGGTTCAGGAAAGTTTCCGTGCCGTCGATCCGAAACTCGTCGATCGCATTCTGGCTTCAGACGAATACCGTGCCCGGGCGGCTGCGATTCACGTTCTGGTCAATGAAAAGGATCGTCAGCCAAAGCTGATGGACTATCTGGCTAAAGCGGTTAATGATCCTCATCCACGTGTGCGGTTGGAAGCCGTTCGCGGATTGAGTTTCTTCCCTTCAGTGGAAGCAACCGAGCTCGCGTTAAAGGCAGCCGACCAGAAACGTGATTACTGGATCGATTACACGCTTGAACACACATTGCATGCCTTGAAGCCCGCCTGGGAAGCGGCTGAAAAGAATCCTGACTTTCTAGCCAATTCTTCTGACGCGGCGAAGAAGTACCTCGACCGCTACAAAAAGATGACCGGGCCAGGTGGTGCGGCCGTGAAGCCGTTGGAAATGGCGGAATCCGTCGAATCTCCACCAGCGAAACGGAAAGCGGCGATCCGCGAGCTGGCAAAATTGGCAGGCGGTAACGCCGACCGGGGGCAAGGCGTGTTCAAGCAGGTCTGTTCGGCCTGTCACAAGGTTGGTGATCTGGGCAAAAAGTTCGGCCCCGATCTCAGCGACATCGGTCAGCGAGTCAGCAAAATCGAAATGATGACGTCGATCCTGATGCCCAACGACAAGATTTCGAAAGGTTATGAAACCGTCGCCATTCTGACGGAGGAAGGTGAAGTGCATACCGGCTTTATTCTTTCCGAAACCGATGACATGATTTCTCTGGGACTGGCGAAGGGTAAAAAGATCGACATCCCGAAAGACGAAATCGATGTGCGTAAGCCGATGAAGTCCAGCTCAATGCCTGAAGGGTTGATCAAAACGATCGCGCCGATCGAATTTTTAGATCTGGTGGCCTATCTGTCGAAGCAACGTCAGATTACCGCGATGAAAGACAAAGAGGGCTGGATCAGTGCGAAGCAGAAAACAATCAAGCTGCGGAAGCACAACGGGTTTCAGGAAATCTCGCGCGATGCGGCGATCAAATTCGGCGGCAAGTTCGGGAACAAAACCTGGAACAAAGACGCATACCTGTTTCTGACGGATGTGCCTGCAGAGTCGTTTGATTTCGCGTTCCATTCGGATCACGATACCGATTCGCCTTCCGTGACAATCCGGTTGAAGAATGATTCCGAAGTTCGTTCCATCTGGTTACGAAATCGGGGCGGCCTGCAGGAACGGGCCAAAGGACTGACCGTCTGGATCTCGTCCGATGGCACCAACTTCGAAAAAGTCTGGACGGCCGACAAAGTCGCCCCGCAATGGATGGTCGAACTGCCTGAGGGAACCCGCGCGAAATTCGTCAAGGTCGGCCTCGAAGGTAAAGGCACCTTGCACCTGCATCAGGCCGTGATTTACGGCAAGTAAACGGCGGTGCCTGCAAGGGCCATGCAGTAATCTTTGAAATAGAAAACACCCCTGGTCTGAGGAATCGGACCAGGGGTGTTTTCGTTTCTGTTTTGATGGTAACAGTCGGTAAGAAAAGGGTTCCTGATCCGCGTGTTATTCTTTTCTGGTAACCTGCTTTTGATGATTTGTTTGAACGGGAAGATGTTGATTCAGGTACCGTGTCATCAGTTGACGTAGATGTCGCGATGTGTTTTTTCGCTCCTTGACCGCATGCGTGCGATTGGGATATGCCATCAGATCGAACTGTTTGTTGTGTGCAACAAGCTCGTCGATCAACAGTTCCACCGTTTGGTAATGGCAATTGTCATCGGCGGTTCCGTGAATCAGCAGGAGATTTCCTTCTAGTTGTTTGGCAAAGTTGATTGGGGACCCTTCCCGATACCCATCCACATTCGATCCGGGAAGTCCCATATAGCGTTCCTGATAGATGGTGTCGTAGTAGCGCTGATTCGGGACCGGTGCGATGGCAATGGCCGTCGAATACAGTTCCGGGTATTTAAAAATTGCATGGAGACTTGAAGAGCCACCGCCGCTCCATCCCCAGATGCCAACTCGATCTGAGTCAAGGTAGGGGCGTTCTTTGAGAACGGCACGAACAGCGGCCGCCTGATCCTGCGGTGGCAGTATTCCGATTTTACGATAGACGCTCTTCCGCCACTCCCGACCGCGGGGAACTTTGGTGCCTCGATTATCAAAGCTCATGACAACATAACCCTGCTGCGCCAGCATCAAGTGCCAGAGATAGTTGTTGCCACCCCAACGGTCAATGACGGTGGATCCGGCCGGTTCTCCATAGACATGGACGAGAAGCGGATATTTTCCAGATGGATCAAAATCGGGCGGTTTGATACACCATCCATCGAGCTGAATACCGTCACCTGTTTCGACGCGAAAGAACTCCGTTGGAATGCGGGATAGTTGTGATAGACGCTCCTGCACCTCTTTCTCTTCATTCAGAATACGTTGACTTTGGTGATCAGGAACGCTGATCAGTTCTGTTGTCGTAGGTTGATCGAATGTCGATTTACTGTGGATTGCCCAGGCTGTGTCTTTCGAGAATTTGTAGTCGTGAATTCCCGTTTCGTTCTCTGGTGTCACCCGCTCCATTCCGCTACCGTCAAACCGAACCCGATAGAGAAAACGCTGTGTTGCGTTAGCAGGTGAAGCGATGAAGTAAACCAAACCGTTCTCTTCATCGGTGTGTAGCAGTTTGATGACGTCAAAGTTACCTGGTGTCAGCAGACAAATTTTATCTCCCGAGCGAGATACCAGATAGGCATGTCGCCAACCATCTCGTTCACTGATCCAGGTAAACCGGTCACCATCAGCCAGCCAGTATAATTCATCGTGAATATCAACCCAGGCCTTGTCTTTTTCGGTAAGCACAGGTTTCACATCGCCGCTGAAGTGATCTGCCAAAAAGAGCTGATTGCAGTTTTGTATCCGATTTAACTGCTGGATCAGCAACTCATTCGAGTTGGCCGCCCATTGCATTCGTGGTATGTAATGGTCGCGTGGATTACCGGGCACGTTCATCCAGGTTGTCTTGCCTGACAAACAGTTGACAACACCAATTCGGCAACTTGGATTTTGTTGACCAGTTTTAGGATAGGCGAACCAAACGACCTCTGGATACAGAGTATCGGTATTGTTGACGATCGGAAATTTATTGACGCCTGTTGTATTGATTTGCCAGTAGGCAATTTTTGTGCCATCGGGACTCCAGTGGAAACCGGCACGCAATTGAAATTCTTCCTCGTAAACCCAGTCCGCGGTACCATTGATCACATCGTCGCTGGCGGTTTGTGTAAGACAACGAATGCTGTGATCGAACAGGTTTTGGACATAGATATTGCGGTTTCGAACATAGGCGACTTCCTGTCCATTGGGAGATAATTTTGCGAACATCATCGTGGCAGGCTTGCCATCACCTCCTAACTTCTGAAGCTGATTCGAGGTCAGATCGAGTATCCAATAATCACCACGTGTATTTTTACGCCAGACACGTTTCGAATTTGTATAAACTAAAAGCTTAGATCGATCCTTCGACCAGGCGTAATCGTTAATCTTCAGTGGCAACGACTCTCCGGGCGGAATTAATTTGCTCGCCGCAACCATGATTTCCGTCTTTCCGGTCAGAGCATCGTGCCGAAGTATGTCCTTCCTCTCTTTGTATTCCTCTGATGGTACGAGCGTTGTGAAGGCACTCTCCTCCTCCAGCCAACGGGCAGAGTATGGCTTGGAATCAAACTCTTTACTTTTGTAGATTCGATCGATCGTGAGTTGTGATCGGTCAATTTTATCAGATTCCTCTGCGAAGCCTGAACCGGAAGCTAGAGTGAGTGTCATGATGAATTTCAGGGCTTGAGTTACAGGAAAGTTAACCAGATTGGATGATCTCATTTGCATGTTCGTAAACTTTGTCAAATTTCATCTATATAAAGAATGCGCAATCGTAAAGTGAGTCGGAAAACAGTTTCAGGTTGATTTACTTGCAGATCCATATCGGGTCCCCCAGGACATCCATCCGAGGTTGAATACCAAGGCCCGGACTAGACGAGGCAGACATTCGCCCGCCAATCCGTTGAGGAGCTCCTTCAGCAATAGAGGTCGTGACATAGCTGTTAAAGTCAGTCGAGGTAAATTGAAATTCGGCCGGTGTTCCCTGTGCAAGGTGCGCAATCGCGGCGGTGACAATATCTCCGCCCCAACTATCTTCCAAGGTCATTGCAATCCCCAGGGAGACACACAGATCACGGGCCTGCTTTGCGCGTGTCAGTCCACCGAATTTGCTGATTTT
The DNA here is from genome assembly GCF_007754425.1 of Gimesia fumaroli. NCBI lineage: Bacteria > Pseudomonadati > Planctomycetota > Planctomycetia > Planctomycetales > Planctomycetaceae > Gimesia > Gimesia fumaroli. The sequence continues at coordinate 261,309 of NZ_CP037452.1, forward strand.
AATATTGACCACATCCATTGCACCATCGGAGGCCCCTTGAAGAATAGTTGCCGTAGAGTCGATCACTTCATCCAGTACAAAGGGTAATGTTGTATTACGGCGGATACTGAGACACTCGTTGTAAGTCGAACAGGGTTGCTCAATATACACATCGATGTCTTTCACCGCATTCACGACTCGCATCGCTTCATGCATCAGCCAGCCAGTGTTGGCATCGGCGATCAGTTTATCTTCGGGTTCCAATACGTCTCTGGCAGCGCGAATACGAGCAATATCATCTTCCGGGTGACCTCCTACTTTTAACTGAAAGCGTCGGTATCCCTCGGTACGGTACTCAGCAATGTTTTGTGCCATCTCTTCTGCAGAGCGTTGTGAAATAGCACGGTACAAAGTGATATCTTCTCCATATCGACCACCGAGTAGTTCGCAAACTGGCAGTTCTGCCGCCTGTCCCAAAATATCCCAGCAAGCGATGTCGATCGCGGACTTAACATACGGGTGTCCCTTCAGCACACGATCCATCTTGTGATTAATGACCAATAGCCGCCGGGGATCCTCGCCGAGTAACGCGGGGGCCAGTTCTTTAAGACCCGCGCGGACACCACCAGCATAAGCCGGAAGATAAACCGGCCCAAGGGGACAGACTTCACCGTATCCTTTAATTCCACAATCTGTCTGAACTTCAACGACCGTTGAGTCAAACACGTCAACACTCTTTCCTTCAGACCAACTGTATTTGCCTTCAAGCAGAGGCAAATCAATCTGATAGATCTTGATGTTCCTGATCTTCACTTTAGTGCCCTCATTCTGGTTCAATTATTTCATGATTGTCTAGCGGCTATCCAAGTGAGATGAAATTGATTATCAATATCCTATAAACGATTGCGTCTTCGTATACAAGGATTAACTTCTCGGAAACAAACAGGCAGGGCCATTCGGTTCCTGACACCTTTTACGCCCGCCCAATAATCTCTACCACGTCAGTTCCCGCGGCAGAAGTACCTACTTCACAGAGTTCGACTACACCCGTTATTTTGACGAAAACGGAAACGTGTTGACTGGTAACGATGGCCTGAAACTGCACTCTTACAACGCCACCACAAACGGCATGGCCACTGCGTACGACTCCCGGACCGGCAAGACAGAAACACACAACTCGGATTCCCACGCCGAGCGAACCGACGACAATACCATCGACGGGGAGAAAAACGGTCTGATCACGACGACAGACTCTGACGGGAATATCGATGTAACGACAATGGATCATGAACCCTATACAGATTATGTCGATGGTTACTGGAATGGACCTCAAGAGCAACCGTTCAATATCCCCAACCCGGCTGCGGCAGGCCTCATGCCTGGCAACTTCTTTGGCCAAGGCATATTCCCCTTCGGCACTTCCCTGTTCGGCACCGGCTTTGGCAGCAGCTCCGGCCGCGCCCCCCGTACGGATTTGCCACCGATTGCCTCAGGCACCACACGGGACGGCACCTACTGGGAACGCTTTGACAACGGCACGATCTGGATCTACCGCGAATACAATGAAGAAGGCGGCAAACTCATCCGAGAAGAATGGGGCCGCCATGTGCTTTCACTACCTGATTTGTTAGCAAAATATAAAGTCTTTCTGAATGAACGTGAGAAACTAACCGACAATGATCGGGCATTCATGGACCCCATAGGACTGATGAATGATCTGAATAAAGAGAAAATTGAACCAGAAGAAAAAACAGCAGCCGACAAACTGGCCGAGACCTTAAAAAACACATTCGAGCGTCTTAGTTTAGCCGAAACAATCAAAGGTCTTGATGAGCAAATCAATGATCCTGAAATATCTCCAGGTGCGAAAAGATTAATCCTGTTACGGTTAGGAAAACTGATCAAACGTTATGAAAGGCTGGGGGGTGATGTTGCTGAGCTTGAACTCTCTAATCAAGGTCAAGGTGAACAAAATAAAAGATTAAATGGAATTCTTAAGAATGATGCGTACAACAGAATATTAGTAGAGCTTTTTCTGAAAGGAAATTATTCTACTCTAGCAGATAGTTCAGGTCCTAATCTACAAGCAGACTTGTCACTCTTGTCAGAGCATTTTGGAAAAGGTTTTCTTGAAGGATTCTATAGTGACATCGAGAGTACTGCAGAGATACTTGGAGGAGCATCTAAATCGTATGTTCAATTTTACGACTTAACGCCCAACAACTATGCTTCTGACTATGCGTTCAAAATGTTGGAATCTCTCGGTTTTACAGTACCAGATGATCCTTTTGCACGATTTCTAAACGTCAGCAAAAAACTTGGAAAGCTTGGTACTGCGTTAATTTATGAGAAGCTTTTTGGTTCGTCTGATAAATCGGAAGAGTTATATCAGAATTTAAAAAGCTTAGTTTCAGCCGAGTTTGAGCTAAGCAAAGCAGAAGTCGAAGCCGTTATCGATTTATTAAAAATCGCTGTTGATGAAATAGCACATTTTGATGATTGGACAGCTGAAGAAAAAGCTTATGTAACTGGACGACTTGCATATGAACTTGCATCACTACTCATTCCAGGAGGAGCGATTGCCAAAGGAGGCCTCAAAGCAGCCAAAGGAACTAAATTCGCACAGTTAGTCACAAAAATATCCAAGTCTGAAAAACTGGCAAAGTTACGGAAAACATTTGGACCAGACACACGTGTTGGAAGAGCACTTAGTGAGTTTTGGTATGATGAATACGGAGCTATTCCAAATCCTTTGAATTTCTCCGAAGGTCACGAAAATCTTCTAAAACTTCGACGAGAATTATTGCAAAAAAAAGGCAATGGTAAGCCAGGTTATAAAAAGAATCCATTAAAAGCTAATAAAAATATTAAGGGCGAGCCTGAACCATCAAATCTTAATGATGCGTTACGGGAAATGATTGCAGCAGAAGATATGGCTGGATACACTCAAACCAAAGAAACAAATCTAGGTAAAGCTGCTTATAAACTCTTATTCGGAAAGTATCAAAAGTTATCTCCTGCAATGAAAAAAGAATTTGTAAAACGATTTCACAAAGGATATGAACCCGGTACTATTTTAAATACTGATGTGATTTTGACAGGCCCCCCATTTCCGTACCAGTTGTTATGAGAACTTTTGGGTAACAGCAGTGTTTCTCTGGAAGGCGGACGTAGTCCGACTGGAAGAGATACACTGCTGCGAAAATTGTCTGGGGGTGAGGTAGCCCAGCGAACTGTGCGGGCGGACCTCGTTGTAATGTTGCTTCCAGGCCTCTGTCTGCCGGCGGGCAGATCTCAGGTTTTCAAACACCTCACAGTTCATGAACTCGTCCCGGACACGGCTGTGGAAGCTCTCGGCGTAGCCATTCTCCCAGGGACTGCCCGGTTCGATATACAGCGTTCCTACGCCGATCTGTTTCAGCCAACTGCGAATCGCCTTGGACAGGAACTCACTGCCGTTGTCGCTGCGGAAGTGCTCCGGCACGCCGTGAGTCCGGAACAGCTCCGCCAGCACGTTGATCACATCCTCGCTGGTGATGTGACGGTCCACCTTCAAGGCTAGGCACTCCCTGGTATACTCGTCAATAATCGAGAGCCACTTGAGCGTGGTCCCGGTTTCTGTTCGATCAAAAATAAAATCGCAGCACCATACATGGTTTTTCCTTTCTGGACGATGGCGATGGCAGGCATTCGCCCCCGTACCCAACGCACGTTTTTTCTTCTGTTTTCTGGGGACTTTGAGCCCTTCTCGACGCCACAAACGATAAATGCGTTTGGGATTCACTTTCCAGCCAGCCGCCTGCAGCATCCTGCCGATTCGTCGATATCCGAAACGGGGATAACAGCGTACCAGTTTCAGAATCTGCTTCAGCAGAGCGGCTTCATCATCAGGAGGAGCCGCCTGGTAGCGTTGACTGGAACGGGGCTGATCCAGAACCCGACAGGCTTTGCGTTCGGAAACATCGAACGTCTGCTGCAGATGCTGGACGGCCTGGCGTTTGCGAGAAGGGCTTACCAGTTTCCCTCCGCGATTTCCTTGAGCATCGCTTTATCGAGCTCCGCTTCGGCGAGCAGCTTTTTGAGCCGGGTGTTTTCCTGCTCCAGATTCTTCAGTCGCTTGGCCTCTTCGGCCTTCATCCCGCCATACTGTGTTTGCCAGCGATTGAAGGATTGTTCGCTGATCTCCAGCTGCTGGCAGACTTCGCCGATTGTCTTGCCGGCATTGAGCATCGTATCGGCGTCACGGAGCTTACGGATAATCTGCTCCGGGGTATGTCGTTTCTTACGTCGTTTGGTCATGATCGTCTCCTTAGTTTTCTCTATTGGAAACTCTCACAACAAATGGATCAAGTTAAGGGGAGCATGCCAATTTCAGTTACAAACGGAAGGGGAGGACTCCTTTACGATCTAGGAGAAGGTAAGGGGCAAGCTGAATTAACACATGCAATTGAACAATTTAAAGCAGCAGGCTTTATTTTAGGAAAAAATAAAATTCGTAGACAGTATATCGTTATTAATCGCCTACCAGATAGAAAATTACCTGATGGGACGCCAGAATGGAGCTTGGGAAAGAATGGTGAATTATTCTTCGAAGGCGAGCTTTTTACTGAAGCAAACGGGAAAATTATCTTTGTACGTGTAGTCGGAGAGTTGTAATGTCATATGGAATTCATATTTGTTTATACCCTAGATCTCCTGACTTTTTTGCAGGACAAAATTTCTTAGAGATAGCAAAATCATTAGATAGATCCAATTATGCAGAATCACTCTGGGGGGATTTTCGCATTCTAGATCGAAGCAGAAAGAAGTATTTGTATGAAGCGGATGAGTGCCTTTCGCTAGAAACATTAAATTCAACACTACTGAACAATCGAGCCTTAGATAAGTCATCTTCGAATTCTTTGGAATGCAGTGCTTTTACATGGTTAGAACAATGGCAACTAACGGAAGAAACAAAGCTTAAGAAAAAACAAAAAGCAGCATTGAATGTAACCACTTGGGATAAAAAGCATCCTCGTGGCTACGCATATCTCTATGATGGTTTTGCTGAGTTGTATATTTCACCTGGAAGCTACTATATCACTCAAACTGACGATAAGGATTTAAGTCCAGAATCGACGTATAAAGATCATAACGAATGCGTCGAAAAAAATCTGAATGTATTACGTGAACTGTTGAGATCGATCATTGCTATTTTAGATCCACTCTCCCTAAAGATCTTTACTTCTGCTGGGCCCTTCTTACCATTTAATTCACATGCTACTTATTTCGCAAACACTAACTCATTTATTAGAGACTTGCACATGATTAAAGATTTCTGGGTCGGAAACTTTGCTCCGTACTATCATGAACCACCAAGACCATTGAAAGACTCTGATCCAATCAGGCAAAAATTTGACTTCAATGAACAGAGAACGGATGAGCAACGAATTGAACTCTGGGAGACATACACTGACTGTTTGAGAATGTTAGATTATGTAACACCAGAAGTTGTAAATTTAGCTTTGGATGTAGAGCAGTCTGTTGAGGAAGGTGGGTTAGACATTCAGAGGACAGAAAATGGTGGCACTTTAGTTTTTGGCTCGAAAGATTTTTTTAATTCTTTTGTTTCTGATGTGTATCTCGATGCCCTTGAGATTGCATATCATCAACAAGCATAGGGGCGCGTAGTAAAAGGGGTCAGCGACGAATGGCACTGCCTATTGTAGCGTAACAGTTTGCGTTCATACGATCGTCCTCCTTTGTTGATGGTAATGGTATCTTGGTTGCTTCAGCAAAGCCAGCACTTTGGTGCGGCGTTTATTGGCTCTGGGTTCTGTTCGACCAGTGCGATGCCCCACACGTTCGCTGCTGGGGACCTGTTGTCCGAGTGCAACCAACTCATCCGTGAGCTTCGTGACGGCTCCCAACAACCAACTGGCAGCCAGCATCTGTTGCGTGGTGGCAAACGAGAGGGAACGCGGATCACGGTCTGTTGAGAGACTGCTTTGCAGCATTTTTAACCGAATCAGATTATACGCCAGCAGGCACGACCAGAGTTCGGTGAGCACCATGTCCGGAGACTTCGCACGCAGAATATCCATCCCCAGCGAACACTTGATGCTGCGAATATCCAGTTCGATCAGCCAGCGGCTCTGATACACGGCGGCGATCCAGCGCGCCGGGTATGCTTTCCGATCTGTGATGGTGGTGGCAATCGTAAACGTTTTGGCGCGATACCCCGGCTGACTGATCTGCACATCGACCAGACGCAGAGTGAGCGTCAGCGGTTGTTGCCAGAATTCCTGACGGGTCATCCAGGCAGGACGTTGCAATGGTCGTGACCAGGTCACCAGTCGCTCCCGTTTACTCAGCCGCCGTGCGGCTTGCGGATGATCGTCACGCAGGTGATGATTCTTCATCAAAACCTGAACGCCCCGCGCACGGCACGCACTCACCAGCCAGTACGTGCAGTAATACGAGTCTGCCACCAAGGTATCTCCCGGTCGGAGTGCATCCAGCATTTGCCAGAACAGGGCCGTTTCGCCACTGCCTTTTCCGCTGTAAGGCCCGCTCACTAGATCCACCAGCAGTCCGGTTGTCATCGAGATCAGAGAAACGCAGCGTAGAACGGGGAACCCGAGCCCCGGTTTCTGAGTCGGGTTCTGTGGATAGGCACGCTGATTCTTGGGAGTATCGGCGGCCGTGAGGGTGAAGCCATCAACCAGCAGAATGCGACCGCCGGTGCTCCGTGATTTCACATCAGCGATGCTGGAAGGACTGAGGCGTGCCGCCGACTGCTCTCTGGTCTGGACACGATTCTGATCACAGGCCGCTTCCGCATCAGCGGCAATTTGTTGGACAATGTCTCGAATGACGATAAACGGGATTTTGAGTCGCGCCCGACAATAAGCACTGGTATTCGTACTGCAAACCCGTCGGCCCAGCGCGGCACACAGGCTGGCAACACGGATCACGGCCGCTTTACAGCTGCGTTGCTCGCCGGAAAAGAAGACCTGAGAAATTAAGGCCCAGAGCGTGATTGCGGGTGTGTAAACGTCATCCTCGCCGGAACCAAAATTGATTTCGTGTTCATCAAAGGTTTGTTGCCAGCGCTGGTCATCAATCACATCAGATAGCGGAAGCGAAGCATTTTGCATCATCGAACGTTTGAAAAGAGAAAATGATGCTGCATTCGAATGGGAAGCTGATATAAATGGCATAGAACCTTCCTTGGTCAAATGTTTTACCCACACCAACCCAAGGAAGGTCTTGCCAGAACGCAGCATAATGCCAGGAAAGGTTTTGCCAAACACAATTTCCAGCGAACTGGCAAAAAATCAGAAAATTAAAACCGTGACTGCGTCACCCGGGAGTCGTTGCGCAAACACAAACTCAAAAAACAGCGGCAGTGCCATTCGTCGCTGCCCCCTTTTTCTGTTCTGGCTTCATTTATGACAGTCACTTCTGCCTTCGCTTTGATACCGTTTCTTTTTCACCAGTAAATGGATTAGTGATTTCAACCTCATCTACCTCCGCTCCATCGCAGGAAAGAATGTCCGCACCGCTCATCCACAGTTCAAAAAACCGATCCAATGTGTAGTTTTGTTGCGTTACAGCGAAGTCTTCAAACGTAAAAACGGGATGTTGGGGGTCATTACAATCAACACATGAGAAAATATTGCACCCCCACTCACAAAACGGAAGCAAACCTTCTTGCCACTCTAGACCTTCCGATTCTTGATCGGATTTCAAAAGTTGGAATGTCTCAACAACGTTTCCATAGTCCGATGCGTACCCACCTTCGAGACCGATGACTCCGTAACCTGGCCCGAAGCCTCCATTGCCAACTCTCAAATAACATTGTTTGAGTAAGTTGGGGATCGAAAAACCAAGTTTGTGTTCGGTTTCATTGATTGCATTCTTTGATGTAGGGGTGCAAAGATTCGATGTTGGCTGAGACTTTGTGTACTCCTGAATTTTCTCAATAAACTCGTCAACCATCTGCTACTACTCTCCTATCTTAATGAACTCAAATGAGCGGCCATCGGGCCCAACTTTCAATTCATATCCACCTCTTTTTGCCATCTCACTAAGTTGGTTAAAACAGCTACTACTTCCATCCCTACACATCTTGTTTGTTGTCACTCCACGAATTGGTAATAGCCCTTTTTCGCCAGCTGTCGCTACGGCGGTCATCTCAGCGTGAAAGCCAGGAAGGTCATCTGCAACCAAAAGTCCTTTCCCCCTTGCCAACGTTTTTTGAGCGGCAGTCAGATCTGGACCACCCGCAGCAATAATTGTCTTGCCCTCCGCCGTTTCAATTAGCACGACTGTCTGCCTAGATCGAGGCAAACCAACGCTGGCGATTTCGTCAGCAAGCTCCTTAGTAGCTGGGATCGACTTTGTGACAGCTCCTTTATTTTTTTCAAGTAAATTCTTTGCTGCATTAGCGGCCTCTTCTGCTTCTTCAGCCGCCTCAGCTGCTGCGCCTAAATTGACATCGTCAAGTTCATCGACTTTCTCTAGACTAGGCACCTTGCTCTTAGGTAAAGCTCTCACGCCTGCTTGAATTATAACTGATAATGCCCCTTCTTCAAAGACAGAAAAAGGTGTCAGGAACCTTAAGTTGACAATTTAGGTGAAATTCGCTCTAATACTGCTTATGGGACGACCAAAACGGGCCGCTCAGGCGGGATATCTTTATCATGTGCTCAATCGGGCGAATGCCCGGATGACGATCTTTGAGACGGACGAAGACTACGCCGCCTTTGAGCGGATCTTGTCGGAAGCGGTCGAGCGGTTTGAGATGCGGCTGCTCAGTTATTGTGTGATGCCGAACCATTGGCATCTGGTCGTTCATCCCAGTGAAGACGGTCAGCTCTCCCGCTTCACCGGCTGGCTCACGCTCACCCACACCCAGCGATGGCACGCCCACCGCAAGAGCACTGGCTCCGGTCACGTCTACCAGGGACGATTCAAATCGTTTCCGATTCAGGATGACGAGCACTTCTATACGGTGTGCCGGTATGTAGAACGGAATGCGCTCACTGCCAATCTGGTCAAGCGGGCTGAAGACTGGAAGTGGGGCAGCCTTTCTCACTGGAGGCAAGGTTCCTCCGAGCCACAGCCGCTGTTATCACCGTGGCCACAGAAGCGGAAACCAGGCTGGACCGCACATGTCAACCAGCCACTGACCGACCGCGAACTAAAGGCTCTGGCACGCAGCATTCAACGCGGCACTCCGTATGGCAACGACGCCTGGACCACTCAAACCGTCCAACAACTGGAGCTGGAAAGCACGATCAAACCCCGAGGTAGGCCACGAAAAGCAGAATAAGGTTCCTGACACCTTTTTCTCGCAGAGAAACGACCGATTGCCTCTGTATTCTGTCGAGAGACAATCGGTCTTCAGGCAAAACAGGCTCAAACTTACTAGGCTCCAAACCCGCTATCAAAGCCCGCTATAAATCCATAAAGTAAAGCGTTTTCACCGCTGGGATCGGCGACATTTCCATACATTACTGCCCAGCAAACTGACTGATTGTTATTCAGATATGTTTTTCCAGCACTCTTTCCTGTGATGCCTTGTCGGGCTTTCATCTGAGCCTTGATCGTTTGCGCCATCTTTTCCGCTGGGTTATTGGTTGTGGGAATATTATTGCGAGAGAAATAGTCATTCATCTGTGTGATCGCGGTCGAAATATCACCATTCACATCAAATTTTGCTGCGAACCCGGCATCGGCCGTTTTTGCAGCGACTTTGGGAAACTGCGTTTTGTAATACGTTGTGACTGAGTTGGTTACCGCATCCAGGGCCGCCGAGGCGGCCGTTTTCGCATCCTCGGGAGTATCCAGTTCTGTGGCAAAATCGATGACAATGTGTGTCTTGGAAACTGGCAAACCAGCCAGTGCCAGCATGGCATTCTGCTCGGCATTCGCCTCCTTGGTAAAACTGTCTGCCATTTTCTTCATGGTGGCAATGGTCTGGGGATTATCTCCGATAAACCCCAAAACACTAGACAACACGGGAGCCACGGCCGTGGCTGCTGCTGCGATAAACTGTCCCATCTGAATCTCCTTCTCTCTTGGAAATCTAATATGAAGCCGGTAAATGCTTCTAAAAATTGAACGACGAAATGGTACAAGTCAACGTCGATGAACGAGAACGTTTATCAACCTTGCTAGAGCCGAACGCAACGTGTGATCAGAGAATGATCAGGTCTTGGTTGAGGTGGGAATGAGTTGCGATGAGGGTGAGATCACCCTCTGTGGGTCGCTGAATTTAAGCGTCTAGTTCGTTCCCAGGCGCGCTCCAGAAGATCTTGTCACCACCACAAGTATGGAAGCGAATTTGACCTTCAGCCTGACAGCGATTGAGTGATTTCACTGTTGCTTGCAGTCGGCGGCGAGGGTCGATTTTGGGATCTGAAGGCAGGGGATCATCAATAAACTCTGGCCACCCCTCTTCCTGGAATACAGTCAACACTAAAACCTGATTCTGGGCCGGGACGCGAAAACGTTTTACCAGGCGTTCCTCATACCAGAGTTCACGATGATCGGCAGACCAGATAGGGCAATTGCGAGTGTCTGATGGGAGGGGCCGCGATACCAGCTCCGGCGAGGAAAGATCTGAGGGAGCGCTTTCCTCATTCATCAGGCGTCGAGTGATTTCGATTCCGCTATCTGTCAGCACATAGGCGGCATCAGGAGTGATTGATGTTATGCTTAACCGAGAGAATGAACGTGTCGGATCGCCGGGAGCAGTAGTTTCCTTTCGATGAATGACGAACTTTTTGTGGATCAACCAGCGAATGTCGCTCACTGTTAATCCCATCTCTCGAAGAATCTCATGTTCAATAGCAAACTGCCACGGATCGACATCCGAGTCATGCGCGTACTGCAACGATTGAGACAAGGCCGTCAGAGCCTGGAGAACCGATTGACGAGGAATCATCTCAAGAATGCTCTATTCCAGTATCGCGAAAACCGATTGAATTATCCGCAAGCAAAGAAATGTAAACAGAAAGAAATGTAAACGGATAGTCACGAAAGATTATTTGTATAACATTCGTTTGTACTGAATGCCAGAATTCTTACTAAAGCCTGGCAAAACTTTATGACCCAGTAGGCGGGCATGCAGAATGGACGCCCTAGATTGGCAAGCTTATCACAGAATGGAGAAAGCGAAAAAGCAGGGCGACCTATGGACAGAAAAGGTTCCCGGTGATTGTCTTGAACATTGGGGAAAAGGTAAAAGTTTTCAGAATCCCATTTTTACGTACGTGATCTCTTAATGGATTAAAGCCCCCTTGGTCTGAGGAATTGGATCAGGGGTGTTTTGTGTTCAACCACGAAAAACACGAAATGAATTTGTGTAGCACGATGACGATGAGAGAGGGTGAGAGTGAAATTTGGAGCTGTTCTTATTCACTACTGACTGAAATTCAGCTCGGGCGGTTCGTGGCGATGGGGTATGATCTGGTTGTCTGGTTGGCTGCTGGATATTTTAACGGTGGCTGGTGCCGTGCCGCTTAGAGGTGGGGCATTCTGGGTTTTCTGAATGGCTTTTGGGGCCGGTGATCCGATCACTGTTGGCAAGCCAATAGTGCCACCGACCTTGTTTTGGGATCGAACGTTGTGAGGCGGGCGGCTACATGGGGGACGGCCCTGACTCTCCTTTTATGAGGATGAATTTGTGATTTGGTTTTGTCAGTTGATCTGTTGGTTTCCTGCTTGCTGCGCTCGGTCTGGATGTGTGGAAGAGATAATCATGTTTGTGAGCAGAATCATCGTTAATGGCGTGGGGGCGTCAATGGGGAAACGCTTCTTTTTCCTGCAATCGACCTGTGATCGTCTGGGAAGTCTTTATGAAGCACCAGGAATGCGGAATGAAGCGTTGCGATGTCGTTTGATAAGTGAGGTGCATCGAAGCAGCGGTTTGAAAAATCGTGCTGAAACGAGCGGATTTTATGGTGCTGATTTTCTCAGTGGTACAGGAATCTCAACTGAATCCGTAGTGCTCACTCGCGCGCGCGACTTTATCTCCGCATCATCATGCCGAGGGTCGCGATGCGATCCAGACCAATTTATTCAGGGAGAACTGCGAATTCCTTCAGTTGTGTGTGGAATTTTGTGACTGCCGATTCTGGCTTCCTGCCGTTCTACGGTGTAGTATATACTTGTATTGTGCTATTGCGAAAAGTGGGATAAACAGGGGAAAAGTCGATTCTCTCTGATTAAAATTAGAGAAAGACGTTTCTTCCCGTTAGAATATAGACTAAATTCAACTCCTTATAGTATCACCATTTATACGGGCTACTGACCGAGATTCCGGTCAATTTCATTGGATACATCAGCTTCATTTTGAGGAACAACAGCGTGAAATTTTTCTGGGCGTGTCTTATCGTAATGCTCTGCCTTACGGGATTCTTGACAGACATCCAAGCGCAACCGGTTCCAGATAGCGACCGCGAGTCTCAAGAGCCGAATCGTGTTGTCGCTGTTTCGAACGCGGGAGAATATCCGCCGCTACCGGTCCCGTTTTTTCGAGGCAATGATCCGCGTTTTACCAATTCACAGGGGTTTTATTTCCATTTCTGGAAGTTTCTACTGGTGGTTTTGCTGTTTCTGCTCTGGGCGAAAACATCGTACTGGGTTGATGAGGACAGTCGCGGATTAAAAATCGATACCGAGTTCTGGAGTTCCATCGTTTTAGTTGCCGGCGGGCTCGGCTTTCTGCTTGTATTCTGTATGCCCAGCTTTCTGCTTGGCTTTTTTATCCTGCTGGCGGCTTATGGTGGGCCGCTGGGGATGTATATTCGAGAACGCAATGCGAAGGTGCCCGCTTCGAGCCGGGTGATGACGCCTGATCATATCCAGAATTTAACTCTGCGTTATCTGGCCCGGATGGGAATCCGGGTGGGAGGCACCAAGAAACAGCAGGCGGCCATCGGGCCTGATATTCGCTTTATTGGCAAATCGTCAACCGGGCGAGGGGATGACCCTTCAAGTTCGCGCCGGGTAGAGAATTCGCGTGGCTTTCTGGCGGCAAAGGAACTGGTCTACGACGCGGTGATGCGTCGTGCGACTGACGTGCACCTGGAGCCGAAAGAAGATGAAGTGGGAGTGCGTCTGCGTATTGACGGCGTGATGTACCCTACGGAAGGTTTTGACCGTTCGATTGGTGAAGCCGTTCTGAATATTTTCAAAGTGCTTGGTGCGATGGATATTACCGAGAAGCGTCGTCCCCAGGACGGTAGTTTCCGTGCTATCATGCCCGACCGCGAGATTGATTTTCGTCTTGCCAGTCAGGGCACCCGGCACGGCGAAAAAATGAGTTTACGTATTCTGGACCAGACGAATTCGATTGCTTCGCTATCAGAACTGGGAATTCGAAAACAACTGGTCGACAAGCTGAGTGGTATTGTGAAACAGCCACACGGTCTATTTTTATGCTGTGGTCCGACAGGTGCCGGTAAATCAACGACTTTGTTTGCCGCCTTGCATGAGATCGACCCGTATCAGCGGAATATCATCACGATTGAAGATCCGGTTGAATATCGGATCGATAATGTGTCACAGATTGAAATCAACCAAAAGGCCGGCCAGACGTTTGCCGAGTCTTTAAGAAGTATTTTGCGTCAGGACCCGGACGTGGTCATGATCGGCGAAATTCGTGATGCGGAGACCGCACGGATTGCCTGTCAGGCTGCGAATACCGGTCACATGGTATTCTCAACGGTTCACGCCAACGATACCTTTACCGCGTTGTACCGGTTGATCGACCTGGAAGTTGAACCGTTCATGCTGGCGAGTTCTCTTTCGGCGCTGCTGGCACAACGTCTGGCGAGGCGGCTGTGTCCTGAATGTAAAGAAGCATATCAACCCAACCCGGAGTTTTTGAAGAAAGCAAACCTGCCGCCTGATAAGGTGAAATGTTTCTATCGGCAGCCGAAAAATCCGGAAATTGTCTGTCCTTCCTGTACTGGGTTGGGTTACAAGGGGCGGATCAGTGTGGTCGAGCTGCTGGACTTTAACGAGCGGATGCGGGATATGATTCGCGATACAGCCGGCATGTCTCAACTGAAAGCACAGGCCCGCAAGAACGGCATGCTGTATATGAAAGAGGAAGGTCTGCGGCTGGTTGTGAAGGGAATTACTTCGATTGATGAATTGCTGCGGGTTGTAAAGTGAGATCACGTCAGAATCATCTTGCTTGCTGATCTGGTTTTCATTGATTTATAAACGATTTTGTATTTGATCTGATTCATTCTGGAATTCGACTATGATCGACATTTTGTTACTGGCAATTTTGGGAATTGTGACCTGGTGTGTTGCCAGTGAAGGAGCATGGGGCGCTGCTTTTATCTTTGTGTCGGTGCTTTTTGCCGGGCTATTGGCGATGAACTACTTCGAACCCCTGGCGACTTTTTTGACGAACAATATTGCCAGTTCGGGGGCCTGGCCGCTGCGCTGGGACAGCATTGCGCTGATTGGCCTGTTCGTGGGGTTTATTTTCCTGTTTCGAGAAATCACGGTGCGGATTGCGCCTACTTATATGCAGGTTCATCCGCTCGTGCATGAAGTAGCACGCTGGGGATTTGCCGCGATGACGGGATATATTGCGATGGCGTTTTTGTTAACGGCGTTGCACACGACTCCCTTGCCGCGTGAATTTGCCGGTTTTACTCCCGAGCGAGATAACTTTTTTGGTGTAGTCGCCCCCGATCGTCAATGGCTGGGTTTCACTCAATACGTTTCAGAAAAGTCGATGCGGAATGGTGCGGTGGGACATTACTTTGATGGCCCTGAATACACTTTCCCACAGCAGCAAAACAGCGTCTGGCCTTCGTTCCCGATTCGATATGCCTCACGCCGCGGGCAGGGTGCCGCTATGGGTGCGCCACCTAAACCTGCTTCCGAAGAGAAAGCAAGCCGTTCTTTTTAGGTTGTTATTTATTCTCGCGCTGGAACAGATCGACCAGTTGCGGAATGAACCGTTCAAAGGCCCGCGCACGATGACTGAGATGCTGTTTGACAATCGGTGCTAATTCGCCGAAAGTTTTATGCAGCTCAATGATCTCGAAATAGGGGTCGTAACCAAATCCGTTCTGGCCGCGCGGTGCTTCGGTCATGCGGCCTCGGCAGCGGGCTTCGACCTGCAGGCAGATTTCTCCTTTTGGGTTCGACAGTGCGACGTTACAGACATAGGCGGCGGTTCGCTGTTCCAGAGGAACGCCTGCCAGTTCCTGGATCATTTTGGCGTTGTTTTTCTCATCGGTGGCATCTTCTCCGCTGAAGCGGGCGGAGTAAATTCCAGGTGCACCATCGAGTGCATCGATCATCAATCCACTGTCTTCGCCAATTGTCCACTGGGAAATGGTGCGGGCGGTTTCCGAAGCTTTTTTCGCTGCGTTCTCTGCAAAGCTGCTGCCATCTTCCACGACTTCCTGTGCCTGGGGATAGTCGGCGACACTTTGGACCCGGATGCCATGCGGGCGGAGCAGTTCCGAAATTTCGCCAGCTTTTTTTTGATTTCGACTGGCTAGAACGATGACAGGATATTGTGACATGAGCGAGTGGAATTTCTAGAGGTACATTGTCGTTTATGCAAAGTCGAAGCAGGCAGCACTCTCGCGCAAAAAGAAGCCTTCCCGACTTCAGGCACTGTAGCAGGCCCGATTAACAGAGGGAAGGCAATTACGAGAATCTGGTTTTGCCGGTTTGCAATTACCTGGCTTTGGGGTTTTGCATGAGCGTGGGTTTGGGGTCAAAGACCCATGATGCCGCCGGCGGTGATTGCGGCGTTTTGCCGGGAATCACGAAGTACTCTGCGGTCATTGTTTCCACGCCGCTTTCCGGATGCGGTTTCAGCTTGGCACCAAACAGCTTGGCATAAGCGGTAATCCGAGGATCATCAGCCGTATCAAAAGAACCGACGGCTACGATGGATCGATATTTTTCATGCAGTACATAAGCATCAATGTTCCGCGGAGAGCCGGCAGGGAAGCCATAGCTTTTTGCGTTGCGTAATGCTTTTGCCAGGGTCCAGGCGTTTTCCGCTGCCTGGTCCAGGCTGTTGCTGACTTTCAGGTTGCTGGAGGCATTCTGGAATCGGGAAGTGGCAGTTTTGGTAACCGAATTCCCATAAAAAGAAGCGATGACCAGAGAATATTTTCCTTTGTTCTTCAGCAGAGAATATTCAATTCCTGAGTTCAGTTTAGCGATCAGCGGATCTTGTTTTCTTTGTGCGACTTCCTGGGGAGACAGCAGTGGATTGATCGTGAGAAACGCACCACTGAGCGGACCTGGTTGCCCGGGTGTTTTTTTATAGACGCCGTTTTCTGTCAGCACCTGTGGATGAAAGTTTTTGACATACTTCAATGTCTTCTGAGCCACGTTGTCTTCACTGTCGGAATAATTGCCCGCGATCACGGAAATCATTGCCCGCTGTGCAGCATAGCTGCGGCGTTCTTCACGGCCGAGACGGTCCAGTGTATTGAAGCGTTGAATGACCGATTCCTGGCTGAATGTGTAAGCAGGAATGCCCCGTTTACGGAGTTCATAAACCAATTCGTCGGCGGCTTCCTGGGCGCTTAGACCTTTGGAGCGGCGACTTTCAGGAATGTCTCGCAGACTGGCGACCATGATCATCCAGGGGCCATGCCGTTTGGTGAGTTTGTATTTCTTACCTTTGACGGCTTCAATTCTGGCATCTGCTTCCGGCAACACGGCCGTCATGCAGACGGCGATTGCGAATGTGATGATCAGACTTTTCTTGAACAGTTGCAGGGTCCGCATATCAGTATCCCTTCTGAAAGCGTCCGAACCGGATGGTTTGAATTTGAGTGAAAAGGTGCTGTCTCTCCGAACATCCTGCTGGAAAAACGACCTCAAAAATAGATGGTATTTGTCGTAGTGATGTTGAGCTGCCTCAGACATGTGGCGGGAGTCTAGCACTTCTATAAAAATGAGTCCATAGGTGATTTTTTCGGTCGGTTTCTGAGCCGAATTATTCGTAAAATAAAGGGGATGCGCCGTCGATTTTCGAAGTTGGTTTCCAAATCCGGCGGTTGTATCATACAATCTAAGTGATTATAGAATAACAGGATAAGAATCGTTTTTGCTCCCCTTCCGGGAGTCGACAGTAATCAGGGCGAGAGTCAATGCGAGTGCTTGTGATATCGGATATTCATTCAAACTGGGCGGCGCTTTCCGCGATCCAGGAAGAGTTTGATTACTGCCTCTGCATCGGTGACCTGGTCGATTATGGAACCGACCCTTTGCCGTGTATTGAATGGGTTAAGCAGAACGCGAATGCCTGCGTACGAGGAAATCATGATCATGCGGTCGCGCAGCGCGTAGAGGCGAAAGGTACGACTGGGTTTCGCAAGCTGGCCTGTTTCACGCGGCCCCTGCATTGGGAACTATTGGATCGTGTCAGAATGAAATATCTGGCGCGGTTGCCGATCTCACAGCAGGTTACGATCGAAGGCACGACATTTTATCTGGTGCATGGAACGCCCCGTGATCCTCTGGATGAATATTTGAATGATAATGAAGCCGCCTGGAATGCACGCCTGCAGGGGATCAATGCCGACTTTGTTTGTGTCGGTCATACACACATTCCCTTTCACCTCAATCTGGGCGAGAAGCAGGTGGTCAATCCGGGAAGTGTCGGGCAGCCACGGGATGGAGACCCCCGTTGCTCCTACGCGATCATTGAAGACGGGAAAGTCACCCTGAAGCGGAAGGAGTACGACATTCAAGCCGCCCTCCGTCAGATGGAAGAAGCAGGACTGACAGGAGAAGCGCTGGAAATGGCTTCCAACGTTCTCCTGAACGGTCGTATGTCCTGATTTGATTTTATGCCTGTGGTTCGGTCATGCTCATCGGATCGAGGGCTTCCTTGAGCGTTTCCTCAGGTAGAATCTTTTGCTCGGTACATAATTCTCGAATGGTCTTGCCTGACTTGAACGCTTCTTTGGCGAGTGCCGAGGCTTTCTCGTAACCAATATGCGGGTTCAAGCTGGTCACCATCGAGAGGCTATTTTCGACGGCTGCATTGCAGGCTTCTTTGTTTGCTTCCATATTGTCAGAGCAGAGTCTCACAAATTCATTGCTGGAATTGGCGAGCAGATGAATGCTTTCCAGAGCTGTGAATCCCATCACGGGCATCATAATATTCAGTTGGAATTGTCCGCCGGCTGCTCCCGACATGGTGATGGTCTGGTCGTTGCCGATGACGCGGGTGCTGGCCTGCATCATGCTTTCGCACATTACCGGATTGACTTTTCCGGGCATGATGGAGCTGCCGGGCTGCAGGTCAGGAATTTTGACTTCATAGAAACCGCAGCGCGGGCCGGAACCAAGCCAGCGAATGTTATTGGAAACATTGAATAGCGTGGTCGCGATCGTTTTGAGTTCGGCGTGGCATTCTACCAGACCATCCCGCTGTGCATTTGCTTCAAAGTGATTGGCTGCTTCGACGAAGGCAATCCCGGTCAGTTTCGCAAGTTCTGCACTTACGCGATGACCAAATTCAGGGTGGGTGTTAATCCCCGAGCCGACCGCGGTACCTCCGACGGGCAATTCATACACGGCTGCCGCTGCTCGCTTGGCACGTTCGACACAGAGTTCCAGCTGACGGGCAAAGCCTCCGAATTCCTGTCCCAGCCGGAGTGGTGTTGCATCGGCCAGATGGGTGCGGCCAATTTTGATAATCTGATCCCAGTCTTTGGCTTTTTGAGCCAGACTGGCGGCGAATTTTTCGAGTCCCGGGATCAAAAGATTGTGAATGCTGGAAGCGAGGGCGACATGAATGGCAGTCGGAAAGGTATCATTGGTACTTTGGCCCATATTAACGTGGTCGTTCGGATGCACGGACTTTTCCGGAGCAAACCGATCTTCCCCCAGAATCTCAATCGCACGATTGCTGATGACTTCGTTGACATTCATATTGCTCGAAGTTCCCGAGCCGGTCTGGTAGACATCGATGGGAAACTGGTCGTCAAATTTGCCTTCAGCCACTTCGGTTGCCGCTGCGATCAGGGCTTTGATCTGTGTGTCGTTGAGAGGGTTTTTACCGGTTCCTGCCAGCTTTCCGATATCACGATTGGCATGAGCGGCCGCCAGTTTGACCTGTCCCATGGCATGAATCAGGCTGGGGGGCAGGGTATTGCCGGAGATTTGAAAATTCTCGACGGCCCGTTGTGTCTGTGCGCCGTAATAGGCGTCTGCTGGAACCTGCACTTCACCCATTGAATCACGTTCGGTTCGAAACCCGGACATTGGTTTGCTTCCTGTCTCTGCTAGAGTTGCCAAGTGTCTTATCAGACCTGGAATGACAGGTTGTCTGGAGTGGACCGCATGCTCGTTGGCGCGCTCGTCGCGACTTCCTGTCTGTTCAAGATTGATTGACGACTAGAGTAAATATAAAAAGAGTCGGCTCTCAAATGGTTTTGAAAGCCGGCCTTAATTCTAGCAAGTTGTCCTGTTTTCTCAATCGCCGTTCGGTTTCAGATCAAAAATGCTTACGGCAGAGGCTGGGAACTCCGCAGATAGCTGAACAGGTCGCGAATTTCTTTATTGGAGAGTTTGTCGAGTAATCCTTCTGGCATTAACGATTTCTTCTGCGGCAGCATTTCGTCAATGTTATCGCGTTCAACGGTGATACTCTGTCCGTCGGCACTACGGATTACAATCACATTGTTATCCTGATCGGCCAGGAAGCCGTTCACGGTTCGCCCATCCTCAGTGATGATCAGGAACGTTTCAAAGCCTTCTCGGATCTCCGCGGAGGGATTGACAATATTCACCAGCATTCGGTTGATATCGTCGCGTTTGAAAGCAGTCAGGTCGGGACCAATTTCGCCTCCCTTGCCGAAGAGTTTGTGGCATTTACCACAATTCTTCTGGAAAAGTTTTTCTCCCGCGTAGCGGTCGGGCTCTTCTTTGCTGTTTTGCAGCAGTCGTTGATTGACGGCGATCTGCTTTTGCATTTGTTCGGTGGTCGCACCGGCGATGGAGCCGAAGTGTTTTGAGATCAGCCCCGTAATGGCTTCATCGCTGTAAACGGTCATCTTCCGCGCGGTTTCCACTGAGACCGTCTCTTTGTTGATTTTTCCGGAATCGATGGCGGTCAGGAATTCGAGTGCCCACGGCTTTCGGATCGAAACCAGTGTCTGGGCTGCGCTCCGCAAATCGTCCGACATATCGGGGTACTGGGCACTGACCACTTTGCCGATGTTCGCATCCAGGTATTGCTGCAGGGCATTGATGGAGGCAATCTGCATTTGCAGGTCGCTGGAATTTTTGATGATATCCAGCAGTACCGGGACACTCGCAGGAACTTTCACTTCACCCAGGATCTGAATCAGGTCCAGCCGCTTTTGATTGTCGGCTTTGGGATCAGCGACGATCTTGAGTGCTTTGGCGATGGCGGCTTTGTCGCCTTGACGCATTCCCAGAGACATGGACTGTCCGCCGTATTTAGACATTGCCGTGATCAGTTCTTTCGGGAAACTGGTTTTGGAGCGGCCTTTCATTGCCGTCTCAAAGCCGGACATCAGGATTTCTGCGTGCGATTTTTCAGGTGCTAATTCAAGGAGTTTGGCGCAGACCATCAGATTATTACGGGATCCCGTTGAGGCATACCGCCGCATGATGCGTTCCAGGATATATTTTTCCACGATCGGATACTGCCAGACTTCGGCTTTCGAAAAATAAGCCAGTAATGCGTCGCGGTCTTTCTCGGCCCGTTTCTCCAGTGACCACCAGAGAATCAGGGGCAGATGGACATCATCCAGATCTTCAGACCGACTAAGCAGATTAAAGGCGATTGGTAGCCCGGTTTCTGCAGGAAGTCGTTTTGATGAACTGGCGAGCTGGCTACGGACTTGCACGTGTGGTTCGGTTAATGCGAGTGCAATCAGTTGCTGACCAATTTTGGCAGGGACCTGGTTTTCATCACACAACAATCTAATCGTCCAGGCACGCACGTATGGATCCTGATGCTGCAGTGCTTTTGCTGCGACAGTTTCATTCAGTCCACCACTCAGATTCAGCGCCCAGAGTGCTTCCAGCGCCGATTGCCCGTCTGAGGAAAACAGCTTTTGTTTCAATGCGGGAATGACGGATGCATCTTTGCGATCGCCGAACAATCGCAGGGCCTGCTGGCGATACCACTTGTTGGGATGGTCGAGAACGTCAACTAATTCCAGCGAAGATTTCTTACCTAGATCAAAGGGAGCAAGGGGCTTCGCATCTTTGGCTGTGAGGCGATAGATGCGACCGTCTCCTTTTTCTACCTGACCTGCGTAGTGCTGGCCGTGTGCGATTTGATGTTCGTACATGTCACAAAAATAAATCGCGCCATCGGGGCCGACTTTGATATCGACGGGGCGGAATCGTTTGTCGGTCGTCGCCACTGGTCGTTGCAGATCTTCAGTTTGATAGGAAGAACCGTCTGCGGTGATTTTGCTTTCGACCACGCGGCCCTGCAGCGGCTCTACGCCAAACAGATGCCCCCAGTATTTTTTCGGGAGTGTGTCTGCTTCATAGATGATGAAGTTGTGTGTGAAGCGGGGCACCTTGGCGTGTTTCATCGCCTGGAAGTAACCGAAGGCATACGGATTGGAAAGCGGGCCGTGCTTGCCGAAACCTTTCTGGTAATAGCTGCCTTGTGTGTAGTGAAAGCCTCGGGTGTTTCCGCCGTTATGACCGGAGTAGAGTCGTCCTTTATCATCGAACTCGACGCCGAACGCATTCCCGCCGCCCTCAGCGAAGATCTCATAAATTTTCTTTTCGGGATGATACCGCCAGATCAATTGCCCCAGCGATTGAATGGCTTCACTATCTTTTTGCCCCGGCTTTTTAACTTTGCCGGACACGGTACTTCCCTGGGAAGAATAGAGCCAGCCATCCGGGCCCCAGCGGAGGCTATTGACGACCGAGTGCGTATCTTCCATACCGAAGCCTTCGAGGTGTACGACCGGATCGCCATCGGGTACGTCGTCGTTGTCTTGATCGGGATAGAACAGCAGATAGGGAGGGTTCAAGACCCAGACGCCTCCACGTCCTTTAACAAATGAAGAGGCAATATTGAGACCGTCAACGAATGTTTTGAGTTTGTCGTATTTGCCGTCGCCGTTGGTATCTTCGTGGATGGTAATTTTGTCTGCACCCTTTTCATGATGCGGTGGTGGCAGAGGGACTTTATCGTAGACAGAGCGGTGGTGCTTGTCCTTACTCAGAATGCGTAAGCCTTCGGGGTAGGGATACTGCAAGTAGTTGATGACCCACATCCGGCCGCGTTCATCAAAATTTTGAAAGATGGGTTGCTTCACATAAGGTTCAGCCAGCACCTGTTCGATTTTGAGATCATCGGGCACCGTGAATTGTTTCAGTGAGTCAGCGGGGCTGAAGAATTCTCCGCCGGTATTTTTCGGAGGGGGAACCGGAGGCGCCGCTTGGGCTATGATCATTAAGGGTAAGGTGAGTGTGATCGTCGCCAGTAAGAACAATCGCTGGTTCATTGTTCCTGGTCCTTTATTTCTATGATTTGGTGTATCTTTTAAATAACAGGTGGGAATGTCGCTTTTTTACTGGTGAGCCGAATCCGGTTCCTTTTATAAAGTAAACTCAGAATCTTACTCTTAGTCTGTAGAGAGCGTGTGGCAAAATCAAGCATCAAGGGCTGATTCCCTGTTGGTTTCTTTGATTGTTCAAGCCTGTATCTTGAGTGTCGAGACGGAAAATCAGAACTCCACAGTAGATCTCGGCTGCTGCTTTTCTTTACGATGAAGTGACGCGCTTTTCTCAATCCTAAAACGTACTTTTCCACAAATCGTTCAAAATCAGGACCGTTTCCGATGTTTAAACACTCTACGATTTTTCTCGTCATGATTTATTTCTCTGTCTGTTTGCTTGAAGCCTTTGGTCAGGAGCCGAAGGTGGAAATGCATCCTGTGCCGCCGACTGTGGCCGAGAATGCGAAGCTGCAGGAAGAGTATGCTGCCAAGGCATTTTTTGAAGGCCCGATCTGGGACCCTGTCGGCAAGAAGTTGTACTTCACTTCGTTTGTTGATAAAGACACCAAAATTCTGCGTCTGGATGGGCGGGGAAAAGCCAGTATCTGGCTGGATCAGACAAAAGGCATTAATGGAACGTATCTCTCTGACAAGGGACGGATGCTCGGGGCCCAGGCCTATGGTCAGCATGTGATGAGTTACGGCTTTGGTGAGTCAGGTCCAAGTGATACGGTTGTTGTGGCGCAGAATCCCCAATGGAACCAGCCGAACGATGTTTGTCAAACGCCGAACGGAAACATTTATTTTACGGACCCCGATTTCAAAAATCGCAAAACGAGTGCCGTCTACGTCAAGACGACTGATGGGGACGTTAAGAAAATTATCACTGACATGCCTGTTCCCAACGGCGTGATCGCCACCAATGATGGGAAGACACTCTACGTGGGCGACAGTCACGAAAAACTCTGGCGGAGTTACCCGATCAAGGAGGATGGCACCGTTGGAGCAGGGAAGGTGTTTTTCAATCCCGATACTGAGCGAAAGGATTCCCCGGATGGCATGAGTATCGACGAGAAAGGAAATCTGTATCTGTCAGGGCGGGGAGGTGTCTGGGTTGCCAGCCCGGAAGGGAAGTCGCTCGGTTTAATCCCGGTACCGGAATTTTGCTCGAACGTGACGTTTGGGGGAGTCGATGGGAAGACCTTGTATTTTACTTGTGCAAATAAGGTTTACAGTTTGCAGATGAATGTCAAAGGGGCTCAGTTTCACTGAGACCATTTCAGAAAAACCGGCATTCTGTATTAAATGCTCGAACATAAAAAACAGGCGATGTCTGCAAAAGACATCGCCTGTTAACATGATCTCAATGAGAAACCCGCGTTTACAGAATCGCGGCGCCTTTGACGTCGATTCCCTTCAGGGTCATCTTCAATTCTTCCACGTTCGGTGAAATTTCGAAGGCATCGGCCCGACTGATAAATTCCTGGTCGATAAACCCTTTTAAACTGTCGTTAAACTGCTGCATGCCTTCGTCCTTTCCGATGCGGATGGCGGCGGCCAGTTTTTCATCCTGTTCTTCCAGAACCAGTTTTCGCACGGTAGGATTGAAGGTCATGATTTCCACAATTGGCACACGGCCCGGTGTATCGACAATGGTCTTTAACAGCTTCTGTGCAACGATGGCACGCATGTTAAACGCCAAACTTCCTCGCAGTGCTTTATGCATATCCTGGGGGAACAGGTCGAGAATACGTCCGATACAACTGGGGGCGTTAGATGCGTGAATGGTTCCAAACACAAGGTGCCCGGTTTCCGCAGCGTGGATCGCGGTGGAGAATGTTTCCATGTCACGCATTTCGCCCACCAGCATGATGTCGGGGTCTTGACGCACGGCATGTTTCATCGCAATTTCGAAGTCTTTCACATCAATGCCGACTTCACGTTGATTGATCAGACATTTATTCTGGGTGTATACAAATTCGATCGGGTCTTCAATTGTCAGAATGTGTTTGCGATAGTTGTCGTTGACCCAGTTCAACATCGAGGCAATGGTCGTACTTTTACCACTACCGGTCACCCCGGCCAGGAGCACCATCCCCTGGTCGAACTTACAAAGCGATTCCATCACGGGAGGCAGGTACAGCCCTTCAAAGTTCGGAATCGAGCGTTCGATTTTACGGGAGACCATACCCGGAAAGCCCAGCTGGATGAATAAGTTCACACGGAAACGCCAGGCTTCACCTTCATATTCTACAACGTAAGAAAAGTCGGCTCCCCCTTCATCAACGAAGATTTTCTTGTTTCGTTCATCCATCATCGGATCAAATAAAGCCATCATCTGATCCCGGTCAATGGGGGGCATCTGCAGTTCGCGCAGAGTTCCTTTCACACGCAGGATGGGTGCTTTGCCGACCTGCATATGCAAGTCGGAGCCGCCATGTTTGATTAACTGGCGGAATACTTTATCGACCTCATTTTCCGCACGACCCGTGATCGGGGAAATGTCTTTTGCTTTCGCAGGAACGGTTGTCGCCATTAACAAACTCCACTTATCAAATAATCTGTTCGGCTACACGATCCTGTAGCTGAGTAGAAATGAAATGCTGACTGGATTCAGGAAGCGTAAACCAAGTAGATTGCTTCACTGATTCAACGGATCTAAATTCGGCCGCTATTACTATTTTGAATACTCTGGAAGAACATGCAAGGCCCTTTTAACGGGAATAGGGGTAAATTTGTCACTCTTTGGTCACCAGGTCCGGTTGTGTCAGGCTATTATCCCGGTGTCAGGGAAACGGTACTTTTGAAACGAATGGGAATGTTTCGCTCGGCTAAATAACGTTTTGTTTCATCGACGGGATGGGTGCCATAATGAAAAATGCTGGCAGCTAAAGCGGCGCTGGCTTTGCCTTCTGTCAGCACTTCGTATAAGTGTTCGGGGCAGCCGGCACCTCCACTGGCGACAACCGGGATCGTGACTGCTTCCGCGACCGCTTTTGTCATCGGCAGGTCGTAGCCATCTTTGGTGCCATCCGCGTCCATGGATGTCAAAACAATTTCGCCCGCGCCCAGATCTTCTACTTTTTGAGCCCATTCGATGGCTTGTAGGCCGGTAGGGACACGCCCACCATTCACATGAACTTCCCAGAATTCTTCTCCGTCTTTTTGAACCCGTTTGGGGTCAATATTGACGACGATGCATTGACTGCCGAATCGTAAGGCAGCTTCCCGAATCAATTCCGGATCTTTGACCGCTGACGAATTGATCGAGACTTTATCACAGCCGGCATTTAACAAAGCGCGAATGTCTTCCAGGGTTCGAATCCCTCCACCTACGGTGAGTGGCATGAAGATCACTTCAGACGTCCGCCGGACAATATCCAGAATGATTTCGCGTTCTTCGTGGCTGGCGGTGATATCGAGGAAGACCAGTTCGTCAGCACCCTGTTCTTCGTACCGTGCAGCGACTTCAACGGGGTCGCCGGCGTCCTGCAAATTAACAAAATTGACCCCTTTGACAACCCGGCCCGCATGGACATCAAGGCAGGGAATGATTCGTTTTGCCAGCATTTATGAAAACCTCAGAGTGGATATGAAAGCGTAATGGAGCTTATTTTCAAACCGAAATAGATAGAGCTTATAAGAATTATAGCTCCCGGGAGAGTCAGATAAAACCAAGGTTCTCCTGTTTTCAGACCGGACAGCAGAAGCGTCTCTTATTCGGTCTATGAGTATGCTGTTTCGTTGCATTCTCGCTTCTCAAGACCTGTTCCGACCTTACTCCTTGGTACTGGTGAAGTTTCAGAGGAGAAAGCCAGACACGAATGAGTAACGACAGTTTTCATCGCTTCAGAAGCCCAAGGGAGATTCTCTCACTGAGATCAATTGCTCCAATCTATCCGGATGCCGACTATAAAGGAAAATACCTAGAAAAAGTACACATTAGTGCAAACATCAGGTTTATTGAGCGAAGGTATTGACAGTCTGATGAATACCTCTGTAGACTGACTTATTAATCGTATGTATATTAATGAACCAATGTATTAATCAGCCTAAATTCTAAGAGCCTGACACAAATACTCCCATATTGGATCACACTTCAATCTCATCTATCAATGAGTTCGATCAGGAACTCTTTTTATTGGTAGAAAATCGCAGCTTATATCTATTGCGAGTTGATTTGTTGTGACTGTCATTTCTTATTTTTTCTAAGGAGCAGGAACGTGAAAATGAAACCTTTAAAGAGGCGCGGATTTACGCTGATTGAATTGCTCGTAGTGATCGCCATCATTGCGATTCTGATCGCCCTGTTATTGCCTGCTGTGCAACAGGCACGCGAAGCTGCACGTCGAACTCAGTGTAAAAATAATCTGAAGCAAATCGGTCTTGCTTTGCACAATTATCATGAGACCTATGGTATGTTTCCTCCGGCACAAATTCGCGGGCGAAATGGATCGAATGAGTATGGGAATGCGGCAAGTTGGGGGGCGATGATTCTTCCGTATATGGATCAGGCCCCCCTCTATAATCAGCTCAATTTT
Organism: Gimesia fumaroli; assembly: GCF_007754425.1. NCBI lineage: Bacteria > Pseudomonadati > Planctomycetota > Planctomycetia > Planctomycetales > Planctomycetaceae > Gimesia > Gimesia fumaroli. The sequence goes on from NZ_CP037452.1 coordinate 288,340, forward strand.
AACATAGGAATATTTGAGGGAACGAACAAAACGGTCATCCAAGGGTTAAGTGGTATTGCTGGCGTCTTATGCCCCAGTGACACCGATCGTGCCCCGACACGAAGTGTCCACGCTTCAGGTACTCCCAATTATATGACGTCCATTCCCAGTACGAGTTATGCCGGCAGTGCAGGAGGATTTCAGAACGCTGACAGTACTACCGCGATTGTTTCAGGTGGTTTTTTCACAATGGATCCCGCACGTCCCAGTAAAATTTCGAGTTTTAAAGATGGAACTTCGAATACCATTGCCGTCGGTGAAAGATCCTATCAGGTCTGGACCGGAGGTTCCTGGTTGGGACTGCAACATAATACCTATACGACTGCGAGCCCGGGAAGTGATACTGCCTGCTGCTGGGACTGGTTTATGGCAGCCGGTTTCTATCCGCTGACCAACCAGCTCAAATCAGGTATGACTTCGACCAACTGGCGATTTGGCAGTACCCATACAGGCGGCGCACATTTTCTGATGGCGGATGGTGCTGTCCGATTCATCTCGGAAAATATTCAGCATATCGTTTCCACCAGAAGCGGTTCGACATGTGCTACACAAGGTTGCGGCTGTGAGTGGAGCAATGATCCGAATGCCTGCGCGACGGGAGTGCCCGGCGGCGGGTGGAACGATAAGGCGTACCTGGCCAATCATTGGGGCATATACCAGAGATTGCATCATCGAAATGATGGATTAACGGTAGGCGAATTTTAAACGAACTGCTGTTCTTGAGAGAACAGGTCAAAACCTTCAACCTGTACTCCACAAAGATGGGGGGGACAGGTTTTCCGAGACAGCATACAACTTAGAGAGATCTTGGTTGCTTTTAGTGCTATACCATTGAAGCACGTTAGTCCGAAAGGGATCGGGAATGATGAACCTACTCACAAAAAAAAACTTGCGTAAGTTAACGGGCGGCTGTTTTTTATTTCTTTGTTTGGCTGTGTCAGCTTGTGGAAATTCGAATAATGCAGAATCGACTCAACCCGATCCCGGTTTGAACGCGGAAGAAGGCACAGCAGCTGTGGATCAAAAGAAGCAGTAGCCAGGCGATGGTTTTCTGAAAAATAGGGCTCTTAAAATGAACAAAGCCGACTGCTCATAATAAAGAGCAGTCGGCAAAGTGTAAGGGCTATTCACAAATGGTAGAAACTACTAGAAAAATGCTTCTCTCAATCATTTGGCGGAAGCGCCAAGGATTCCTCATCACCTACTTCAAGAGGGGTGTCACTATTATCAGGAGCGCCTTTCGAACTCCCGGTGCAAGCTGTTATGGAAAATAGAAATACAATACTTAATAAAAATGGTAGTATCTTGTGAAACTGTTTCACAATTCTCTCCTTCACGCGATCAACTAATGATGACTTAACCGAACTGAAATCAAATATTAATTCAGAAGTTTTCAGGGAGTGGACCAGAATGTATTAATACTCGCCTAAGACTTCGCCGTCGTTGATACGCGTCAGTAAAGCGTAAGTATTCTTATCCATGTTTTCGCTGAGGAAACGTACTGACCCATCACCCATCAGAACATGAATTCCCCCTTCGTGAACACTGGAGGCAACGCACACATGATGTCGTCTGTCTGCAGTGGATCCGGAACTGGTCATTCCCGGAACATGCACGGCCCCATTGATGTGATACCGTGCATTATTGATGTGATTTGCATCAAGGTTGGGGTGATTGACAGCGAAGGTACCGTAGCGACGATACCCGGCCCAAATCGGAGTATAATTATCACTGGTACGACCATTGATGGCCCCTTCACAGACGGCGATTGTGGAGCTGGTTCCATCTTTGATATCTTTAATCTTGGCAGCTCCGTTGTAACCAAACATACCTCGGTAGCGAATACCGGTCCGGCCATCAGGCAAATTACTGGCACTGGTTTGATAGATCGACCAGAGTCTTCCGCCAGTCCATCCAACACCATGTCCACCGGCGCAGAACAGGTAATTGGTTCTAGCATGATTGGCTGTATAATAGTCAATACTACCGTTGACGACATCAGGTGATTCACCATCATCTGATGGGCAAAGTAACACAGGCAGGTTTGTTTGGACGAGAGCACTATTCGCATTCGGCCAGCCACCCACGACTCCAGTAATCATATTGGATACCGTACTTGAAGGGGGGCCAAAATGGCCGTTCGTGGCGATATTCAAATTGAACTGATTATAAAGTGGTGCCTGGTCCATGAAAGGCAGTAGCATTAACCATCCCGTGTGGTTTAAAGCGAGTGTTGGTTCGGGGGAAACATCACGAAAATCACCGCTTCCAATATGATTCGCGCCGAAGGGAAATGTACGGTGAGTTTCATGGTAGTTGTGAAGTGCCAGGCCAATTTGTTTCAAATTGTTTTTGCACGTCGATCTGCGAGCAGCTTCACGTGCCTGCTGCACTGCTGGTAATAGCAAGGCAATCAAAATCGCGATGATCGCGATGACTACCAAGAGTTCGATCAGGGTGAAACCCCGTTTTGTTGCGAGCCGTTTCATCTTCACCTCCGGAAAAAATAGAGAAATAAGAGGAATAATGACCATCTCGAACTCTTACTCTTATCCGGCTCTCAAGCGAATTGAAAACGGAAATGCACACAGCATTTTAGATATGCAAAAAAAGAAACTGTGCGCAAACAAATTTCAGTTAACAGTAAAGAGCGACGAATCTCAAAGATAAGAGGACGAAATTTGTACTTGAACAACGAAAACTGTCAGAACTGACAGAAAAATACTCGCAATTTTTAAGGCGAAAGCCTGATCGATTTGTTGCATTAAGAAACTTCATTAAAAACCAAAAGATTAATTTGTCAATATTTTAATGAGTAGAATCCTGACTTTTCTAGGTTCGATTCCTTATTTGAGATGCATATCTACAGGCATATTTTGTGTTTATGTGTATTTATTGTTTTTCCATTTTATTTGAGGAATTACCCTCAAAGCCAAACGCGTTTGCTTACAGAACAGGTCGTTGACGAAAAACGAATTTGACAAATCCAATGACCATTCAGTGGCAAGACATTTCCATTAGAAATCAGGAGAAAACCAGTTAGGTCAACTTGTAGTGTAGGCAGCGTTCCAGTTCAATCGAATGGTCCCCTTCGGTATTGATCTGGTCTCTAGGCGGCCAAGTCGTTCGAATGTGCTCGGGGCGCGTTGTCTCACTCAGATGAGGAGAGAGAAATGAAATTTGTCATTCGCTGTAAGTTGTTAGTCATCATCTCTGCTTTGATTGGCTTCTATCATCAAAATGACCTCTTTGCAGACGAGAAAGATCAGAGCAATTTATCTGACACTGCTAAAATACAACGCGTACTGCAGTTACCACCCACTGAAAATAACCCGCGCAACAGCGAAGGAGATTTCATTACGCTACAAGACGGGCGCATCCTCTTTGTGTACACACATTTTACTGGAGGTGCTGCCGATCACTCTTCTGCTTATCTGGCAGGTCGCTATTCGTCTGACGGAGGCAAGACATGGACTTCTCAGGACCAGACAATTATTGAGAACGACGGCAAACAGAATATCATGTCGGTTTCTCTACTGCGGTTACAGTCGGGACAAATCGCTTTGTTCTATGCGCGGAAAAATTCCATTCACGATTTACTCCCCGTGATGCGTCTCAGTAACGATGAAGGAGCCCACTGGAGTAAACCGGTTGAGATCATTCCTCAAGAGCAGAGAGGCTATTATGTTCTGAATAATGATCGGGTCATTCAATTAAAAAACGGCCGTATTGTGATTCCTCTGGCGTTACATCAAAATCTGAAAGGCTCTGATCGCTTCAACCCCAATGCCCGGTTTCTCTGTTATTACTCAGACGATAATGGCAAGACCTGGCAGCGCGGCGAAGAGGTTGTTGTCGAAAAACAGCCGGGGAAAAAGCAACCTTATATGCAGGAGCCCGGCGTAGTCGAGCTCAAAGACGGCAGACTAATGGGGTTCTGTCGAACCAACGGCGGCAGTCAGTATGTTGAGTACTCACAGGATGGCGGCAAGTCATTTTCCCAGCTCAAGCCGTCCCATCTTGTTTCACCGGTTTCACCTGCATCGATAGAACGTATCCCTTCCACCGGCGATTTACTGCTGGTCTGGAACAATCATCACGGCATCAGCCCGCAATTGCGCGGCAAGAGAACGCCGCTGACCATTGCCGTCTCCAAAGATGAAGGCAAGACCTGGGAACATATTCAGAACATTGAAGACAATCCGAATGGCTGGTACTGCTATACCGCGATAGAGTTCACACCCGCTGGGGTGCTGCTGGGTCATTGTGCTGGTGACCGAACGAAAAATAATGGTCTGGCTCAGTCGCAGATCACATTGATTCCGTTTTCGAGGATCTATGAAAAGTAAGTCATTCGCAGGCGGATCATCATAGATTTGCCTTTGTTTAACAGGATTTTATCCAATAGTACTCGAAAAACCGGTCTCAAAAAGTCTCCTTCAGAAAATGACTTGAATTGCGGTGTGACATCGGGCAAACTGATTTTAAAGAGTGTTAAATAACTCCCCCGCCTGATCATACTGGAGTCCTGAAATGAGACCAGTGATACTTTCCCGCCGACAGTTTTTAGAAACCGCCGTAGTAACCGGCTTCGGTTCTGCGAGCATCAAGCAACTCGTAGCCAGCGAGACTCCTGCAGTGAAACAACGCCGCGCGACCGATGGGGATCAGCGGTTCGAACCCGATTGGGACGAGCGGATTTCCATCTCGGTGGGGACGGATCGCGGAGACATTGTCGGTTCTAGTGACAAAGCCCTGCAGGCTGCCATCGATTATATCGCTGGTAAAGGAGGTGGCACGGTCCGAATTCTGCCAGGAACGTTCACTCTAAGAAATGCATTGCACCTGCCTTCCCGAATTCGCCTGCTCGGAAGCGGTCCGGAGACGATCATTACTAAAGGTGCTTCTGAAACCGTCGCCCTATCAGAAGATTCTGACTGGTACGACCAGGAGATCACGCTCGAGAAATCAGCCGGCTTTCAGGTGGGTGACGGTGTGGTACTGATTTCGAAGAATCCCAACACAGGCAGTCAGGATGTAATAAAGCGTACGCTCGTGGCACGATCCGGAAACCGCTTTAAATTGAATGACGGCCTTCGGAAAAATCTCTGGCTCTCCGGTAAGCCGACGGCGTCATCTCTGTTCCCACTCCTTACCAGCGAATATACGAAAAATGTGGTCATCGAAAATCTGACGCTGGATGGCAACCGGAAAAATAATACCAATCTGAATGGGAATTATGGAGGTTGTATTTTTCTGCAGGACTGCAATCGTTACACGATTCGCGATGTGACCACGCGCAATTACAACGGTGATGGAATCAGCTTCCAGATCTGTCACGATGTAAAAGTCGAACATTGCCACAGTCACGATAATGCCGGTCTCGGCGTACACCCGGGCTCCGGTTCACAGCGCCCGCAGATCATAAACAGTCGATTTGAAAACAATCATATCGGCCTGTTCTGGTGCTGGGGAGTGAAATACGGACTGGCCGAAAAAAATCAGCTGACGGGAAACAACTTCGGAATTTCGATTGGTCACAACGATACCGACAACATCATGCGCGAGAATGTGATTTCCAATAGCGGAAAAGTAGGCATTCTGTTTCGTGATGACGCCCGCGGGAAAAACTTCTGGGCCAATCGAAATACGGTGGTGAAAAATCAAATTATCAATAGCGGCGCAGATCAGGGAGTCGCCATTGATATTACCGGCAAAACGTCTGATCTGATCATCACAGACAATACGATTGTTGAACAGAGAAAGCCCATGCAGCGCACGGGCATTCGTATTGGACCAGACGCTGGAACCGTCAAGTTGGCCGACAATCAAATTCAAGGCTTTATGAAATCCATCGACGATCAACGCAAAAACACTTGAGATGACCGGAAAGCCCTCAAGGCTTCCGATCGTACTGGCTATTCCGCGGCGATTTCTTCCGACTTCATGCATTTCCCGATTTGCTTCACGGCCTGCCTGAGGCGTTGTGAATTTTCGACGATGGCCATCCGCAGATAACCTTCTCCGTCTTCGCCGAACCCGCGACCGGGGCTGACTGCAACGCCCCCTTCATCAAGCAGCTTCATCGCGAAATCAATCGACCCCATTTGAGCCCAGGGTTCGGGAATCTTTGCCCAGACGAACATGCCGGCTTTAGGGCGTTCGATTTCCCAGCCCAGTCGTTCCAGGCCGCTACAGAAGACATCGCGGCGTTGCTGATATTCCGCGGCGATACTGTCGACAGCGGCTTCACAGTGACGCATGGCGACGATTGCGGCGATCTGAACCGGCTGAAACAGGCCGTAGTCGTAGTAGCCTTTAATGGTCGAAAGTGCCCGCACCATTTCCGAGTTGCCCGAGCAAAACCCGATGCGCCAGCCAGCCATGCTGAATCCCTTACTCATCGTTGTGAATTCCACACCGACCTCGGAAGCGCCGGGAGTTGCTAAAAAGCTGGGGGCTTTGTAACCGTCGAAACAGATATCTGCATATGCGAAGTCACTGATCACCAGAAACGAATATTTACGCGCCAGGCGAACCAGTTCCACATAAAAGTCCTGCTCGATCACGGTGGCACTGGGGTTGTGAGGGAAGTTCACCACTACCACGCGCGGCTTGGGATAAAGATGTTCGCAGGTATAAGCGATATTCTTAAGAAACTGATCGGGCTCGCGAACGTCGAGTTCAATCACATTCCCTGCAGCCAACATCACCGCATAAACGTGAACGGGAAAAGAAGGGGACGGCACGATGGCGGTATCGCCGGGGCCCATCAGCGCCAGACACAGATGGCTGAAGCCTTCTTTGGAACCGATACAGGCGACGACTTCGGAATCGGGATCCAGTCGCACGCCATATTTCTTCCAATAACGAGACGTCACTTCTTTTCTCAGGTTCGCAATTCCGTTGGCGACTGAATATCGGTGGTTTCGCGGATCAGCGACTGCTTCCGCCATTTTCTCCACAATCAACGGATCAGGCGGATCGGTCGGGTTACCCATTCCCAGATCGATCACGTCAACACCCGCCACACGCTTCTGGTATTTCAGCTTGTTGATTTTTCCGAAAAGATAAGGGGGTAAACGCTTTACTCTCTCTGCAACAGGGATGGTAAAACCATCGTCTGATGAGGGAACTTCCGATTCGCCACGCATAATTGAAACACTGCCTGTATAACAAGGAATATTTGTCGACTATCTGCCGGGCTCTCTTTTTCCGCCGCCTTCACATCTGGCTGGGGGAGGACGCCCAACAGGGACTATTTTACGCGATCGCCCCGAAAAATGCGCCTGCGGAATACGAGGAATTTTGAGCAGATTTGTCAGGACATAAAAAAACGCGTGTCAGTAAACCAGGACTGACACGCGTTTTGACTATCTGGTTCTCTGTTTCAGAGAAATAGGCCTACTTACCGGCTCGGTTAAATCCTTGAGTCGGGTTAGGAATCGCTTGTTTCACTTGACCTTTCGAGAAATTCGTTCCCGAAGTCTGCGAAACCCCACCGGTTGTGGTGTTGGTGATATAGTTGTCCACCCGGGTTTCCTCTTTCAGCTTGGCAAACACGCGGGCAACTGCTTCTTGTGTTTGTTCTTCTGTCAACTGTTCTACCAGTTGGTTTTTGACTTCGTTGATGTCGGTCACAACGGGTTCCGTGCGGCCTTCGCAGAACAGAATGGCATAACGGCTTGGACCAATCTGAATGATCCCGGAAACCTCTCCTTCTTTCAGCTTGAAAGCGGCTTTCCAGAGGCTCTCGTTGTCTGAGTATTGCGGAATCGGCTGAATGGCACCACCCAGAGCACGGCTGTTCGGCTCAATTGAGTAGTCGCGGGCGATTCGTTCAAATTCAGCTGGATTTCTTTTGACATCATCCCAGGTTTTCTGAGCACGATGCAGATTGTCCAGCATGATCATCCGAGCTTTGACGCGCGGGCCGTAATCTCGAATAAATGCTTTCTGAACCTGTGCCTGAGTCAAGTTTGTCTGTTGACCAGCCAGTTTCCGTAAAGCCAGCATTGGCCAGATCACATTCCGGCGATACTGATTAGGATTCATTTTTCGCTCAGCCTGCAACATGTCGTACCAGGTTTTGGTATCCAGATTGAAGCGTTTTGCAATCTTTTCGACTTCGGCGTGAACTTCAGCCTGTTCGACAACGACTCCCGCTTTCTGGCAAGCTTGTTGAATGATGGCCCGGTTCACCACGTTTTCCAGAACTTCCGGTCCATAGAGAGCCAGGCATTCACGAGCCAGCTCATCTTCAGTAATTACAACACTGCCCACTTTGGCAACCGGCTGGCTGCGGAGCGTTGGCTGGGATCCGGAAAGTCGTACCTTGCCAGCTTGTTTCTCTTCACCGGCAGCACCATCTTTGGCATTGAAGGTCTGGAAGAAAAGAATGCCAGCGAAAAGAACCAGCCCTGTACCGGCTGCGAAAAAGAGTATTTTTCGTTTCGAGTTTGTCTTGGCGTTGGTCGCATGCGGGTTTGGGGTTGGGTCGCCCATTGCTTAAAATCTCCATGTTTTGTATCCGACGCGAGGGGATCATGTGATTGCCTGAATTCAGCCCCACCAGCGTTACTGCTGGATTCAACAATCCTTTGGGTCCCGGATTGTTGGGAAACGATTCCGGAGCTGATTCGAACCAGCGGGTTCCGGAGTCACCAATCACGTTGATACTTAGTCGTCAGAAGATTTACGAAACTTCCTTGTCTCAAGCTCTACCATAAGAGCGCGGCGGGAATGTAAAACTTTCAACAAAGCAGGTCAACAGCAATTTATAGAACCGAAAATGTGTATACATTTAGGCAATAGCTCTCAGCTCCGATATCCTTGTGAATATTCAGGTTTCGCATGGTTTTTACCGGTTTTTTTGATCCTGGCCAACTGCTGTGCCGTTTACCTAAAAAGTGCCTCCACTCGGGAAGACTCGCATGCGGTCTGGGTGTAAGGCAGTAAGATAATAGAATAGTGACGATTTGAGAATAATCGCTGAGGCGGTGATCTCTTTGATTGCGAGCCAACTGAAGAGCGGGTTACAATCGAGAAAATGGCACGTTCGCTGCCTGCATTTCACTTTCGTGCCATTCTACAAAGCCAGATTCAAGAAACAGTCAGACTGAAAGAGGGGAAATCAATATGGGATTCTGGATGGATAAATTACGGGCCGAACTCGTTGATATCATTGAGTGGATCGACGATTCGAAACATGTTCTCACCTGGCGATTTCCCCGCTATCAGAATGAAATCAAAAATGGGGCGGAACTGATCGTACGACCGGGACAGATGGCACTCTTCGTGCATCGTGGACAGGTTGCCGATGTCTTCGAGCCAGGCCATTATCAACTTACCACTGACAACCTGCCGATTTTAGGAACACTGCAAGGCTGGAAGCACGGCTTCAACAGCCCCTTTCGTTCTGAGGTCTATTTTGTCAATACCACACAGATCACAGACCTGAAGTGGGGCACACCAAATCCAATTATGCTCCGCGATCCCGAGTTCGGCCCTATTCGGTTGCGTGCCTTCGGAAACTATTCGCTCAAAGCCAATGATCCGCGGATCCTCGTGAAAGAACTCGTAGGCACTGATGGTGAGTTTCATTCGAATGAGATCAATGAACTGTTAAGATCGATCATTCTCAGCTCGTTTGCCGATCTGATTGGTGAATCCAAGTATGCTGCACTCGATCTCGCTTCCAAATACAGCGAGATTTCGACCGAGCTGAAAGCAATAGTGAATGAACGGATTGACGATGAATACGGTCTTGAAGTACCACAATTGCTGATCGTAAATATTTCGCTTCCGGAAACAGTAGAAAAAGCACTGGATACTCGGACCAGCATGGGCGTCATCGGCGATATGAACCAGTTCCAGCAATACCAGATGGGGCAAGCGATGCTCTCTGCTGCTGAGAACCCGTCCGGCGGTGGCGCCGCCGAAGGCATGGGGCTCGGTATGGGCTTTGCGATGGCCAACCGCATGATGGGAGCACCTGGCATGGGGGCACAGGGGCAAACGGCGCCTCCACCACCACCGGCGGCCTGGCATATTGCCGTTAATGGTCAGACCCAAGGCCCCTTTCCGCTGGAACAGATCTCACAGGGAATCGCCAGCGGCCAGATTTCAGGAAGCACTCAGGTCTGGTCTGCAGGGATGGCGGGCTGGTTGCCGGCCAGTCAGGTACCCCAGTTGGCTGGTTATTTTCAAGCAGCAACACCTCCGCCCCCACCTCCAGCCAGTTAAGAGAAAATGTCATTTCAATTGAGACTATGATGAGAGCGATTTTGATTTCAAGATTGAACCGTTTCCAGAGACAGAACCGCCAGAGGCTGGTGTCCGAGTGAGAGTCGCGCATATTATCACCCGGATGATCATTGGCGGTGCGCAGCAGAATACGCTCTATACGGTCGAAGATCAGTATCGCGATTATGACGATCAAGTCTCACTCATGACCGGGCCGACCGAGGGACCCGAAGGAACCCTGATTCCCCGGGCCGAGCAGGGTGGTTTCGATTTACGGATCGTTCCGCATCTGACACGCAGCATCAGTCCGATGAATGACTGGCGCGCGTATCGTGAACTGATTGCCGAACTCCGCGACTATCAGCCCGATCTGGTACACACTCATAGTTCGAAAGCCGGCATTCTTGGACGGGCGGCTGCCTGGCATCTGAAACTGCCGACGGTGCATACGATTCACGGAGCCGCCTTTCACTTCGGCCAGTCTCCCGTGCATTATCACGCTTATATTGCTGCAGAGAAATGGGCGGCCCGCCGCTGTGACCGGCTTATCAGTGTGTGTGATGCGATGACCGATCAGTATGTCGCAGCCGGCATCGCCACCCAGGATCGCTACGATACCGTCTACAGCGGAATGGAAGTCGAGCCGTTTCTCACGCCGTCGCGTCCCCCGGAAGAGGTCCGTCGAGAATTGGGCATTGAACCCGAGCACATCGTCATCGGCAAAGTAGCACGGCTCTTTCATTTGAAAGGGCACAAGTATTTGATTGAAGCCGCCAAACAGGTTGTCGAGGCACAGCCGCAGGTTCGCTTTCTGCTGGTCGGCGATGGAATTCTCAGAGCGGAATTTGAACAACGCATCGCCGAACCGGGGCTCTCAGAGCATTTCATCTTCGCCGGTCTGGTGCCTCCCGAGCGAGTGCCGGAATTGATTCATGCGATGGATATCGTCGTGCATACCAGCGTCTGGGAAGGACTGGCCCGCGTGCTGCCTCAAGGATTGATCGCCGGCAAACCGGTGGTTTCGTACGACGTGGATGGTGCCCGGGAAGTAGTGCTTCCCGACGAAACCGGTTATCTTCTGCCGCCTGAATCAATTGAACCACTCTCGCAGGCATTGATGGAACTTGCCGCGGATCCGGAAAAACGCCGTCGGTTTGGTCAGACGGGACGGGAACGATTCACCGATCAATTTCGCCACGAAACGATGACGCGTCGTCTGCGCGAGATATATCAGCGAGTGCTTGACGAACGAAGTCAGCAGTAAAACCCGATATCGCGTAGGGGTAGACCCATGTGTCTACCCGCCTGGCGAGGATCGAACGTTTGAAACCGTTCGTCTGGTACCAACATGACCGTGCGAACGCGGGTACTGTTATCGACGCGAACCCTGCGGGTCGTCACATGGGACGACCCCTACGTTGGAGTTGGTTCGTTTGATAAGAAGTCGAACTGCTGTTAGCAAACGACGATTCAACCGGGGCTAACGCCCTGCGGCTAATGGGTATGAACCATTCGAATTACGAAACGCTTTCAGGGCGTAAAAAAACGCAGGATAACAAAGAATCAGTCTGCAATCCTGCGTGTGAATGTCAGCGGTAATTAATTCTGGATCAGAACATTCACGCCTTTTTTATTCGAGAGTACGATATCAGGGCGGCCATCGCCGTTCATATCCGCCATGGAAAACTGAGTTCCCACGCCGGTATCGTTGCCCGCTTCAATCTTGTGAGGAATGATCTGAGGCGCGGAGTTCTTACCCCGTTTGATTTCATACCAGTACATCACAACCGGGTCTTTACCGCCTGGATCTTTACCGTTGTGAGCAAAGAACCGTTTACCGGTGACCATATCCCGCTGCCCGTCGCCGTTCATGTCGATGAAGTGCATCGCGTGGGTTTGTGAGTAGCTCTTATCAATCAGATGCGCTTTATATTTTGGCTTGCCATCTTCTGAAACATTCTCAAACCACCAGACGCCAAACGCATGTGCTGAACTGCCAATGATGTCATTATCGCCATCCTGGTCAAGGTCTTCCACATACAGGTCAGCCATTTTTTCAGGAGGCTCGGAGCCACTGACACTCAATGTAAACGGATGGAAATTCCAGAGCCCTTCTCCGAATTCTTTGGGTCCTTCCCACCAGCCATTGGGAATCAGAACGTCCTGGCGGCCATCTTTGTTAACATCGCCGACGCCCAGGCCGTGATAATATTTGAACGTGCCGTTTTTCATGGGATCGCCGGGTTTGCTGATCGGCATGAAGGTCCATTTTTTCGTAGCCTGTTCCGGCGGTGGAATTTCCAGATATCCCATCTGCTGCTCCGGCTGTGAGCCAAAGATCAGCTCCGGTTTGCCGTCGCCGTTCAGATCTTCGAATTTGGGCGTTTCATTACAGATACTGTGCCAGATCAAGTGTTCTTTCCAGTGACCTGATTTATTTTTTGGGTTTTCATACCAGTAGAATTCTTTGCCGGGAAAACTGACGTAAATGAAATCGGTCCAGCCATCCTGGTTGATGTCGTAAGCAAAGTTGCAGAAGCTGTCGCTGTATCCCACGCCGGCAACAAATTTTCCGGGTTTGCGAACTTCGTGCATTTTCCAGTCCGGTGCTTCGTACCAGACATCGCCGGCAATCACATCCATTTTGCCATCTTTATTGACATCGGCCGCGGCAGAACCTTCCGAGCGGAACGCGGCATCCAGTTGTTGACGTTGCCAGGTTTCGCCGGCGGAAAGTTCAAGCGAACCTCCCAGCAGAACCAGCAGTGCGGCGACAGAAAGCGTATTCAAGCGGCGATAGTACTCATGTTTGATATTCATTAATTTTGTCCCGTAGTTAACTTGCGAACGCGGTAAGTTTCACTGTCACCAATATAGACATTTCCTTTGGGGCCCACATAAACACCATGTGGCCGTGCCATGCGGCATTTTGCAGGGTCGCCATCAAGGCCATCTCCTTTTTTGCCATCTCCCACGGCTGTCTCGATGATGCCGTTTTTCTTGCGGATCACGCGAATCGTATGGCTTTCGGTATCAGCCAGATAAATGTCTCCGTTCGGTGCGACGGAAATTCCTTTCGGGCCTGACAAAGTCGCTTCTTTGGCTGGTCCGCCATGCCCTGTATATCCTTTTTTACCAGTCCCCGCGATGTGATGTAAAGTCTCATTATCCAAATCGATCCGATACACCTTATTCCCTTCCCGCAAAGCGAGATACAAAGAGCCCTTTCCAGAGCCATCAGCGAAGAAATCCAAAGCCCGTGGACCGTTGAGGGGAGTACCAGAAACCTTCGCACCATCGGGAGTTGGCTTGCGTGCGCCGGTACCGGAAAACGTGCTGACGATGCCTGATTTCAAATCGACGCGGCGAATCCGATGATTGCCGATATCACAGATATACAGATTGTCGTTGTTGTCCAATGCGATCGAATGCGGTCTTGAAAAAGTCGCTTCCGTCGCCGGTCCTCCATCCCCGGAGAAGCCTTTCTTGCCGGTGCCTGCAACGGTTTCAATCTGACCGGTTTTGGCATCCACGCGGCGCACGATGTTATTCACCATTTCCACGAAATACATATTGCCCGCTTTGTCAAAGCGAACTTCGTAAGGCTCGTTCAGTTCCGCTTTCAGCGCCGAACCGCCATCGCCGCTGTACCCTTTATTGCCCGAACCGGCGACAGTGGAAATCGTCCCCGTTTTTTCATCAATCCGGCGAATGACGTGGCTTTTGATTTCACAAACATACAACGCGCCATCCGGGCCGAGCGTGAGACCATAAGGCTCGCCGACCATCGCCTTCACAGCGGGGCCGCCGTCTCCTGAGTGTCCCTGTTTGCCGGTGCCCGCCAGTGTTTTGACGGTTTGTGCAGAAAGGGACGAGGCGAACAGGCCGATTAGTAAGATGCTGAAAAAAACTTGCATGCGCTTCATGGTGTGAATCCAGATATCTTGAGTTACTGTTGATCAGGGAGATCGTCAAACGGGCGTTTCAGATCATCGTGTTTGAAAATCAGATAACGGCCGGCATTCGGGTTTTGTTTTAATAACTCGGCCGGTGGAATCAGAGCCTTTCCTTTGCGCTGCCTGTCGATGACCATTACTTTCACTCCGTCGGAGTGGTCCTGCTGTTTGAAAAACTGTTCGAACAAAATATTGCTCGGCGTCCCTTGTTCATCGAGAACGACAACATATTCTGCAGACGGCTGAGGGACGGCAGGCCGCTCTTCCGCACAGCCGAACAGAATATTTGAACTCACCAGCAAGATACTGAGTCGAAAGAGGGACAAATACGAGGCGCTCATTATTGAACGCCTCCCATCTCGGAATTCAGTTTGTCCTTATGGCTGAACAGAATGTTGCTGTCCATCGGGCCGAACCAGCCGATCTGAAATTTCTTGGGATCACCGCCGTACGCCGAGGTGCCTGTTCCCGACATGACTGCTGATGTCACACGTCCGTCTGCCCAACCGATATTGGCGACCGTTCCCGTGTGTCGGAAATGAATCGACGGATCAGGACGAAATGTTGTTTCTTCAAAAGTGGGAGGAACAGGAGGCGTTGAGCCAGGCGAGCCCCAACTATCGATAAAGAAAGGAGGTTCAATAAAACTATATTCTATGATATGCAGGTCGGGAAAGCCCTGGGCGAGTGCGGCATCAGCAAACGCAACGGTGCGCGCCAGACTACCAATTTCCCGCATTCTTGTTGGAACCTGATACAACAGGTCACTCGTATTTTTCCAAGGCGTTCCGCCCAGGTAGGTCTGATTGTAACCATATCCCCCCGCGCCTCCCTCGAACGCATTCGCGACAGTTCCGTGTTCGCCAAAGTTACCAAAGGTGGGGCACTTTTTAATGGCCGCGTTCTGTTCCAGGTAGGGAGCCAGTGGTCCCAAATGTGGCCTAAACTTCGTAGTCCCATTGGAGGTCACTCGTTTTCCATGCCAGCGTTCCTTGTTTCCATTAACGTAATCACCCCCATCGGCAGAAGCAGGAGGCCAGTATCCACTATTGGAATCAGCATACATATGGCAGGCCAGAACAATCTGCCGGAGATTATTTTTGCACTGCGCCATCCGGGCTGCTTCACGAGCCTGCTGTACTGCGGGTAACAGTAGAGCTACGAGGACGGCGATGATGGCAATCACCACCAGCAGTTCAATTAGAGTAAAGCCGTTTTTATGAGATGACTTGGAAGAACTCTGTCTGGTTTCAGAAAACACAGATCGCAAATTGAAAAAAGACATTCTTACGGTTATTTCATGGTTAGAGAGAATAGGGAAGGTTTTAAACAGTCTTCCACATTCTAACCAACTCACACCGCAGATGTCTTGCCAGCAGGCGGTCTCTCAGCCGGGGAAACGAATTTTTCGAAGAAAAACAGCTTAGAACAGCCGAAAAATGTGGCTATTCAGAACCGGCTTCTGCCTGATTCTGTTTGGCGATGATCTCACGCTCTTTCTTCAGGCACATCGTGATAAATGTTCCCGAGATGACTGCTTGCGCGACCAGATAGACCAGGATATCCGGACCATTCAGGATGATGCAGGCGCCGAAGGCAATCACAAACAGAGCGATCAAACGTGTTTTCAGACCCATAGTGCTGACCTTGTTCTATTTCGAAGAAATGAATCGCATGTTCTTTGGTTTCACTAAGTATAGTGCTGTATGATACATTGATCAATTCATATTTGTAATCCAACAATAGTCACGTCTTTGATTTTCCACAGGGTGAGAATCGCAGACTCTCCAGAAGAACCGGAGACAAACAAGATGAGCAGCGTAGCAGAAATTCAGGATTATCTCGTCCATCTGGCACCCCTCGATCTGGCCGAAAGCTGGGATAATGTCGGACTGTTGATGGGAGACCCGGCGCAAAAGGTAAACCAGATCCTCACCTGTTTAACGCTGACGCCGGATGTCGCTGCAGAAGCCATCTCTGCCGGCGCCGATCTGATTATCAGCCATCATCCGATTCTGTTTCGACCTGTGCAACAGATTACCTCAACATCCGTTGAAGGCAAAATGCTGCTGGATCTGATTCAGGCAAAAATCGCCGTCTATAGCCCGCACACCTCGTATGACAGTGCCGAGAGAGGCATTAACTGGCAACTGGCGAATTTGCTTGGCTTGGAAGAGATCGGCGTTCTCCGGCCCATCGTTTCTGCATCAGAAGAGTCGGGAGAAGAGGAACGAGGTGCGGGACGATTTGGAACGCTGCCAGCAGAGTTTTCGCTCCCACAGCTGAATCAACTCATCAAGCAGGCATTGAAAGTAAGTTCACTCCAGTTTGTCGGCGAACCTGATCTAAGAATCCGTCGCATTGGCATCGCCTGCGGGGCCGCTGCGGAGTTTTTGAAAGACGCCCATTATCATGATTGTCAGGTTCTCCTGACCGGCGAAGCCAGATTCCACGCCTGTCTGGAAGCCCGTGCACTGGGCATGGGGCTGATCCTGCCAGGCCATTACGCCACAGAGCGACCGGCGATGGAGCAGATGGCACAACTCTTACAGCAGCAGTTTCCGGATTTGAAAATCGGAGCCAGCCAGCAGGAAACCGATCCGCTGCAATGGGACTGCGATTCGGAACCAGCGTGAGCAAAAGTCGTGAATTCCTGACGGTTTAGATGTCTCTATGTATATTCTCAACTGGTTGCCATTGACCTGACCGGCAGATTTCGCCATTATCCCCCCTCTCTCAGTAGTTTAAATTCTCTTTTTTGACACACATTTCGAACTGTGACCGAATTCCTGTGTCAAAGATAATTAATAAATCTCATACAGCCTTAGACTTAATCGATTTCAATGTCCAAAGTTAAACCCAACCGTTTCGAAGCAGAACGGATTAAAAAGTTAGAGAAAATCCAATCCCTGGGACTCGATCCCTGGGGGCAGAGATTTGACGGCCACACTCCTATTGCCGAAGCACGCACGCAGGCACCTGAAGAGTCAGGCGTCGATGGCGAAGAGGTGCGGATTGCAGGCCGGATCATGCTGCGTCGCAAGGCGGGAAAACTTCGCTTTTATGATATCAAAGACTGGACCGGTAAAATTCAGCTGCTCTTCTCCCGCGGCGATTTGACGGAAGCCCAGTGGGAATTGATGGGCACGCTGGATCTCGGCGATCTGATCGGCATTGATGGCTATCTGCGTCGGACTGAGACCGGCGAGATCTCGGTTTTCGTTAAAGAACTGACGGTCCTCTGCAAATCACTGGCACAGCCTCCAGAAAAACATCACAGCGTCAAAGACGTCGAACTGCTGCTAAGGCAGCGGTCACTCGATCTGATTTACACCGAAGGCGTCCTGGAAAAGATGCTCCAGCGGAGTCAGATTATTGACTCGGTGCGACAGACTTTGCGCAATCATAAATTTGCCGAAGTCGAAACGCCGATGCTGCATGCAGTGGCCGGTGGTGCGGCGGCCCGGCCTTTTATTACACATCATAATACGCTCGATATTCAGCTCTATATGCGAATCGCATTGGAATTGCACCTCAAACGATTGATGGTCGGCGGGATTGAACGCGTTTATGAAATCGGGCGCGTTTTCCGAAATGAAGGCATCGACGCCACACATAATCCTGAATTTACGATGATCGAGGTCTATCAGGCGTACGGCAACTATGAAACGATGATGGATCTGACAGAAGACATCGTCACCGATGCCATCAAAACGATCAGCGATACGATGGTTCTCCCCTGGGGCGAAGATAATACCATCGATTTCAGCGGTCCGTGGGAGCGGAAAAAATATTACGACTTGGTCAAAGAACACGCCGGCTGCGATCCCAACGATCCTGCTGCCGTAGCCGAAGTGGCAAAGCAGCAGGGCATCGATACGGAGAATGTGCACCCCGATGTGGTTCTGAATGAAGTGTTTGAAGCGACCTGCGAGGAGCACTTAACCGGACCGGTTTTTGTGATCGATTACCCCGCGTCCATTTGCCCGTTAACCAAACGGAAAAAGGACGATCCCAATATCGCCGAACGCTTCGAACTGTTCGTACACGGGATGGAACTGGCTAACGCCTATACCGAATTGAACGACCCGCTGCTGCAGGAAGAATTATTTAAAACACAATTGTCGGGTCTCTCGGATGAAGACTCGATGGCGAAGATGGATACAGATTTTATTAAAGCGTTAAAGGTTGGTATGCCGCCGGCAGGAGGCCTGGGAATTGGTATCGATCGTCTCGTGATGTTACTGACAAACAGTCACAGCATTCGCGACGTGATCTACTTCCCGCTGCTTCGGCCCGAAGGTCAGCCAGCACCACCAGAGTAAACCAGGGATGTGTCCGGCACTCATTTGAATGATTGTCGGCTGAATAATCAATCAGCCAAAGGATTGGCCGTATGTACAAATCATTGTTATGCCTGCGATATTTGCGAACCCGTTATATTGCACTGGCCAGTATCATCAGCATGACGCTTGGCGTCGCGACCATGATTGTCGTCAACAGTGTCATGGACGGTTTCAGCACTGATATGCGAACCCGTCTGCGTGGCATCCTGGCGGATGTCATCGTGGAAACAAATTCTCTCGATGGTGTCGCCGTCACGCAGGACATGAAAGATAGCATTAATCGTGCTGTAGGCGATCAGATTGAGGGCATGACGACAACCGTTGAAATCTATGCCATGCTCAGCGTGCAGTATGGCTCTCAATGGCAAAGTAAACCGGTTACTCTGATTGGTATCGACCCCGATACCAAAGCGACCGTGGGACCGCTCTCCAAGTATCTGGTCAACACCGCTGAAAATGCCGTTCCCGACTGGGAGCTCTCGCCGGAAGCGATGGCCTATCGTAAAGAATGGACGACCCGCGCGCAGTGGATGGTCGATCGCTGGAATCATAATCCGCCGCCTGAAGAGAACAAACAGATCTCCTTTGAAGAGCCGGCATCGAACGAGCCACTGCCCGAACCCGACTTTGACTCGGAATCGTCTCAGGACTCACCCTTTGATTCAAAACCCCAGGTCGCAGACAATGCAAACTCGGTAAAGAATCCTTTTGAAAACGGTTTGAAAGGTTCCGCGTTCGAAAAAGAAGAAGTACGCGATCCCGGCAGCCCTTTGAAGGCTCGTGTCTACATTGGCTATGGACTGGTCAGCTTCCCCTATGAAGATCCGGATACCGGCAAAACGGAAATGTTCCAAATCGTCAAGCCCGGCGATGATGTCAAAATCAGTACGGTGACAGCCGGCCGTCCTCCCGAGCCGAAGCACTTCAATGCGACCGTAGTCGATCTGTTCAAAAGTGATATGAGCGAACATGACAGCAGCCTGGTTTTCTGTAATCTCGAATATCTGCAGGAAGCCCGCGGCATGCTGGATCCGGAAAGCGGCGAGAAAGCCATTACATCGATTCAGATCAAACTGAAAAATCCTGAAGACGCTGCCATGGTCGTCAGTAAACTGGAAGAAGCATTACCAGCGAACCTCTTTCGCGTACGAACCTGGGAAGACAAACAGGGGCCGCTGCTGGCAGCCGTCGAAGTAGAATCGGCGATCCTGAATGTCTTGCTGTTCCTGATCATTGCGGTCGCCGGTTTCGGGATTCTCGCGATTTTCTTCATGATCACCATCGAGAAAACTCGCGATATCGGCGTCTTGAAAGCACTGGGCGCGAGCTCCAATGGCATCATGTCGATCTTCCTGTCTTACGGTCTGGCACTCGGGCTGGTCGGCAGCGGAGTGGGTGTGATCGTCGGCTTGCTGTTTGTGAAGTATATCAACGAGATCGAAAAATTCATTACCTTTGTGACCGGTCGAAAAGTGTTTGACCAGCGCATATATTACTTCCCGGAAATTTCGACTCATGTGGAACCGATGATGGTGTTCTGGGTCGCTCTTGGTGCGATGTTTATTGCTGTCCTGGCCAGCATTCTTCCCGCACGCAAAGCAGCCCGCTTCCATCCCGTAGAGTCATTACGCTATGAGTAGGGTTCTCTGAAGCAGAGCTCTATTCAAATAAGGAAACATAGTTGTTCTCCCGTTTATGTCGAGTATGAATTCATGACCGAGACCATTTCCATGCCGCATCCACAGTTATCCGCGATTGCCGTTGAAAAGGCGTATCGAAAAGACAAACACAAAGTTCCCGTTCTCCGCGGGATTGATGTTGAAGTCAACAAGGCTGAGTTCCTGTCGATCGTCGGTCAGTCCGGCTCGGGAAAAAGCACGCTGATGCATCTGTTCGGCTTGTTGGATTTTCCTGATATCGGGGAAATTCGCCTGGAAGGTCAGCGGATCGATGACTTGCCCGAGCACGCCCGCGATCAGATTCGCAACCGGGTTTTTGGGTTTATCTTCCAGTTCTATCATCTGCTGCCCGAACTGAATCTGCTGGAAAATGTGCTCTCCCCGCTGATGATTCGCTACTCTACATGGGAATACTGGAAGCGCAAAAAACAATTCAAACAGGATGCACTGGAGATTATTGAGAAAGTCGGCCTGTCGCATCGAATCAAGCATCGCCCCTCGGAAATGTCGGGCGGAGAAATGCAGCGGGCCGCCATTGCCCGGGCATTAATCGCCAAGCCGCAAATCCTGCTGGCAGACGAACCTACCGGAAATCTGGATAGTAGTACCGGGAAAGAGATTATGGACCTGCTGACCAACTTGAATGAGCAGGAACAGCTGACTATCATCATGGTAACGCACGATAATTCGATTGCAGCACAGGCACATCGAACGGTTCGCCTGCGGGAAGGTCAGATTGAGGTACTGGGAAAAACTCAGGCCACGTCCGTCCCCGCCTAGTACCAGACGATTTGACTTGTTGTTCGTCTGAACCACCGTCGCCCGCGTTGTGTCAATGGCGTGAGCCACTGCATGTGATTCTTCGGTCGGAAATGGATTTCTCTGATTGCAACACAGGATGGAAATTCCGCCAAAACCTGCCAGTCGTGTCTTGGCCTAGTTTGAGAATGGTACCAGATTGTAATGTCGCTCCAAATTTATCTTGACGGAAAACTGCTTCCCGAGGAAGAAGCAAAAATCAGTGTGTTCGACCACGGGCTGCTGTACGGCGATGGCGTGTTTGAAGGCATTCGTGTCTACAGCAAAAAAGTCTTCCTGATGCAGGAGCACATCGACCGCTTGTACGAAAGCGCGCTCGCCATTCGTCTGGAGATCCCTCTCTCAAAAGCAGAGATGATCAAAGCCGTCAATGAAACGGTTGCCGCCAACAACATCGAAGATGGTTATGTGCGACTGGTCATCACGCGCGGCGCAGGCTCGCTAGGACTCGATATCCGCCGCACCAGCAATCCTCAGGTCATTATCATTGCCGATAATATTTCACTCTATGATCCGCAACTTTATGTTGATGGTCTGAAAATCATCACTGCAGCGACCATCCGCAATCATCCGGCGGCGCTTTCTTCGCGTGTGAAATCGTTAAACTATCTGAATAATATTATGGCCAAGATTGAAGGCACCGACGCCGGCTGCCTCGAAGCGTTGATGCTCAATCACAAAGGCGAAGTTGCTGAATGTACGGGCGATAATATTTTCATCATCAAAGACGGCATCGTCAAAACACCTTCGATTGACGCCGGCATTCTGGAAGGCATTACCAGAAACGCCGTGATCAAACTCGCCGAACAGTCCGGCATCACCGTCGAACAGATACCTTTCACTCGACACGATATTTTCATCGCCGATGAATGCTTCCTGACGGGCTCTGCCGCAGAAGTCATTCCGGTTGTTGAGTTGGATGGTCGCAAGATCGGCGATGGTAAACCGGGGCCGATCACCAAAGAGCTCAACGAAATGTTCAAAAAACTTACGCGAGAGTAAACTGATTAACTGATTGATGCATTCAGTAATCAGTTAAACTTTCAACGTGGTTTGGCAGATACAATACGCTTCCCATCGTGTTTCTTCCTTGAGTTCAGTTCGGAATTTGTAGCTTGACGCGATCTCGACCATCGGTAACATGCGGAGATAACGTCGGGCGCGCGAGTGTCACCACCTTTTTCAGGTGAACTCGTTGAAGCTGAGTTTGTCAGCACTATAAAAGTTTCTTGTTTCACGCACTTTTGTTGGCCTCGACCGGATTGGTTCTTTCTATTCAGGTCGCAATCTGAGCCTTTTATTGGGCCATGCGAGATCTTGAATTGCCAATCATATGACTTCATAAGAGCTTCCTAAGCGTTCGCGTTTACCAATAGATTAGTGTGGTTTGCACCAGTCGGTTGAAGCAGCACACCTCAAACTCCAAGCGTACAACCGGGATTCTATCTGATATAACCTGACCCACTGAGATGAATCTCTACTGAACGGTCGTTGCAACCACTTTTTTGTATGCTACGATAAGAAACTGATAATCCGCGCGACCGGTTTACGCTGTTGATGTGTTTTATCTTTTAGTGAAGCCGTTTTGCCTGTCCCATCTGGAATCTGTCTGATGCGAATTTCATCTCAATTGATTGTGGCTCTGTTTTGTATTTCTGGATTACTCTGGTTGTCGAGTGGTGCTCAGGGAGAACCAGCCACCAGTTCCTCAACCGCAGCAAAAACAGAGCATGAGTCAATTAAGCAGGCACTCGCCGAATTCAATTCGCTCATCGGCGGCTGGCGCGGCGTGGGCATGATCAAACGGAATTCCCGCAAAGGGGCCTGGTCGGAAAAAGCAGAGTGGGTCTGGAAATTCGATCCGAAGTCCACCGGAATTGCCTATCAGATCACCGATGGCAAATTTCTCAAGTCGGCTCTACTCACTTATGATCCGAAAAAGAAAACCTATTTGCTGTCCACCGTGCTTCCCGATGGCAAGACACGCGATTATACAGGCACGCTGAATAAAGACACGCTGGTCCTGGAATCTGCACCCAATAAAGAGGGAGCCGTCTACCGCATTTCGATACGTCGGCTCAACGAAAAACGGACACTCGTATTATTTGAACAACGCAATCAAGGCCAGTCATTCTATTACCGTCTCGCAGAAGTTGGCTACACACGGGCAGGTACGAAGCTGGCCGAGTCGGGCAGTGGCGGACCGGAATGCATTGTGACCGGAGGCGCGGGAACAATCCAGGTCAGCTATCAGGGCAAAACCTATTATGTCTGCTGCAGCGGCTGTAAACAGGCCTTTGAAGAAGATCCCGAAACCTTCATCGAAGAAGCAAAACAAAAAGCAGAAGCCCGTCGCAAAAAGAAAACGCCATAGTCCTCTTCAGTAGGTGCCGACCCATGTGTCGGCCCGCAGGGACAGGGTTGTTTTAAGAATGAGCTTGCGAATGTTTGATTAGATCCCATCAACCGGTCATCAACAATCGAGTTTCGCCAGGCGGGTAGACACATGGGTCTACCCCTACGAGAAATTGTGTTGGAACTGTTTCTCTGAAATCGAACCGGCAGGATGTTTCAGATAACTCCTACGTGTTTTTTATAACATGTGCTACACCAAAGTAGGGGCGGTGCCTGTGTGCCCGCCCGCCTTGCGGGAATTGAATGTTTTTAACTCTATGGATGGGATCAATTGAAGCGTCCGGGGACCGGAGATGTCAGCAACTTCAACCCTACCTCAAGACACATTGGTTCGCTTCCATTTACCTTGAACCGGCACTGTCGGGCAAGCCGAGCAGTGGCACACGCTAGCGAGATCTGATAAGAGAAGACAATCAATTACCGCCACGAAAACCTAAACTCACATCTATCGTTTTTGATCACAAGAGTTTCGTAATTACCGGCGGTCATGTTAGTGTCACTCAGACCAAACGCGTCTAAAAATCTTCCAGCGAAGATCCTAAATCACCGCTGCCTGATTCATCAGCGGGTTCTTCCAGGATCACTTCGTTTTCTTCCAGATCGGTGCGGGGCAGGGGAATGCGGTCTTCCTGCTGCGACTTCTTTGACATCGGATTCAACCACTTAGGAAATTTGGAAAACCGCGAAGGCTGTTCTTCGGCTTTTGTCTGGATGATTGCCGGTTCCAGTTCCACTGGCTGCAGCTGAGAGACATTTTGGATGGAGGCAGGCTTGTCTTTCTTGGTATAAAATTCCAGACCAAAAAAAGGAGAGCGGCTGTTGCTGTCCATCTGAAACATCTTATTGGCCAGCCCCTGACATCCTGTCTGTGTGCCCACTAGAAATGCGCTGATGCAGAGAACCCAAATTAATCGCAGCCCGTTCATTGGTTGACTTATTCCATCCTTGTCCAAGTCAAATTCACTCTGATTTTTAAATCTCATATCTCGATGGCGTCAATTGAGACATCTTTCGAGAATGGACCCAGTATCCTCATCGGCTAACTTTGCCGGACAGATTGCCTCTTTTCTTTAGATCGCAGTATCTCAAAGAAAATAGTTCTGACTCAGGTTGTTTAACCTCAACAGTTTACTGTTTTACTCGTCTGTCGCTGATTCACTCAGCCGGCTTTCAATCTCCTCTTCTGATTCGACGGGGGGCTCGCTTTGTGTCGGTACATCACGAAAACCGAGCGTGCTGGTGATTGGTCCGTCGTTACCCATCTGGCAGCCTGTCCAGGAAAGGCAAAACATGAGAGAACAAAAGATTGTAAGGTGAAATGATTTACGCATTGGGATTCCCTTCCCAGTCATTCTGAAACAAAACCCCCACTATTTCGGCTACGGTTCATATCAGGAATCGGCATTTGTGTGAAGAGCGTTTTTCGGTTCGGCATAATTCACTCCCCCATTTCGGCATATCGTGCCGGTACCCCATTCTCATGTTGTGATTATTCACCGTGTTGCTTTGAAGCATCTTTGTGATAACTCTCTATTTCTAAATACTTTATGTAAATGAGGCCAGGCTCGTCTGATTTCGTGTTGCGTTCTCACCTCATTACCGATTTTGGCGGTTCCGGTTCCCGTCGAGAAAAACTGTCAATCAGGAAGATTTATATCTCCTTACAAAACAGTGAGTTAGGTCGCTTGTTTTTAACGGATTGTAAAATCTTTTTAACGCTTTGGCCTGTTTGGTATTCAGCTTGCTTTACATCCCAGTATCAACTTTGAAACGTTTAACTCGATGCAAAACAATATCACACCACCTGGAGACACCAACTATGAAAAACATCATCAACCAACTGATCAACGACGAAGCCGGTTTCATTGTTTCTGCTGAACTCGTGCTGATCTCCAGCATCGCCGTTCTGGCCATGATTGTCGGACTCTCTGAAGTCGCTAATAACATTAACCAGGAACTGGAAGATGTCGGCAGTGCTTTCTCTTCGATCGATCAGTCTTACCAGCTCAGCTATGCACACGGCCACAAAGCCTGTACTGAATCCAGCAGCTTCTACGATCAATCTGACTTCTGCTCAGGTCAATGGGACGTGCAATAATCAACGCGTCACACTCTGATCAGCCCCCTACCCGAAACGTGCTTTCTTTCCGATGATGAAAGTCTGCAGGGCTTCACCAACCCTGCAGGCTTTATTAAACCCGAAACAAAAATGAACCAAAACTCTTTCTGGAGACCATCAACATGAAAACCATGCTGATCCAATTGATGAACGAAGAGGCGGGATTTATCGTCTCGTCTGAACTGGTCCTTGTGTCAACGATTGCCGTGTTGGCGATGATTGTTGGACTGAGTGAAGTGGCAAACGGCGTGAATCAGGAACTCGAAGACGTCGGCAGTGCCTTCGGTCGGATTAACCAGAGTTTCTATGTCGCCGGTGCTTCAGGCCATAAAGGCTACACTTATGGCAGCGATTTCCATGACCAGTATGATTTCTGTGACGGAGAGAACGACATCGTCTGCGATCGTTCTCCTGTGCAGGAAGGTCGTCGAGGTGGCCACAACTATTAAGAGTCACAAGTAACACAGCGTTTCCGTAATAGGAAGCAGGCTTGCATCGAGGCGGGAGTCTCCACCTCAGGCACCCTCATCATCGTAAATGGTGAGGGTGCTTTTTTTGTGCGCGGCGATCAATAGAATGTCTGATGATTAAGTCAACCAGGAGCGGCTCTGGTGTGCTTGTTCAGAATGCTCTATATGGTGTGGTCGTTTAAGTGGTTCTTGAGAATGAACCGTTTTTTTTTCCTCAGTTTCCGTTGTAGGTCTCTGGAGCTGTTCGATCAGTTCACACCAGCTTTCCCGGTGAATGCTCAGAACTTTAATGGCGTCATGGATGAAACTGGCTTCCTGCTTCACGTCCGCATGATTCAAATTTTCATACACAAAAACAAACAATGCCTTCAACTGCTCGACTAGTTCGGGTTGTTGAGCAGGATCGAGTCCGCCAATCAGCTCAGCCACCAGATCGCGGCTTTTGTCCAAGGCAAAGTGGGCCTGTTCAAAATTTTGTTCCTCGGCCGCTTGTGCTGCTTTCCGGGCAAAACGAAGTGCGCCATCTACGACCATTAAATGAAGTTGGTGCGGCGTTGCCGTCAAAACCTGATTCTCAATGTAATCTTTTCCGTTCATCTCCTTGAAGGCCCCTCTTTTGGTTTGAATGAATCAATAATGGATGGATTATTTTTTCTTGGATGAGTTGGAACTTATTAACTGCAGACTTTCCAAAGCAGTCTGCTGCGAATTCAACTGATTCACGATCGTTTCCTGAAGTGTAAACTGCTGAATCAACCGTTCGCGGCGGTCCTCCAGGATCCCGTTCAGTTCTTCCACACGTGTATTCAGTGAAAGAGCCGATGCCTGAAGAGAATCAATCTGAGCTTTGAACGAACCCGTGAAGGGATCAGTCATCGCTGTGATCACTTCATCCATCACGACAGCAAAGCCGGTGTTTTCCTGCTGGAAGAATTCTGTGACCGCATTCGGATCATCGAGCAGTATCTGATCCAGAATGTTTTCGTTTAGTTTTAACTTTCCGTTCTCACTAAACTGCACTCCTAATTCAGACATGCTTTTGATGGAATTGTTGCTGACAGAAAGTTTCTTTGTCAGCAAACCTTCCAGGCGGGAAACCGTCGTCAAGACGATGCCGTTTCCGTTTAAGATCCCGCGCTCGTTCGTGTCGGAATTAAAACTGGTGAGCGATTCTTTGGCGTCGACAAAATTGTTATAGGCGGAAATAAACGTTTTGACGGCTGTTTTGATGCCGGCGGTGTCACGTGTCACGTTGATTGTGGATGGGGAACTGCCTATGTCCAGCAGATTGATCTCTAATCCTGTAATCGCGTCGTCAAAACTGTTGGTTGCTGAAGTGAGTAAGAACGAGGTCTGTGGGTTACTGCCGATCCGGATTAGTGCGTCTTCCGCATCGACGGAAGTGGCAAAGCCGAAATCATACGAACTTTCCAGAATCAACTCTCCCGAGGCACCGCTTCGAGAAGAGGTGATCGAAAGCCGGGCCGAGTTAAACGCAGTTCCGTCGTCGATGATCGTTGCAGAAGCGACTCCCGTTGCATTGAATTTATCAGCAATGTCCTCCAGTGTGTCTGTTGCTTCCACAGTGATCACGGTCGTCTGGCGGCTGTCGACACCCGTTGCGCTCGAGCCTAAAATCCCCAGGTCAGCGGCAACCGTTCCGCTGGAAACTTCTTCTACTTTGACATCAAAACTGCTGCCACCAGTGCTCTCCACAATAAAGCCATCGCCGGTATCATTCAGTCGGGCATTGATTTGCGCGCCGGCGGTTGTCGCGGCTTCATTGATTTTCGTCAGCACGTCGCCTACGGTTTTGGTGGTTTCCGAATCTGATAAGTTGACATTAAAGCTGGTTCCGTCACGATCGGTAATGCGAATACTGCCAGAGGCAACTGCCTTGCCATTTTTCGCATAGGTCGACAGCGATGTTTCTTCGTTAATGTAACGCAGATCCAGTGAACCGGAGCCGACGGTATGCTTGCCATCTGCCAGCACGGCATCAATTTTCAGAAAGCCGGCGAGGTTCCCCGTGACATCCTGAATTTCAATTGATGTTCCGGATGGAGCAGACAGGTCTTTAATCAGAATGCCCGTTTTGGTGTCATCCAGACTGGCTTCAATCTGGATCGAACCATTGGCATTAATCGTATCGATGACATCGTCCAGCGTTTTGGCGGAGGAAAAATCAATTGTTGCGTTTCCGCCCGCGCCGTCTTCGATATAAACCTGTCCTGCGTTCAGGATCGTTCCACCAGAAGAAACGCCTCCGTTTAAACTTCTGAGTAAGACCGAATTCAATCCCCCCGACAGGGTACCGGTAATGGTGCCGCCGGGTCCTGTGGTTTGAATTCCCAGTTCACGGGCTGCCAGGGAACTGTTCAATGCAGTTACTTCAAACGTGCTCCCACCGGCTGTATTGTCGGTCAGACTCAGTTCCCCGTTTGCGGTAATCGCTGCGGTTACCTTCCCGCCGTTGGCGCCGTTGTTGTTGATCAGGTCAACCACATCGCCGACGGTCTGTGCTGTGTCCAGGTTAATATCAATGGTGGAAGCGTCGGCGACCGTAATCTGAAAGTCATCCGACCCACTCACCGTGGTGATGCCGTTCCCGTCGTTGATTTGTGAGAGATTGAAGTCGCTGGTGACGCGATAGACCGAGTCGCCACTAAAGGTCGAGGCAACGACCGATTTCAAAATGCCCAGATCTGCCGCCGTCTGACCGCCACCGACTTCGCTGACTTTCAGCGTGCCCAGCCCGGTTCCCGTGTCTGTGAAAACCAGGTGGTCGTCTTCAATGCTGGCGACGATCGAAGTGGCACTTTGGTTGATTTCGTCTACCACATCGTCAATCGTGATGGTTTTACTCAGGTCGATCACTTCGGTCAGTCCATCCCGGTCCGTAATCCGGATGCTGCCCCGTTGAACGCCCAGGCCGTCATTCAGCTCTTCCAGCAGCTTGGGTTCATCCAGCTTACCTCCACCCGAAACCGTAATCGTGGTGGCAGTGCCAATGGGGGTTGTGTCAGCATCGGCGAAACCATTCGAAATCACCTGATGATTCGATGTCTTTCGCAGTCCCTGCAGCTGGTAGGTCGCTGCAGTCGCAGTACTGTTGGCAGCCACACTGAACTGGCTGGTGTCCGAGCTAGTGGCTTTGAGTGTTTCAAAGGTACTTTGCTGATTCAGTTTTTGAACGGCGGTATTCAGTGTCAGCAGATTGGCTTCGAGGGTTTTGATCCCCCCTTCGGTCGCTTCAAATGCGGATGCCCGATTTGAGAGGCGCACGAGGGCATTACGTTGGACACCAATAATGGCGTCAACAATTTCCGTAATGTTTAATCCGGTTGCCAGACCGACACCGGAACTGATGCCTGACATTGTACCAAGCCTGTATTAAAGTGACTGAGCAACTGCTCGTTGAACGTACACGGATCATTCCCTGACATTCAGAGTTTGATCAAATACTTTTTAGCCCGACTGATAATCAAATCGATACCATCCTGACTTCGTTTGCCAACCAGTGTCAGCAACAGCCCGCGCAGGATGAACGACTGCATCTCAATATGTATCGGTTAGCGAAAGGTTGCTGCTTGAGTTGAGAGTCTCTGGATTCGTCTCACACAGTAGTTTTTCAGAAGAGTTTGGTGATTATGACGAATATTTCAGATATGTATCTATTCAATTATGGCATACGAAAGCGAGGTGGCAAACGGAAACCGTTTCAAACGCAAGTTCGGTAGTCCCAGCGTTTCCATGGCCGCGAGGGTTTCACCTGGAAATAAATCCATGTTCAGCTCATCAAAGGCTATGATCGCCCCTTTGGGCATGCGGGGAATCAGTAGCTCCAGCGCCACTTTCGTGGGCTCATACAGGTCGGCATCCAGGTGTAATAATGAGACAACCAGATGCTGATTCTGCTCCAGATACGCAGGCAGAGTGACGCTGATATCTCCTTTCACTAACTCAACTTTGGAAATGTGATTCAGATAGCGGGTGGAATCATAAAGAGCAATCGATTTCTCCAGATCTTCCATCGCGTTTTCTTCCGACTTGAATCCGCCCACTTCGAGATGCTCGCTGGTTCCGGTCGTGTCTTTTTCGCTCAGGGAAGGGAAACCCTCAAAGGTATCGAAGCCGATAATTTTCCGCAGATAATTCACGGGTTCCAGAATTGCACTGAAATTGGCCCAGGCCATCAGACTGGCGCCCCGGTGCACCCCCAGTTCCACCACCGAACCGTTTACTTCGAGTTGTTGTTTAAATATTTCATAACGGGCCATTAATTTGGTGATCGATTGGCGCGATACGTATTTGGTGAACGCATCCAGCTTGTTCAAATTTGAGCCAACGCTTGATTCCCAATATTGTTCGACTGTGTTGAGCGCATTTAAGTCATCTGTCGATTGATTCTGCGACTCACCGACGTTGCCTCGAAGCAGGCCTTTTTTTTCTGCCATTTCAAATCAGCTTTTTATGAAGTTTTGTGTGAAAATCTGTCAGGACTCGAGTGGTCTCAACGTGAATTCAGGAAGCGGTACGCTGCATGGCCTGTCTGGCACGCGTGATTTCTTTGATCCGCCAGCCGTCTTTCAGGAATTGCGGATCTCGCAAGTCCCGGTAGCGCAAATTCAGAACAAACCGGACGTAGTTTGATTCATTTTTGCAGGGCGTATGCGGCACCAGGCTATGAAACAGCAGAACATCGCCGACTTCCAGAGCGGTCGGCACGACGCGTTCGAAGTCGTGAACAACATCGGTCGGCAGTGAATGCCATTTGGTAGTGATTCCGTGGTCATGTTCATCATGCGGAATCGGTGCTTTTTGATGTTCGCCCAGTGCAAAGGTTAAGCTGCCGTTGTGGTGATCGGTTTTCTGTAAGGGCGCATACAACGTGATTGTGGAGTGCGGACCTTCATTGTAATACCAGTCCTGGTGCCACGACGCAAGATGCCATTCCGCATGAGGCATACTCATTAAGATGATATAGCGGTCATGGATTGAAATTTCAGGCGAGAGCAGTTGTTCCAGAACGGACATCAGCTTGAGATTGGTTCCCATTGCATGCAGAGAAGGGGCCGCATTCATCGAATCGTACAGAATGCTCTGCGCTCCTGGTGCCTGAGTTTCCAGACGCATCAGGCGGTCGCTGATTTGTGTGATCTCATTCGCATCTTCAGAAACATCACAGCCAAAATGTCGCTCCAGCAGACTGAGACGTCCCGCCAGATCATTTCGAATTGGCAGCAACTCCTCTGGATCGAATAGATTTTTTACCAGCAGCACACCATCGTCCGCATACTGGCTCAGGTGCTGATCGGAAAGTTGAATTCCTTCTGTAGGGCAATTCAAAGTACATAATTGATTGATAGGCAGCATGATTTACCATCCCTGGTACAACGTGTCAGGTTGAGTGTTTATGTGTCGTAGCCAAATTGATCAACGAGTGGTTTAAAGAAACGTGTGACCATCGATTTTTCTGACTGAGTTAGTTGGTTGCGCCACTTACCTACCATCAGGGGCTGCACGAAGGACGATTCCTCGCTGTGTTCTCCATCAATGCGTACCGATTGTGACGCGAATGCATCGCCGCCTGTCGAGGTCGCCGCCGCATACTGGGGCTCAGCCTGCATCGCACGCATTTCGTCGGCGATCGCAGAAACAGCATCCAGCTTTAAGAGAACTCCCAGCTTGGTTGCCATCTGATAAATCAACCCTTCAGCATTATCCGCAAGATGTTCATAGGGGATCACCATAATACCCGGCAGACAGAGAGCATGATGAATTTCCTGGTAAGCGGCGACCGTCTGATCGACGGCTGTCGCGAATGGTGTATCACTGTTTTGCATTTCGGTACAGACCACGTCTCGTGGATCACGGTAATGATAAAACGGTCGAACCGCATCCTGCTGGGCTGCTTCGATTGCCTCTTCAGTCAATAAATGAAACCGCAGAATCATCCGCTCGTTCACATTCATTGTGCCAATAATCTGGTTCAGCTCTTCGAGTGTATGCGCTTCTTCGGACTGGAACGAAAGGTTCTGGCTTTCCCAGATTTTCTTGAATACTTCCTGGGACCAGTCTGTGCCTGAGTTCGGAATTCCGAAATTGAAGATGATCATGTTTACTCCTGTCTGTATTCGTGTTGAGAAGGACCCCGCTTTCGTTTTGCGTCAGCGCGCCTCCACGGTGTGCTATTTGAGATCGGTATCGATCGAATCACGCAGCCTGTCTTTTTGAGTGAGAAATTGAGGGCGGGGCACAGGTGGCTCCGCATGACTCTCTTCATCACGATAAGGGTGTTTGTCCTGGAAATAGTCAATCAGTTGTCCCTGATATTCAATCAGAATGGTTTCATAGGGGATTTGATTGCGTTGAATTTCGAGTACAATGTCGGCGGCCCGCCATTGAGTGGCAATTAAGATGACCTCAACGGGCTCTGTACTTAGTTGATCCCGGAATAGAATTTCCTGACCGGTTCCCGGAACAAATGTGCCGACTTTGTTCATGTCAGAATCGATGACGATGGGAAATCGTTGTTTATCGAGCTGATTCTGGTTGATAAAGGCAGCCGCTTTTCCTGTGCCGCCCCAGATGGCAGTCTGTTTGCCGGATTCCGCCAGTTCTTCAAACTGAACCGCCAGTTGAGCAGCGGACAGTAACGCTTTCTCCTGAAATGCGACGGCCTGACGCGCCAGTTCGACCTGATGTTTTTGTGGCTGAAAACTGGCCATGCCGTAAATGACTTCGCCGTTGTAGCTGGTTTCGATCAAATCAACGGTTGTCGCACAACGGGTCAAAAGTCGTTCCAGAGACCGAGTCGTGAAATGCGAATTGTGTTCATAGAAAAAGTCGACCGTGCGACCAGCGGCCAGAACGCCGTCAATACAGGGCACTTCGATAAAGACCTTCGTTTCACAGTCTGCCACGTTCGCAGCAAACGCGACTTCCTGTGCAAAACCGAGCGGGTTCATCAAGTGTTCAAAGACATGGCGGCTGATGATCAGATCGGGACGAAGTTCCCCCAGATGAGAACCTGGTTCAAACAGCATGGCCCGAGCCTCAATCAGCGCGCCTTCGGTTTCAATTTCCGCGTTCGGGTCGAAGCCGATAAATGTTCCGTTGGGAATTTTTTTGGCCAGTGAACGCAGTAGATGACCTTCACCACAACCAATCTCCACAACCGTTGGGTTTTCGGGCAGAGTCTCTGCGATCAGATCGCAGACTTTTTGCAGATGTTCGGTCCAGATGGCGCCCTTGTTGAACATCAGGTTTGGTTTATCAGAGTAGGGGACCTTGGCATAATCAAAGGCTGCATTCGAAATATGCCCACAGTCAACACATCGCATGAAATCGTGAGGCAGACGCTCCATGGCCTGGGCCTCCTCGCAGCTTTGCGGCCACGCCAGTGTTGTTAAAGGCAGTAATCCCCCATCATAAAACTGGACGGCAATATGATATCCGCAAGCAGGGCAGGTGTAATTCTGCATGGCCGAATTCAGAATTTTGGAGTGATCTTCACTTTTCGTCTTGTTTAATGAAGCATCCATGCTGTCATCCTTGTTTGAGGCAGAACTTGTCTGACTGGTGAGAGATTGTGGAGTTTTTTTTTGCGACTCGATTTTTTGTAAAGCCGACTCGAAGAACGTTTCCATTTCCCGAACGGTGTTGATGTCTTCGAATACGAGGTGGCTCTTAGAAAGAATTTTCAGACGGAGCTGGTCACGGAAATTTTCATCTTCACCGATGCGGCAGACCAGATCGACGTATTCATCAATTGACGAAACGACGCAGTCCAGAATGCCCATTTTTTTATAGACCGCCAGCATGCCACGACCACGCATATACTTCGCCGGTAGAGTGACCACAGGCGTTCCGATTGCCATTGACTGGTATGATGTGTTTCCACCCCCGAAATGCATTGGGTCGAGCATCACATCGGAAATGTAAATCAGATTCAAAAAGTCTGCCGTCGACATTCCGCGTAACCAGAGAATGCGATCAATCACATCCGGGAACGTTTTCTCGAAGCGTGCGGCCAGCAAATCTTTCCATTTGGAATTCTGATCGCGAATCATGACAATCCGGGCCTGTGGGTCTTTCCGTAGAATTCCCGCCAGAACCTGATCAAATTCAGGGTGAATTTTAAACAGCGTCTGGGGACAGGCATAAACATGTTCGTCATCACTAAGTCCGAAGGCGGCTCGGTTTTTGATCCTTTCAGGCAATCTGGGACGATAATAGTAGGACGGTAAGGCATCCAGTTGAACCAGTTGCTCTGAGTAATGTTCTTCGGCGTCTTCCGGCTCGATCAGTTTGCTGGAGATAAAGTAATCGATGGTTTTCAAACCGGTCGTTATCGGGTGTCCCCAAGTTACGCATTGCACAGGCGCATGACGCGTAGTGGCCAGTGAAAAGATGAATGGGTCCATGCCGATATCAGCATAAAACAGGACATCCAGTTCCAGGCTTTGCAGAACTTCATTCGCGCGTCGCAGATCGATTCCCAGAAAAACGTATTCGTCTGAGTTCTTCCGGATCTCCTGGGCGGCGTCGTCATTATATTTTGTAGGAGAGATCGTGATCACATGATACTTTTCCCGGTCAAAGTTCTTGATGATCCCTTTCATCAGCGAACCGATGGTATGATTATAGAACAGACTGGAAATGAAGCCGATGCGGATGCGCCCATCCCGCTCGACAGCAGGTTCTTGCTGATTCCAGGAAAGCGTATTCTTGCATTGGTACAACTCTGCCATGCGTTCGATGATCGGACGGTCGTTATATCCCTGGTAGGCCAGATAGAATGTGCCGGGAGTCAATTTGATCGATGTATCTATTTGCACGTCATCAGCGTGCATCTCTTCGACTTTTTGCATAAACGAAATACGCACATCCTCAATGGCTTCCAGCGAATCCGGAATGGGCGGCAATAAACTCGCTAATGCGAGGCGATATTCCGGCCGAGGCTGTAACTCGTAAGCTTTTGCCAATGCCTCTTTCGCATCCTGAAACTGGCCCATGCCGTGATAGATGGAAGCCAGATTGCTGTATGTCTGGAAATAGGTATCGTCCAGCTCGGCAGCACGCAAAAAACTTTTGAGGGCTTTTTTGGTCTGTTGTTTTCGGTTTTGAACATGGCCTCGATAATTCCAGAGCACCACATTTTCCGGGTGGTATTCGAGTGCCTCATCGACGTGCTTCTCGACTTCCTTATCTCGCAATTGACGAGAATAGAGGTCGATTAAATGGAGCCGCGATTCCAGATGATCTGGTTCAAGCACCACCAGTGATTCAAAATAGCCGACCGCTGAACCGATTTTTCTCTGCTGCACTCGAATCGAGCCCATGCCGTACAGGGATGCTGTATTTGTCGGGTCGCTTTGATACAGACTCTGAAAGATTTCATAGGCATATTCCAGATCACCCAGGGACGCTACCAGAGAACCCAGATGAAAGGCAGCGCCGGGATGGTTCGGCTGCTTATCCAGAATTTTGCGAAACGTGGACATTGCCTGAGGAATCTCGTTTGATTCTTCTTCTGCCTTACCCAGGTGAAATAAGATTTCACAATTATCGGGCGCCCGCTTTAACGCATCGCGAAAACATTTAATCGCGGTATCAAAGTTATCCAGCTCGGTGTAAACAATGCCCAGGTTATTCAAAATCTCCCAACAATCAGGCTGGAGTACCGCTGCTCTTCTGAGAATCGTGATTGCTTCTTCGTATTTTTCCTGTGATGACAAAAATACAGCATAATTTTTCATCGTATCGAGATGGTTGGGGGCCAGCCTCAGTGCCTGTTGATAGGACGTTTCTGCTGACTCGGGAGCTTCTGATTTTGCGAGTGCATTTGCCAGATTGAAATGCGCAGTATGAACCTTAGGGGCCAGCTTTACGACTTGCCGGCAAAGGGAGATCGCCTCTTCATTCTCTTCTGCTTCCATTAAGAGATTTCCGAGATTAATCAGCGCATCAATGTAGTCCGGTTTGAGTTGAATGGCTTTGCGGTAGGCTTTAATCGCTTCCGGTTTTTTTCCGGTTGCGGTAAGAGTGATTGCCAAATTGAGCATGAATGCCGGGTTTTGAGGCTCGAGTTCGAGCGCGCGGTCATAATTCGTAAGCGCGTCCTGATATCGCCCCAGGCCTTTATAGGCCGCTCCGCGATTGGAAAAAAATGAGCCGATTCCATCATTCTGACAGATGGCGCGCGTAATAAAGTCGATGGCTTTTTCGTATTGCTTTAAATGCAGATACACCACGCCCAGTAAGTGCAGGGCATCAGCTTGAGTCGGATCGTGACTCAGCACTTCCCGGTATAGTTCTTCTGCTAACGGCAGATTTCCCGCCTGATGCTGTTGAACCGCTGTTGCCAAAAGTTCCTGTGGTGAAGGCATAGAATCTTCTTTGAATAACAGTACGGATTGTATATTTTTCAATGCGAGCTGTTGAAACCTGTCCAGGTTGGACCGCCAGCTAGACTTTTCCGGTTATTCTGTTTGTATCGGCTGCGACGGGGGGAGAGATAAGTGGTTTCTTGAGTCAGGGTAAAATCAGGCTTAAACGAGGTGTTTGACTCAATTGCTCTTGGGGAGATAGGAAGAACAGCAGGTATAAATAAAAAACACTACCCATCGAATGATGAGTAGTGTTTTGTAAAATGAACTTATTTGTCAGTCGGTTACAGACTCTCTCAAGAATTATCCTAAGAGACTCAATACCTGCTGTGGGTTCTGGTTGGCAATCGAGAGTACCGAAATACCAGCCTGATTCAAAATCTGAGCTTTCGTCAGATTCGCGGTTTCGACAGCGAAGTCGGTATCCACGATCTGGCTACGAGCTTCAGAAATGTTTTCCAAAGCAACACCCAGTGAGGAGACGTTGGTCTCGATCACGTTCTTTTGAATCGCACCCAGTCGACCGCGAAGCGTTGAAACACGGTTAACCGCTTCTTCGATGATATTCACCAGATCAGAACCGGGAACCGAAGGACCGACGTCAAGCAGACTCTTACCACCGCCTGATCCCAGTTCGAACAGCTTACCGGAAACACCACCCAGACGGGCTGTGTTCACCGCTTCGATTCCGATACCAACCTGACCAGCGGCAGATACGTCCTGACCGATCTGGAACAGCGAACCACCACCGGTAATCGTGATACTGGCGGTATTGTCGACTGTGTTAGCAGCAGATGTGAAGGAGAACGATGCATCCAGCTGTTGCGACCGCAGGTTAGCCTGCAGACCGGAACCCTGGGCAACCTGTCCGTTGATTCGGGCGACAATGTCGGAACCAATATCTCGCTTCAGAGCATTCCCGTCGGTGATGTTATCGACGGTGTCAAATGTACCGGACAGCACGTTGACATCAACGAATTCATCAGCACCAAAGTTGGAAGCGCTGAAGGTCAGATAAGCATTCGTACCACCAGACAGGGCAGCGGCAGCAGCGGCGTCGACGACACCAGTACCATCACCTTCCACGGCTGATGAGACCAGAGAGTTGGTATCACCATTACCATCCAGTAATGCTTTGATGGATGTCGCATTCGATGTAATCGTACCAGTACCGTTTGTTGCCAGGCTGACAATGATGTTAATATCGGTATTCGTATTGTTGAATGTGATATTTGCTGTAGCACTGTTGGCAGAGGGGTCAACAAACGAAACTCGAATGTTTTGACCCGTGTCACCTAAGACACTATCAGATGTTCGAGCATCGGTAAAGGTGATATCTGAGTTCGCAGCAGCACTATTGACAAGCAGGTTGCTGGCCACTTTATTTGTTTTTGTCGCTGTGACGCCAGTAATGTCGGTCACGCCGTTGACAGCGTCACGCACGTTGTCCAGCGAGCTGGAAGCACCCAGGAACAATACCTGACTACCACTGGCTCCACCGACTTCAATTGTTGTGGCTGCTGCCAGACCACCGTCAACAGCACTGTAGTCCAAACTGGCCTGTGTTGCAGCGGTAACAATTGTGGCATCCAGTGTGATCGTGCTGCTGGAACCAAATACTGCTTCGTTAACCTGGAAGTCAGAAAGTTTGGCAGAGTCGGTAGCAGAAGCCTGGGTTCGGAATGCTTTACTACCGTCGATCAGTTTATCACCGGCGAATGATGTGTTAGCAGAAATACGGTTGATTGCAGATAAAGCAGTATCAATCTGCAATTGATTCGCCGCAATTTCGTCTTGAGACAAAGCACCTTCGTTCAAACCTTCCTGAACCAGACCTCGGACCTGATTCAACAGGTTGGTGACTTCACCCAAAGCCGAGTCAGCAGTCGCGATTACGTTGCTGGCACGGTTACTGTTTTTGATTGATTGCTCAATCGCTGATACCTGAGATCGCAGAGTTTCACTGGCGATCAAACCTGACGGATTGTCTTTACCGGAGTTGATCTTCAAACCAGTTGACAACCGAGTCAGTGAGGTATCCAAAAGATTTGTAGACTTATTTAAACTACGCAAACCTCTAATCGAGGCAACGTTAGTATTAATTCGTGTCATGGCAAACAGCCTTTCTCACTTGTAATTAAAGCTTCCCAAGGGATTTACTGGGTTTAGCTACTTTATGATTTAGGTTCTCGAGTGATGCTGAAACCACTCGTAGACATTAGTTTTCGTTCCTGTCAAATCCAAAATGCCAATCATTGTTATACATTTTGACAGGATTTCTCGAACTGATGTGGCTTATCTTTCCATAACAAAACCATTCCAGATTCAGATCACGCTGTGGATTACGCAGAGGGAAGCTGCGCAACCACACTCCTTTGATATCGGAATGTTACTTTGGGTAAATTAGGTGTCTCTGGTGTTTTTTTGAAAATAAACCGATCTCTCTGTCATCACACACTGGAAAGGACTAGTCGTGACTGTTATCCCGTCCTTCATCAAAATGTCGGCTGTAACTCCCCTAGCGTAAGAGAGGAAATTTGCGATCATGACACGCAAAAGGATATCAATATTAAAGCAGGCGTCATGATCGCTACGCCTTGCCTAATCGGACCTTGCCTTGGCTTTGAAATGGGTAGAGGCGTCATAATCCGCGCTGTTTGACCGTCACGTTGAATGTCTCAAACCGTTTCAGGATTGAGATTCAGTAATCAGACTGTTTCTGTCCTGAGGAACCGAGTAACGGCAGTCTTATAGAAATATCACGAGCAGATTCAAGAGAGTTCGTACACCCCCCCCTCTGTCCCATATTCTTGGTAACCGGTTTCCGATTTCCAGGTAGTCAAACCGGCAGGTCAAACTCCACCAATCCATCCATAAAACTGACATGGTTTCAGTAACGAGGAAATGGCTGCGTGCTTTGGTGTGCCCTGTTCGCAAGAGATCATCGCAAACAGAAATCCATATACATCAAAGCCCAGACAGTCAGTGGAAACTGTGGCGTGCAATTTGTACCTGCTATTGCAGAGTTATTGATTATGCGGGTTAATAACAATTGTTCTGATGAATGCAGGTCGTAACAAATGAACTTAGTCTGTAGTGCCTCTCGCGAAATTCGTGCAAAAAGTCGCCGCATCTCACTCAAGATCACTGATCGGCAATGACGATCCATTTTTCATATCTTGCCAAAAGCGAACAGGCAACAGCAGGTGGTTGAATAAATAGACAATTGATGTCGCTCACAGTTGATGGAATAATTTTAAACAATCATAGTTCACCTGCGCTGATCAAGTTCACTTTCAAGATGTATTCATCCTAAGAAGACCACTTTAACGAATCGCACACCTTAGGGAGCAGCATCGCATGCCTTTGTGTCCTCAACACACGAGTCATCAGGTTAAGGAAGCCCACGCACGATTAGGAAGATCACTAGTAAAAATTCAAAAGAACCGTCATACATCAATAGTAGAATCAGAAAATCTGAAAACCATGTTTCGAAACTGGGAAGAAAAATGGATGCATCGCCGCGAGCTCATCGCCAGTCGCATCCAGATGATTGAAACGCAACTCAAAGAACTCGGCGAATCGGACCTGCCTATGCCGCAGTTTACGATTTTTGACGCACCGGGAGAGTAACCCGCCGCGATCTGCCTCGTGGCCTGCTGAAAGAGTGATACAACGCCAAATGCAGTTGTAGTTACCGTATCTCTTCTCGCAGGTTCGGGGTTTAAGACCGCAGTTGGTTGACCACTCTGCTGATACGGCTAATTGCCTCTTCGATTTCCTCGCTCGTATTGAGGAACGACAGGCTCAACCGGACGGCAGAGCGGTAGATGCGCTCTTCGCAGCCCATTGCCAGTAATACAGGAGCCGGGTCTCTTGAACCACTGGCACAGGCACTGCCCAGCGAACACGAAATTCCCGCCAGGTCCAGTGAGATCAATAACGCCTCTCCATCCAGGCCGGGAAAGGAAATGTTAAGCGTATTGGGTAGTCGGTACTGTTGAGATCCATTGATCACAACGGGCTCACATTGTTCAGTGAGTCCCTGTTGCAGTCGGTCTCTCAGTGTCGCGATGTGTTGAGCGCGTTGATCCCTGTCACGAACCGCACATTCGAGCGCCCGCGCCATACCGGCTGCCAGCGCAACTGGTTCGGTGCCCGCGCGTTTGCCGCGTTCCTGATGTCCGCCGGCAATTTGCGGGTGCAATCGTGCGCCTTCTTTCACAATCAGTGCACCCACGCCCCGCGGCCCATGAAATTTATGCGCGGCCAGGCTGACAGCGGTTGCTCCCGAATCCTGAAAGTGAAACGGAATTTTGCCAATCGCCTGCACACAGTCCAGATGCAGGGGGATTCTGTTAGCTTCACAATGTGTTGCGATCGGAGCGATATCCTGGATCACGCCGGTTTCATTATGTGCCAGAACCAGTGTGACCAGTTGAATCCGGTCCCAGGCAAACTGGTTGAGCGATTCGACTTGCAGTCGGCCTTCTGCGTCGAGCGGAATGACCGTTTGTTTGATACCCCGCGCCGCCAGTCTGCGAATGGAATTGACGGTTGCCGGGTGTTCGCCCGCCGGTAATGCAATTTCGCCCGGTGCACCAGTCAGGAATCCTTGAATCGCCAGATTGATGGATTCTGTTCCACCACTGGTAAAAATCACTTCTTGCGGTTTCGCACCCAGCAACGACGCAATCGATTCCCGAGCATCTTCCAGAACACGGCGCGCCTGTCGTCCGTCGGCATGGGCACTTCCAGGGTTTGCATAATGCGTCCGGTACTGCTCCGCCACCAGATCGATAACTTCATCCAGAGGCCGGGTCGTGGAATTATTATCCAGAAAAATACGTTGTGAAGCGGGAACAGACATGACACGTCATTATTTCATAGTGGTCAGCAGAAGCTGTCGTTGTTAACCTTTAACGGCTTCCTGTGCTTGCGCTTTAAGCTGATTCGGGACATGTTCAATCAGCATATCAATAATATCGTCCGGCGCGAGGCCTTTACTATCCGCCTGAAACGTGGTCACGATGCGATGGCGCAAGACGGCATGTGCGACCGACTTGATATCTTCAGTCGAAACATGGAACCGACCTTCCAGAATCGCCCGGGCTTTGGCGCCCAGAATTAAAAACTGACCCGCACGCGGGCCCGCACCCCATGATAAATACTCTTTGATAAACTTGGGGGCCGTCGCTTCCGCCGGTCGTGTTGCGCGAACAAGATCGCGGGCATACACAAACACATGCTCGGCCACAGGCACTTTGCGAACCACTTCCTGCAGTGCCAAAATCTGACGACCTGTCAGTGCAGCTTCCAGGTCAGGTTGATGACTTCCCGTCGTCTGTTTCAGGATCATCAGCTCTTCGGCAGCAGACGGATAGTTGACTACGACATTGAACATGAAACGGTCTAATTGTGCTTCTGGCAGCGGGTAAGTTCCTTCCTGCTCAATCGGGTTCTGAGTCGCCAGAACAAAGAACGGTTCAGGCAGACGGTACGTATTCGATCCGACGGTCACATGCCGTTCCTGCATCGCTTCCAATAACGCAGCTTGGGTTTTGGGAGGCGTCCGGTTGATTTCATCTGCCAATAAGACGTTCGTGAAGAGTGGTCCCTGCATAAACTGAAACGAACGATGGCCCGTTTCCGGGTCATCCTGTAGGACGTCGGTTCCCGTGATATCGGAAGGCATCAGGTCAGGTGTGAATTGAATTCTGCGGAAGGAAAGATGCAGGATCTTCGCAATCGTACTGACCAACAGGGTTTTAGCCAGTCCTGGTACTCCCACCAGCAAACAATGGCCGCGACTGAACAGAGAAATCAAAATTTCATCGACGACTTCCGTCTGTCCGATGATGACCTTACCGATTTCATCTCGCATCAGAAGGTATGCATTAGACAGCCCACGAATGGCCTGGGCTTCCAGATCGCGTTGTGCTTCGTCGTCTTCCTGAACCAACAGTTGATCATCCGGGTTGGTCATATTCACTGTAGCCTTATCAAGAAATTACCAAACTACTATAAATTCTTTTTATCGTTTATACTTGTCAGCAGAACCGAATGGAAGGGGCCATCCCGCATGTCGCAGGGGCTCATCCTCAATTTGCCAGGTTCCCGTTCGTCAGTTAACGTGTTAACTGCTAATATTATCATCACTTACAAGACAAAATGCGAGCGAAAAAGTGTCCCAGTCCCAAGTTGCGTATCTAGTGTTTGACGTGGAAGCGATCGCCGATGGTGACCTGATTTCCCGGGTCCGCTATCCTGGTGAAGAGTTGTCTCCCTCGGCTGCTTTGGAGAAGTACCAGGCGGAACAAATCGAAGCGACGGGGAGTAATTTTATCCCCGCGACCTTTATGCTGCCGATCTCTGTTGCAGTGGCCAAAATCACCGCCGATTATCGACTCCAGGATTTAACGGTCCTCGACGCTCCCGAATATCGTCCGCATTTGATTACACAGAAGTTCTGGCAAGGCTGGTCGCACTACGGTAAGCCGACGTTTGTGACGTTCAATGGACGGGGTTATGATCTGCCGGTCCTGGAATTAGCCGCGTATCGCTATGGGATTTCACTACCAGAGTGGTTCAATATCGAGGCACGCAGCTTTGACCAGTCTCGCAATCGTTATAATACTTCTGCACACCTTGACTTGATGGATCTGTTTTCCAATTTTGGTGCCGGTCGCGTTACCGGTGGCTTGAACCTGCTGGCGAATTTGATTGGCAAACCGGGAAAAACCGGCATCGATGGATCGCAGGTACAGTCCATGTATGACGAGGGAAAAGTCAAAGAGATCAACGACTATTGCCGTTGCGATGTACTGGATACCTATTTCGTTTTTCTCAGGTCGCGCGTGTTAACGGGGCATCTCAGTATTGAAGCCGAACAGGAGATCGTAACCGAAGCCTATCAATACCTGGAGCGAGAATCGGAAGGAAACACCGCCTACCAACATTATCTGGAGCATTGGGGGGACTGGGAGTCGCCTGCAGAGTGAACCACGACAGGTTTTACTCTTTATATTGTACCTGCATGTCCGACAGTAGGAACTGCATGATCTGGTTGCTTCTGATCTCAGTGATTTTGACAGGCAGTGCCTGATTGCTACTGAATTCAATCTCAACTGCTTCCCATTTTCCGCCAGACTGTGGACGTGGTGGGTTG
This sequence comes from Gimesia fumaroli, assembly GCF_007754425.1. Lineage (NCBI taxonomy): Bacteria > Pseudomonadati > Planctomycetota > Planctomycetia > Planctomycetales > Planctomycetaceae > Gimesia > Gimesia fumaroli. Next base: position 331,990 of record NZ_CP037452.1, read on the forward strand.
GTGGGGTTCGGTTTGATTTTCAATGTGATGAATCGTGGTGCCGAGGGCGCAGTATCATCGGTCGATAATTCAATGGTAAAAGATTCGATGATAAACGTTTTCTGATCGACGTCGATCAACCAGGGAGGGAGTACGCGCAGAAAAGCAGGCCCGCCAGAAACGAGGGTTCCATCAGGCCTGCTATATAGTTTTGCTGGAACCTCAGAAGGCCGACCATCTCCACCTTTGAAAATCCTCGCGCCATTACCTAAAAGAATCGAGTCGATCCGCTGAGATTCCGTAATCCAGCGTGAGACCAGTTTTTCGATTTCCTGCAGTTCTGCTTCATTTTTACTTTCTGAACTGGTCTTGGAAAACGAGACGCGCTTGATTGGACTTGTTGCTAAAGCTGGACGCGGTTCCGTTTCACTTTGAGGAAAAACAGCCTTCATGACCTTGCGTGATACAAACTGGGGCGCGTCATCTGTTTTCACGGTAAGGTTCGTTGCCGGTACTTTTAAAGCCGTCAGTTCAATTGAGCCAAACTCCAGTTTTTGTCTGGAGGGATCTGACAGGAACATCAACGATTCCGGCAGCATTGATTGCGGATTGATGTGCAATTCGAATGGGCGACAGAGATGACGCGTCAGCGCGTCTTTGGGTTGACCTCGTAGAACGATGTTCGCTTTGCTTTGTCTTACCACGCGCCACTCGTAATCATTCATTAATGTTTGAGCGGCGACCGGTTGTTGAAATTCGGAAATCAGCGCGAGTTCATGACCGGTGAAATATGTCTGATTTCCTTTTTTGAAGTCTTCTACTTTTGATTGCGGAGTCACCGGTGACAAAAAACGGGATGCCGATGCCCAGCGTTTCAAGATGACTTCAGACGCAATTGGTACAGGTTTGAAAGGCAGGGTGCCCTCAAAAAATTGATCGTACTCATCCGCCGTCTTCGATGTTTTTTGCTGAGTGGGACGGAGTTGTTGACGGGGTCGTTCATCTGCCCGAAGAACCTGGCTGCTGAATAAGGTTAGGCCCATCAGGGTACAAGCGAAAATTTGATGACGACGCATCGTGAGACTCACTATGAACAGGGAGGCGAATGGAACTTCGCGAAAGAAGTGGAAACGATCGAAAGGAAGACTGGCAGGAAGTGCCGGGAATGTAGCAGAAAACCGAAAACAGGAAAACGGCAATATTTCTACAGCAATACCAACGCCGCAAACACAGGAGTCGCTTCACGATAACCCTAGAAAATTCAGCAGGTTAAGGCAGGTCTCATCCTCTGGAGTGTGGTTGACTTCTAAGGTTTGGCTTTCGCAGGACCTTTTTTGATTCGTTCCACCAATGATTTGAATGCAGGAAGCTCTTGTAATTCAGCGAGGTCAGGATCTTTTTGTATCCACTCCACATCGGTGAACCCCTGTTGGTATGAGTTGGTCAAATACTGGATCGCTTTGTCCTGATACGCTTTCCTTTTTTTCTGTAGCTCAGGGGTTTGGGGCTGATCTTTCAAATTGAACAACACACGGCCAAAGACACAGGCGGTATTGTATTGAAACAGATCGTTGCGAGTGAATTGCTTCGCACGCTCCTCAACAAAGGCAATCGCTTTCTCTTCTTCTTTGTTGTAAACCATGCAGAGCGCCAGGCCGGTAATCGCCTGCGAACTTTGCTTATTCAACTCAAATGCTTTTTGAAAATCTTTCTGCGCCGCCTTCCAGTCGGTCTTCAGCAAATGAGTATGACCGCGTCCCGTGTAGGCTTCATAATTGGTTTTATCCTGGAGCATAAACTGGTCATAGACCTGGATTGCTTCATCCCAGCGTTCCTGATCGTTGTAAATTTTTGCTTTGATGAAGTAGGGGGAAAAATATTTGGGATTGAGCTCAATCGCTGCATCGCAGGATTTGATGGCCTTGTCGAATTGACGCAATTGAGAATAACGCGATGCAAGTAAGGTGTGAGGGAAAGGATTTCGGGGATCAATGTCGACCGCTTTCTGGAATTGTTCCATCGAGGCGATCGTTTGAGACTGTTTCCCGAAAATCAATCCTTTCGCCACATATAACCGAGGTTCCTTATCATCAATTTTAAGACCCTGGTCGGCGTACTGGAGCGCTTCTTCATATTGCTGCAGTTCTGTCTTGGCATTCACAATTCTCAGATAGGCGGGTACCAGTTGAGAGTCGATGCTGATTGCCGTCTGGTATTCATCAATCGCATCCTGCCAGTCATTGCTTTTCTCTTTTTTCTCTCCCCGATTAAAATACTGATGGCCGGGGGAATAGCGATAAAGACTGCTCAGAGCAGCATGGGCCGCTTGTTTCCTGGCATCGATCGTTCCCGAGTATCGCGCTTGCATAATGGCTTGCCGTGCTTCCGGGGTACCAATTGAAACCAGCGTAGAATAAATCCTGGACCAGATGGCCTGTTGATCTGTCTTGTGAAGCGTATTCTGCAAAATTGTGACGGCTTCGATTGATGAAGAAGAACGCAGTCCTGAAATGACTCCAGTAATAACCGTTTGATTTTTATCGTTCAGTGCCTGGGCAGCCAGCTTGTAATAGTGAGGTGATTCCATTTTCTGGAGTGCTGACAGAATTAAAACCTTCTCGTTGGAATTCGCCTGGGGATAAAATTTCAGAAACTCCTCATCAACGGTTTGATCCCCAATTGATGCCAGGGTTTTGATCACCATGACGCGCAGGCCCGTCTCAAGCTTCGACTTCTGTAAATGACGAAACAGAAGTGGAATGGCGCGCGCATCTTTCAACCGATCGATAAATGTCAACATTTCCTGCGTGGGGGGCGTTTTTTGTAACTGCATTAAAACGTAGTCAATGGCCAGTGCTTCACTTGCGGAGTCTTTGCGTTTGACCAGCTCCTGGAAAGCGACTTCTCTGAGATTGGCATGGGGAGAACTGAGTGTCTGTGTTAAGACTTCTAACAGTTGCGGATGTCCGTTGAGTACCAGTGCTTTGATTGCCGCTTCGTGCAGACCCAGGTTTTCACTATCAAGGAACTTGTAAATCGCTGCGCCCCATTGCGGTCGCGGACTCTGGGCGATGATACCGATGATGACTTTCTGGGCTTCGGGTGGATGTTGTTGCAGCAGTTTCAGTAGTACCTGCTGACCTTTCGCAAAACGTGATTCCGCCAGGCTGGCGATGGCCATTTCAAATTCGGGGCCGGGATGCATTTGCGCGACTGATTCAAGTCGTTCAAAAACGCGTGGATCACCCAGATATCTCAGGGCGTACAAGGCTGCCAGTTGAACTTCTGCGTTCTGATCTGTGGTCCGTTGCAGAACTAAGGGAACTTCTTCATTTGTCAGTTGCCGGCCTCCACTGATTAAACCTGCGACTTGTACCGCGGGTGAACCTGTGCGGATCTGCTCAGCCACTTGTTCTCGTGGCAGTAGTTTCATAGCACTGTCGAGGGCTGCATGAATCGCAGCTGTTTCTGTTGCATGCGCAAATTGTGTTGCCATGATACTCGGGTAGCGAGGTTTATCATCCTTAAACGCTTTGCCAGCAAGATGCAGTTTGCTGATCATTGTGGGGAACGCGGGAAAACGGCGTTCCACAATCGTATTGGTTCCGATTGATTCTGCTGCGCGGGGCAACCATTCCTTTACTTTTCGTTCAATATTGGGCTCTGCAGCAGGAAAGTAGAGTACATACCGTTTGATATTTTTTGCGGTAAGTAGATCGATTTCATGGACCAGGCTTCCGACATTAATCGAATTCAGTTCTCCCCGAATCGTAAATTCTGCCAGGCACTGATTCGGTCCTATTCGTTGCACGGTATGTTGTAATTTTCCCAGTTCAAAACGGTTCACATTCAAGTGCAACGGCTGACCATTGATCATCGTCTGGATTTGAAATTCCGGAATGCGACCATCTGCTGCTATTTCTGAAAGCACGAGCCAGAGACTGCCCTGTTTGCCGGGGGCGACTTCAACTTCGTCTTCAAATTTTAACCTGTTCAAACTCTGATCGACTTTACCCAGTTGGACACTTTGGTAGCTGAGATTTTTGGGTAATCCAGCGACAGGAAAATTCTGTCCGTCGACGGTTGCTTTAATCTGATTGCGGATCAGTTTGAGCGGACGCTGGCTTTGATTCACGAGGGTCAGGCGCGCCAAAAAAAAATGAGCTTTATTGTCTCTGGGGTTGTTCAGCAGACCTTTTACTGCGTTGTCGATGATCAGGAATGCCTCAGACTCACGGGAGACAGTCGGCTGATGTGCGGGTTGCTGGTTTAATGCTTTCAACCGTTGTTCAATCTCGAGCAACCGTTGCCGGCTTTCGGCATTCGACACGGCGGAACCGGAATCCGTTGCTGGGTCATTCTTTTTCGCGCGCTCTGTCTGCGCTGTCCCAACAGCGGGCCATAACAGGAGCGTCGCTGAAATCAGTGCCGTGATCAGGCAAAGCCCGTTTCGACTTCGCATGCTGTTTCTCCCTATCTTGATTAAACAATCACTTTGCCGGCTCGAATTTCGATCCAGGTTTTGATCTCCGAACCCGGCGGTAGGACCCGCAACCCTGTTTCGGCTTCCTGTCTGGTCAGATTGATGGCATTTGTAACGCAGGTATACGGTTCCAGGCAGACACAATCCCGGTTGTCTGGCGTAAAGACAACCAGTTCTGAGAACAGAGAATCGTAATCCTGAGTTAGCACCAGTCCTGCTTGCTCATCCATGATCAGGCTTTCATATTGATCGGTCTCTTCGGGCATCCCACTTAAGACGTGATCCAGATTCAGTTGATCGAGCCAGGCTCCTTCTCGTAGATCATGCGCTTCCCCGATCGTTTTTTTAACGCCGGTAGGCAGACACTCTTCCAGTACCCACTCTTCTGATGCCGGTGCCTCCACCAGGCAGTGCTTCCGATTGCTCTCTGCAGACAGCGGTGCTTTGAAATAGGGGTGTGTTCCCAGTCCCCAGGGAACAGTAGTCGTGCCCGGATTTCCAACTCGAATGTCAGCCCGCAGTGTGGCTCCTTTGACTTCATATTTGACTTCGATAAAAATATCACCGGGCCAGTATTTCAAACGGTGTTTTCCATCAATGCTCAGTTGAAACTGGGCAATCGCAAACGATTCTTCCTGTGCGATCACACGCCAGGGAAGATCCAGGCAAAACCCATGAATCGCATTTCCTGTTTTATCATGATACGTTTTTTCGGGAGGCAGTTCATAGGTGACTCCTTCCCATTTATACTGTGCGTTTGCAATTCGGTTGGGAAAGGGGAATAAAATGGGGATGCCACTGCTGCTGGGGCGTTGCTTGCCTTGTTCAAATTCCGGGAGCGAGTCGATCACGTCGATACATTGACCATCTACCATGGCCTGAAACTGATAACAGTTAAAGCCGAGCTCCGGTAAAATGTGTGCGAACGAGCCTGTTTCCGGATCGGTAATTTTAAGAGACGTCATATGTATGATTACTTTTCATGTTGCTAAATTTGAGTGCGGTATTAATTTTGCAGTCAGTCGAAATCAGTTCCATTCGGGATGCGCGGTTTCCTCTTGTGGCAGAAAGCGTCGTTCCTCCATCGCGCGTTTCAGTAACACATCCCAGATGTCATAGGCGTCGATTTCAAATATGTCTTCAACCCTGGCGCGTGTGTATAGCCAGTCCATTCGGTTGATTTCCGATTCCATTTGCATTGGTGCCCAGCCTGCACAACCAAAAAATATCCGAAAATCCAGATGGGGATCACCTTCAGAAATCCGCCAGATAACCTGCTCAAAGACTTCCGGGCTGCTTCCCATAAATAAGCCGGGAACGATTGGCTCTTGTGCTTTCTCCAGGTCGCCTGCATTGTGTAAGGCAAACATGCCATTTGGCTCGACGGGACCGCCCATAAAGACCATGTCTTCCAGCTTAGGCAGATCAAAATACTTTGAAAGCGCGTTCGTCACCGAAAATGAAGAAGGACGATTCACAACCAGACCCGTAGCCCCCTGCTCATTGTGGTCCACAATCAGAACAACGGATCGATAAAAATTGAGATCATTTAATTTGCGGGACGCGACTAAAAAGTGCCCCTTTAAAGATTTCAACATAAAGCGATTTCTTCTCCTTGGTTTCAGGAAATCAAACCCGGATTCTGTTTTTTACAAAAACAGTAACTGCACAAGCTCTATTATAACTGGACAAAACCTGAAAAAACAGAGTTAGATTTTCCCGTTCCAATCGCCCTCTGTATATCGGTTTTTTCTGATGATTAAACAGGTTACGCCTTTTGCAGGTTCAGATTGGAGGTTCCGGTCTGAAAATATTGGAATTCACTATTTGAAGTTGAACGGATGTTGGCTATTCTGGTAGCTATGCTCGGTGGTTTTCGGATGCTGGGGCACAGCATACTTTTGATTTATTTGGGTTTGAGCACAATGAAATCATCAAAAACAAAAATTGTTCTTCTCTGTGCGATTTTGAGTTCTTTATTTCTCTCTCAGGCATTGATGGCAGAGGAAAGCTATGAACGTTTCACGGTTCGCACCTGGACCTACCGAGATGGTACCAAAGGCACCGGAAAATTAATTACGGTGACCGGTCCGACCGTGACACTCAAACTGGAAGGGCAGGGCACGGTTCGCGTACCGCTTGAGAAATTAAGTGTCAAAGATTTGAATTGGCTCTATGAGTATTACAAGCGTAAAAAACAACTGAGCTTCTTGCCTCCGGAATATCGCAAACCGCAGACTGCAGTTCCTGAATCCAAGCCGCAACCGGAAACTCCCAAGCCAGCAGATACGGCGCCCGACCGGAAACAGCCTGAAAAGAGTATGCCCGTTAAACCGGAGGCGGAAGAGTCTTATAAGCCGTTTACGGTGCGCGAATGGACGTTGAAGGATGGAAAACAACATCAGGCCAAATTTCTTTCGCTCTCCCTGAATAAAGCACTCCTGCAAAAAGAACCAGTGGGATTGTTGCAGATTCCCCTCGATCAACTCAGCCAGAAAGATTTGGATTGGGTGATTGAATATCACCGCAGGAATAAGATGCAGGGACTCTTGCCTAAAGAGTATCAGAGCGAGAAGGCAGGCAATCTCTCGGGCGGGGTGCCATCGGTTAAATCACCGTCTGCAACAATCAAGATGAAACATCCAATCAAGCCCGGTGAAAATCCACTGAAGGTGGCGCAGGAAAAAGCCGAAGCCCGGATGGAAAAGCAACGGGAGGAAATGCGCGAGAAAGTCAAAGCACTTGCGAAGGATGCTGATCCTAATGTAATCAAAGCCGATACTGAGATCGATCCGACTTTGGTTGCCGCCTTGCGTGATTTTCGAGTCTGGACTGATAAAAAAGGCCAGAAATCTGAAGCACGCTTCAGCAGTATCAACGGCCGCGAAGTCATGTTTGTGACGCGAAACACAGGCTTTGCACGCGTGCATATCGGGACCCTGATTGAGGAAGATCTGCAGCTTCTCAGAGATGCGTTAAAAATGCACGGCCGTATGGATGAAATTCCGCTCGTCTATCGTGAAGACCTTGACCCGAATCTCTCACCAACAAAACTGAAACAAATCATCCGCGTGAATAATCATCGCAAGTGGACCGATCTGTCAGGGAATTCTGTTGGCGCCTCCTATGTGAAAATGGAAGACGGCAACGTAACGCTGATTATCACCAAAACCGGCGCGACGCAGGAGTTTCCTTATTTGAATTTTTCTGCAGAAGACCAGGAGTACGTTCAGGAACGTTTGAGGAAAGAAATTCCCGGCAACTTTTTTCCTGCAGAAGCAGCGGGAGTTGATCTCTCTATCACACCCCAAGAGCGTGAAAATGAATTCCGCATCTGGACCGACCGCAGCAAACGTCAAATCAAAGGGAAATTTGTCCGGTTAGCATACGGCAAATCGGTCGCTGTGATCAATACGGGGGAAAAAGAAGAACTGTTCATCACAGGATTCTTCAGTGATCAGGATCTGAGCCTGATCAAACCACGAGAAAAGAAAAAGACAGAACAGCTGGCTATGAATGGCGGAGGCAACCCCGGAATTCCAGGAGGCATGAATCGAGGTTTTCCCGGAAGAATTCCTGGTGCAATGACGGGGAATAGCCCCTTCTCCAATCAGAATCCCAATCGTATGAATGAAAACTTACACTTCAAGCAGCGAACATTTTCCTGTCCGCTGTGTAAAAAGACTCATAAATCCGACTCTCATTTTTTTACGCAGTGCCCGCATTGCGGCCTGAAGGATACCGATTCGATTTACACGTGTGAGAATTGTTCTCGATCCTTCAAGACCGATTCTTTTCAGGGGGTAACTGCACCTTGCCCTCACTGTAATAAAAAAACAGAGAACAATCAGGTTGCAGCAAATAATTTCTCACGACCCCGTATTTCTACAACCCGCAAGAACACATATACTTGCGAGAGTTGCAATCGGGAATTTACGGCGGAAGGCCATGGTAATACCGCGCCCTGTCCTTACTGTAATTCCGGGTTCTTGCCATATGCCAATTTCTGGACAGCAATCATTAAGCTGGTTGTTGTCGTGATACTACTGGCTGGGGGCGGCAGTTATTACAGATACAGCAGATAGACAGCCTGATGTGATTATCAGGCGATGAATCGTATGTCATTTTTGGCACGTTCCGCGCAGACGCGCATTCCATTTTCAGCAGGCAAAAATCGGCTTGCTGGAAATGAGCGCTCTTGATAGTGGAGATGATGAAACGATCCGCTACGGGCGTTCATTCAACACCGGCAACTCTTTAGACGTTTGCATCTGTTGTGCTTCTTCGGGAGCGACATAATCGCTATGGCACGATGCTTTGTCCTGGTCGCCGGTCATTTCCTGTTTGACTTTCGATGCCAGCTTATGGATCTGATCCGGGCTGAGTACGCCTCGTTTCTCGAGAATTTCCTGCTGTTCTTCGGTCAATGGCAGCGTTTTCTTGGCCTTGTCCCAGGCATAGTCTTCTGATTTGCCTGACATGAATTCCTGAATCTCTTTCGAAATCCGCACGCTGCACCAGTCATGACCGCACATCGCACAGAAGTCCGTGTCGACGTCGAGGTCTTCGTCGTGTAACGCACGAGCTGTATCAGGATCAAAGCTTAACTCGAAATGTTTTTCCCAGTTCAGTGCAGCACGGGCTTCCGTTAATTCATCGTCTCGATTTCGGGTCCCCGGAATACCAAGTGCCACGTCGGCGGCATGGGCGGCAATCTTGTAGGCGATACACCCCTGTTTTACATCGTCTTTTTTAGGTAAGCCTAAATGCTCTTTTGGTGTCACATAACACAGCATGCTTGCACCGTGGTAGCCGGCTGCTGTCGCACCAATACAACTGGTAATATGGTCGTAACCGGGGAAGATATCTGTGACCAGTGGCCCGAGCACATAAAACGGAGCACCATGACACAGCGTTCGCTGCACCTTCATGTTGAATTCGATCTGGTCGAAGGAAATGTGTCCCGGACCTTCGATCATGACCTGCACGCCTTTTTTCCAGGCACGTTCGGTTAATTCACCCAGTACACATAACTCAGCCAGTTGAGCACGGTCAGAACCGTCGGCCAGTCCGCCGGGACGTAAACCATCGCCGATCGAAAAACTGACATCGTATTCCCGCATGATATCGCAAATGTCGTCCCACAATTCGTACGTTGGGTTTTGTTGCTTATTGTGCAGCATCCATTTTGCCAGCAGTGAACCGCCGCGACTCACAATGCCGATGAGTCTTTGAGCGACCAATGACAAATGCTCCTGCAATACGCCGGCGTGAATCGTAAAGTAGTCGACCCCCTGTTTTGCCTGATGTTTCAGCATCTGCAAAATACTGGCATGATCCAGATCTTCCAGGCGACGGGCAATGATCATCGAGTAAATGGGAACCGTTCCGATGGGAACTGTACTGTTTTGAATGATCGCCTGACGACAGCCATCGATGTCTCCCCCTGTGGAAAGGTCCATCACGGTATCAGCACCCCACTTCTGGGCCCATTTTAACTTTTCGATTTCTTCATCCGTGCCCGAAGAGACCGGAGAGGCCCCCATGTTTGCGTTGACTTTGGTTTTTGAGGCCCGACCAATGGCCATCGGATCGAGTTGATAGCCAAGATGAACTTTGTTCGCCGGAATAATCATTCGGCCGGCAGCAACTTCATCGCGAATCTGTTCGGCCGTCAGATGCGGCTCCCGTTCGGCGACCCGTTCCATTTCTGGTGTGACTGTACCGCAACGGGCAAATTCCAGTTGGGTCACCGGCAGAAAATCGGCTGGCGGCGTCCAGGCGTCTGCGGTTTCGTAGTTTTCTTCAAAGCCCGCTTTGAGTTCCCAGCCTTCCGGCATGAAGTCCCAGGCTGTTTTATCGGAAACAGCTGGCATTCCCGGAGTGTCAGGCGAAGAAAAAGTCAAAGCACCTTTGACTCCCGGAGCAATCTGCGGCGGATTGGCAAAACTCCCTGGGTTCGTCTGCTGGGGACGTGTTGAGGGATTTCCACCGATGGGTGGCAGTGAGTACATCTTGTCATACGCAGATGAGGAGTTCGTCATGCTTAAAGCATCCTTCAATTGTTGATGCGGTGGTTTGAGTCTATTTTATCGTCTGTTTTGTTCTCGGCGAATCCAGACCAGAAATCATGGTACTTGTGGTAGAACTGCCCCGGGATGGGAACGCTTACTGGATTCTTGCCTCTATAGTAGTGACCTGACTGCTTTTTTCAAACTGATTAGATGGTTACTCTCTGTGGTTTCCCATTGAATGACTCATTGGTTATGATTTGCTCGTTGTGAAATAAGTTGATCTGGAGTTCGATCTGCCCTGCAAAAAGATCGATTTGAAACGATTCTGAATCTATCAGGTTAAGGGAAAACATGCAGTACGATGTATATGGCGTTGGAAACGCTCTGGTCGATATTCAGGCACGGGTCTCAGATGCCACACTGGAAAAACTGGGCTTCGCAAAAGGGATCATGACCCTTGTTGATGAAGAAGTACAGCAAAAAGTGCTCGGCGAGCTCGATGGCGCGCCGATTTCGCAATGTGCCGGCGGTTCTGCAGCCAATACGATCCTCGGGGTTGCTGATTTCGGCGGAAAAGCCGCCTATGCCGGCAAAGTGGGCAGTGACATGCTCGGCGAATTCGATCTGGCGGATATGCGAAAACTGGGCGTCACTATCGAAGTGCAACCTGCCCCGGAAGGGCATACCGGGACCTGTGTTGTCCTGATTACCGAAGACGCCCAGCGTACCATGCTGACCAATCTCGGAGTTTCTGCCACGCTGAGTATGGACGATTTAAACGAAGAACATATCAAGCAATCCGAATATGTGTATGTCGAAGGTTACCTGTTTACGGGAGAAACTCAGAAACAGGCTGCCTACCGTGCGATTGAACTTGCCAAAAAACATGATGTCAAAGTCGCTTTCACTGTTTCCGACCCGTTTCTGATCAACATGTTCCGAGACGAATTTCAACAATTGATTGAAGGTCCCATCGATCTGCTCTTCTGTAATCTGGAAGAAGCGCGCAGCCTGACCGGCTCTCACGATGCCGTCGATTGCGCCCACATTATCCACAAACATGTTCCCAATCTGGCACTGACGCTTGGCCCCGATGGTTCTATTTTAATGCACGAAGGCCGCGTCATCCCCATTGAAGGCGTGGATACAAAAGCCATCGATACGACTGGTGCCGGAGATATGTACGCTGCGGGCATCCTGTATGGAATTACCAATGGCTTGAACTGGCATCAAGCGGGGCACCTCGCCTCTCATGCCGCCGCTCGCATCGTTTCGCAATTGGGTGCCCGATTGCAAAAACCTTTCACAGAGGAAGATATCAAGGAACTGCTCAGTTGATATGAAGCACAGCAATTACCCCCTCTTCGTACGACGCGACCTGGACGGTTTTTTCGCTTTGATGATCGATAACCTTGTCCAGCTTCTATTAATTGTGGCGTTGTGTGGCCTGTGTGGGATCTCTGCCGATTCCAAATTGCTGTTGCAATATATTCTTCCCGGAGCCGCGCTTAGTATTCTGTTCGGGAATATTTTTTACGCCTGGCAGGCACATCAACTGGCGAAACGGGAAAACCGGAGCGATGTTTGCGCCCTCCCATATGGCATCAACACGCCCTCACTACTGGTTTACATTTTTTTTGTAATGGTGCCCGTCTACCAACGTACGAATAGTCCGGAAGCTGCCTGGCAAATGGGCTTACTCGCCTGTTTTGGTAGCGGCATCATCGAATTTTGCGGCGCGTTCATCGCAGATCGCGTACGCAAGCTGACCCCGCGGGCGGCTCTGCTCTCTACGCTGGCCGGTATTGCCATCGGCTTTATCTCGATGACGTTCGCACTGAAAATCTATCAGCGACCACTGATTGCCATGCTGCCCGCAGCCGTTGTGCTGCTGACTCTCTTTTCGCGGACCAAACTTCCCTTTCGCATTCCGGGCGGCTTACTGGCAATCATTGTCGGCACCATCTGCGCCTGGGTACTTCCCGAAGTCATTCCAAATCTGATGGAGGGCTCCGCGATGAGTACAGAAGCCATCAAGACCGCCTGGGGACAGTGGGGCTGGTATCCGCCGCACTTTGCAGGGTCCGCGCTCTGGGAATTGCTGAAAGAGCCTAGTGAGTGGCTGGGATATATGTCAGTGATTTTTCCAATGGGTCTGTTTAACGTGATTGGCAGTATGCAGAACATCGAATCGGCTGAAGCCGCCGGCGACAGTTATCCTGCCAAGCCCGCCATGATTGCCAACGGTGCCGGAACCATTGTCGCGTCGCTGCTCGGCAGTTGCTTTCCTACGACAATTTATATCGGACACCCGGGCTGGAAAGAGATGGGTTCGCGGGCCGGTTATTCCACGTTGAATGGCATCTTTTTTCTCTTCATCTGCCTCACCGGAACCACAGGCGTCATCAGCAAGATCATTCCGCTCGAAGCGGGAATCGCAATTGTGCTCTGGATCGGTATGGTGATTACCGCACAGGCATTTCAGGCTTCCCCCAAACGACACGCACCCGCTGTCGCCCTCGGTCTGTTTCCGGCGATTGCCGCCTGGGGAGCAACCCTCATGCAGGGAACATTGCTCGTGGGCGGAGGAAAATCATTGCAGGAAATTCTCTCGACGAATCTGTTTACCGAGGTCAACGGCTTTCTGGTGCATGGTTTGGTGGTGATGGAACGCGGTTTTATCTTCACCTGCATGATCCTTGCTGCCATCTGCGCCTGCCTGATTGACGGCAAATACCGCTCGGCCGCAGTCTGGTCTGGCATTGCAGCTCTGTTCGCTTTTGTCGGACTCACCAACGCCTATGAAATCATCGGCAACGACATTCATTTTCGTTTGGCATTCACGGAAAAAAATACCGACGGCTTCACCTTTTATGCAACAGGAATCGGCGTAGGCTATTTGCTGTTTGCGGCTACTTTTCTGATTCTCGGGGGATGCAAAGACGATCCACCTCCCCCCGAAACCGACGAGCCCGAACCCGAACTGAATTCGGGGCATTGAGAAAACAAATTTTCTTATCCCATCCGAATCGGTAGGCCCGAATGTAATTCGGGCCGAGCGCAGCGAGCAGGAAACCGACAGTGAACTCGTACCACTAAGGGAAACCGCGGTGGTCGTTATTTTTGAACCAGATAAAATAATTCGTTCTACACAATCAGAAAACTATGGTTGCGTGGGCGCCTCATAAATCCGCACATTGCGAAACTGGCTTTCCGCACGGGCGATCACATCTTCATCGGCAATAAAATGCAGGTAGCGGTATTTCCCTGTCAGATAACGTCCCACGCGAATCCGGAATCGCTTCCAGCCGGTTCCCGTATAAGTATTAAACTGCTGTCCGATATGGGACCAGGCTTCGTAGCCGTAAATCTGGAACACATGATTCCCTTTATCGTACTTTTTGTCGGTGTCAAAACCGAAGCCGTGAATCTGGCCCTGATGCGAGGAGCGGAAATCAAATTCGATGACCGTATCAGGGGTAATCTCCGCGTTCACATCCAGCGTCTTCCAGGCGTTCCCCCACAGGCGAATTCCTTTGCCCTGTTCGATGAGCTGGTAATCCGTCGGTAACTCATATTGCCCGTCCTGAAAACTGTAGGGCTCAATTTTGTGTGACGCAAAGTCGATGGCCGGGATATCGCCGGGGGGATCTGCGACAGAAAACTGGTTTCGGGTGGGGAAGGCACTCTGGTCTGCGAGTTGACGAACCACTTCCTGTCCGCTGTTATCAAAGACAATTGACTGCCCGGCTTCGACTGTGATTGAATCTGCCGTTTCGGGTGTCTGGTCCTGAGTGATCTCGGCATCGGGTTGTGGCTGTGATTGAGAAACCGTCACACTTCCCTCAAACACATGTAGCTCGGTTTGTTCTTCAGGGGTTACTGAGAGACCAAAGTTAGCCGACTGAGACAGAATCGATAGGTTGGCGGTTGTCAGAACAAAATCGTGAACGCGGGAAGTTCCCACAACGGCGAGACGCCCCGATTTTAAATATGCGCGATCATCCGAGTTGACTCCCAGTTCGGCAGGTCCCTCTAACGCGATTGTTGTGCCGCTCAAAAAGTCGATCAGGGCGCGTCCTGATTTTAATTTTAACCAACCTGGAACAAGCGGCTTGCTGACATCCTGAGTCCACTCTGTTTTTTCCCAGACCGGCTGGTGTTCTTCAATGATCATCGCAGCGGGAACGCCGTCACTGGAATCCAGTCGTGCAATGGCCCGGTTGGGATGGCTTTCAAGAAGCAGGAGTACGGTTAGAAACAGACAGATGGCAACGGTCGCCGCCAGTGCATACCGCATGAATGCCAGCTGCTTTCGTGCTGAGGCAACTCCAGGGTCAATGCCCGGCCGCGACATCGCCGCCTCTTCAGGGGGCAGGCAGAACAGATCCGGCAACGGTGCCGTTTGCCCCTGTTCCCATTGCAGCAGGGAATCGGTATTCATCATTTCCAGATAGAGATCCCGGGCAGCGGCATCCGATTCCAGACGTTTCAAAAACGCCTGGCTTTCCTCGTCGGTAAGGACACCATCGAGAAAGGCGGAGATAATTTCCTGGGGATCATTCTGGTCCTCGGAAGGTTGATGGTTCTGATTCATGACACGTTTTCTCCCTGCTCATTGGCAAGTGTTTTTTGGACGCACTCTTGTAAAAGTTGCCGTATGCGATACAGCGTTTGCGATACAGCGCCAACGGAACGACCTTGTTCCGCCGCAATCGCCTGCACCGATCCGCCCACAGCATAGCGCTGCTGTATCAGGCGACGGCTTTGTTCCGGAAGTTTGGCAAGACAACGGGAAAGCACTCGCTGCAGGTCGTGCGAACCCGCCAGCTTCTCTTCATTTTGTTTCGCCAGCATCGAAACCAGTTCTACATTAAACACCATCGAATCTCGTTTATTATCGCGATAGAAAGCTAACACCTGAAAGTAAGCCACCTTACATGCCCAGGCCACAAAATTGGTGCCCGCTTCGAATTCTTCAGAACGACGCCAGAGCACCAGATTTGTTTCTTGTAGCACATCCTGTACCGCTTCTGCGTCAGGCAGTAATGAGCGGATGTAAGCATAGAGTACGCTCTGGTGAGCGGTTAAAAGTTGAACAAAGCTTTCAGTCTCTTCAGGTTTCAAATCGACGATGATCCTCAATATCCATTCCACCGAAGATCGGCGGCGTTGAAATTCTCTGCTGTTATATACCAGAAAATAAACGATCTCACAAAAAGAGGGGGATTCCCGCAAAAAAATTATAAATTACTCGAACAGTGGAGAATTTGGCGTGAGATCAACCTGTGTACCGGTATATTAAACTAGATCACGATTTACGACATTGCGACCTGCTTATGTATAGTATGTTTGTCAGCTTCAGAATGACCTGTAGCTGACAAAGCTTGCCTGCTACGACCTCTCTCATGAGAATTTGATAGTCTGGAATTGTCTGCTATGAACCTTTTGGCATTCGTTAAGCGTTCCCTTTGCCTGCTGGGTCTCTTGCTCGCTCTGCCGCTGGCGGCGAGTCCGTCCTATGCGCAAAAAGAAAAAAGCACCAAAGCTGCTTCGACCAGTTATCGCGAGTTGATTCTTTCAGACCAGCCGGCCTTCTACTGGAACTTTGAGGCATCTATCCCTGATGGCTACAGTAGCGTCGTCGCTGACAAAGAAAAAAACGAGCCTGTCAAAGCGCTTATCAGTGGAAAGCTGGCCAGCCCGGCAGCTGGTCCCCGGCCTTCCGAGTTTCCTCTGTTCGACCCACAAAACCAGGCCGCCGGATTCAAGGCAGGAGCCGGGTTCCTGCGAGTAGTGGATCCTGGGGAAAACAGCCCACTGGATTTCACCGCCGGTGATTCAATTACAATCGAAGCCTGGGTGAATCTGAATTCGACTCAAGCGGGACGATTTTCCTACATTCTCGGGAAAGGCCGTACCCATCGGAAAGGAATGCCCCGTGACAATCAGAACTATGGTCTACGGGTGACCGGTTCGGAAATCAGTTTTCTGTTCTGCACTCAACCTGAGAAGAACGAGGAGAAGCCAACCTATCACCGCTGGACCTCAAAGGGAGCCGGAATCAGTGCCCGCAACTGGCATCATCTGGCGCTGACTTATACGTTTGCTAAAAAGAAAAGTCTCAAAGCCTATATCGATGGCAAGTCGGTTTCCGGAAAATGGGATGTGGGCGGCGATACAACGCGGACGCCTGTCGTTGATAACGATGAAGTCTGGATCGGCTCTTCCATGGGCGGATCAGCCAATAGTTCGCTGGACGGTTTGCTGGACGAAGTCGCCGTCTATCGAAAAGCACTCTCGGCCAAACAGATCGCAGCCCATTTTAAATATGTCGCTCCCAAACCCAAAATTGACTGGGCGACGATTCCCAGTGATCGGGTACAGGTAGATGTCTATGAAGGAATCCCCAACAAGAAATCCTGGAGCTTTCGTCCGCCCCGTTTCGCGGAAACGTTCATGCAACCCCACTTCGCGTTGATCGAAATTCCCAACCGCTACTCGGTACGGGGTGTGAAAATTGATCGCCCCGATCCGTTTCTGGTCCGGGCAATGTCACGGATCACACTCCCTCAGGGGAAAAAACGGATTCTGGTTCGTGCCCGAAATGCGTCGCGGTTGTATATTGACGATAAGCTGGTTGCAGAAACCGAATTCCATAAGATTACCAACAGTGGCCACGACAAAGTCTACGATGTCGATCTGAGCCTGGCGCCGAATATTCGTCCTCTGCATCGCGGCGATACCGAAGCCGTCTTTGAATATATGGGCGACGGCAAGCCGCATCGCGTACGGTTCGAAATGATTGTCGGTGGTTCTAAGCATCGGCCTGATTTCGGCGAAACCGCCGTCTTTATCGGCGATCCCGGTCAGGATTTTCAACTACTGACGCCCTCTGATCAGGTGGTGATGCTGACTGATCAGGACTGGTTGTCTTTCGCGCGTCAGTACCGCTACGATCAAATCGCCGTCAACGCGAAACGTCGTCGGGAAGCCTCGGCAAAAGAGGATCAGTACTGGGACTGGCGGCACAAACTGGCGAAAGAAGAAATTCTGAAACAGCATCCGATCAAGGTGCCTGCAGCATCCAAGGGGTTACGGGCCAATAATGCCATCGACCATTTCATTAATCACCGTTTAGTCAAAGAAAAGGCGAAACAGTCTACACCTTTGAATGATCTGGCGTTTCTGCGCCGGCTCTCACTCGATACCACCGGCACGGTTCCGACGCCGACGTTCGTCAAGGAATACCTGGCCCAGAGTCCGGAATCCCGTCGGTCCTTCGCGATTGCGCGTTTGCTCAATGACCCCGGCTGGGCTGACAACTGGGTTGGTTACTGGCAGGATGTGCTGGCAGAGAACCCCAATATTTTGAATCCGACTTTGAATAACACCGGGCCCTTCCGCTGGTGGATTCACGAGTCGTTCTATGACAATAAACCCTTCGATCGTTTCCTCACCGAACTGGTGATGATGGAAGGCAGCAAATACTTCGGCGGGCCGGCCGGTTTCGAAATGGCATCGCAGAATGATGCCCCTATGGCGTCGAAAGCCCACATTGTCGGTCAGGCCTTCCTCGGTCTGAACATGAAGTGTGCCCGCTGTCATGACGCGCCATTCCATGATTTCAAACAGCGTGATCTATTCAGCCTGGCGGCGATGCTCAAGCGATCGTCACAAGGTGTTCCCAAAACCAGTTCGATTCCCGGCTTCGATCCGAAATCCAATTCGATGCTGGTTTCGGTTACATTGTTGCCGGGAGAAAAGGTCACGCCGAAATGGACGTTTGAAGAACTGGTCAAGCCCGGCAAGTTTCCGAAGAATTACATCCGTTCTTCCAAGGATACGCGCGAAGAACTGGCGGCGATTATGACGGCTCCTCAGAATGAACGGTTTGCGAATGTCATTGTGAACCGGGTCTGGAAGCGGTACCTGGGAAATGGACTGGTCGAGCCTGTAGATGACTGGGATGGTCAGGAACCCTCTCATCCTGAATTGCTTAAGTATCTGTCACAGCAGTTCGTACTACATGACTATAACTTAAAACATCTGGCCCGACTGATTTTTGAATCAGACCTGTATCAGCGGCAGGCAACTATTGACATTACAAAAATTGAATCACTGGTTGATTCTACCTACAATTTTGCATCTCCGGTTTTACGCCGCATGGAAGCCGAGCAGATTGTGGATTCCATGTTTGTAATCTGTGGAAAACCACTGGACGCCGGCCGGATGTGTATCGACATTGATGGCGCTCGCAGCTATCGCAATTCGCTCGATCTGGGAACGCCGCGCCGTGCCTGGCAATTTACATCTCCGTCTAATGAACGGGATCGCCCCAGTCTGGCGCTGCCGTTTGGGCAGCCCTTTATTACTCTGATGAAAACCTTTGGGTGGCGGGATACACGGCAAAACCCAATTACAACGCGCGAGTACACAGCGACGGCATTGCAACCAGCCATTCTCGCCAATGGCTTGTTAGGGCAACGCTTCACCCGGCTTTCCGATGATAGTGCTTTCACAGAACTCGCGTTACAGAATCAGCCGCTGGAAGAGTTGATTCAAGAAACCGTGATGAAAACACTGACACGAGAGCCGACGGTTGAGGAACGCAAAATGTTTTTAAAGCTGCTGCAACCCGGTTACGCGGAGCGGGTGAATCGGCAGGCCGAAATTGTGAGCCGCGAGCGATTGCCGCGAAATCTGGTAGGCTGGTCAAACCATGTGAGCCCCCGGGCCAACGAAGTCAAAGTCGAACTTGAGGTCGCCGTCAAAAAAGGGGACCCGCCGACCAGACGCCTGAAAGAGGACTGGCGCAAACGCTATGAAGATATGCTCTGGACTTTATTGAACTCACCGGAATTTATTTTCGTCCCTTAATAAAAATCGGATGCCGACAAACCCCAGTTTGGGACATATAGAATCCAGTGGGGCCCTTTTTGCATAAATGTGTCCAGATAAAGCAGAATCTCACAAAAAAGGGGGCTTCCTCACAATAATTTCACAAATTCCCCAATCAGGTTATAATTTGGAGTGAGATCCGCGCGGGCTTCGGTATATTCTTATAGATCACGATTTATATAAATGTGGCATCCTTGTGTACAGTACTGTTTGTGGGTCGGAATCATCCGGTTTTCACAAAACTCGCCTGCTGTGATATCTCTTCCGAGAACCTGATTTTATCTGGAATTGCCTGCTATGAACTATTTGGCATTCGTTAAGAGTTCCTTCTTCCTCTTGGTTGTTTCGCTCGCCCTGCCTCTGTTTTCGAGCCTGTCAGCCGCCGAAAAACCAAAACAAGCGAAAAAAGCACCCGCGACTTACAGCGAGCTGATTCTTTCCGAGAAACCCGTTGCTTATTGGAGCTTCGAACAACGATCCAAAGAGGGGTACGCTGGCGTTCAAACCACTCCGAAGAAAGAGGATAAAAAAGCGAAGCCTGTGATGGCACTGGAGAATGGCAAGCTCTCTGAAGCAGCCGCTGGACCGCGTCCTTCTGAGTTCCCGCTCTTCAATTCCAAAAATCAGGCGGCTCACTTCAAACCGGGGTCAGGCTATCTTCGTGTTGTCGATCCAGGCGAGAAAAGTGATTTCGATTTCACCGCCGGTGATTCAATCACAATCGAAGCCTGGGTGAATCTTAACTCAACACAGTCAGGCCGACATTACTATATCATCGGGAAAGGCCGCACTGGCCGCAAAGGGTTTGCCCGCGATAACCAGAACTATGGCTTACGGGTCACGGGTTCTGAAATCAGCTTTCTATTTCGAGGCAATCCGGACAAAGAAGATGTCAAACCGAATTTCCACCGCTGGACATCCAAAGGAGCCGGCATCAGTGCCCGCAATTGGCATCACGTCGCTGTGACGTACACGTTTGGAAAAAAGAAAAGTCTCAAAGGGTATGTTGACGGTCAGGCAATCTCCGGTAAATGGGATATGGGCGGCGATACGACGATCGCTCCCGTTGTTGATAATGATGAAGTCTGGATCGGTTCCTCCATGGGCGGTTCGGCGAACAGTTCGTTCGATGGCCTGATGGATGAACTCGCCCTGTATCGAAAGGCGCTTTCGGCAAAACAGATTGCCGCTCATTTTAAATATGTTGCACCCAAGCCCCGCATCGATTGGACCGCCGTTCCCTCTGATCGGGTTCAGGTTGATATCTACGAAGGCATTCCCAGTCGGAAGTCCTGGAGCTTCCGCCCCCCTCGATATGCGGAAACATTCACACAACCACATTTCGCTTTGATTGAAATTCCCAATCGCTATTCTAAGCGAGGCGTGAAAGTGGATCGCCCTGATCCGTTTCTGGTTCGTGCCATGTCAAACATGACTATTCCCAAAGGGAAAAAACGAATTCTGATTCGCGCCCGCAATGCATCCCGGCTGTATATTGACAACAAACTGATCGCCGAAACCGATTTTCATAAAATTTCCGGCAGTGCCCACGGTAAAGTCTTTGAAGTGGATCGCAGCCTGGCCCCGAATATTCGCCCCTTGCATCGAGGCGATACCGAAAAAGTCGTTGAATACACCGGCGATGGCAAACCACATCGTGTTCGCTTTGAAATGATTGTCGGCGGTTCACGTCACCGACCGGATTTCGGCGAAACTGCTGTCTTCATCGGCGATCCTGAAAAGGATTTTCAGTTACTGACAACAACCGATGAAGTCGTCATGTTGACTGACGCAGACTGGTTGCCTTTCGAACGCCAGTACCGCTACGATATGATCTCAGTCAACGCAGAGCAACGCAGAAAAGCGGCTGCTAAGGA
Source organism: Gimesia fumaroli (assembly GCF_007754425.1). NCBI lineage: Bacteria > Pseudomonadati > Planctomycetota > Planctomycetia > Planctomycetales > Planctomycetaceae > Gimesia > Gimesia fumaroli. The sequence continues at coordinate 353,244 of NZ_CP037452.1, forward strand.
AGACAAGTATTGGGACTGGCGTCACAAGCTTGCCAAAGCAGAAACTCTTAAGCAGCCTCAGGTCAAAGTGCCCGCTGCTGCAACAGGGCTCCGTGCGAATAATGCCATCGATCATTTTATCAATCGACGTCTGGCAAAAGAGAAAGCCGCGCAATCACCTTTACTGGATGATCTCGCTTTCTTGCGACGTCTCTCAATTGATACCACAGGCACCGTTCCTCCCCCTGAACTGATTCAGGAGTATCTCTCCCAAAAATCGGAATCCCGTCGTGCATTTGCGATTGAGCGTTTGATCAATGATCCTGCCTGGGCCGACAACTGGGTGGGCTACTGGCAGGATGTGCTGGCCGAGAACCCGAACATCGTGAATCCAACCTTGAATAACACCGGACCTTTTCGCTGGTGGATTCACGAATCGTTTTACGATAACAAACCCTTTGATCGTTTCCTGACCGAACTGGTCATGATGGAAGGCAGTAAATACTTTGGTGGTCCAGCCGGCTTCGAAATGGCTTCGCAGAACGACGCACCAATGGCAGCCAAAGCACACATCGTGGGCCAGACGTTCCTCGGCTTGAATATGAAATGTGCCCGTTGTCACGATGCACCATTCCACGATTTTAAACAACGTGACCTGTTCAGCCTGGCGGCGATGCTCAAACGATCGCCACAAGGGGTTCCTAAAACCAGTTCCATTCCCGGCTTCGATCCGAAGTCAAACTCGATGCTGGTCTCGGTCACCTTGTTACCAGGAGAAAACGTCACTCCCAAATGGACGTTTGAAGAACTGGTCAAGCCCGGCAAGTTCCCTGAAAACTATCTGCGATCTTCAAAGGACACCCGCGAAGAACTGGCGGCGATTATTACTTCTCCGCAGAATGAGCGATTTGCGAATGTCATTGTCAACCGGATCTGGAAACGCTATCTCGGTCAGGGACTGGTCGAACCCGTTGATGACTGGGATGGTCAGGAGCCTTCTCACCCGGAATTGCTCAAATACCTCTCACAACAGTTTGTGATTCATGGATATGATTTAAAATATATTTCACGTCTGATTTTTGAATCTGATCTCTATCAGCGACAGGCGGCTACTGACATCGCTAAAATAGAATCACTTATTGATTCTACCTACAATTTTGCCTCTCCCGTTCTACGCCGCATGGAAGCAGAACAGATTGTAGATTCACTGTTTGCCATTTGCGGAAAGCCACTGGATGCCGGTCGGATGTGTATCGACATCGATGGCTCGCGGGATTATCACAGTTCACTTGATCTGGGAACGCCGCGTCGTGCCTGGCAGTTTACTTCGCCTTCCAATGAACGCGATCGCCCCAGTCTGGCACTTCCGTTTGGACAGCCATTTATTACCTTACTGAAAACGTTCGGCTGGCGGGACACGCGACAGAATCCGCTTTCCGTTCGCGAATATACCTCGACGGCTCTACAGCCGGCCATCCTCGCTAACGGCGTGATCGGCAAACGGTTCACACGTCTTTCCGACGATAGCGATTTCACAAACCTGGCATTAAAGGATCAGTCTATTGAAGAGTTAATCCAGCGGACAGTCATGAAAACACTCACCCGCGAACCGACCGACAGTGAGATGAAAATGTTTGTTGAACTGCTGAAACCCGGTTACGCCGAACGTGTGAATATGAATGCCCAACTCGTCAGTCGTGAGCCATTGCCACGGAATCTGGTGGGCTGGTCAAACCATTTGAGCCCTCGTGCCAACGAGATCAAAGTCGAACTGCAGGAAGCCGTCAAAAAAGGTGATCCACCAACACAGCGACTGCAAGACGATTGGCGGAATCGCTATGAAGATATGTTGTGGACTCTGTTGAATTCGCCGGAATTTGTCTTTGTTCCATAATGCTTAAAATGATTGTCATGAAAATAAACTGAGTTAGTACACCTTTTCAAAATAAATAAGAGCGCATCATGAACGAATTTCATTCAACACGTCGCGATTTTTTACGACAGGCTTCTGTGACCGGTCTGGCAGCTTCCGCCTTGGGAACTCCCTGGCAGCAATTGCTGGCGTCCGAAAAGCATGGAACAAAACACGGGGCCAAAAAGCAGCCCATTCCCGTTGGCAAAGCAGAGCATTGTATCATGATCTGGCTAGGAGGCGGTTCCTGTCATATCGATACCTGGGATCCCAAACGAAAAGGGGACGCGAAAACAAAGAAGGCCGGTTCGTACTACGATCCGATTCCGACTGCGATCAAGGGGACCGATGTCTGTGAGCATCTTTCCAAATGCGCACCGATTCTGGATCGATTCAATATTGTCCGCAGCGTGCATCACGAAGTAATCGACGAACACGCGGCCGCGACAAACCGCATGCACACCGGTCGGCCTACAACGGGTACGATTACGTATCCTTCCGTTGGTTCGGTTGTCGCTCATAAACGTGGCGCGGCCAGCGAACACGCTCCCGCCTATGTGCTCATCGGTTATCCCAACGTGACTCGCGGTCCCGGATTTCTGGGCAGCAAAGCCGGCTATGTCTACCTGACCGATACAAACGCGGGTCCCAGTGGCTTCACGCGATCATCCCGCGTGAATCAAAGTCGACAAGACCGCCGCGAACGTCTGCTGGCAAAAATGCGAGCCGAATATCGTCAGAAAAGTGTGGGCGGACAGACGATTCAGGATTACGATCAATCGGTGGCCGAAGCGCTGCGTCTGTCAGGTCCCGAGTTCATGAAAGTCTTCCAGTTAGGCAATGAAAAAAGCGATCTGCGAAACGCCTACGGCGGTGAGTTCGGTCAACGCTGTCTGCTCTCGCGACGGTTGATCCAGTCCGGCGTGCGATTCATTGAAGTCTCACACAACCTGAACTTCGTGAATGGAACCGGCTGGGATACCCATAACGACGGCCAGCTCAATCAGCACCTGTTGATTAAAGAGCTGGACAGTGCCTTGTCCGCACTTGTGCTCGACCTGGAGCAACAAAAACTGCTCGACAAAACATTGATTGTCGTAGCTTCCGAGTTCGGTCGCCCCGCCTCATTCGATTCCGGCGGAGGCCGCGGTCATCAATCCAAAGCGTTCAGCGTTGTGCTGGCAGGCGGCGGACTGCAGAACGGAAAAACGATCGGCGAAACTGATGAGCTGGGACAGAAAATTGTTTCCCGCCCCGTCTCCGTACCCGATCTGCATGCAACCATTTACGCCGCACTGGGAATCGATCCCACCGAAGAACTCTTCTCCGGTGATCGCCCCGTGCCGATCACCGATATGGGAGATCCTGTTCGAGAACTCTTCAGTTAAAACATTGTGACCGGAACTGAATCAAAGGCGAGTTGTTGCCACTTATTTGGTAGCAACTCGCTTTTATTTTTCAACCGTGATTTTCGCATCCGGTAATGCTGCCTTTAGACGATTCACAGCCGCATCGGTGACATTGGTTCGAATCAATTTGATCTCTTTTAAATTTGTCCTGTTTGCTAAGCGATTCACGCCTGCATCCGTAAGTGGAACATCAAAGATAAAGAGGATGCGCAGCTTCTTTAAGTTCTGGACGGCATTCATAATTGCCTGCTCGGAATTTAACGGTCCTCCCAGGAGCAATACCTGGAGCTCTGGAAACGCCTGGAGTTGTTCTAAACCTTGATCGTCGATCTTAGCCAGATGAATCTGTAAAGCTGTCAGGCCTTTCAAACTAGCCATTTCTGATAGTCCGCGGCCTGTAATCGAAGTCTGAGCAATTGAGATATTTGTTAATTGTGGATATTGAACGACATACTTGATGTCTTCATCGTTGAGACGCAGGTTATTATTGATGTGCAAGGTTCTGAGCTTAAGCTGATCGCTCAATTGAGAAAGTCCCCGACCAGATAAATTTATCCCGGGGATATTAAGATAAAGCAGGTTTTTGAATTGATTGATGACAGCAATACTCTTGTCTGAGATCTTCGTCTCAGACAGTAACAAAGATTGCACGGAATTGAGTGGGAGAATATTGGCAAGAGTCGCATCAGTGACGTTACACTTGATGAGATTAATTGTGGTGATCTCAAAGGGCTCCGGCGGTAAGTCGGCTACGCGTTCGATTACCTTTCCCCCCCCCATTAAAAGTGACTTTACCACCTTGAGAGAAGATCCATGCTATCGCCTCTGCTTCTGTTTTCGCGATGGGAGCGGGGGGCTTTGATTTCTCTGTGACTACTGGTTTTGCTGGCGCGGATAGTTTTTTCTCGACGTTGATCGGTTGAGCGCGAAGTTTTTTCTTTTCCTCTTCGGTGCGTGGCTTCTGATATTCGAAGTAGGCCATGATGAGGAAACCAGCCAGTATGACCGACATGATTCCCACAAAGCGGTACAATAATCCGCTACCTTCGCCGGCGGGCCTGTTGGAATCAGGATCAAGATTATGCCCGCTCTGCTTCCGTTTCTGTTTCTTGAGAACCAGCCTGATCTGTCGGTCGTATTCCTCTCGCAGTTCCGGGCTCAACAGAGTCAGTTCGGCTTCTTCAATTTCAAAGATCAGTTGTGAGGCTGCTTGTCGGTGAGGGCCGTGCAGGTTTTCTTCCAGGATAGAACGCTGTCGTTGTGCAGCAGTTTCAATGACTTCAGGGTCGCGCTCATTTACGGAAATCCCCAGTAACTGATAGTAGTGGGGCGGCTGTTTCTCAGGAGGAATTCCCAGCCATTTATGATACGCATCAAAAGACATACAATCGACCTGATATGTAAATAGAGACTCACAAAGAGTTTCCGTGTTTACTGCTTTGTAAGGATGTAACTGCGAGCACTTTATCTGTTCAAATGTTGTGCCCGATTTTATGACTGTACTTAACCCGAGTCAACAAGCCAGCCCTGATTTGTGACTTGTTGGGGACGGCATCATAGTGTGAGGCTCCAAACTGGTATGAGATTGACTGGTATTCAGATAACAGAAGTGTATCCTTGGAGCACAGGAGTTTTTCACAAAGGATTTCCATCAAAAGGTCTCATTCATGTCTTCCCGGCCCTCTCATTATCTGATCATTGCAGCCGTGGTTCTGTTCCTGGGTTCGTTGGCACTCTTTTTAACCGTGAAAGCGCCACCTCAACAACAGGATGGACCGGATGTGCTGGAACCAATTTCCTACAAAAAAGCAGAAGAACTGCTGCGTTTTAAAAATGAAGGCATCGCCTATCTCGAAAACGAACGTTACGCCGACAGCGATGCATTGCTTGAACGTTTGACGGAAGAGTTGCCCACACAGGAAATCGGCTTTCGGGATCTTACCATCTGTCGTTTACTGCAACTCGCACCCAAGAAAGTATCCGCTCATCCGGACGGTGAGAAGGCAGCGAAACAGGCGGTCGAGACGGTAAAACAGTTGATTCAGATTGCCCCTGATTCTGCCATCAGCTATGTTCTGTCTGCCCGTATTCATCTCGCACTCGGCGAAACAGAGTCGGCACTAAAAGAATTCCAACGTGCAATCAAAAAAGACCCTCAAGACGCATCGATCTGGTTTGAATTGTCACAGGCGCAAAAGCAGAGTACTGATCCGACGCTGCAAGCAGCCTCCAAAGAATCACTGGCAAAATCCTGGGAGCTCCAGCCGGGGAATCTGTTTCTCTCACTCGATTATTTGCAGGTCGTGTCCGATCAGAAAACAGCACAGGCGGCTCCCGTCTTCGAAAAAATCAAACAGTTGGCGGCTCCCTTAGTAGACAGTGTCAAAGATCATACGCGGCTCGATTTGAACAAACTGATTGATGACTCTCTCACGGCGATTAAAGAGCAGCAATGGAATGTCGTACTCCGCAACGCACGCATTTTGAGAAATGTCTTGATCGCCGAAGATCTGGTGAAAAGTGATCGCCGTCGTGTCGAGCAGAATCCACTCGAATTTGTGATCCATGATTTTCCACCTGCGTTCTATGAAGCCGTCGAGTGGCCTGCGCAACAGAAACCACTCTCCGTAAAATTTGCAGATGCCAGCCCACTAAAATTTGCAGGCGAGGTACCCTCTGAAATCAAAGATCTGCAGATTGCCGACTTCGACCTGGATGGCAAGCCCGATTTGATACTTCTCACGTCTAAAGAAGTTTCTGTCTTCAAACGGAATGCCGACGGGGTCTGGGGGTTGATCACACAGCAAGAGAGTGCCGGCGATTATTCCGAAGTTCATGCGGTCGATCTCGATGCGGATGTACAACAGCTAAATCAGTCTGCGACGAAAGAAAAAAAGGAACAGAAGGTCTTTCCCATTGCCCCCTCTCGCGACGCCGACCTCGATCTCGTACTCTCTGGAAAATCAGGCATCAAAGTATTTGAAAATTGGGGAGATGCTAAAACCGGACAGCGATCATTGGTTCTGAAAGAACAGAAAACAACATTAGAGACCCTCGCCGCTGTTCTGGCGATCAAATTTTCAGATCTGGATCATGACGGCGACCTCGATCTGGTCGCTTCAACAAACTCTGGTCTGTCGCTCTGGTCGAATCGAGGCGGTTTTTCGTTTCACGACATCAGTGCCAATTCTCAATTGCCGCCATCTGATTTTGAGGCAACTTCGATCGTCTGCGTCGACTGGGATCGCGATGTCGATCTCGATTTGATTTTGTGCAGCCGCAAATCCAGACAGGCTGGCTATCTGGAAAACCTGCGTCACGGCCGCTTTCGCTGGCGACGATTTTCCAATGTCGAATCGGATGATCGTCCCACGGCCAATCAGTTTGAAGAGTGCGCCTTGACGGACTTTGACCGCAATGGTTCCTGGGATCTGATCGGCGTACGACAAAAAGATTTGATGCTGGCGGAAACCCGGCGTCCTGAACCGGGCAGTGTGCAAATTACCTCCGTTCAGCCTATTCGAGGGGCAGAGCCTGTCGATGTGCAGGGACATGTTTTGCAAACGGGAGATTTGAATAATGATGGGATGCTGGATGTGGTGGCATTGAATTCGCTTCAGCTGCAATTATTATTGGGAACAACAGATCACAAAACCGAGCAGACCGCGTATGAGAAAGATCAGGTCATCACCAACTCTAAAGCGATTCAAAAATTTCGTCTGTCTGATCTGAATCAGGATGGCAGTCTCGATGTGATTGCGCTCGCGGGCAACGAACTGATTCAATGGCAGAATAAGGGCAATGATAATCATTGGATCGATGTCTCACTCCGTGCCGAGCAGGTCAAAGGCGAAGTCAAGTCGGCCAGCGGTCGTGTGAATCATTATGGGATAGGCAGCCTCTTGGAACTGCGTAGCGGCGCCATTTATCAACCGCAGATCGTCGCCGGTCAATCGACGCATTTCGGGCTTGGCAAACAAACGGTTGCTGAAGCGATCCGCGTCTTATGGACCAACGGCATTCCGGTGAACATCATCAATGCCAAAACCGATCAGCGAATCTATGAGAAACAGACACTGATGGGTTCCTGTCCTTATCTTTACACCTGGGACGGCGAACAGTTTTCGTTTTACACCGATTTACTCTGGGCGGCGCCGATTGGACTGCAGTTTGGCAAAGGGATTGTCGCTCCGCATCGGGACTGGGAATTTCTTAAAATCGACGGAGACCGCTTGAAAGCCAAAGACGGCTTCTATGAGTTACGGATTACCGAAGAACTTTGGGAAGCTGGCTACTTCGATATGGTCGAATTGATCGCCGTCGACCATCCCGCAGAAGTGGAAATCTATTCTAATGAAAAAGTGGGGCCTCCTGATATTGCAGAGGTAGATACACATACTGTTAAGCGCCCACAGACGCCAGTAGCTGCCATCAATCACAAAGGTCGCGATGTGCTGCCCGAAATTAAAGACGCTGATGATATCTATGCGAAAACATTCGATGAAAAATATCGACAGGGACTGACCGAGGATCATACTCTGGAGTTGGACCTGAACAGTGTGGCTGTCAAAAATACAAAAACGCCGCCGCGAATCAAATTGTTTCTAACTGGTTGGATTTATCCGACGGACACAGGCATCAATTTGGCGTTATCAGAAAATCCGTCGATGCCTTCGCCGCGACCTCCCTCGTTATCGGTGCCCGATGAAAAGGGAGAATGGAAAACGATCCAGCCCTTCATGGGATTCCCCGGCGGGAAGACGAAAACCATTGTTGTCGATTTGACCAATCAGTTTCTGACAAACGATTACCGCGTGCGCATTGATACGAATATGGAATTCTACTGGGATCAGGTCTTTTTCACGGTGGATGAAACCGCAGCGAAATTTACTACGCGAGGGTTGCCGCTGGAATCTGCGACTTTGAACTATCGCGGGTTTTCTACGCCTATCATTCATCCCGGGAATGGTCCGGAACGCTATGACTATCAGAGTCTGTCCACCAGTATTCAATGGCCGCCCATGCAGGGAGGTTTTACGCGATACGGAGATGTGAAGCCTTTGGTCGAATCCGCCGACAATCGACTGGTGATTATGGGATCGGGGGATGAGATGCGACTTCGATTTACGGTGCCTGCAGGACCAGTCGAGCCAGGTTGGAAACGTGATTTTATTTTGCACAATGTTGGCTGGGATAAGGATGCCAACCTGCATACCATTCTGGGACAGTCGGTCGAGCCGCTGCCATTTCGCGAGATGCAGGGCTATCCCTATCCAACACAGGGGTATCCAGATGATAAGCTGCTGCAACAGGATCGGGAGCAGTATCATACGCGCAAACAGAACAATGCCCGCTTCTGGAATCATCTGCTGAAACCCTGAGTGGCATTTCAAGAGTGCATTTGCCCGGCACTTTCGATAAAATAGCGTTGAACTTTTCATTTATTCAGTCAGGTGCTCTACACGATGCCATTATTATTTTGTCGCGTTTCCGTGATTCTACTGTTTCTCGCTCTCTGCATGTCCAACGTCGCTCAGGCAGCCGAGATGTTGTATCCCCTGTCTGTGGCTGTCACCGAGAAAGGCCCCGTCTATGTGGCGGATCGGAAATTGCCGGGAATCTGGAGCGTGGAGAACGGGAAAGCCACCAGTTTTTTCACTGGTTCCAAAGTCTTTCGCACACCGTTGAACGCGGTCCGCTGTGTCACAGTCGCCCCCCAGGGGCGGGTGATCGCCGGTGATTCTTCGACACGGGAAGTTTACCGTTTTGAAAAGGCAGGCGAGAAGCCGACACCTTTAACCAACGGGGGGATCGGGATCCCCATGGATGTCGTTGTCACGAAAAATGGGGATCTGCTGGTTTCCGATCTCGAATTACATCGAATCTGGAAAGTCCCTGCTGCCGGCGGCAAGCCAACTCTATTTGCCGAAGTCAGCGCACCCCGCGGCCTGGCACTGGATCAGGCAGAGAACCTCTGGGTTGTTTCAGGGACCGCAGATCAACTGTTGAAAGTGACTCCTGACGGGAAAGTATCCGTCGTCGTCAAAGGTCGTCCCTTTAACTTTCCTCATGACGTCGTTGTCCTCCAAGATGGGACCGCGGTTGTCAGCGACGGCTACGAAAAAGCACTCTGGAAAGTCACGCCCGACGGAAAAACAGAAAAATGGATCTCAGGAGAACCATTCAAAAACCCGGTTGGTATTGCTCTCTCGGGAAAAAATATTCTCGTCGCTGATCCGCATGCCAAAACGGTCTTCTCAGTCGATCCCGAAAAAAAGATCAGCGATTTGCTGAAGCCCCAGAAATAATCCAGTCCGTTCCCGGCAAACCAGACTTTCGTGTGGTTTCGTGAATTTCGTGGTAGCAAAAAAAGATCAATTGCCAGGCCCGTCGTTCCACCAGATGGAAAACCATTCTGCAGGCGCTGACTGATTGGTCTCGCGTGGTTCAAAATTTCCGACTGCCAGATCCAGGTCGCCATCTGCATCAAAGTCCCCTGCTTCAATGACCGCATGTTGTCCCTTCGAATAATCGAGCGGATGCGGAATAAACTCGCCCGGTTTTTGTTGTTCATACCAGACGACCGTATTTCGCGGCTCCTGATAATCCCAGGTCATTGTGCAGGCAGCGAGATCGATATCGCCGTCACCATCGAAGTCACCGTGCGTGGCGCAATAGGCGCCCGTTAAGGGGGCGATCCGGTGGTGATGAAAGGGGAATGTGCCCCTGTTTTCCAGCCATTGCAGCGAATGACTGGGGCGAAGGTCAAAGCTATCCATTGTATCGCCGTTGGTATACAGCAAATCGAGGTCGCCATCCTGGTCAATGTCCACCAGCGAAATGCTGGATGAACCATAGGCGGGATCGGAGGCCTGATACACGGTCTCTTTTTTAAACCGGCCGTCACCCTGATTCAAAAACGCGATGATGATTTCATGTTCCTGTGAGAACAGTGTGACAAAATCGAGCAGACCATCGCGATTGAAATCGGTGATCACGACGTGGCTGGCGCCATGCCGATCGTCGAGCACTTGTTTTTCGAACTTGAGATTTATCTTGGACGGAGAGTCATTTTTCAGATAGAGCAGTCGGCCCGTCTTTTGCCAGCCAAATTCCGCAACAATGAGATCGAGATCGCCGTCCCCGTCAAAGTCTGCCGCTTTGGCATCGGCGACACGCCCCAGTCTTTCCTGCAGCTGTTGTGGTATATATTTCTGTGTCTCTTCATCGAACATCAGCAGTGTGACTTTCCCCCGGTCATGATCCTCGGGACCGAAACTACCCAGATCAGCGATGACATAATCGTCGTGCTGATCCTGATTCAGGTCGACACGTTCAATATGTGCCGGGTGGTTTCGTTTGGCCAGCGATTGAAACGCAGGTTTACCTGCTGTAAACAGGATGCGTCCGATCTCGCCCGATCCCAGGTCGGTGATCAATAATTCTCCGGTTCCTTTTTTATCCGGTGTCCAGTTCAAGTTGGAAACGCCGGGAAGTTGGTCGGTTGCCGGATTTGGAATTTTCTGTCTTCGAAACGTGACCGGGCCGGGCAGGGGGTTCGCGGTCTGTTGAGGAAGCACATGCTTTTCAGGCGCCTGTGATTCGAAGTATTGAATCACTTCAGGCATCGGTGGCACGCGGAGCTGCTTGTGCTGAGACTGTTCATAGTGGGCATACTCACGCGGAATCTGCATCCGCCACGATTCTTTCGTGAGGATACCTGGTTCCGGACAGAGGTGACAGCTGCCGCAAAAATTTTGAATCTCGGCGTGAAATTCCTCAAAGCGCGCGTCCGAAGAGAGTGCTGTGCTTGGTTGAGACAGCGGTTCCTGTTTCTCGCACGACAGAGGCACAGCAAGAAACAGGAAGAACCAGAGTCGAATCCACATTAGTTCGATTGTTGCTCAAGGATCGGCTTGAGCACCTTCTCGAAGGCATCCGCCTGTCGGAAAAATCCCAGGTCGGTGGGATGCGAACTATCGACCGTGCCTTCGGTATCCTCGCCCAGTAATCCATCGCCTTCCAGATAATACAGGTTTTTAACACCCTCTTTTTTCAGACGCTCGTACGCTTCGCGGAGTGCCTGACGACTGGTACGGTGTCGTTTCTGGCTGCTCTTTTTAAGATACGCGTTCGAATAGGTGCGGTCTTCTACAAGTAGAATCGGCGTTTCCGGGTGGGCGGCTCGCAGTGTTTTGACCAGCGGCTCGGTCTCTTTGGCAACAACGTCGGCTTTCACGTTAGGCAGGCAATCCATAATGAATACGCTCGCATCCAGTTCGGCAACCAGTTTGGCGACTTCCGGTTCCATGCGACCATTGCCGGAAAACCCGAGGTTGATCACCGGGCGATTCAGCCGGCGTCCCAGAATTGCGGTATGTACCATACCAGGGCGAGACGCACAGCCCCCTTGTGTGATCGACGTTCCCCAGAAGACCAGCGGTTTATTTTTGCCCGATTCACGAGGCGGTGCTTTCCAGAGTTGGCTGGATTCGGGAATACCAATTTCCACCGATGTGACACCATTATAGAGTGGAAGATACAAAAAATATTCGCGTGTTCCTGGAATCAAATCCGAGATCAGAGTGAGGATGTTTTCCTGTCTGGTCGGTTTGCCAACCGCCAGCCAGCACCATTTCTCGGTATCGGTTTTCACATACAGGTCCACGCCACTTACACCGGTACCCGCCATGTGCGGCAATGCCAGAGAAGCTGAGGTCAGTTTCCACTTGGCTTTGATTGTGGTGGCATCGGTGACAAAGCGGACTGCCATGCCGGCGGAATGTTTGCTGAGTGACCAGACAGGCGGACGAACGACGCCTTTGGCTTTCGCAGGCAGACGATCAAAAAAGGCTTCTGTGTCAGCCCAGCCTTTTCCTTCTACACCTATATTTTTGATATCAAACCATTGTGTTTTGTCTTTTTCATCTACAGAGGAGGGAGTGAGTGGTTGATCTGCTGCCGAGGCAGTCTGAAACTGAGCTCCACAGACAAGAAGTGACGCAATGATCGGCATTCGAAGGAGTTTTTTGAAAGTCATGTTGATTCCTGTAGTCAACTCGCAAGTAGGAAGAAAAGGAGAGTTCCCTTCATCTTAACTACAGCAATCAGGAAAAAGAAAGTTGACTGTACGAATTCAAGTTAAAGATTCTTCAACTCAGATGCTTCAAAAGTCCATTTTGTTCAGCTGTGCAATAAAGCTGGAGAGATCCCGGCCCTGATCCAGAATTTGCTGCTGTTGTTTTTCATCTTTCAAATTACCGGCTGCGTCGAATGCTTCGTGTGCGCTGGAGATAGCGGTCTGTGCCGGCAGCATAATACAGCCCAATCCTCCCAGAATGGCTCTTAGATGAACGAGCCCTCTCAGGCCTCCCAGTCCACCGGGGGAAGCACTCATGATGGAAACCACTTTGCCACGAAAGGCAGGCAGGGAACCAGGGGGATCACCTTCATCAGCGCGGGTAGCCCAGTCAATCGAATTTTTCAATACTGCGGACAGAGAACCATTGTATTCAGGAGAGGCGATCAGAATTCCGTCACAGCCCACCAGCAGTTTTTTGAATTTGCGGGCGTGTTCGTTTTTACCCTCCCTCGCTTCCAGATCTTCATCAAACAAGGGCATGGGATAATCGCGCAGGTCAATCACCGTTACGTCGGCCCCTGCTTCTCGGGCTCCTTTAGCCGCAATTGCGACGAGACGCTTATTATATGAATTCTCTCGGGTACTTCCTGCAAAAGCGATAACACGCGGTTGATAACTCATTGTGCTAATCCTTGTTCGTGTTAGCAATATCCCCAAAACAGAGAGGTGGTTTGTTTGCCTGTCTCATTGTTGTAGATTTTTGAAGTTGTTTTTGAAAGGTGAGATCGTGATATTTCCTATACTTTTAGGAATTGATCCCATTTTCACTCAGCAGGAATGAATACAATTCAATTCTCTCAACTACTTCGAGCGCAACAAAAAAGAGTTGATCTGATCTCAGATCAACTCTTTCAGTTTCCATTTCATTGAACGTGCGAAGCAGCTAAATCAGAATTCGCCAAGTACCTCTCCGTTCGCACGCGTTCCTAAAGCCCGCCAGATATCCAGTGAAATATTCTCGCTGATCGTTCGCACCGAGCCATCGACCAGAACCGCGTTGACGACGCCGATGTGATGACTTCGCGACGTGATGATCGCATACGTTGGTGAGCCGGCGTTGCCATTTCTTCCTTCCTGCCAGGAATTGTAGTCGACGTCATATTCTGTCCCAGAATCGGTGAAGGGCACGTAGGTATTGGGGTTCATAGTGACGGTGAAACCAGTGTGATGGACACGGCCGTCGGGCCATTCAGTATGCCCGGTTGCTGGATTCACTTTCAGGCTGGTACCTGATGCCGCCATCGTAGCTGCCGCGGATGCCGTATTGGGAATTGTCGTGCTGGGAGGACCAGCGTTGCGGGTATAAGGTTGCCAGCCTTTAACCTCAGAAGCCAGAAGTGTGTTGCTGGTGCCATCGGTGAATGCTGCCATCGTCAAACTGGCATTCGGGTAAATGGCACCATTGCCTCCACTACCATTGGCGGGGTCAAAGACAAACCAAGTTCCATAGTTAAATCCGTAATTGGTAGGGTATAACTTTACTTTTCCGCCGCCGGGATCGCGAACCTGATCACTTTTAGGATCGCTGGGGCAGGCATAAACGGGGATTTTCAAACCATCAATGGCAGTTTGAAAATCCCAGGCGATCGAAAGATCGACATTGTTATACAGATTACCCTGCTCCAGTAATGGAAGGATGCGCCCATGCACGCCCCACGAGCCGTTGCTACCAGATGTAGATACGGAAAGATCCACACTCGCACCTGGGGGGAGATAGCGATAGCTGCTGACATAATTGTGCACAGCCAGTCCCAGTTGTTTCAGATGATTTTTACATTGTGTTCTGCGGGCTGCTTCACGTGCCTGTTGCACTGCGGGCAGCAGCAAGGCGATTAAAATCGCGATGATGGCGATCACCACGAGTAATTCAATGAGGGTAAATCCACGTTTATTACGCATCTCAGTTGTTCCTGTAGAGGTCGCTTTTTGGTTCGTGATTGGATAATGTATCCTGCAATAAGTGCAAAAGGTGTACCAAAGTCCCTGTTTTCAAGGGGTTCCGTCATTTACTGAGCCGTTGGTTCGGTTTATAACGAGTTAGAATTCGTTGCCCGGGTTCTGACTCGTTGAAATCTACAAAGCAGTGTCAGAAAAACAGACAGCGGCGCCGAAATACACGACAGGCTGGGTGATTAGATTGCGTTAAAACAGGTCCTGTTTATTAGCTCCACAAGAGAATTCTAGTTGTTCTGGCAGGTTCAATGTATTTTCTCCTCCTGGTTTATCATAAAATAAGAAGCATCAGGGAAGAAACTGTGGCGAATTGGCATGCGGAAGAAGAGCACTGGTTCAGGGTTAGCAGGAGGCACGTCACAGGATTCGTAAACAGTTTTTGTTTCAGTAAAAGAAGGCACTCCGTTGATGCGCTGGCCGTTGAGGTACCAGATTCTGATTCCGATGGTCGGCATCATGGTTTGCGCGATTGTCAGCGTGACGTTGTTACACGCTTATCTTTCAACCAACCAGATCAAGTTGCAGATTCGGGATCAGTTCCGTCAAATCGCGCATACATTGAACGAAGCCACGTTTCCGCTTACCGCAGCGGTCTTAAATCAAACCAAGGGTTTATCCGGAGCCGATTTTGTACTCGTGGAACAGCAGGGCGACGTGCTGTCTTCGACCCGCCCTGATTTTATCCCTCCTCCGGTTACACATACGCCTCCTGAATGGAATGAATTGCAGATTTCCGATGTGATTCAAACCGGCGATACGCACTTTTTTCATTCGGTTGTGCAGATCCAGCCTCGTGGTCGCACACAGTCACTGCGGTATTTGCATATCTATTACCCGGTCAAGGAATACCGGGAAGCACTTTCGAATGCCATTTATCCGTCGCTCCTGGCAGGCAGTATCGCATTGATAGTCGTCGCTTTTTTAGCGACGGTGATAGCCGCACGCGTCACGCGTCCCTTGCAGCGGCTGGATCGCAAAGTCGCACAGATCGCGCATGGGGACTTTCAACCCATGATTCTGCCAGCCCGTGATGATGAAATTCGCGACTTGAGTATTTCCATCAACCGGATGGCAGAATTGTTAGGCGATTACGAAGACGAAATTAAACGCAGCGAACGATTGAAAACGCTGGGGCAACTGCGAGGGGCCATCGCGCACCAGTTGCGGAATGCCGTCACCGGATGTCGTATCGCGTTGGATTTGCATCTTCGCAAATGCCCCGTCGATCAACAGGACGAAACCCTGCAGGTTGCCAATCGTCAGTTGTGTATGATCGAACAATATCTGCAGAGCTTTCTGGAGAATAAGGGGGGGCATTTTTCCAGTTTTCAACAAGTCGATTTGAGTGAAATCGTCTCCAAAGTCATCAGCCTGGTCACACCAACGGCCAGACACTTCGGGATCGAAATCAAAGATACATCGGTTGCGGAAGAAATTATGATTCAGGGAGACGCGGAATCGCTCGAACAATTGATCTCCAACCTCTTACTCAATGCCATTGAGGCAGCGGTTCCTGTAGAGTCAGAAGAGGGAACAGAATCAACTGATCGCGGGCAGATCAGTATCCGGCTGTTTCAAAGCAGCCCGGAGTCTGTTACTTTGGAAATACAGGATACAGGACCAGGTCCGGAGCCTTCGATTGTGAATAAAATGTTTGAACCACTGGTAACCGCCAAAAAAGATGGAACCGGTCTGGGTTTGTTTGTCGCCAGAGAAATCGTACAGAATCATGTCGGTGAGATCCGCTGGGAACGCCGGAATCAGAAAACATGCTTCATTGTTGAGTTGCCTCTGGTAAATGTGGAGAAAGAGTGTGTCGAAACTACTAATTGTTGATGATGAAGAATCGATCTGCTGGGGGCTCAGCCAGCTAGGTGAGAGCCACGGCCATCAGGTGATGATGGCTTCGACCGCAGAACAGGCATTGAGCCTGGCCGAAGAGAATCGCCCTGATGTGGTGGTGATGGATGTTCGTCTGCCTGGTATGGATGGTTTAACCGCCATGCAGGGGCTCTATGATCGGATTGGCCCGGTGCCTGTGATCGTGATTACTGCTTATGGAGATTTGCAGACGGCAGTCGAAGCTGTGCGTAAAGGAGCCTTCGATTATATTGTCAAGCCGTTCGATTTGAACCAGATGGAGCAGGTACTGGATAAAGCCATCAATGAGTCGCAGCGCGAAGAACACATGCCCGGCGAAACCCGCCAGGTAGAAGGTCTTGTCGGCTCAACACCGGAGATGCAAGACGTGTTCAAGTCGATAGCGCTGGTTGCCGGCTCGGAAGCGAGTGTGCTGCTGTCCGGAGAAAGCGGAACGGGCAAAGAGTTGGCGGCGCAGGCCATTCATCGATTCAGTGAACGTGCTTCCGGTCCTTTTGTAGCTGTGAATATTGCCTCGCTCAGTGAAAATCTGGCAGAAAGTGAACTGTTCGGCCACGCGCAAGGAGCTTTCACCGGCGCCGAATCGGCGCGGGTCGGGTTCCTTGAGCAGGCCGATCAGGGAACATTATTTCTGGATGAAGTCGCCGATATTCCCATTTCGATTCAGATCAAACTCTTAAGGGCCCTTGAAGAGGGCGAAGTCCTGCCGGTCGGATCAAATCAGCGCGTTAAAACCAGTTTTCGAGTGATTGCCGCTACGCACCGCAATCTGGAATCATTGATCAAACAAGGGAAATTTCGCCACGATCTCTATTTTCGCTTGTGCACATTTCAGATCGAGATCCCTCCTTTGAGAAAACGTGTCGGCGATATTCGCGTGCTCGCCGAATTTTTTCTGGAACGGTTTGTCGACCTCCAGACTGGCATGCAACACCGTTTAAGTTCCGAAGCGATTGCCGAACTCGAACGGCGCCCCTGGTATGGCAATGTACGTGAATTGCGAAATGCGATTGAGCATGCAGCGCTCCGCGCACGGGGCGGAACGATTCTTCCTGAGGATTTACCGTCCCCCGTTTCCAAATCATTCCTGGGAATGGATGAATCCGAGGCAGGCTCCGATGCGCAAGTTGCGACATTGCTGAAGCAGTGGGCTGAACTACAACTGACTGATCCGGAACAGGCATCGGATATTTATGAGAAACTGCTGGCTTTGGTCGAGCCTCCCGTAATGGAAATTGCTTTAGAAAAATTCCATGGACAATGTGCGCCGGCTGCTCGTTGTCTGGGCTTGCATCGGACCACACTAAGTAAGAAACTGAAACAGTACGGAATTGAAAATAGTTGATCTAATCTACTGAGGTAATTCAACATGAAGCTGATGTCGCGCTCCATTATTCTGTTGACGATTACGTTGCTGGCTCTTGAGGGCTCGTTGGCGTTTGCTGCTGAAAAAAAGTCAAGGCCGTTGAACTTTGTGTTCATTCTGGTAGATGATCTCGGCTACATGGATGTCGGTTGTAATAATCCGGACACATTTTATGAAACGCCACATATCAACCAGTTGGCGAAAACCGGTATGCGTTTTACGAATGGCTATGCCGCCAATCCGGTTTGCAGTCCCACACGTTACAGCATCATGACCGGAAAATATCCGACGCGCGTTGATGCCACCAACTTCTTTTCCGGGAAGCGAGCCGGCAAATTTCTGCCCGCACCGCTGAACGACAAGATGCCCTTAGATGAAATCACCATCGCGGAAGCCCTCAAAGAACACGGCTACTCTACGTTTTTCGCCGGGAAGTGGCATCTGGGACCAACCGAAGAGTTCTGGCCTGAAAACCAGGGCTTTGATATCAACCGGGCAGGTTGGACTCGGGGCGGCCCCTATGGTGGGAAAAAATATTTCTCCCCGTATGGAAATCCCCGTTTGACTGACGGACCTGATGGAGAGCATCTGCCCGATCGTCTGGCCACAGAAACGGCAAAATTCATCGACGCACATCGCGAGCAACCCTTCTTCGCATATCTTGCCTTTTATTCGGTGCACACTCCGTTGATGGGGCCCAAGCCTCTGGTTGCCAAATATCAGGCGAAAGCAAAGCGACTGGGTTTAACCGGGCAGGAAGAATTTGCCGATGAAGAGCAGGTCTTTCCCGTCAAAGAAAAGCGGCGCGTTAGAATCCTGCAAAACCATGCCGTCTATGCGGCGATGGTGGAATCCATGGATCGGGCTGTGGGCAAAGTGTTGAAACAGCTGGACGCTTCAGGCGTAGCGGACAATACCGTAGTCATGTTGACCGCAGATAACGGCGGCTTGAGTACTTCGGAAGGTTCGCCGACCTCGAACCTGCCTTTGAGAGGGGGCAAGGGTTGGTTGTATGAAGGAGGCATTCGCGAAGTCTTTCTGGTTCGTTGGCCCGGTGGAACAAAACCTGGGAGCACGTGTGATGAACCAGTTATCACGACCGATTTTTATCCCACGATTCTGGATCTGGCGGGACTGCCTGCAAAGCCGGAGCAACATCGGGACGGCGTCAGTCTCAAGCCTTTATTGACAGGGCAGTCTCAGTTGAAGCGAGATGCGTTGTACTGGCATTATCCACATTACTCCAATCAGGGGGGCATCCCAGGGGGTGCAATCCGCAAGGGAGACTGGAAACTGATTGAGCGCTTCGAAGATGGTCGCGCGCAGCTCTATAACCTGAAGCAGGATCTCGGAGAACGGACCGATCTGGCATCCAAAGAGACGCAGCGCGTCTCTGATATGCGTCAACAACTGCATCGTTGGTATCAGGAAACGGATGCCAAGTTTTTACGTGCGAAGCCGAACGGACCAGAGCCCTGGCAACCTGAGAACTGATAGGGGGAATTGAACAAATCTAAAGGCAACGATTGTCTTAACAGATGGAGAATAACTTCATAAAGAATTCAAAATTGATTATGCATGCGGGAAAATAATTGCCGTCAGTCCTTTCATTTTCTGGTGATCTGTTATAATTCAATGTATCACCGTAATTTGTGGTCGAAAATCATTATTGATCATTCACTTTGAAACGGCATTTCTCCAATCAAACCCTATCCATGATTGAGACGTTTTATGGCACAGTCAACCTTGCCGGAACAGAGCGAAAAATACGCTCAAAAACTGAGCCTGTTAAGAAATAATCTCAGTAGCGTGATTCGGGGGAAGTCGGAGAGCATCGATATGATGATCGTCGCGTTGCTCTCTAGTGGGTCTGTGTTGATGGAAGATGTTCCCGGAACGGGGAAAACGACTCTGGCCAAAGCACTCGCACGCTCGCTTGATGTTCCTTTCAATCGTGTGCAGTTTACGCCCGATCTGCTGCCGACGGATATTCTCGGTTCTTCGATTTATAATCCTGTGGATGGCACCTTTCATTTTAGGGAAGGGCCCATTTTTTGTAATATCCTGCTGGCGGATGAAATTAACCGTGCGTCGCCTCGAACGCAATCGGCTCTCTTGGAAGCGATGAGTGAATCGCAGGCCACCATTGAAGGAGTTCGTTACTTACTTCCTTCCCCGTTCTTTGTTCTGGCGACTCAGAATCCGGTTGACTTTCATGGCACCTATCCTTTGCCGGAAGCGCAACTGGACCGTTTTCTGATTCATCTGCAACTGGGTTACCCGGATACAGATCATGAAATCGAAATCCTGTTTGCGCAATCAACCGAGCACCCCGTGGATCATTTGGAACGGGTGCTGAACCATGAAGAGGTTGTGCAAATGCAGGATCAGGTAAAAACCGTGCATGTCGAACAGAGCGTGGCCCGCTATATGATCGATCTGGTGAATGCGACGCGGAACGATGCTCGTCTGAAACTGGGTGTCAGCCCCCGTGGTTCGCTAATGCTGTTCCGTGCGGCGCAGGCGATTGCATTTTTAAAAGGCAGGAATTATGTGCTGCCAGATGATGTGCAGCACATGGCTGACTATGTCTTAGCGCACCGTTTAATTTTAACATCGAAAGCAAAATACAGCAGTATTACCAAAATGGATGTGGTCTCCGATATTGTCCAAAAAGTGAAAGTACCCAATTAGCCGCACATGCGGGCTTATGGTTTTAGGAGCTGTGCTCGACAAGGCCACATCCTCAAAATGAATCTCTCGTTTCAACTCAGAAACCAAGAAGTGTTGAATCAGTAATGCATGTCTCGGAATACGATCCTTATTCACCCACGATCCGAAAAAAAGATTCGTTTACGAATCGCCTGCTGCTAGTGCGCATGCATAAGCATTACTGGTACTACCGGGTGACGTATCCGGGAAAAATTCTGTTGTTCGCGTTTTTTCTGTCTGGTGTCGGTACGATTTCTGTATCGGTTCCCATCTATAATCTGTTCAGCGTGCTGATGGCACTGATATTGATCGACGGAATCGTGTCCTGGATTTTTCGTCCCCACTGTGATCTTCGAGGAGATTTTCCCGCACAGACAACAGCCGGGCAACCGGCGGTTGGGCATTTTACCGTGACAAACAAGGGCTGGTTGCCGATTTACGATCTGGCGGTTTCCTTTCGCTGGCTGGAAAAACCGCTCTCGCAAACTGACCGGGATGATACGCTGGATTATCTGCCGCGCGGAGAATCCGTCGATATGACTGTGACCATTGATGCACCCCAAAGAGGGTTTTACGCGCTACCCAAATTAGGTGTGCATACCCTGTTTCCCTTTCATCTCAACCGTTCAGGCAGCGCCGCACTTCCGGGGAAGTCGCTGCTGGTATTGCCCGCCTTTCATCAACTGACGAGCGTCGATTTACCGGTTGGCAGTAAATTTCAGCCTGGTGGAATCGCATTGACTTCCAATGTAGGAGAGTCTCCTGAATATGTTGGGAATCGCGAATATGTTCCCGGTGAACCGGCACGCCGACTCGATTTTCGTTCGTGGGCTCGATTGGGAAAGCCGGTCGTACGCGAATATCAGGAAGAGTACTATTGCCGGATTGCCTTGATTCTTGATACGTATATGCCTAACGATTCGTGGCTGGTCCGCAAGTTAAAGAGCCTTCGTCAGCGTTATCAGCCCAAAACTGATTATGGGCAATCTATGAATGTGCTGGAAGCGGGGATCAGCCTGACTGCTTCTATCGCGGATGCTTTATCCCGCGGGGAGTATCTGATTGACCTGTTCGCTGCCGGCCCGGAATTATATGTATTTCGGGCAGGGCGACACACGGCGCACTTTGATAATGTGCTGGAAATTCTTTCCTGTGTTGATCGTTGTCCCGATGACCCCTTCGAGACCATCGGTCCGGCGGTTTTTGAAGAATTATCCAATGTCTCGACGGCAGTCTGCATTTTCCTGGATTGGGACGAACAACGCGAAAAAATGGCACGGGCTGTTTTGGATTCCGGATCTAGCCTGAAAACAATTATCATTCATGAGGGAGAAACAACAAAACCTTACAATTCCGATGAGTTCGGTCAGGCTTGGCACTTCACACCGGATAAAATCGCCAAGGGGAAGGTGGAATCATTATGAATGCGCAACGTACCATCGCATTCACGATGCTCAGCCTGGAAGCGGCCATCTTTGGGATCCTCTCGGAAACGCTGTTTTTCTCTGCCAGTATCGTGATACTGGCTGCCTTGTCGTATTTCCCGATTTTGCATTTTCCATTTTCACGTCGTCAGGTCTTTTGGACGACCAGTATGTTGGCCGTGCTGTTTATGGTGAAATACATGCTCTCGCAGCATGAGTTCACACTGGATCAAATGGCAATTCGAACGCCTTTAGCGTATGCGGCTGCACAATTTGTAATGACCGTCCAACTCCGCCAGCTGTTTGATCGTCACTTTGTTCCTTTTCTGCCGATTTCATTTCCTTTATTCGGCGTTGTTGTGTTCATTCTGACCGGAGATATCCTGATTCACAGTTCACGAGGCCTGTATTATCAGATTCTTGTTTTTATTTATGTGATGCTGACAGGGGTCTTTTGCCAATTAGGGCATGCTGTTCGGGAAGAAAGCAAAAAGCAGAAAAAAAAGTGGTCTGTTTATGTCATCCGTGCAAACGTCTTTGTAGTGGTCTGGTTGTTAGCCTGGCTGACGGCGACTGGCTTGGATCGTTATGAGCGTGAGTTGGATCAACTGTACTATCGTCTGATTGAACCGCGCACTTCCGGGATCGCGTCTCGTGCCGGATTTTCATCCATTTCAAAACTGGGCAGTCTGACGAAACAGTTTGATTCGGGTTCCGAGCAGGTTCGCTTACGTGTTAAATCGACTGATGAACCAGGCTACTTGCGGGGTCGCGCTTTTGTGCAGTTTTTTAACTCGGAATGGCATTCGGAAGTCGGGAGTCACAACGCGCCAATCATCGCCGTCCCGCCCGCGGGCGTCAAAACTGATATCCTGCAAGAGGGAACCTGGTTCCAGATCGGGCAGGCGAATTCTTCCAACTGGATTGAATTTCAAATTTGGACTGATGTGCCCGGTCATATTTTTGCCCCATTGAATACACCTTTGGTCCATGCTGTTGCCGATAGCCTGCAGTTCGATAGCCAGGATGTGTTAACATCGCGATCATTGGAACGCGGTTATCCGTATCTGCTGTTTTTTCCGCGTAACCAACTGCCCCATCGGCCGGAATCAGAGCAGTCTCTAAAACGACTGTTACAACTTCCGTATGACATTTCTCCCGAAATCAAACAATTGGCAGACAAGATTTTTGCCGGCTGCAAAACGTCTGCTCAGAAAATCGAACGCATTCAAACCTATTTTCCAAACAACTATCAATATGAATTAGGCATCTCGGTTCCCCCCGGCAAAGACCCGTTGACCTACTTTTTGCTCGAGAAACCAAACGCACATTGTGAATATTTTGCATCAGGCACAGCCCTGTTGCTAAGGCTGGCTGGAGTTCCCTGTCGTTATGTCACGGGTTATGTTGTCCGCGAACGAAATCACTATGATCAATTCTGGATTGCCCGTAACAGGCATGCGCATGCCTGGGTCGAGGCCTGGGATGATCAACGGGGCTGGGTTACAGTTGAGTCCACACCCTCCGCCGGACAACCCGAATATTACGCTCCCAGTTCAGCCAAACAGTATTGGGAGTCGTTTATCGGACAATTTTCCCGCTTGAAAACCGCCCTGCAGCAAGGGCAGTGGATCCTGGCACTCTCAGAGGCACAACTCCCTTTGGTATTATTGGTTTGTGGTGTGGCTCTCTGGTTTGGTTTTCGTTGGCTTATTCGCCTCTGTCGCAGACGATTGCAGGAACGAGCTGCATTTCGGGAGGAACCGCTGTATATTCAGGAACTGCACCTATTGTTGGCACAGATGGATCGTCTGATGGGGAAACATCAGCTTGTAAGAATGCCCGGCGAGACATTGATGCAGTTTTCCCGGCGGATTGAAAGCCAAGGTGCTTCCGAATGGTATCAGGCTTATGCCAGTAGTCGCTTCATGCCGGAAAGTGTAGCCACTAAAGAGTTAATCGTTCAGTTGAAGCGGCAGTTGCAGGAAATTCGTAACCAAAAATCACTCGCCTGAAGCTTTGAGCGGCAGATTTTGCAGGTCAAAATGGTCTTGGCAGCCAACCCCGGTCTGGCTAGAATCCGACCCTCATCTCTCACTTCTCAGTTGAAACTTCCAACTATTGTACTTTACGACTTTAAAAGACGAGCAGCGTGTTCGCCTTATTTGTGTGCGCGCCTGCTGACAAAACTTTAGAAAAAGAAACGGGATTCTCTCAATGAAAGTTCTCTCAAAAGTACTCATCATAGCGATCATTCCCAGTATGTCTTTTTTGGCTTCCGGATGTGAAATGCTTCCGCATGCGTTACAGCCCAGCCAATGGCATAAGCTGAATCGCGGACCGGCTCCACGGCAGGATACCTATTTTTCCGTACCTGACAATATTCCGGAACTGGAACCGGAAATATCGCTAGTGAGTGAGAAATAAAACTGTCCGGGTCTATTCTTCCTGACCACTTCGAGGTAGAGCGTGGAGTGTACGTCTATGGTTTCGAAGACTCCCGTGCCGAACTGGGAAATGTCTGGCGGTCCAAAACTTCATTCTTCAAGCTCTTTAACTCAGCGGTCATCATTCCTGAGCTTCGATTACAGGTCAGCAATAGATAGCCGTCCTTTCCTGCCAGAAACCGCGAGTGCGGGTCCGCGTACTGTGTGCCCGTTCCACTGAGGGATGTATTGTAGTAAGTCAGTCCCTCCCATTCAGCGCGCTCGGCATAGTAACCAAAGCCGGTCACACAGATGGTCCCTCTCTGAAACAGCTGGTGCCAGCCTCCCCCAAGCTGATTGCGAATATTCGCATTCCGCTCGTTGTAAAGCGTGACAACCTTTCCCGGCGCTTTGGCTGTGAGTGACTCATACCAGCGGTATTGATCGGAATTCCGGTCGAACGCATGACAGGTTTGCCACGTTGTGCCGAAGTCCGAAATATGGTTGAAGTCGAGGCCTATGAAGCGGAGATCAAACTCCGGGAGATCGAAGTGCCATTTCCATTCCTCATTGGGCAGTTCAAAGAACCGTCGAAATGCGGTCGCTTCCACATCATAGACTGCGTGTGCGGGCCGTGTTTTACCACGCGGATGAACCTCGCGGTCATGATTTCCGAGAATCGGCATGAAGGGCGTCGATTGAAATAACTCCGGGTACGTATCGATCAGTTCAATGTATGGTTTGATACACGCGCGCTCTCCAGCTCCGCAAGTCTGCCAGAGATTGCGGATGTTATCACCGGCGGTCAACAACAGGTGGACATCTTCTTTAATCAGACTGGATAAATCGGGTTTTGACTGCCAGTCAGCAACAATCGCAGCCCGCAGTGTGTCAGTCGGGTAGGCTTTAAATGTATTCACATCAGAACGCTGGTGTCTTGTTTTTACCGAGTAGTGATATGTTGCATTCTGATGCGTGAGAGGTATTTCGACGTGATGCAGTGTCGTCGTTTCTTCCAGCCGCCTGGTTTCCATGGTCTCAGGTGTCAGGCCATAACTCACAACAGAATCACCGGGCTGATCGGTCAGCCAGTTAACAACGATTTTATCTGGCTGATTCGATTTATGAGTTAACCAGATCCGTTGAATCTCAGCAGAAGAAACGATGTGCGGTACAAAAAAGACACTGAGTAAAAGCAGCAGAGTTCGCATGTAAAGTCGCTCGTTCGTTCATGAATGAATGGCAGGAAGGATTGAGTCGCAAGTGTGCATTATACCAGATTCGTAATCGGTGTACCTGTGTGAGAAGATCCCTTAATGTTATTTAAAAACAACCGTCTCAGGGTGCCTGTTTTGACCAACGCCATTCCAATCGAATTCGTAGTAATGATTAATCCTGAATCTTCCCTGAGAAATCAGTAATTTTGTAGTTGATTTCTTCTTTTGGACAGGAAAAGTACGGGGCAGACTCCTAGAATTACATTCCGCAGCAACTATCAAAATAGATTAAGATCGTCTGTTTATTCCTTATTTCGTATTTCTGGTGTTCGATTGACAACTAACGCGAGCGACCTGGCAAATCAGAAAGTCACTCCCGGTGCGCGAAAAAAGTGGATCGTTGCGCTCATCATTTTTCTGGTCGTGTTATTGAGTTCTCCGATCTGGGGGAAAGGCCTCTGGGTCGATTTTTTCCAGTATCGTGCCACAAAAAATCTGCAGGCACGAAATCCGGAGAGCGCCCTGCAATGGCTGGCGTATGCGCAGTCGCTGGATGATGCCAATCCCAGGACCAGGATTTTACGCGCGCGGTCGTTCAGAAAGTCACACGATGTTAAACAAGCCTATGAAGAGTTAAAAGCATATTATCAACTCGCTGGTGCGACAGACGAATATCAGCAGGAGCAATGGTTGTTCAATGCGCAGATTGGTGAGAATGCTGATTTACAACGGCATTTGAGTGAGTTGCTGATCAACCCCCAAGGCGATATTCAGGATATCTGTGAGACGTATGTCAACAGTTGCGTGTTGAACTATCAATTCAATGCTGCACTTCAAATTCTGGATCTCTGGGAAGCAGATTTTCCAGAGGATCCACTTCCTAATTTTATGCGCGGAAAAATTTACGAACACAGTCGAGCGTTGAAGGAAGCCACCGACGAGTATCAAAAAACGCTCAAGAAAGATCCACAATATGCCCCTGCGGCTTATAGTCTGGCGCGGGTGCAATTGACGCTCAAAAAAACAGAACCTGCCATGCAGTATTATGAAACGGCAATTGCGAATACAGAATATCCGGCACCCGCTCAAGTGGGGCTGGCACGTTGCTTAAGGTTATTGAATCGCAATGAAGAAGCGAAAAAAGTATTGGCAGAAGTCCTGAAAAAAGAGAGCACACAATTGCAAAAAGAATACCAGGCGATGGGCGATCATAAATCAGCAGCGAATTCTTCCGCCCAACTGGAAATGGGAAACCTGGAGCTGGCCGAAAAAAATTATGCAGCAGCCCTTAAATGGCTGGAACCTGCTGCCCAGGCCAATCCAATCGATCTGGCGATTAAAAATTCACTGGCGCTTGTTTATAGCCGCCTGGGGAGAAAGCAGGAAGCGAAGACACTCAGCCTGAAAATTAAAGAAACAAATGAAGCACTGGAAGAAATTCAACGTCTGTTAGATCAAATCCGAGAGAAGCCCGATGATGCAGAACTGCGATACCAGATTGGCAAACGGTACTTGAACTATGTCTCGGAAGAACAGGGAATTGTCTGGCTCAACAGTGTGTTTCGCTCTAACCCCAACCATGGGGGGGCGCACGACGAGCTGGCCAGATATTATGAACAGAATCTTTCACGTGGAGACAGCTTTCAACGGCTGGCGAAAACTCATCGTGAGCAGGCAGATGTACAAGTGGCAAAACAACAACCGATCTCTGGAAGTAAGCCTGAGGGGGCGAAGACGACTGAAACACAACAAACCCCTGTCAGTCCCTCCTTGTCATCTGAGCAAAAATAGAAAACCACGTGAGAATCAAGATGATCCATTCGAACAAAAAATTGAGAGAGCTCAGCCCTCGACGGTCGTACGGGAACCTGAGCCTCGCACGGGTTCTTGTGGCTGGTTTCTGTTTTTTTATCACAGGCTGTCAGGGTGATCCTGTTGTGACTGAGCAACCTCAGTCTTCTGAGCACAACGATTTGAAGAAACCCGAGCAGACTGAAGTCAGTATCCGTCCCGAATTTGTGAATGTCTGGCCTGAGCAAAAAATTGAGTTCACGTATCGCAATGGACGGGACGCGGGAGAATTGGCGATTCTGGAAACGCTGGGCGGAGGAACTGCGGTTTTAGACTACGATCGTGATGGACGGCAGGATCTGTTTTATACCGGCGGTGGAACCTTTGAAAAGGGAAGTACCAAAGGATATCCCTCTTTACTGTTGCGGCATACAGACACATTTCGCTTTCTCGACAAGACGCAACAAGCGGGTATGGATCTGGCTACCTTTTACAGTAATGGGTGTGCAGCTGGGGATTTTGACAATGATGGTTTTCAGGATCTGATTGTGACCGGCTATGGCGGTTCGATTCTCTGGAAAAATTCAGGCGATGGTACTTTCGAAGAAGTTTCCCTCGATGCCGGTTTACGCGACTGTTTCTGGGGATCCAGTGCTACCTGGGGAGACCTGAATGGAGATGGTCTACTCGATTTATACTTGACTCAATATGCAGACTGGTCGTTTCAAAATCATCCCAAATGCGAACTGACGCCAGGCGTACCAGATGTGTGCTCTCCCCATTCGTTTAAAGGTGTGAGTGATATGGTCTTTTTTAATCGAGGAGACGGTACATTTTACGATGCGACGAGAGAGGCGGGGCTGGTAAGTGGTGGGAAAGGGCTGGGCGTGATTCTCGCGGATCTGGATAATGACTCCGATCTGGATGTGTATGTCTGCAACGATACGGTGGAAAACTTTTTGTATCTGAACGACGGCCAAGGAAAACTGGAAGAAGTCGGTTTCATCAATGGTGCCGCCGTCGATGACAGGGCAACTCCTAATGGCAGTATGGGTGTGGATATCATGGATTATAATCAGGATGGCTTGCCTGATTTGTGGGTTGCCAACTATGAGAGAGAGGCCTTTGCCTTATACCGCAACGATGGAGAGGCTCAGTTTCTACACGTCAGTAACGATACGGGAGTGACGTCGATCGGAAATTTGTTTGTCGGTTTCGGAACCGCGTGTGCGGATTTTGATTTGGATGGTGATGAAGACGTGGTTGTAGCGAATGGGCATGTCGCCTATTTTTCTAAAAATTCCCCCTTCCGACAGAAGCCGCTATATTTGGAGAATCAGCACGGGCGTTTTGCGCAGCTTGAATATGAGGAATCGTCCTATTTTGGTCAGACCCATACAGGCCGTGGTTTGGCTCTGGTAGACTTCAACGATGATGGCAATCTGGATCTTGCCATTTCCAACTTTGCCGACCCTCCGGCGATCCTCAAAAATCAGACCCAAACAGCGGGTCATTGGATCGCAGTGCGGTTGGTGGGAACGCGCAGTAACCGAGATGCGATTGGTGCGCGACTGATACTGCATACTTCGGCAGGCGATCAGGTTCGCCAGGTGAAAGGGGGGGGCAGTTATCTCTCATCAAGCGACTTACGCATTCATTGGGGGCTTGCAGAGGGGGTAATAGTCCAAGGTATGACAGTCTATTGGCCTTCAGGTGTGCATCAAAAATTGGAAACGCTGCCCCTGGATTCCACCAGCCTGCTTCAGGAATCAGACGCAGGCTCATAACCTTCTGCTCTATCTTTCTGGAATTAAAAATAACGACAAGACTTCCAGACCGTTGATGTGTTGAATTTGTGTTCAAGAGACCATTGGTTTGGAGTAAGTCTTGATATTTAATATACTTAAATAAATATTATCTGTTTGATCTTGTTCTTTTTGTGCCTTTCGATTGATCAAAAAGTTGTTTTTTATCGATTAGGTAATAAAATATATAACTGGATCTATCGGTATAGTTATCGTAGTAGAAGCCCCTAGGCCTTCCTGTTTTTCCCGCCTGTTTGTACCCAGTTCTACCGGGCGATCGTATCTGTAATTTTTCCCTTTTTTATAGTTCCATTGGAGAGTATCTATGAAAATTTTACGTAGAAGGCGAGCATTTACTTTGATTGAATTGCTCGTTGTGATTGCGATTATCGCAATTTTAATTGCACTACTTTTGCCAGCTGTGCAGCAGGCAAGGGAAGCGGCTCGTCGCTCCCAGTGTAAGAATAACCTGAAGCAGTTTGGTCTCGCATTACACAACTATCACGAAACGCACCGTTGTTTCGGTCAGATGACACTCCGTGCTGTTCATCCAACATACGGCGTGCAGCCTTGGGTTGGTTTCAGCCAGCAGGCCATGTTATTGCCGTTTCTGGATCAAGCGAATATCTATAATTCCTTCGACTTCGGCAATAACTGTGAGGAATCCCCTAACACAGATAATAGAAATGCCGGTATTGGTGTATTTCATTGCCCTTCTGACCCAAGATATACGAACTATGGTGAAGGTCATCTGAACTATTATATGTCAGCTGGTCCCTGCCTGGGTTGGAATGTCACTGTTGGATCTCAAGAAGGATTCACGCGTTATTCTCTGGTGACACGTGTTGCTGATCTTCTGGACGGTGCCTCCAACATCGTGGCCATGAGTGAAAGAATTGTCGGAACCAACAATAGTTCTGCTTTCAAACGGACCGGCGATGTGCGCCGTAGTGTGCCTTATGGTGGATCTGGTGGTAACAATGCAACCTATCCTTCAAAATCAGATCTGGATACTCACGGCACTGCCTGTGCAGCTGCCTCTGCGTTTTACGTTCATCGCGGCTCACGCTGGATGAGAGCGGACGAGTGCTGGTTCAATACCTGGAATACTCCGAACTCACCTAATGATGACTGCAGTACCGGAAACGGTGGTCATGCGGGTGGTGATGCACCATCAAACCAGGCAGCACGCAGTCGTCATACCGGCGGTGTGCATGCTTTGATGGCCGATGGTTCTGTGCACTTCGTCTCAGAAAATATTGACTTACTGAAGTGGCAACAGCTGGGTGGAATTGCCGATGGTGCTGCTGTCAGCATCAATGAATAGACCATTCTCTATTGCTTAATCGTGAAAAACAGATCAGCCCGGCAGCGGTGATTGCCGGGCTGTTTTTCATTCTTCAAATCAGAAATTGAACAGAAATCATACGTTGTAGCTATATTAAGAAAGGGTCTAACGATGAAGAAACTGGCTTTATTGTGTCTGTCACTGAGTCTGATGCTTACCGGCTGTGGTGCGGGAGGCGGCACTGGGGAAACCTCTCCTGCCAATCAGGAAGCACCGCCTGCTCAGGATTTATCGGCCGTCAAAACGACATTGAATGGCATTGCCGAATCCGGTGTTGTGGACAGCGGTTTCTTTGGGATTCCTGAAAGCCTGGAACAGGCAGGAAAGCCAGAACTCGCTGCGGAAGCAAAAAAACTGGGCACAATGACAAACCCAAAACAAATTAAGGCAGCCGCTAAAAAAATTGCCGATCAACTCTAATTGATCTGTCGTTTGATACCGCATCTTCGATACACATTAGTCGAAGATGCTTTTTTATGCGCGACTCTTAGTTTAAACAGAAAAGAACAGGGGAGCCGATAAATTATCGGCTCCCCTGGCTGTAGATTATGGATCACTGCAAAGTCCGATGGAATCAGACTTTGGGTTCCCAACCTGGTTCGTAATCCCGTGTCCACATTGCCATAGCGGCCTGGTCGTTCTGAATATGACCGTTCTTAGGATCACAGGTCATCGTGCGACCTGTGCGGTGGGCGATATTGCCGATGTGGCATAACAGCGTACTCTTGTGGCCAATTTCAATTTCGGCATTCAGACTCATCGGCTCATTATTACGAATCGCGTCAATGAAGTTTTGAGCATGCTCGCTCATCCCCTGATTGCCGTCCACTTTTTCGATTTCTTTGTCCTTGGCGTCCAGAATGCGGTAACCACCGGATGTGCCGATGATCAGGTTTCCTTTGCTGCCAAA
Source organism: Gimesia fumaroli (assembly GCF_007754425.1). Lineage (NCBI taxonomy): Bacteria > Pseudomonadati > Planctomycetota > Planctomycetia > Planctomycetales > Planctomycetaceae > Gimesia > Gimesia fumaroli. The sequence continues at coordinate 384,519 of NZ_CP037452.1, forward strand.
GAAGGTTACAAAGTCATTCTTGTGACGATTACAACTGGTACCCTGCCAGGTGATCTGTTTGTTGCCGTCGAATTCGTAAGCAACGACATGGGTGTCTGGCGTCTGCTGATCGTCATCAAAGGCATAGCGGCCACCGCTGGAGACAACACGGGTCGGATAATCGACGTCCAGCCCCCAACGGCAAAGGTCCAGAGAGTGCACGCCGTTATTTCCCAGTTCGCCATTGCCGTATTTCCAGAACCAGTGCCAGTTATAATGGATCAGGTTGTCCACGTATTTTTGACGGGGAGCGGGTCCCTGCCACAGGTCATAGTTCAGTTCACTGGGAACAGAAGCAGGCTTACCGGTTCCGATCGAACCACGGGCACTCTGGTAATAGGCTCGTGCCAGGTAGACATCGCCGATCGCCCCTTCTTTGACTTTCTGAATCCCTTCCATGATGGATTCACTACTGCGTCGCTGGCTGCCCATCTGGACGGCCCGTTTGTTTTTGCGGGCAGCAGCCACCATCATTTCACCTTCTTTGGGATTGTGACTACAAGGCTTTTCTACATACACATTCTTGCCTGCAGAGCAACCGAGTATCGTAGCCGGTGAATGCCAGTGGTTCGGGGCTGCGACAATCAGTGCGTCAACGTCTTTGTCGTCAAGAATTTTACGGAAATCGCCGATGGGTTGCGGTGCCTTCTTGGTTGCCTTCTCTACTGTTTTGGCAGCTTTGGCGACACGAGTCTCATCAGTATCACAGACATATTTGATTTCGACGCCGTCCAACGCACCAAATGTTTTTGCCAGAGCGAGACCGCGTTGCATCCCCATGATTCCAATGGTGACTTTTTTGCTCGGGGCTTTATTGGCGGCTGAGAGAATCGCGGGGGCAGCAATTCCAGCAGCGGTGGCGACCGCTGTTTGACCTAGAAAAGTGCGACGATTGACAGAATCGGACATAGTCTGGTTCTCCGTTGATCTGGGAGTAATGGTAAGGCAGGATTTTTCAATATAAAACAAACTGCATTTTAACCGCGCAGGCTGGCAAAGAACACGCTAAAAACAGGTGGGGCGCGAATTTGTTAAAAAAACTAATTATATCGACCCATGTTGATCAATTCGGGGCAGGTCGCGAAACACATCAGGCTTTTCTGATGTAATGGGCTGCGAAACTGCGAATATTCTGCCCATTCAGGACATGAAACATGCGTAATTGTTGAATTGTCTCCTGGCTGAACCGTCCCAAGGGAACGTGAATCAGTTTTTTCTGATACCGTTTTGCCAGACGCCGCCAGCCAACACCAGGCGGGGCTTCACTGAGCAGTGCGATATGAGATTCTTCACTATAATGACAGGCGGCGACCAGCAGCCGTTCTTCGAGAGTATCAACAAAATCAAACTGGACGTCATTCCAGATATCGTATACCGGCCGTGGTGGAAACAGAAACAGGGCGCCCCCATACGATGCCATACCGATGCCCGGTCCCACCATTTCTTTGCGGTAATCGGTTGCAAAAAAGGCCAATGTCGATTCGTCCTGATGCTCGGCATGCCAGGTGAGCCGGTAGGGATAGTCTCTTGGATCAGCGGGCGAGTCGAACAGCATGATCACACAATCCAGCCGTCCCCGGCTGGGGGGCAGAACTTTGACGTGAATTTCTCCCGTGTGCCAGTTCCTCAACGTTTCCCGCAAGTCGAGACCATCTTTCATGCTGGTGGTGAATTTCTCGGTTCGTGCCAGATCGACTCCCAGCAGTGAGAGTGCGTGGTCTTTCACGCTCGTACGAAATTTTTCGATAGCGACATCTTCCGGCGGCCAGCTACATTGTTTGTAGGGATTCCAGTTCATTTCCCATTCATCCTGTTTTGGCTTGGGAGGTTTGGGAATCAGTTTGCAGCTCCGCCAGGAAATCGGGTTGCCCGGGAGACGATTACTTAGCTCAATCATGGTCCCATTGGGAAGTTGTGCCTGTTCAATTCCAAAGTTGAGTTTTTCGAACGGCAACAAATGCACGAACGGATATTCGCGGGCCGTTTCTGCAACCTGAATTGCAAACTGATCACCGGCGACCTGCTGGGCTGCTTTCACGAGTGTATACAGGTCGGGGGTCATGCGGCGTTCGATGAGTGACAGATTTCGCACGTAACGAAAATAGACCGACAGCAGTTTCGGAGTAATTTTTCGTCCCCGTGATTTCAGTTCAACGCGATAGCGATCTCGGGCGGTTAGCGCCAGTTCCTTGATTCCATCCACAGACAGATTTTCGTCATCCTCCAGTTCAGAACGAGCTGCTTCATAAAGGCCTGTAATGTAAGGCAGTTCGCCCAGCATAAATAATAGTGTTTCTGAATCAGCACTGAAAATTGTGGTGTCGTTGACAGATTCGTCCTCGACTTCCAGAGGAAGCTGGTCAATATAAGCGTCGTGAATCCAAGGCCAGTCGGAAAGGGAGCAGACCAGCAAGATGGATTTGTATTTTTTTTCCAGTTCCCGCAAATGATGAGCCATCATGGTACAGCGGTCCAGAGGCTGCCCTTCCGGTAATTTGTTTAACGCCGGCAGCACTGCGGCGGAAAATTTTTCGAGGGGCACTTTCTTTAATGCATAGGGGTCAGGCAGCGAGGCTGCGATACTTTCAAAGCGTTGTGTTTCCAGATCGATAAAGTGGCGGTCGATACGCTCCATCATCGCGATACGGAGTGCCGCGATGACTCCCTGGCAAGGGTCGATGGGCACATAACTGAAGACACGCTGGTCTTCATCATCGTCGTCATCTTCTTCCCAGGGGGCCGCACCGGAAATCGCAGGTTCTTCCTGCAGGACCGCGGTAATACTGGGAAGGAATGTGATTGCACGCTCCACGTTACTTTGAAATGAAGGGGGCAACGGGACCGCCAGACAGTCAAATTCATTGTTCAGCATGACCCGGCGGACTTCAATCGCAAAGTCACCGCTGCCATGGATCAACGGTAAAACGGAGATCCGGGGGCTGATCTTCAAAAAACTGGAGTGAGGGGCTGTCATATTGAATGCGTCCAGTTTCTTGCTGCTGAGAGGTCAATCTGCTTAATTCGTCAGAAGAGTTAACGTGACCATTTCCACTCTGTGATGTTTTTCAAATTCACAACACACTCTTCAGGCCACTCACCCTGATACAATTTTACGATATTCTGAGCCGCCATCGCATACGCGTCACGGTGCGATTCCTGATCCAGACCACCGATGTGACAACTCAATAGTACATTTTCCAGTTTGATCAATGGACTTTCAACAGGCAATGGTTCTTTTTTGTAAACATCCAGACCTGCAGCACGTAGATGCCCCGATTCTAGCGCTTCGATGAGTGCTTCTTCATCCACAAGGCCGCCTCGAGCGGTATTGATTAAAACGGATCCGGACTTCATTTTTGCCAGTGTATCCCGATTGATAATATCGATCGTGTCGGGAGTGACAGGCAGATGCAATGTGACATAGTCCGATTGGGTCAACAGAGTATCGAGATCGGCGAGCTTGATCTGATGTTCGTCAGCAAAAGCTTGATTGGGAAAGGGGTCGTATGCCAGCACCTGCATGCCCATCCCAATGGCGCGCGTGGCAACGGCCTGGCCAATTCGTCCCAGCCCGACAATACCAATGGTGCTCCCCCAGACGCGCGGCGTTAATGCCCGCTCCCATTGTCCGCTGCGGACGGCACGATCTTGTGAACGCGTTAAACGGGCAACGCCCATCAACAGTGCAAACGCCTGTTCTGCTACCGAGTGATGATTCACACCCGGAGTGATTGTCACCGCAATTCCCAGTTCGTCGCAGGCTTCTAAATCGACGGCATCATAACCAACACCATAGCGTGAAATGACTCTCAGATCCGGGAGCTGTTCCAGAACATCACGCGTATATAATTCTGCACCAGCCAGAATCGCCTCGAAGCCCTGAACCTGCTCTACGACACGATTCGGTTCTTTTCGCAGATCCACTTCAGCCGGGACGATGGCCACTTCCAATCCGCCCGCTTGCAGAATTTCAAAATGCGGCCCAAATTCACACATTTTTGCAGTACAAATCGTTCGAGGCATAACAGATTTCTTTTATCAATGTAATCTTAAAAAGGGAGAATCGATAAAGCTACTCTAGCGAAACCACGTCTTTGCTGACAACGTTCCCAAGGCGAAAAAACAAAATGCTCGTAAATCCTTAGGTCCCTTTAGAAGAAACGTTCCGCACTTTTGACAGTGGCTGGATCTTCGTTACGTAATTGGTTGAGAAACAGCTTTGCTTTTTTGACAGTCGCTATATCGGGGCCTTCTCCGGATTTATTCTTTCCTTTAGCGGCAACCAGCAGGTACCGCACGATGGCTTTTTTGACAGACCGGCTTTGATAATCCTCTTGCCCATACATTTTCATCAGGCGGTCCATTACACTCCAGTCCTCCCAGCGGGCAAGGTTTGCCACAGCAAGGTCGGCTAGTTCCGGGCGTTCCAATAAAAGTCTCATTGATTGACGTAGCCGGTCTTTGCTGATCTGGCAGTTTTCATAACTCCAGATGAAGGAAAGTGCTTGCATGGCTGCATACGTTTCACTGAAAGCAACGTCCTTCGCGAGGAACTTACTCTGCTCGATTTTTGTCAGGCCTTCTGAACCGGTTAACATCAGATAACCCGAGATTAAGCCACCAATGCCCAGCCGCAATTCTTCAGTCGACTCATTGGTTTTCTGTTCCATGAATGCGATTTCAGATTCCTGGCCACACAGGCCCAGCAATAAGCCATACAGACCCAGCCGCGGAACGGGGGTCTTCGAACTGGCAAGCCAACTCTGAAGTTTTTCTCGCGGGAGCTCTTGGGCCAGTGGAGTAATGTGTTCGAAGGGCGCGTTGGCGAATTCGGCAAAAGCGTCGTTGGCAATCGTCTGGTCAGGGTCTTCCAGGAATTTGAGAAAATACTTCAGCCGTTGGGTGGTTGCCTGTTTCAGGCCGGGTGCCTGCGTGATATAGCGGAAGCTGGCTTCAGTTACTTCGATTGGATCATCCCACTTGATCTGGGCTCCCCGGCTTCCAAGCAGCAAAAACAGAGCCCCGGTTTTGCCAGAATAATGCCGCTGGATGGTGACCCGAGTGCCTGCTTTGAAATCCTCTTTCGCGGGTTGACGGACGATTTCTTTGATTTGGAAGACTGTTTTTCCTGATTGTTTCAGCGTTCCTTCTTCTGCTTCCACCCAGTTTGCCAGTACAGCAACATCAGCTTGCAAGAGCTGTTCGGTTAAGGGCTTAGATGGGCCAGGGCAGAACGGGCATGCTCTGAGATTCTGTGCAGAGATGATGACCAGTAGGCCACACACCAGAACGGAGAAAGAGCGAAGTACTAATTTTTGTTTCAGAGCATGCATTCCCGATCCTTCGGGTAATTGAAGCAGAGTGAAGTGAGCGTCATTTCCTTATGACGCTCTTGGTGGAATCTTTCGCGTCTTATTTCAAGAAAAAGAAGCGTTCGGCACTTCTTACGGTTTTTGGATCTTCTTTTCGCAATTTGTCGAGCATCTGTTTTGCTTTTTCCGTGGTCGCGGCATCAGGGCCGCCACCCTTTTTATTCTTCCCTTTGGAAGCGACCAGGAGATAACGCACAATAGCCCGTTTGATGGACGGGATGTCATAGTCTCCTGTGCCGTACATCCCCATCAGGCGGTTCAACACGCTCCAGTCATCCCAGCGGGCAAGGTCCGCGACGACCAGGTCAGTCAGTTCGGGACGATCCAGCAGCAGGCGCATTGATTGACGTAAACGCTCTTTGCTGATTCGTCCGTCGCCATAAGTCCACATGAACCGCAGAGCCTGCATTGCAGCGTACGTTTCACTGAATGCGACATCCTTGGGAACAAACTTGGTTTCATCAATTTTGTCGAGTCCGTCCGCACCGGTCAGCAGCAGGTATCCCGAGATCACACCATCAATGCCCAATCGAAACTCTTTTGTGGGCTCATTGATTTTTTTCTCCATGAATGCGACATCAGCTTCCTGACCACACAGGCCCAGTAACAGTCCATACAGTCCCAGCCGTGTGACAGGAGTCTCTGGATCCAGAATCCATTTTCGGATTTTTTCCCGTGGCATCTCTTTGGAGAGTGGCGTGATATCCTCATAAGGAGCATTGGCAAATTCAGCGTAAGCGTCGTTTGAGATCATCTGGTCCGGAAATTCCAGGAACTTCAGGAAGTACCGCAAACGCTTGGATGTTTTTTCTTCAGGAGCAGGCGCCTGTGAAATATAGTGGTAGCTGGTTTCTGTGACTTCGATTGGATCGCCCCAGTCGATACTGGCTCCTTTGGTGCCCAGCAGTAAAAACAGATTTCCTTTTTTGCCGGGACGATGGCGATTAATCGTAATCTGATCGCCGACTTTCAATTTGTCTTTGTCAGCCTGACGGACAATTTCTTTAATTTCAAAAACGGTTTTTCCCGCTTTGTCCAGCGTTCCTTTTTCTGCTTCCGTCCATTGAACCAGCACGGCAACATCCGACTGTGAAAGCTGCTCGGTTAAGGTCAAAGAAGGGGCAGAACAGAAGGGGCAGGCGGTGGCCGTTGTGACCTGTGCCAGCACCAGTAATCCAGAGAGCAGCCCCAGTAAAATGCGATTCTTAATGTGTGTTGTCAGACCATTCATTGCCGAACCTCGTGGCGATTAAGACTGTTGTATGTTTGTTGAATATGAGTCGGTGTTGTCATTATTATTTGTCAATCACGATGGCATCGTCAATCATGTAAATACGTTGAAGCTCGCCATCAATGGTTTCTGCATCAATATGAAACACGCCCACAACATCAAAGGGGCGATTCAGGATGTAGTCAGCTGTGACGCCGTCCCGCATTACAACGGGAAACAGGTCATAGATTTTTGGATTCTTTCCAAAGCAGCAAATCTGATTATCACGGGCCAGTTGAAAAACTTCATTTCCCGTCTGTTGGAATGGAGGATACATAAACCCTCGGATTCGAATGCGCTTGCCATTCAGATCTTTCAGCCATTGAGGCATCAGTTCCGGTGCTTCAGGAGTGACTGGTTCCATATTCATGACTTTGAGTAAATCAATGTCGTCATAGTTGATGAGCAATGCGTTTTCAGGAGACGTTTTACGAAAGGAACGCTCTTTTACCAGGATTTTGACTTCGCGTGGTTCGAGGGAAGCGAGTTCTTTTTTTTCCTGATCGCTTAATGCACGATCTTTAGGATCCGGTTTCTTTGCAATGAGGGGCGCTGGTTCTTCAGGGGCACTGTTATCAGTTTGTGGCTTCGGTATTGCGATAACTTTGACTGTGTTTTTTTCTGTAGAGGGAGTGGGGCTATGCTTCGCTGTTTTCTCTGCCGATGTTGCTGGTTGTTTCTCTGCTGCCGGTGAAGTTGTCTCTGGTGTGGTTTTTTGATCGGTGACAGTTGGTTTTGCCGAGGCAGTCTGTTTGGTTTCTGAGTCGGTATCGGTTTTCTGGCTGCGTTCGTCGATGGTTTCGCTGAACTGTCTGTATTCTGTCGGTTCTGACGAAGAACAGCCGGTTCCCAGTAGAGGCAGGCTGCTCGCAGTCAGCAGAGACAGGAAAATCATGGTTTGTCGGGTGGGATAAAGGTGGGCGGGCACGTGATCAAACTCCTGATGATCGGGTGGTTGCACCAACTTCTTGACAAAGTTGATAATGGCTCAGACTGGAAATCAACCTGAGCCATTCAGAGATTAAAATAAAAATTCGCTTTTTCTTTCTCAGTGGAATCGGGGATGCTGTTTTAAAGTATCAATAGGCGGTCCGTGCCTGCTCAAAGTGTGTTCCCTTCAATTGATAAACGGGCTTTAATTCACCGGCCTGTGTCGGCGCTTCGGCTAAGAACTCACCTGCGACTGAGACCAGCCCTGCGTAAAAATCAGCATGCTGATCGCCTTGCATTTCGACCAGAATCATATCTTTCGCATCAGGTTGTCCGCCAAAACAGCACTGGCCATTGTCTTTGACCAGAATAAAACTCTTCAGGTTTTCAGTTTGACGGGTAGGATACATATATCCTTTGAGGAAAATTTTCTGTTTATCCATTTTCATGACGTCGGGATTAACACGTGTGACACCATCGGTCTGGATAAAATCCTTGGCGGCAATGTCACTGGCGAAGTTGAGTCGCTGATACCCTTCGGGGACTTCATGCGCGTATACAAAAGACTGATAAGAAATCCCGCTGATCAGGAAAAATGCTGAAATCGCAACTCCTGCCAGTGCGACCGTCTTTCCTCCCAACTCTCCCCCAGAACGGCTGATGCTGAATAAACTGACCAGGGAAATCACGATCCCGAATACGGCAATTCCTAAACCAATAATTCCAAATAGCGCGATGAATGAAAATAACGCCAACGCCAGACCTACGACGGCAGTCGGAGGCACGGGTTTGTAAGAAAACTCGTCATGCGCAGGCACAACATTCTCTAAAGAGTGATTGGATCCATCAAGAACTTGCGACATCTTGCAAGGCCTTTCAAAAATTCAACAAGAACCAGGAATAAACGAATAAGTCAGAACCACGGGTCGCTCATGGACGACGAACTTGGTCCGACTTCCAAAAAGAGCCACTGAATACTATATCTATCATATCATGCCAAAGGGGGCAGAGCACCCCTGAATTCTAATAGATTACCAGAGAAATCAGTCAATGCAGGGGGAGTGACGGATTAATTTTCAGCTTCCGAAAAGTCAAATGTGGACTGCCCTCTGAAACCCTACCGACATACCTCTGATTCTACAGTATATACGGTTCGACTTCGCGTTTTGTTGAATTTTTATCAATCTTAAGAATCTCAACCGGAATTGGTGAGGATCATCTGGGGATTCACAAATGACATTTCAGATTTAGTGGTCATAAGTCTTATTAAAATAAATGTTTATGTCGATTTTTTTCCTGATATCGTTTAGGCGTAGTTTTAGCATGAATACAATTTAAATGTTCAGTTTTCTTTGTCGTCACTCTCAAGTCAATCCAGGTTGTGGCAAGATGATCTCGGAAATCAGTCACATTCCAGGCAACTCTCGACGTCCTGGCGATAAGCAGACAACGCAGGGACTTCCAGGCCTTTGACCTTGGCTCCATCATCCCAGCGTCTCAGTAAGACCGCTGTATTATGAAAGGGGTTACTTTCAAATTCAGCCACTTCGTCATCTGTCATCAATCCACCTTGTAACTTGAAGCTTTGTTGAGATGCCTTTGAGAGACCATTGAAATATTCAGCGTCAATCGTGCAGAGATAACGTTTCGCGGGGACATGTAGCAGGATCGGTTCGGTGACCGCTTTCCCGAAAAATGGTTCTAACTGTCGTGCTCCAATAGTTTCGTGATGCCAGTCTTCGACCAGGAAATCATTCTGTTCGTCATGTTCATCCATCAGAAAATGTCCGATGTCATGCAGCAGTGCAGCGGTAATCTGCTCCATTGATGCCTGACTTTCTCGCGCCAGATGAGCAGCTTGCAAGGCATGCTCCAGTTGCGTGACCGCTTCATCATAAAAGCTCTGGCCATGTCGTTGCATTAACTCAAACAGCGCATCCACGTTTTGACTGCGAGTTTTCGAAAGAGATAATGTATCACACAATGAGATATCGAGGTTTTCTTTCATGATTGCTCTGCTGGCTTTCCGTCAAAATGTCCAATTTTACTGATTTTCAGTTTCTCGTCGCTGGTTTGTCCTACTTCAGCGAGCGAACGTCGTTTGTCAGCGTAGTAATCCTCGCGCAGATCGCCTTCTGCAGCAGCGTTGTAAGTCAGATACAGAGTCCGCCTTGGTTGCTCTGTTTTATTGGGAGGACTTTTATGAGGAGCATAAGAACTGAAAAACAATGCGTCACCCGGTTGCATCAGGACCGGCTCCCAATCGAGTGATAGAGCAAAGTGAGGCTCAATGCAGCCGTGCTCATCCAGGTGCAGCAAGCCTTGCTGATGCAGACCGGGGGCAAAAAACAGGCAGCCGTTTTCTGGAGTCGCTGCATCAATGGCAATCGAACACGTAATATGATTCTTGATGAATTCATAAGCGGGCGCGTCCTGATGCGGCGCATAACCGCCGCCGCCGGGATATTTATAATTGATTTTTTCTTTATAGAGCGTTGCCGGCTCGCCCATTAATTGGCCGGCGCTTTCAATAATTTTCCCCTCGGTCAATAATTGTCGGATGCCTGTATGGTATCCCAGGATGTATTCCGTTCGTGCCGGTTTCACCCCAAAAGGTGTCTGTTCAAAATGATGCATCCATTGATTATCACTCGCGGGCCACTCACTGATTTCTTCAACCCACTGCCGCAGGTTCTCGGTTTCCGTTGGTGTGAGAAAACCGGGGAGCTTCACGTAGCCGGTTGTTTCCCAGGCTTTGAGTTGTTCTGGTAAAATGGTTGTTGTCATTATAATACACCTGTGTTGGTACCAAGCCTTGGTTCTGTTTCGAGTTCAAACGGTTCTGGTAAGGGGGCTTCGCTGACGGTCTGTTTTAGTCGGAAATACAAGACGACGACTACGGTACCCACTATGGATACAGGGGAGATGATCAAAGCCAGCCAGAACAGGAGCGAAACAAAATCCAGGTTCTTTTCAAAGACGAGATTAACGATCGCCATCAAGACCACCGTGCTGATATAACCGGCAAAATCTCCCAGGTAGAGCAGGTAGCCCACATTGCTTTTGTTTCGCAGCATGGCAATCACACGCTCGTAAATGGTCGTATGGAACAGCACGTAGGGCACATACAGGCTGATGCCAATCAGAACCATAAATTGAAAGGCGGCATCTTCCGTCCAGTGAGTCGTTCCCCAATAAGACAACGTGGTGACCAGTGCACAGGCAAACCCGAGTCCAACCATCGACATGCCGACTTTGAACGCGCGATAGTTGGCACCAATAAACACCACCGCTGCACTGAGTGCCACAACCGCAATCGCGACCAACATTTCTGACTGAGCAAAAATTTCCGGTTTTTCAACGCCGAAACCGGACCAGATCTCAGCAGCGTAGTCATCACGCACACTGCGAAAAATCGTGAGTAACACCATGAGTAAAATCAAGACCGTCAGCCCCAAAGCATTGCGGGAATAAAACTGGCGGCGTTCCACACCATTAAAGGGAGAGCGTTTCGAGCGTGCCGTCACATCCAGTTCACCCGGGGGAGGAATTTGTTGCAACATCCAGACCCCGATGATTAAAGGGAGCCAGAACAAAGCACCCGTGAGAAACGGCATCCAGAATTCCGAGACGCCATAGTCTTGCATCAGGATGGCACCAACTGTCTTCACAGTGCCGGACGCCATGATGAAGCTGGCACACAGTCCGGCTGCCATCGCTTCCGTCACCCGCCGTCCTTCAAGAAATGCAAACACACAACCAAACACCATTCCCAGGGGCAAACCGTTACAGAACAGAAAAACGGGCTTCAGCCAATAAGGGGCGACCGCATAAGGGAGCAGAGCAAGATGCGCAACGCCGATCAGACTCAAGATCATCGCTGCACGGCGGTTCGGCGTCATTTCAGAGATGACTTTAATGCCGATGAATTTGGAGAGTGCGTAGCCGCTGACTTGAGCAAACAGCAGGATCACTTTGTATCCCACGCCCCAATATACAAGGTCTTCATATTGCGCGACGGTAAACGGTTTGCGAAAGGCGTACATACAGAAGTAAGTCGTAAACGCCGCTATGACCGACCAAGCGGTCAAGAGACCCCGATTGCTTTGTTCCAGACGCGTCGAGATGTACGCAGATTGAAATTGCATGCGGCGTCTTTACTCAAGGGACTTCTTTTAATATCCCAAAGATTGTAAAGGCGAAGCATGAAGTGCTGGTGAGAGACATGTGAATACTGGATGAAGAGCGCGCATTTTTTTGCGCACTCTTGAATATCAATTTGATAAATGAAAAAAATCAATCACTTAAGGTACTGGCGACGTCGGTACGATAGGCAGTCATCGCGGGGATGAATCCGACCAGAGACGCCAATACAACCAGAACCGGCAACAGAATCAGTTCGAGGGGACTGAAGGCGAACGGATTGATCAACAGTCCGCTGCGCGCTTCAATGATGGGAGCAGCAATGAAAACCAGACCATGCCCCAATATGATTCCCAAGATGCCCCCTCCCAGACAGAGTAGTACCGACTCGGAGAGAATGATCGTAAATACTGCGGTACGGCCAGCACCCAGAGCCCGCATGATGGCGATTTCCCGTTTGCGGTCGGACATCGAATTATAGATGCTCACAAAAATGCTGACTCCGGAGACAGCAATAATTAACGCGGTGAGCACGATCAACATGGTGCGTACATTCCCCACGATATTTTGCATCAGCCAGCTGATTTGCTGGATCGGATTGACGGCTTGTGCCTGATTGGCTTCTTTTAAATCTGACTGGAACTTGATCGTAGTAAAGCCGCGCAAACGGTCGCCCTTCATCTGAACCAGAATCGCGGTAACCTCTTTCTGGGCGTCGGGAACTTCATGGTCATGACCAGAGTGATCGTGGCCGCTGTGATCATGATGATCGTGGGCCGCCTGTTCTTTCATAATCGCTTTGAGCTTTTCTTCGTCGAGCTTTTCTCCAAAAAATGCGGCTTCCCGTTTCAGTGCTTCATCCAGTGGTTTTTCATGACCGGAAACCTGGTAAAATCCGCGCAGGTTCACGAAGACTGTTCTGTCATTGGGGGTTCCCGTGGGGGCCAGGATGCCGACGATTTTAAATTTTTCATCATGCACGTGCCCCATTTCTGCAGAGCCGTGAATCAGTTGGAATTCATCCCCCATCTTCCAGTTATTCTGTTTTGCGACCACAGATCCAATTACCGCGTCCCAGGTACCGGGCAAGAACTTACCGTCCTTGTTGATCCGAAAATGGCGACCGGGGACATACTCCAGCGCAAAGTAACGGGGAATTGTACCGACAATGGGAAAGCCCCCTTTTTGTGTCACGTCTCCGATGGCAAACGGAATTGCTTCTTCGATGCGGGGGTCTTTTTTCAATTCGGTGTAGTAACGATAAGGCAGATTCTCAATGGGCGCTCCCACACGAAACACGGTACTCAGAACCAGTTGTAACGGGCTGCCTTGCGCGCCGACAATCAGGTCATAGCCACTGGCAGTCTGATTAAACATGCGGTCAATCACGCTGTTGATGACGAGGACGGAGACCATCAGAGTGACCCCCAGGGCAACACTCAAAGCCGTTAAGAGAGAGGCGAGGCGACGTTGTCGGATACTTTTCCAGGCAATAGTCAGAGTATTCATAGTAGGGAATTACTTTGTTCGCTGAGGAATAAAAGATGAAGGACGTCGATAAGAATCATCAAAGCTAAACTTGAGCGTGTACTTTATTGAAGTCGGTTAGAGTTTCCACGCGATCAAACTGTTTGGCCACTTCCTGTGAATGAGTCACCAGCAGCATCGCAATCTGATTCTGGGAACACGCATCCCGCAACAGATGCAGGATGGTTTCCTGATTGGATACATCGACATTCGCCGTCGGTTCGTCGGCCAGTAATAGTTTGGGCTGGTTGGCCAGCGCCCGGGCGACCGCCACACGCTGCTGTTCCCCCACCGACATCTGTTTCGGGTGATGATGCAGGCGATGTTCGAGTCCCACAAGTGACAACAATTCTTTGGCGCGATCGCGGTTCGGCTTCTTACGGGAAAAACTCATTCCAAGCAACACATTTTCTAAAGCGGAAAATGCGGGTAGCAGGTTAAATGTCTGAAACACAAAACCAATGCGCTCGGCTCGAAACCGGTCACGAACCACTTCCGGCATGGATGCGATTTCGGTACCTGCTATGGTCACTTTACCGCTGTCGGCGGCTGTGATACCGGAGATGACATTCAACAGGGTCGATTTTCCTGAGCCGCTTTCGCCGATCAGTACAACCTGTTCATTTTCTTTCAATTCGAATCGCTCGATGTCCAGAATGGGGAGCGTGGAACCATCGGGCTCCTTATAACTTTTTTTTACATTTTCCAGCAGCAGTGACATACTGACCTCGTTTGTAAAATCTGAGAAACAGACCCGGCATTTCGAAAACGGTTCCCGGCGATTGTTTTTGCAAATGTTATGCAATAAGCATGCTGATGCCTAGTGTTGTTTTGGCAAAACTTTCTAATTATTCCTGATCTGGGGCCATGTTAGGATGCCCTTAAATGATTATTAATATACGACTTACGTCTCCGGGGACACAAGAGGAAATCATCCGGATCGCCGTAGGCTTAATTTTGTGTTTTTGCTATAGTTCTGTCTCTCTGATTTTAACCGAACTGTGTATGCATTGTGAATCAAGGATGATGGCAAGATGCGATATCGTAAACGGAGCCGTTTAATCACCCCCTTTCGTCTCTTTATTGTAGCAATCCTGGGCGTAATCGGGACAACCGCCTGGAAGTCTGAGTGGATTCCACTCCAACTGGGCAGTGCACCAACGGGTGCTTTGAATGAGACCTCTTCTCAAGAGGCATCAAAAACGGGGAAGAATCAGCTGGATCCAGAATACGTGGAGCCGGTTTTAGAACAAGAGACCATCATCGCGCAGTCAGAACCTCCGGCAGAAGAGTTGACGGAGGGGAGTGATAATCAGCGTTCCTACCAGAGTCGCGATATCGAAATTCCCCGAATTTACAAACGGACACTGACAGGCGGGATTGTTGAAGCAGCTCCCAAGATTGATTCACCGGTTCATGAAGCGATGGAGCCTAAGCAATTTAAAGGCGCTGCGCAACCTCTGGTCGGTACACAAATTCCAGGTGGCTCACAACCGCAAGCGGCAGACAGAAATGCGCCACAAAAACTAAATCCGCCTGAAGGCATTAAACGAGCCAGCGCACCTGTCATCAAAACAGCAGAGCATGCCAGCTATAAAGAAGAGGTCAGGCAAGACCCTTCTCAGGAGACGACCCCGGACTTGATCGCCATCGATGAATTGATCCAGCAACGAAAAATTATCGACGCGCACAAGAAACTTTCCAAAATTTACTGGAATCAGCCTGAATTGTATCCGGTGATCAAATCACGTATTGAAGAGACAGCGCGGATGATCTACTTCTCGCCGCAACCACACTTCATGACACCGTACGAAATTGAGCCCGGTGATCAACTGCGAAAAGTAGCCACACAATATAAAATTACCTGGGAGTATCTGGCGAAGCTCAATCAGATTGATCCAAAGAAGATTAGACCGGGACAAAAGTTGAAAGTCATTAAGGGACCGTTTGCCGCATATGTTGATTTGAGCGAATTCACTTTGACCATTCATGCACATGGATACTTTGTGAAACGTTACTCCATTGGAACCGGCAAAGATCATTCGACGCCGACCGGTAAATTTCACGTCAAAGACAAACTGGTCGATCCGACGTACTATGGCCCGGATGGTGTGATTGCCAACGATGATCCCATGAACCCACTGGGTGAACGCTGGATTGACATCGGCGATAGTTACGGTATTCACGGCACAATCGACCCGGCATCGATTGGCAAAGCAGAGTCCAAAGGCTGTGTCCGATTGCTCAATGAGCATGTCGCTGAAGTCTATGATCTGCTGGGGGTCAATTCCGAAGTCGTGATTCGCCCCTGATTTCCTGCGAATCTCAAACGCTTTTCATTCTTTGTCTGCGGGGCTGTTTGAATGTTGAATTCCAGCCTGTAGAATACGTGTGGCTGAGCCAATAGCGTCTGTTTGTATGGAACATGCGGTGGTTGGCTCTTCATTATCAGAACACACATTCAGGGTAGAGAAGAGAGCATTCATGTTTGATCGGGAAAAGCTGATCGAGTTGTTTCGAGAGCGTGCATTAAAATTCGGAGATTTCACACTCGCTTCAGGAAAGAAAAGCAGTTACTACCTCGACGGGAAACAGGTCGTTCTGCATTCGCATGGGTTGCGACTTGTGAGTGCCGGCCTGTTAGAGCTGCTGGCCGATGTGGAATTTGATGCCATTGGCGGCATGTCTATCGGCGCTGATCCAATTGTTGCCGGCGTATTGGCGGTGGCCGCCGAGCAAGGCAGATCTTTGAATGGATTCATGGTTCGCAAAGAACCCAAAGGTCATGGCACCAACAAATTTGTCGAAGGCCCTGTGCAGCCCGGAGACAAAGTCGTAATTGTAGACGATGTAATTACGACTGCCGGTAGTGCATTGCTGTCCGTCGATCGTGCCGAAGAATTTGGTTGCCAGGTCGTGCAGGCG
Organism: Gimesia fumaroli; assembly: GCF_007754425.1. Lineage (NCBI taxonomy): Bacteria > Pseudomonadati > Planctomycetota > Planctomycetia > Planctomycetales > Planctomycetaceae > Gimesia > Gimesia fumaroli. The sequence continues at coordinate 400,725 of NZ_CP037452.1, forward strand.
ATTGGAGTCGTAGATCGATTGCAGGGGGGAGCTGCCAATTTCGAAAAACGGAATATACCCTTCAAAGCGTTATTAACGATCGAAGATTTTGGAATCGAACCGCCAGCAGAAGATGCGTAAGCGTTGTAAGACATTTGAGCTTTGATGAAAGAGAGTTCCCGGATGACAAACTCCATACGTTATGATGACTCAGCGGCCCGTCTTTTAATTGATAATAAATGGTACGAAACACTGCAGCCCGATCTGATTGCAGCCCGTGAGGAAATGCTGCAGGATCTCGAACTGCTGGGGACCGACCAGATACCAGCCAGCAAACAGCCACTCGACGCAGGATTTCAAAATCTGCCACAGCAGTTGCTGGATGAGTACGAAGCTAAAAAAGAGGAAAGCCTGCTGGGAAGAATCGAGGCCAAAGCGCAGGAACTGCGTGAGCAGTCCGATCGGTTCGTTGTATTGGGTATTGGTGGTTCGTATATGGGCATGCGGGCGTTGTTCGAAGCCGTCTGCCATCCTCTGCATAATGAGCTCACCCGCGAACAGCGACAGGGGGTGCCCCGACTCTATTTCGAAGGCAACAATGTAGACAATGATTCTATATCCGCTTTGCGCGAGTTACTGCAGACGAGTTGCGAAGACCCGAGCGATATTCTGCAGCGTTGGAGTCTCACGGTCATCAGTAAATCGGGGGGAACACTGGAAACCGCGGTCGGTTTTCGTTTATTCCGCGAAGCGCTCGAAGCATATTATGGGGCGGATTCGGAAGAGAGCCGCTCGCTGGTAGTACCGATTACGGGACTGGAAGGCAAACTGCGTAACTTTTCCAATGAAAAGGGATACTCGGGCGTCTTTCCGATTCCTGACAATGTCGGTGGTCGCTTTTCCGTGTTCACAGCGGTGGGACTCTTTCCGGCGGCCGTCATGGGCTTGGACTTGAAGCAGCTGTTGCAGGGAGCGGCTGACATGACACACAGGTTTATTTCTCAGCCTATGGGCGACAATCCCGTTTTGGATTACACGGCAACCTGTCACCTGTTTGAGAGAGAAAAAAACGTCTCGATCCGCATCCTTTCTACTTGGGGAAAGCGTCTCGAAGCGTTGGGGCTCTGGTACGACCAGCTCTTGGCAGAAAGCTTGGGGAAAGAAGAAAAAGGTGCGACTCCTTTGACGGTTGTGAATACGCGAGACCTTCACAGCCGGGGACAACAGCACCAGGAAGGAGCCCTTGATAAACTGATCACGAATGTGATTGTCGAGCGTGCGGCCATTGATCCGATAGCGGTGCCGGTTGTGCCTGAAAATGAAAATCAGGATCAACTAAATAAGCTCCAGGGGAAAACGATCCCCGACATTCTGTCTGCCGCCATTGAAGGGACGAATCAGGCGTATTCCGATGCGAATCGTCCCACGGCTGATTTGATCTTGCCTTGTCTGGATGAATATACGGTCGGACAGACCTTGCAGATGCTGATGCTGGCAACCGTACTGGAAGGGCGATTGATCAATATCAATCCCTACGGACAGCCTGGTGTGGAAGCCTACAAAAAGAATATGCAGGAGGTTTTGAATCGCTGATAGAAATACCAGGCTCCTGCAATCGGGAGCCTGGTATTTTGAAATTCTGCAGGGTGGAACTGAATACGGCGACTAAGTTCCGGGGATTTGCTGGTTTTTGTCGATTGGGACTCCGATCATTTGGCCGCTGAAGACCATGTTGCCTTCTACCAGCCCCTGGAAGTTAAATTCTGCCCGCTTACCGGCTCGAATCCGCGCCAGTTGTGCCATGATGACCAGACGCTGGTTCGGAAAAACGGGATAGCGAAAACGAACATCGTTCATGCCACCAAATCCCAGGAAGTCGCCGCCGAGCAACTTAAATTTTCGGGCATAAAAACCAGCCAGTTGTGCCGAGCATTCACAGAGAATGACGCCTGGCATCAAGGGGAAACCGGGCATATGGCCGCGGACCCAGAATTCATCTTCTGTGACATCTTTAAACCCCACAATCCCGTGTTTTTCATTATCGATATGAACAATCCCCGAGAGTTGTTCCATCTCAAATCGCTGAGGGTTAATTTCCCGGATGTCTTCGATTCCGAACAAAGGATTCTCAAAATCGAAGTCAATTCCACCGTAAAGCAACTTGGGAGGCATAGTCTCTTTTCTCCAAAAGGGGCATCATTATGAATAGCCCTGTTTCCCTGGCAGGGGCTATCATCAACTTGAGATGATTTTGACTGGGCAAAATATTGGGATTACCTGAGATTTACAAAGAAATACAGGCAATGGTCATGCTGTTAAACCCGTGATCTTAGCAAAATCGGCAGCATATGTTAATCGAGGATTTCTGCTAATTGGCTTAAATTAGTGATCAATCTGTCAGGTTTCAGGTTGGGATCTCTGACTTCTTCTTTACTGGCCTGCATACTAAGGGAATCACCGGCGAATAAAACCGTTTTGATACCCAACCGTTTCGCGATCGCCAAGTCGTCATGAATACGATTTCCGACATGCAGGATTTCCTGTGGCGAAATATTTAACTGTTCGAAACGATCGATCAATTTTTCATAAAGCGATGCCGATGGTTTGCGGACTCCTTCGCGGTAAGATAGGCAAAAGCATTCCTGGGTGAAGAGTTCGGAAAGCGGTGGCAGTGAACCTTGTGAGCTCAGCCCCCGTAATACGTGTGTCAGAGTGAAAGGCTGTGCATCGGCAAATAAAGCAACTTTTTTACCATACTTGCTTAACTGGCAGAGCGTGGCCAGCGCTTCTGGCATCGGCTGCTGACCTTGAAGAGAGGCCTGGAAGAAGTAAGCCACTTTCAAGCTGAAGTCATCCAGACTCCCATAAAACGATTCATCAAACGTATATTCATTTTTCTGCAGGCGAACAATCAGTTGTTTCCACAGTTCGACCGAGTTGATTTCCGGCTTTTCTCCTTTAGGTACTTTCTGGGAGATTTGCAGGTCTTCCAACAAATTGCGATATTGCGACAGCATGTATTCCCAGGGAGCGCCCGGCTTGCGTGACATGCTGTTCCACATATTGAATTCTTTGATCGTTTTGTCGAGGGCGATCTGCATTCGAAGTTGCTGCTCATGATCAAATAGCAGTTTTCCATCAGAGATATGCAGCAGTGTCCCGTAGACACTGAATGTGATGGCAGAGATCCCTCTTAACGGTTTCAAGAAGGGGGTTGCTTTTGGCGTTATTAGTTCCGGAGCGACAGGCCAGATCAGGTCATCACGATTTGCTAACCATTCAGCATATTCTTGGAGAGATTGCGCCATAGCAATTGAATCATTTCCGTATTGTTGAGGTATTCAGTAATCAGATGGTAAGAAAAGTTGAGAAGAATCGACCTGAGTCAACAGAAGGTCTCGATAACCAGAATTCAGCCGGGCGTCATGATCCGTAAATCTTACCTCATTCAAACTGGATCGCCAGAATGATTGAGGATGTTCGTTGAGTGTGCTCAGATCTTAGACCAGATCTCAATCAGAGAGCAAGCGAAAAACCCGATTTCAGCAGACATTCAGGCAGGGGGAAATTGGCCTGGAATTTTAAAAATGGGGCCAACACGAACCGGTATAACTGGCGTAATAGATTTGACAGATCCAAAACATGGAACCTGAGACAGGTTGCTGATGTCATAACGGTTATCCGCCCGTTTCGAACGTACCAGGTGGAAAAAAGGCAGAATCCTGCGCGAAAAATTCAAGTCACCCAAGAAATTTGGTTCATATCTTAAGTATTTGCCAGAAGTGTATTAAGTGCCTGAATTATAGTGGATTACAGCATAATATTCCGCACAGTTGATTCCTCCCTGCCAGCTAATCCCAGCCTCTCTGTCACTACGGCAGTCTCTCTTGTCAAAGAACTTAAAGTCCTCACGCTAATTTCGTCGATGCAATTAGGGCAGACGGTTGAAACCGGAAAGACGTAAAAACCACGTTGAACCAGTCAACATCAGTTTGATTGATTCATTCCCAATCAATTGTCTGTAAGGGGGGAGAGGACAAGACGGATCTAGTCTGACGAACTGATCTGAATGGTATTGCGATTGTCATTCAGTCCGACCCCAAAAGTATTACGTACCAGATCCCAAATTTCCTTAAAATTAAAGATTGGCATTTTGAAACAGTTTCTGGAGATGCTGTCTCCTGAAACAAGCCCCGACCCAAGACTACACAGGTTACAACGTGAAACTGACTGGCCAGGATAGCCGCAAATGTAGTAGGGGTTAAAGAAGAAGAAATGTAACCATTCTTCGAATAGATTTGCCAAGCAAGTGATTGGAGAGCCCGCAATGAAAACGATCTTCACTACTGGCCAAGTAGCAAAGATCTGTAAGGTTGCACCCCGCACGGTTAGTAAGTGGTTCGACTCAGGTCGCCTGAGAGGATACCGGATTCCCGGTTCTCAGGACCGACGAATCCCACGTGAGCACCTTATTCGATTTCTTAAAGAACACGGTATGCCATTGGGCGAACTGGAAGATGAAGCCATGGGCAAATTGCTGCTCGTTGGGGCTGACACTCAGGTTCGAGCAAGTCTTGATGACCTGATGGCCACGGAAGACTTCAAAATTGAATACGCCGTTAGTGGTTTTGAAGCTGGTATCCAGGCTGAATCATTACACCCTGATTGTGTAATTGTTGATTTTGCTATGGGTCGTAATGAAGCTCTGATGATCGCTCAAAACCTGCGACGTAATAAAGACTACACAGACTCTGTTCTGATTGCTCTGCTCAGCGATGAAGATAACGCCAGCGGATTCGACAGAACTTTGTTCAACGAAACTTTCCGGAAACCATTTGACGCTGCATTACTGGCCGAACGGATTCGGACCTTGGTTGGACGTAAAAAGCAAATCGCCTAATGACGGGCAGGAATGCCCTGAGGTGAGATTGCCAGGGACGTCAGGTTCTCGATATTATGGACGGTCTCGAGAGTACGGCCCGCTGGCCCAACCAGAACAATCGCAAAGGGATTTGCTGGTTTGCGTGAACGACTAAACCCGCCCAAGAGGTAAAACTCTTGGTCGGGTTTTTTTACGCGCACACTTTCTGCATAATGACGGGTATGACTCAACTCAAGCCTCCTTCTGAATCTGAAAACAAACAGCGACCGGCTGCCGCGCTCTGGTATCTAATGCTGGCCTGTCTCGCGTTTGTGCTGGTTGCGGCCCAGCTTGATTGTGCACAGGATTTGAGCCTTACCGGGCCGGGCCCTGGTATGACCGTGGATGAACCCTTCAATGTCGGGCAAGGGGTGTTTCTGGTCAGAGCAATCCAGGTATATGGTTTGGGGGTCATTGCTCCTGAAAGTCTGCGGGAAATCTTTGAACATCCCAACTATCTACCCGATCATCCTCCTCTGGGACGTCTGCTGATTGGTATTGCCCACGAGACCATCGCCGCGTTTGCCGGCAATGATGCGCGTCCGTTTGTTGTAACTTATGGACGCTACGCGTCCGCATTCTGTTTTGCCTGTCTGGTGTTGGTCGTTGGCTGGTTTACTGCCAGACGATCAGGACACACAGCTGCTCTGATTACCGTCGCTTCCTTGATCGCGATGCCACGCCTGTTTGGCCACGCGCATCTTGCCGCTCTGGAGACCGCGACGACTCTCTTTTACGTGAGCACGGTTCTGGCTGTGGTGTACTTTTGGGATACAGAATCACCACCCACTCCCAAACGAGCCTGTCTGACCGGGCTTATTCTGGGGCTGGCTTTGCTGACGAAGATTCAGGCCGTGTTGATTCCGATTCCCGTCATTATCTGGTCGCTTTGGAAATGGCGCCAGAAAGCAATTCTTCCATTGATCTGTTGGGGCGGAATTGGCGTTCTGATCTTCTTTGTCGGCTGGCCGTGGCTCTGGTTCGATCCTGTGGGACATCTCAGTGAATATTTAGGGAGAACGACCGAACGGGCGGCTCTCTATGTCGAATATTTTGGAAGCAAGTACGCCGACCATGATCTCCCTTGGCATTATCCCTGGGTTATGCTGCTGACGACAATACCTGTTGGGCTGTTGGTCCTGGGCTGCGTCGGCGCCACAAAGATCGTACGTGCTTTGAAAGGGAGTCCAAAACGACCCAGCGGAGAAATACTATTACTGCTTTCTTTTCTATGGCCCCTGTTCTTGTTTTCGCTACCTGGAATTACCGTCTATGACGGCGTGCGTCTGTTCTTAATGGTCTTTCCTCTCGCAGCCATTCTCATTGGGCAGGGGGGAGCTTTGGCATTCGACTGGCTACGCCAGCGTGTTCCCAGCAAACCTGCGACCATTGTGGCGGTGCTCCTGTTGTTGTCACAAGCATATGCCACTTTGGCTTATGTTCCCTACTGGCTCAGTTCCTACAGTTTGCTGATCGGCGGGCTGCAGGGAGCGAATGCCGCGGGCATGGAGCTGACTTACTGGGGCGACTCAATTACTGCCGACATGCTGCAGCAGGTTGTTCAGGACGTTCCCGAAAACAGCGTGGTGCAGCTCGCACCGATACTCCATCCGGCTTATCTGCAAATGCTGCAGGAAACCCCGGAAGTGAAACGGAAGGGGATTCGATTAATCCCCTTCGAGTCTGAGAAGCCTGTTTCGGAATATGTGTTGTACTTTCAGCGCAACCCATACCTGCCTGAGATTCTGAAGCCACAGCAAATGGAAGTGGGGCAGGTCATCAGGGAAGTCAATCACCAGGGGGTTGCCCTGGCTCGATTAATTCGTTTGAACAAGGTCCGTTGAAGATCCTATTTCTTGACGGGTAATGAAGGGTGGAACCCGGGGATCTTGCAGGGAATTCGATACAGACCACTTCCAGCAGTGATATACAGGGTGGAAGCATCATCGCCAATTCCAAAGGTACAGTTGGTTGGCAGTGTGGGCGTCGGGATATAAGCCAGTTCTTTTCCTTCGGGAGAAAAGACGACAATCCCAAACCGGCTCTCAGCCCGGAAGGCGGCATAGATATTGCCTTTCTGGTCAACCGTCATGCCATCAATGCCGGTCTCTTTCCCACCAAAGTCAGCCAGCACTTTTTTCTTGCCAAGCGAACCGTCTTTTTTAATCGGAAACGCATTCAGGGTCATTCGTTTTTTCGGATTTTTGGGCGGCTCTTTTTCAAGACCGGTGACACCATTGTCGGTTTCTGCCACATACAGCGTTTTTCCATCAGGCGATACAACAGTCCCATTGGGCTTGGTGATGTCGGTTGTGGCCCGGTGGACCGTTTTGGTTTTGGGGTCGTAGCGGAAGACACTCATGTGATCGAGTTCCAGAGGCTCGGTGCCGACATATCGGGGGTCGGTGAAATAGACCCAGCCTTTGGGGTGAACGACCAGGTCATTGGGTGCGTTGAATTTCTTTCCCTCAAATTTATCAACAATGCACTTCACTTTCTCCTGTTTTGTGATTCGCGCCAGGCATTGTTTGCCGTTATTCGCACCGCAGGCCGCCAGCATGTTTCCCCTCTGATCGATCATCAGACCATTACTTTGTCCGCTATCGGCACTGAAGACAGTCGTCTTGCCAGTGGCAGGATCGAAAGCCATGATTTTTCCCAGACCGCCTGCGAAATTGATATCGCTGAAATAGATAATGCCATCCACGTCGACACAGGCTCCTTCAGTGAAGCCTTTATCGACCCAGAGTTCTTCCACTTTCGATTGCGGAGAGACAATGGATGCGTCTCCCGAAGGGGCAGGTGTCGCTGCATAGACCATGGAACCTGCCAGTCCTGAAAAAGCCACTCCCCAAACAAAGATGTGTTGCCAGTGAATCATGGTTTGTTCCTCTCTGTTGTTTGTAATACGAGCGATTAGTGATTGACTGTGACGATGTGACGCCTTCTTCTAATTCGTCATTTGAGTTTTACGTTTCGAACGTGTCTGGTGTCTCATCTGCAGAAGTCTGATTGTGATTATTACGAACCAGCCACAGTGAAGGGACCGCCAGGATCGCACCGACTATGGGACCAACAAAATAGAGCCAGAGCGAGTTCAGGTTTCCACTGACCAGCGCCGGGGCTAACGAACGAGCCGGATTCATGGATGCACCGCAGATCGGACCAGCAAACATCGCTTCCAATGCGATTACGGAACCAATGGCGACACCGGCCAGAATTCCGGTTTCTTTAGCGCCCGTACTGACGCACAATACGACAAACATCAGCATCCAGGTCAGAACGAGTTCCAGAATCAATGATTGCAGGTCACTGCCGGCCGGAATCGTCATGCCATAATTGGCCAGACCTGGGAAAGTCAGTTTTAGTAACAGGCACGCCGCCATTGCACCGATCACCTGACAGATAATATAAGGAATCACTTCTTTCCCGGGAAAACGCCGCGCGACCCAGAAAGCAATCGTGACTGCCGGGTTGATGTGAGCTCCGGAAATCTCACCAATCGCGTAAATTACCGAAGTGACGACCATCCCAAAGACAAGTGCGATCCCGACATGGGTGACAGTTCCCTCTGATACCTGATTTGTGACGATGGCACCTGCGCCGGAAAACAGCAGAATAAAGGTGCCAAAAATTTCCGCATAGTATTTTTGCATTGGTGGTGGATTCCAGACTGCGGGTCAAAGTTTAGTCGTTTTCAGGACGCGGAGGGTTGAGCCAGTGTCCGGACGGATCAGAACCAGACACAATTACTCCTTTGGCGTTCCAATCCATGCCGGCGCGGACGTCGGCGGCGCAGTAGCGAAGTGTCAAACCACAGCGTCTGCGATCGGATTGATTGGCTTCAGAACCATGCAAAAGCAGATCGGAATGGATGGAAATTTCTCCCGCTTTGAGAGCATCATCAATGGGAGAACCATATTGCTCAGGATTATCAATGGTCTGATTGAGAACATTATCTTCATGGGAGCCACTCGGGCGATAGGTCATGTGTCCAAAATGATGGCTGCCGGCAATAAATCGCATGTTGGCATTTTCAGGGTCAGCATCATCAATGGCCAGCCAGACCGTGACTGCCTTCGAGGGAGACAACGGCCAATAGCTGGCATCCTGATGCCAGGCAACCGATTTACCATCATGAGGCATTTTACAGAAGAAATGCGACCCCCAGGCGATCAGGTTTTCTCCCAGCAGATCTTTCACATACGCTACAATTTTGGGATGTGTTAACAGATCGTAGACCTTACCGTATTTCATATGGGCAGTGCTGATGGAATAGCTGTCCCCGCCGGCTGCGATGACGGCTTCCAGCAGGCGGTCAAAGTACTCCCGATTTTCCAGTACTTCGCGTTCATCGAAAATCGGAAGGCTTCGCAGATAACCGTCCTGATTGAATTGCTCGACCTGCTCAACAGTTAAACGCTTCGGTTTCGTTGTGGTGGAAGGGTAGAACTTCAGATCACGCTCGATTTGAGACAAATCTTCTTCCTGAGGGACTGCCTGGAATTCTTTCGATTCGGCCATGGTGAGTCTCTTTGTGGGTAAGATGGTGAGTCTCTTTGTGGGTAAGATAAAGAGTAAATCAGTCATGAGAGCGATGCGAGGCACCGAACCACCTGACAGAAAACTGGTTCTATTGTAAATAGGGATAGGCTTCGGAACAACTTAGCAGGGGGTGTTTGTACATTTTACTTAGGGAAGGCCAGAGGATTTATGATATGGCAAAAATGTAACTGATAACCAGGGATTGGAATAGGGTGCTTTTCAAGTACTGAAATCGGTCTGTGCTATTCATTTCTATTTATGATTGAGAGAAGCATTAATTGGATGCTATTAAGAATTGAATCTATGATGAACGAAATTAACCGCATTAAGGTAGAAGCAAAAAAAGAAGTTCTGAGCTTACTGCAAAGATGCTTTGAGGTTGATCGATTATTTCCAGAGCTTCAACGGATTTTTCAGTTGATCTCCAGCCGGCTTGTATGGATTGATCCCTTTGTAATTACACTTCAGGAAACAAAAAACAACATAGATCCCTGTTACTATGACCCTGAATCTCAATCTGACTATTCGATCGTCTTGCAGCAGGCTAGTGAATCTAAATATTTATTTAGAGAATTCAACTATTGGAATTTGGACGATGATGTTAAAGAGAACGAGGAAATAGTAAATCAAATCTTATCCTGGTCAGCGACGCGTAAACCCAAAAATGTCAGAGAGATTATGGGGTTGATTAAAAATGGTTTTTGGAGATTTGATACTCAGACAATTCCAAAGCTATCCGCACAATGCCCAGCTGATATACAGGAGCTGATTTCGTGGGATGAGAAGTGTGTCCTGACTGGTACAAATATGCAAAACATGGATGTGATTACCAGGGAGCAATGGAAGCAGGTTGCAGAGAGAGAACGATGGTACAATGATGAAAAGTAACAGGGCAATGATGATTCGAACCCGTGTTGTTACGACTTACTCGTCGTCTTATCCGCTTTGGTTTTCGGGGTCGGGACTGTTTTGCGGCTGGCAGCACTGGCGGCCAGGCCTTCCGCCGAGATGAGATGCACTAAGTCTTGTGCATTTTGGTCCATTTCCATGACCAGTCCATCCACGCGGCCTGCCAGGTACATATACATGATGAGCGAGGGGATCGCGATTCCCAGACCGAAGGCCGTTGTTAACAGGGCCATCGCAATTCCGACGGCCAGCTCTTCGGCTTTGCCCATTGCGCTACTGTTGGCAATTTCATTGAATGCCTGAATCATACCGATGACGGTTCCCAGGAGACCCATCAGGGGGGCTACGGTAGCCACGCCATTGATGACGCGCAAGTGTTTGCGGAGTTGCGAGAGTTGTCGCTCGCCGCCATCGATGATGGCCTGTTCGACTTCGACACTGGGCTTGCCCCATTTACGAACGCCGTGTGCAAAGACTGAAGCAATCGGACTGGGGTTCTCTTCGCAGAGTTTCAGTGCAGAACGCGCATTGAGTTTGCCATCTTTCAGAAGTTTCAGGAATCGACTGACAAAATGCCGGGGGATCACGCGTCCTGATCTGAGGATCACCAGTCGCTCAATGATAAACCACATGGAAATGACTGAGGCGATCACAAACGGCAGCAGAAAATAACCCATCTCCTGAATGATGTCTTCCGGAGTGGAAGGGATGACCGTATTCCGTTTGATCGGCTGACCGTCTTCTGGCAGCGGGCCATTGGGATCAGTGACTTCCACCAGTTTTCCATTGACGGATTCCACGACTTTGGGTAATCGTTCCTGGGCTTTCGCAGAACCGGAAAACAGCAATAGCGAGACTGAAGCAATCATGACGAACTGTAGTAGTAACCGAGAAATGCGCTTATAAAAGAAATGCGCACATTGTCCCCGATCGGTGTGATCAGCGGAGGGCTGTTTTAGGCTGCTGATAAAATTGATCATGAGCAATGAAAGTCACTCTAAATTGATTGGAGACGTGCCACAGGTTTCTGATGCTGGCCTGATTCAGGTCTCATGCTGCGCTGTTGGAACTGAAAATTCTGACATCGTAATCACGATACGATTACAGGATGAGACCTAGTTTACGTCAGATTGGTTTTCCCGTCGAGTCTGGAATCGGAATTCCCAGGTGGAAGTGGCGGTGATGTATGTCGTCGGGAGGGGTAGAATTTATTGTTTCTTGCCGATTTGGGACTGAACAGCCTTTACGCGTTCTTTGGCGCGAGGAACCAGTTCATGTTCAGGGAAACGCTTCAGGAAGTCCTGATACGTTTTTAAAGCCTGAGCCCATTCGTTCAGCGCTTCGTGGCACATTCCCGCCTGGAACAGAGCCGGGGCCTGCCATTCGGGAAATTGATACTGGATATCGACTTGCAGATACCCCAGCAGTGCTTCTTTGAACTTTTCCTGAATCATCAGAGTTTCTGCCAGTAGAAACTGGCATTTGGCTGCGGTTTCGGTGCGTCTGCCGTTTTCAGAATCAATAATCTTCTGAAAGACTTTGCGTGCTTCCGCAAATTTCGCCTGATTTTTTAAGCTGCGTCCGAGCACTTCTTCGGCTTGATACAGAAAGGGGCTTTTTGAATCCCAACTGCGGAACTGGTCGACCGTCTGTTGAACCTCATCGTATTTTTTTTGACGGAAATAGGTTTCTGCTAACAGCACCCAGACGCGAGGGTACCAGGGTTCCTGGCTCAGCTCTTTTATTTTCTTGTCGTCGACCAGTTTCAATAATTCGGTCTGAGCGGGTTCAATCTGGTTTTGATACAGGGTCGCCTCAGCCTGGTGAAATTGGGCAAATGCCGCGTATTCATTCTTAGGAAAACGTTTGAGTAACGCTTTCGAAAATTTTTCAACCTGATCCCATTTTTGCAGCTCAAGGTTGATTTCGATCAGTCGATACAGAGACACCTGTTGCACTTTTTTATCGGACTTGGGTGAAGCCTGCAATTCATCAAATGTTTTCGCTGCTGCTTCCAGCTTGCCCGCGATTAAATCACTTTCTGCGAGGCTCAATCGCGCGTTGTCGGCCAGATCGCTCTCAGGCGTTTCTTTTACCAGACGTCGGAAAATCTCATCCGATTGTTCAAACTGTTCTGCTTCGTAATTGATCAACGCCCATTCATCCAGAATTTTATCCAGATTATCTGCTTTGGGAAATTTCAGCAGCAGTGCTTCATAAGCCTGATTGACGGCATCAATGTCCTTTAATTGGAATAAAGTTCTTGCGGCCTGCAAGCCAGCAAGCATCGCGTAGCGTGAAGGAGCAAATTGCGATAATGCTTTTTGATAAACGGCTACCGCTGCTTCCAGTTGCTTATTGTTTTCCAGACTGCGTCCCTGCATATACGTCGCCTCAGCGGCTAGCGGGCTTTTGGGAAATTCTTTGACAAACTGTTCGAAGTGTTCAGCTGCCTGTTGATTTTCACCCAGTTGAAATTCACTCCACGCCAGGCCGGAAAGTCCAGCTGGATATTCCGGCGAATCCGAACCACTTTTGGCGATTTCTGCAAAGAAATTTTTAGATCGCTCCCACTGTTTTTTCTCGTAGTTTCGTTCGGCTAACTGGCGATAGGTCTGAATGAGCAGGTCGGCGTTTGGCTTCCGTGTCTGCAGTTGATCCAAATACTGATCAACCTCTTTCGCTTTCTCATTTTTGTCCGCGATGATGATCAGGTTTGCGAGGATCTGATTAAATCTGACTTCATTAGGAAACTGTTTCAGATATTCTTTTGAAAGTGATTCCGCTTCCGCATACTTCTGCAGCGAGTTGAAGCTGTTACTTTGCAGAACCAGTGCATCAGCATATTCGCTCGAGGATTTGTCTGTTTCAGGATCTTTTAGATAAGACTCTAAAACTTGAATCGATTTGTCATACTTTTTTAATTTCTGATACGTGCGAGCCAGATAAAGCCGGGCCAGCAGTCGGGTGTTCTCCAGTTTTGTTTGATCGAGAACTGTCTGGAAGTGATTCAGCGCTGCCTTAAGGTCTTCTGGCTTACCTTTGGTATCGCGAATGCGGCCTTTGAGTAGCTCCTGGTGCAGCCGCAAACCGCTTTGGGGATACGCTTTTTCAAACTGTGCCGCCAGCTGTTCTGCTTCTGCCAGTTGATCCGTCAGCATGGCGGCTTCAACGGCAAAGTGCAGGCTGTCGTCGGCGAGATCACTGTCGGGGAATTGCTTTACCAGTTCGAGGAATAAGGTTTTGGCCGCCGCCGGTTTCCCGGAACGCAGTAACGTATCAGCCAGCTGGTAGTTCGTTAACTCTTTCTGTTTGGGAGTTGGCTTTGATTTGAGTGCCTGTTCAAAGGCAATAATCGCATCGGAGAGCTGATTGGCTCCCTTCAGACTGACCCCTTTCCAATACAGAGCGTTTGCAGCCTGTTTGGGGTCTTTGGCGACAATCTCAAACTGTTCGATCGCTTTTGTGTATTCGTGCATATCGTAAAACGCGTAACCGGCATTCAATCGGGCGGTGATTCCTAGCGGACTCTCCGGAAACTTCACAGGAAGTTCCAAAAACACCTTGGCTGCTTCCTGAAATTGTCCCCGATCAAACAGCGATGTGGCTAATGACATCTGTGCGTCGCTGGCACGGGAATGATTTTTTTTGCCGGCGATTTCCTTGAAGCGTTTTTCTGCTTCTTCAGGCTGCTTATTTCGTAAATAGGCGGATGCGAGACCAAACTGCGCGTCTTCGGACATCGCCCCTTTGGGGTGCCGATCCAGGGACCTCTGAAAACTTTTGACTGCCAGCTCGGCTTTACCTTGCCTGAGCATGACATCGCCGAAGTAGGGATACGCCCATTCTTCCAGAGCATGGTTAGGATACTGTTTGAGAAAGTCCGTGAATTCTTTTTCTGCCGCTTTCAGATCATCGAGCAGATAACTGCATTCTGCGATGCGATATAATGCATCAGGCAGGTTTTTATTTTTGGGATACTGTTTGGCAAAGTCTCGCAGAACCTCTCGGGCTTCCTTGTATTTTTGCTGATTAACGAGTGTCAGACCAAGATAAAATTTTGCCAGAGGGACGTTCGTATGGGTCGGATAATTTTTCAGGTATTTCTGAAAAGTCTCCGTTGCCAGTTCCCAGCGGTTTTGTTTATACAGACCGATGGCCAGTTGAAATTCATCAGAGGCTTTATCGGCCTGCGCAAACGAAGCAGGCAGTGAGGCCAGAATCAGAATAATCAGACAGAGTCCGCTGGAACGTATGTTTGACAAGCAAGGGAGCTGGATACGGTAAATCATCATATTGGAATCGTCAGATCGATCTAAAATAGTAAAAAAGCACTCCCTCATATTATCGTGTGTTTTCAGGCAGAGGCAAGCGGCGTTACCGAATTCTCCCCCTGCAGAAGTGAAAACCTGATCGATGGAAGGAATTCGGAATTGAAGTGGGCTCTGTAAAGCACAAGACGCACTGATCTTGGCTTAAACTGGTGATCAGGTTGTCGCTTCCGGGTGAGTGTTGCCCTGATTAGCTGCCTTTAAAGTGTTGGTCTGCAAAATCGAGGTATTGCTGCCAATCAAAATCGGTGACATTATGCTTGCCGGTTCGGATATGATATCCCATCTGCTGTTGGATTGGCTGATTGACTTTTGGCATCTCTTTGGCACCGAATCCCGATGTCCCCAATAGTTTATAGACCGGCTCAGCGTACTTCACGGATAAGAATTCTCCGTTGGGGTCCGCCCATCGATCATCTTCGGCACTGGCAACATACACGGGGCGCGGGGCGATCAGAGAGATCAACATGTGCTGATCCACGGGCAACTCTTCTTCTTTATCGATGTACTTGTTGAAATTGTCACAGAACCAGTGTGGAAACGCATTATTGATGACATTCAGGGTCTCACCAAAACGGCGTCGGCTGAGAGCCGCTCCACCACATCCTGAGTCATTCGAAATGACCAGCGCAAATCGCGGATCCTGTGCACCGGCCCAGAGGGATGTCTTACCGAGGCGCGAATGTCCCATGACGGCGACTTTGTTCGCGTCGATCTGCTTGTCGGTTTCCAGATAATCCATCGCACGGCTGAGTCCCCAGGCCCAGGCAGAAATCGTGCCCCACTCATCGGGCGCGGGCTTCTGTTTGGAATTAAATAGGGCGTGAACGCCGTTCTTGAAGCCATCATCATAGTCGGGATCGATGTCACCGCAGTAGATGGCGACCAGTCCATAGCCACGATCAATGATCTTTTCGATGGGCCAGCGTGAAGCCGAGGTCCCACGCGATTTTTCTGTGGCGTGGTGATCTACAATTCCTTTGTCTTTATTGGCCCGCATCCATTTGTCTGAGAGTTTAACATCCTTTTCTTCGGTGATGGTATGGTTGCCATAAAAGTTGAGTCCGATGAAGACAGGGACCGGCTTTGTTGCTTTGGCGGGCAGATAGATCAACAGATCCATCCGCGGCTCTTCTTTTTTGCCGGAAAAATAGATAGAGACTTCCTTTCGGATCGCTTTACCATTCAGTGCATCATTTTTTTGTGAAGTGACCTCAAACAGCATGTCTTTTGGTGGTGCAGGGCTCTTGCCGTAGACTTCACTTTCGAAGAGTTCCAGAATTTCGGGACGACGGACCTTCTGCCACTCCTCGGCTGAGTCCACTTTCTCCCCCTCGGAAGTCACCAGCGGATCGGGGAGCTTGAACTCCGGGACCTTGCTTTCATCATAATTTGGTTTGGGGCGTTGTGCCTGACTGGTTTGACTGCAAATCAGGCAAATGCTGAAGACAAGGGCGGCGGTAAGGAACAGTCGTTTCATATTGCGAGGGCCTTCGTTCTGGTGGGATTTGATCAATCTGGAGTCTGTCTCTGTCACTCGGAACCATTCAAACTATCATATTACAGGTAGAGATTTCAAATCTCTATTCTAAAATCGTCTTCGTTTCCGGTACGATTGACAATATGAAATTAATACGGAACCTGAAAAACGGGATCATTTTCTATTTGCTTGCTCAGGGGGTCGGAGGCATTCTCTGGTGGTATCTGCTGATTCAAATGCCTGAGAGCCGCGCGTTCTTCCTGTCAGATACCCTTTCAGAGCGGGTATTAATTTCATTCTGGCTACCTGATTTCTCGATTTTCATTGTGGGATCACTGGTCGCCGCTTATGGATTCAGTAGAACACGAGTCTGGTCTCTGCCGGTGATTTATTTTTTAACGGGTGGAATTAGTTATGCCAGTTTATACTGTGTTGCCCTCAGTCTTTCGACGCATGGCGGCTGGCCTGGTACGCTGATCATGTTGTGCTGTATGAGTGCGATGTTGCGAATCAGCTTTGTATTGACCAGTGGTCAGCACATTGATGTTTGAGGAAATCGGCCCCAATGAAAATGTTGTTTATTCCGGCTGCACAAGAGTCTCCCCTCTGGTGGATTCTGCTCAAGATTTTTTTGCAGACAGTCTTCTTCTGGAGTCTGTTTCTGTTGGTCATCCCCGCTGGTCTAATGTGGCTGGAATCAGTGCTCGGCTGGAATCCATTTCATTTCTCCGGACAACGGATGTGGGGCGCACTGTTTTTTGTTCTGGGGGGGAGTCTGGGTTTGACCAGCGGTGCGCTGATGGGAATTTATGGCCGGGGGACTCCTCTTCCCTTCGATACGGCACGCCATCTGGTGATTGTCGGCCCCTATCGGTATGTGCGGAACCCGATGGCCCTCGCGGGTCTGACACAAGGTGCTGCAGTTGCTTTGTTTTGTGGTTCCTGGTTAACACTGTGTTACATCATTGTTGGCTTTTTTCTCTGGAATTATTGTTTGCGCCCCATTGAAGAACAGGACCTCCAGCAGCGGTTTGGTGGAGATTATGAAGCCTATTGTTATGCCGTTTGGTGCTGGATTCCCTGCTGGAGAGGATATTCGCCGACTACCCGAGAAATGCAGAGAAACGACAAATAAGCTCCTGTATCTCGTAATTCAGGTATATAATGGCTAATATGCAATGATTGAAACCGTTTATTCACTCAATGGCACTGTGGGGTGCCCGGATCTAACATAATGAAAAATCTGTCCCAGGCAGAAGAAATTGATGAAATACGCACGCTAGTGCGCAATAGTGGTTTGCGAAGCACTGCAGCTCGGATTACCGTGATTCAATTTTTGCGCAAGGCGACTTCACCTCTCACTCATGCTGAGATCGCAGAAGATCTGACTCCGATGGGGTTTGATAAGGCAACCGTGTATCGCAATCTAATCGATCTTGCTGAAGCGGGACTTGTCAAGCGGACCGAACTGGGAGACCATGCGTGGCGGTTTGAGCTGCGCAATCCGGATGAACCGGAAGATGCAGAGCACCCTCATTTTGTCTGCACCGAATGCGGCAGTGTTTCCTGCCTGCACGACGTTGAGTTCAAGACGCCCAAAAATAAGCAATGGGCTCAAGTCGGCACAGTCACGGAAATACTGTTGAAGGGCATTTGCAGCGAGTGCGAGGAAAATTGAGCGGCACTCTTTAATCTAGTGCTCATGTTTGTGGTCGTGGTCATGCGAATCTTCGGATTGGCCGCCATGATCATGCACGTGTCCAGGCTCAATAAATCCGATGCCATAAGCCAATGCGATTCCCAGCAATAACACAAACGAGAGTCGGAACCGATTGTGGGAATGAAATTCCATTTCTGGCAGCAAATCTCCCAGTGAGATACAGATAAAAACGCCAGCGGAAAAGGCGAGGGCACATCCAATGATGATATGCTGAATACCGGAAAACTGCTGAACGCCCAGGAAAAACAGGAGCGCACCCAGAGGACACATCAAAGCGAAACCGATATTGACCGCATTTCGCCAGCCTGCAGACCAGCCCCCGGCGGCCATCAGAGAGGTGATGGAAACCGCGTCTAACGGTTTGTGCAGAGTAATCGCCAGAAATGTTCCCAACCCGAAAAGAGACAGAAAGACTTCATGATGTTGTTCGGCGATGATGCTGGCACCCAGTGCCAGCCCGTCAATCAGCGTGTGCAGTGCCAGACCGAGTGCAATCCCGATCCAACTCAATTGGTGTGAATGGTTATGGGAGTGTACCGGGGCGTGCGCGTGATGATGATCACAGTCATGATCATGGTCGTGTTTGTGGTCTTCTTCCTCATCAAGTTTCACGGTTCCATGTTGGTGAAAGTGGAACGTTCGCAGTAAGAAGAAGAGTGTCACGATTCCCACCATCATCCACCAGACAGCGCGATCTACGGACCCCATTTCCGCGACTGCGTGCGGCAGCAGATGGAACACGCCAATTCCCAGCATGAGGCCACCTACGAAACTGATTAACGTTTCCATGCGCGTGTGTGTTAATCGGATCAGTGAAGGAAGCCAGCCCCCTAACAGTGATGAAAAGACGATCACACTGCAATAGATTCCCAGCAGAGTATACGCCCACGTTTTGCCGGTTTTCTGTGGGGATATTTCTGTGGGTTCCTCTGGTGTGTTTTCCGATTCTGGATGCGGATGAGTGTGTTCGGCGGCCATGGTGGCGCGCGAAATGAAAAAACCGGGTGCGACCAGGAACAGAACCAGGGGGATCATCAGCAGGAACAGCGTTAATTTAACGTCATTCTTAAAAGGAGAAAGAGGTTTCATTGAGTTTAAACTGCCAGCTGAGATCTAAGTTGAAGACGTGAGATAGCCGAAAGGGTTTACCATCGGCATTCATGTATTGTAATAGCAAACTAATTGCGATTGAATTTAACTTTTATAAGAGATCAAGGCAAGAGCCTGTTTGGACCTTCTCAGCTAAGTTTTCGAACTTCTGCTCAAATGTGAGTTGAGTCAAAGTAAAACCCTTGAAATACAGTTATTTACCTCATTGACCGACAAGTTTTGATTGCCTGCCGGGCAGACGGGCATCACTCAAAAGTAGTGATAAGTTCAGATGAGTGCGAGCTTTACTGCGTTAAAATGTTCCGATTAGGGGCTCTGTCGGGTGTGTAGCTAATGGGAGACGGAATGCAGAGCTTCTTCATCATTTCTTAATATATGCTTAAAAAAAGAATCACCGATAAGCGACTATAGGAATCGGACTATCTAGTGTATTCGCACGATGAATAGTGAAATTAGCACAACCTTGCCCGAAATGGATTCCGGGCGATGATACATCAGGGATGAAGATGCGCACATTCATGAAACTGACGGGGATTTTAGTCCTCGCGGGGGCAATTGTACCCTCTCCAAGTGTCTTTGCAGAAGATACGAAAATCAATTCTGATCAACTGGAACGCCTGCTGGAGCGATTAGAAACCGCCGAAAAGCGAATCCAGGAATTAGAACATCAGAAACAGGATGAAAAACTGCAAACTCCGCCTCCGGCACCCGCTCTTCCGCCTCAGCTGAAAAAAGTGGGTGGTGGTCTCGATGATTCGGAAGAATTGCTGATCAACAGTTTCCGAAATGATGCCGGAGACCCGGCATTAGAAAGCCGTCTATCCAGTCTCGAAGAAGACTGGAAAAAGTTCAGCGAATCCGAGCAGGCAAAGAAAGCTAAAGACGCCTCCAAAGCAACAACATTGAAAGTCTTTGGTCGAATTCACCTGGATAGCTGGAATTTTTCTGACAGTACTCCCGGTATTGCCGCCTTCAATAACCCTGGTGACCCGATGGATCCGGAGAACCGGTTTGAGTTCCGCCGTCTGCGTATTGGTGTTTCCGGTGACATCAAAGATAACATGCTCTACAAGTTTGAGTATGACTTTGGTAATCCCGGAAATCCTGCCTTCAAAGATGTTTATATGGGATGGAAAGATCTGCCCGTCTTTCAGACACTCTTAGTTGGTAATCAGAAACGGCCTCTGGGTATGGATCACCTTAACAGTAGTCGATACAACACATTCCTGGAACGTCCTCTGGTGATTGAAGCGTTCAATGAAGATGCCCGGCGTCTGGGGATCTGTGCTTATGGTGTTTCGGAAGATGAAACCTGGAACTGGCGCTACGGTATCTTTAACTTGGAAAACATTGCCGGTGATGGCCAATACGTGGGTGATGCAGGGCAGATGAGTGTCAACGGTCGTCTGGCAGGAACTCCCTGGTACGATGAAACATCCGGTGGTCGCGGTTACCTGCACCTGGGTATTGCCGACATGTGGGCAAATCCTGATGGTGATGCCACCGGTTCCGGAACGGATAACAATGAAGCCCGTTTCCGGACACGCCCCGAAGCACGTACGGGAAGTACTCGCTGGTTGGATACTGGTCGGATCGCTGGTGCAACCTGGTTTAATACACTTGGATTTGAAGCCATGTTAAACGTGGGTTCCTTCTCAGTTGTCAGTGAATATCAGGTTACGAATGTTGGTCGCGGCAGTTCTGGTTCCGACCTGACATTTGAAGGTGCTTATGTGCAGGCGGCTTACTTCCTGACTGGCGAATACCAGCCTATCGACCGGAAATCGGGAACGATTGCTCGTGTTAAACCTCTGGAAAACTTCTTCCTTGTCAATACTTGTGATGGAGATACGGCCAGTGGTTGGGGTGCCTGGCAGGTGGCTGCACGTTACTCATACCTTGACTTAAGTAACGGCAATGTGACTGGCGGTGACGAACGCAACTGGACGCTGGGATTGGTCTGGTGGTGGAACTCTCACGCTCGTATGCAGTTTAACTATATCCATGCGGAAATTGATGATCGTGGTCCGATCGATGGCTATACCGGCGGTAAGTCAGACATCTTTGGTACACGATTCATGGTCGACTTCTAACAGCAGGTCGAATCAAAATTCACAGTGTGAACGATCAAATATAATCTTTCAGGAAGAGAGTCATATGAAATATCTTGGAATTGTCTTACTGGCAGTCTCAGCCATGACCGTGGGGGGAAATCAGA
This sequence comes from Gimesia fumaroli, assembly GCF_007754425.1. Lineage (NCBI taxonomy): Bacteria > Pseudomonadati > Planctomycetota > Planctomycetia > Planctomycetales > Planctomycetaceae > Gimesia > Gimesia fumaroli. The sequence goes on from NZ_CP037452.1 coordinate 421,938, forward strand.
ATTATGCCAATCCTGGCGCTCCCTGTTCTAACAATGTGAACGTTGCATGTGGAAACAGCAACTACTGTTCACAGGGCTGTAAATCCTGTCGACTGTATGTCGAAACATTAAAAGTCAAAAAGCATTGCTATAATATTGAGTGCAAAGAGATCTGCATTCCTCCTGTGCGTTTCCCCTGGCAAAAATGCTGTGAACTGAAATGTGGGAAAATTAAAACCGTGCGTGTCTTGAAAAAACACGATTATACGTGTGATAAGTGTGGTTATAAGTGGGTTGTCGAGTGCAATTGCGGCGCTTGTACATCGGGGAATTGCGTAACAGCTCCTCAGCCACCAGTACACTCGGCAAACGCCCAACCTCCTTTGGCTCCTGCAACATCAATCAGAAAAAGGTAAACCAACTGACTTCTGACGCAGAACCGCTGTTGTGATTTTACCTCTGATGAATTTCCATAAACACCTCCTTTACTTTGTTAGAGGGGGTGTTTTTTGTTTATGTTGATATGATAAATCTTGCGGCGAAAGAAATTGTCCGAAGATAAGCATTGGCGCTTTTATTACTCGATGTATCTGGCATAATTGATGGGCTCTGATGGTTCTTTTCCTTTCCCATTGATTGTGTGATCTCATGATTTGTATCTCCGTGACTCCCGAGTCTCGAAATTTTGCCAAAGTTGATATTCTAAACGCGGCCGCTCAATCGGACCTGGTAGAGCTCTGTCTGGATCGATTAATCAAAACGCCAGATATCGGAGATTTGATTTCCGGCTTTGAGATACCAATCCTGGTATCCTGCCGCCGCCCGGAAGAAGGGGGCCAGTTTAAAGGAACAGACTCCGAGCGAATTCAGTTATTGAAGCAGGCGATTATTGCAGAGCCAGCGTACATCGAACTTGATCTGGAAACCGCCCAACAAGTGCCGCGATTTGGCAAAACCAAACGCGTTATCAGTTATACGAGTCTCAAGAAACCACTCTCGCAGGTGAATGAGATTTTTGATGAAATGGCCGAAGCCAAAGCGGACATCATCAAGTTCACCTGGCCAACTCCCACCCTGCAAACTGCCTGGCCTCTCCTGGCGGCGATCAGTCAGAAACGCGAGATCCCCGTCGTCGGCCTGGGATTGGGAGCAGCCGGTATTACGTTTTCTCTGCTCGGCATCAAATATGGTTCTCCCTGGATTTACGCCGCACTGGAAAAGGGGATGGAGGCGTTTGAAGGACAGCCCACGCTGGCGGAATTGGATGAAGTGTATCACCACCGAAGCATCTCTGCCAAAACGCGTTTTGTTGGAGTCGCCGGACTGGGTGTTGCCGAACGACGCACGATTGAGATCTTCAATAATGCTTCAGAACAATTAGGTCTGGACTACACCTGCTTACCGCTGGTCATCAACGACTTCAAACAGGTGCATAAAATGTTGGGGATTTTGAAAATTCGTTCGTTGGTAGTCTGTCCACGAATGGGAGAATTTATTTTACCGTTGGCCGAGCATCTGGAAGAGTCATCAGAACAGACCGGTTATGGTGATTTGCAGCTAAATCAACCGGATGGATGGCATGCGTACGATACGCTGCGGCGGAGCGCGTTTAAAAGCCTGGAAGCAACCTTCGAAGGAAAAATAACGAGTACGGAGAATGTTTTCCAACGCAAAAATATTCTGGTCCTCGGTCAAAGTGGTTTGACGAAAGCCATTGTATACAGTCTGGCACAACAGGGAGCCGTCGTCAGTGTGACTTCAGATAATGACCGGGCCGCACAGGGAATCGCGCGTACGTTTGATATTCGTTACGTTCCCTTTGCCAATTTGTATGACACATTGAGCGATGTGGTGATCCAGACAGACCCCGATCTCAAACTGGGCCACGGTAAGAGCGAATTCAACCCGGCCTATCTTCGCGAGAATATGACGGTGATGGATCTCAGTCAGCTACCTGAAGAAACCGATCTGATCCGGGAAGCAAAGGATCGCGGATGCGAAGTTGTGAGTGTTGACGAAATTTATCGTAAACAGCTGAATCAGATCTTCAAAGCGATTGCCGGGCAGGAAATTCCGGAAGCCGTCTTTTCAAACCGTAGTGAATACACACGCTGAAGTACAAAGCGTCAGGCATGTGTCAATCACGCAATTGCTTGCTCTGCAGCAGTCGTAGACCGTTAAAAATCACCAGCAACGAGGCTCCCATGTCGGCTGCAATCGCTGCCCACAAAGATGCATGGTTCAATACCATCAGAACCATAAATAAGACCTTGATACTTAAGGCAAAGATGATATTCTGACGAATGATCTTCAGGGTACGATGCGAGTGCCTGATCAACCACGGGATTTTCATCAAATCGTCGGTCATTAATGCGATATCAGCCGATTCAATGGCGACATCACTGCCGGCGGCTCCCATCGCAATCCCCAGACTGGAGCGACTCATCGCCGGTGCGTCATTCACACCGTCACCGACCATCGCAACAAACTCGTATTCTTCCACCAGTGATTCGATGACAGATACTTTATCCTCCGGCAATAATTCAGAATGAACCCGATCCATGCCGACTTCTTCTGCCACGGCCTGTGCGGTGCCCGCATTATCGCCGGTCAGCATCACCAGCTGTTCAACGCCTGCTGCGTGCAATTCCCGAATCACTTCTTCCGATGTTTCACGCACGCGATCTGCCAGTGCGATAAATCCGCAGACATGCGTTTCATTGCCGATTACGACTACGGTTTGCCCTGCGTTAGAGAGTGCTTCCAGTTGTTCATGGACTTCGGGCGTTTCTTCTTTACGCTCTTCCAGATAACGGTGCGAGCCCAGCCAGAATTCCCTTCCCTTGATCAGCGCTGTGGCACCTTTCCCTTGAATGATCTGATAGGAGTCTGCTGGTTCAAAAGCTATCTGACGTTCCTCCGCCGCGTCAAGAATGGCGACCGCCAGGGGATGATTGCTGTGTGCTTCCAGAGCAGCCGCCCGTTCCAGAAGCTCTGATTCCGTGTGGCCATTCAAAGGAACAAGTTTTGTGACAACAGGTTTCCCACGCGTAAGTGTGCCTGTTTTATCTAACGCCAGTGCTTTCAATTTGGAAGGGGTCTCGACAAAGACACCCCCTTTAATCAGTACCCCATTCCGGGCAGCAGATGCTAAAGCGGCCACAATGCTGACCGGCGTTGATATGACCAGAGCACACGGGCAGGCGATGACGAGTAGCACCAGTGCGCGATACAGTGAATCATGCCACGAGATCTGTAACAGGGTGGGCAGTGTCAACAGCATCAGTAACGCCACGGCCATCACGATGGGTGTATAAATTTTGGCGAATTTTTCGACCCACAATTCGGAGGGAGCACGGCGGGTTTGTGCTTCACCAACCATGCGAATGATTTGTGCCAGGATTGTATTTTCGGCTAACTTGCTACAGTTTGCTTCCAGGAGTCCATCACCGTTGATTGTACCGGCGAAGATTTCATCGTCTTCCTGTTTGACCACTGGGATCGATTCTCCGGTAATCGGTGCCTGATTTACTTCGCTTTGGCCTTTGATGATTCGGCCATCCAGTGGAATCTTTTCGCCGGGGCGAATAATAAAAGTGGCACCCATTGTGACTTCCTCAGGAGCGACCACGGTTTCGTTCCCGCTTTCATCACGTACGCGAGCAATCGGAGGTGTCAGATCCATCAGTGCGGCGACAGCCTTGCGGGCGCGGCCGACACTCCACGCTTCCAGTAGTTGAGAGAAGGCGAATAGAAACGCGACGGCAGCTGCTTCGAACCACTCATCAATACAGAGTGCACCGATGACGGCGATGCACATCAGCAGGTTCATATCGGGACGCAAACGCTTGAAGGCATACCAGGCTTTGGGAAGTACAAACCAGATGCCCGTGATGATGGCAATCAGATACTGTATCCGCACTGGAATCGGCATGAAACCGTTCGTTGCTTCTTCAGCACCGAGAGCTGCACCAATGCTGCCTGTTAAGTAGACATGAGTCAAAAAAGCGGTCCCCATCATGATACCACTCAGGCTGGTGAGCAGAGTTCTCCCCTGTCGAGACCAGAATGAGGCTGTTGTATCCTGCTTTTTCTTCTCATCCCAGATTTCTGCGCGCATGCCTGTCTGGCTGACGGCTTCCATGATCGCAGTGGCTGAGATATTTTCAGCTTGGGGATTGACGGTCATTCGTCTGTTCAGAACGTCAAAGAACAAATGCTCCTCGCCGCCAACCAGCGGGGAAAGCTCCCGTTTCAAGATTGAGACTTCTTCAACACAATCCATATCCTGAATCTTGAAGATCAGTTCGGTCGGTTTCTGTTCCATGAAAAATCGATATTCAGAAAAAATGAGCAGAGATAGTTCTTATCCATAAGTGGCAGACTGCTAAAATCATAGCACCTTGGCTGAAGAAACAGAAACTTCGGTTTTTTTTCTTCGCAAATTTCTGATAAAAGGTATAAGATCCGGCATTGATCGTTTTAAATGGAATAATTTCGATAACCGGTTTGATCGATGTGGTGAATTGATATTAATCAGATCAATATCAGCAAGTATAACTGACAGGACTCCCCGACCTAAGGAACAACATGAGCAAGGACTATCTCGCTGCCCGGCAAAAGAAATTGATTTCACAGCTAAAACGGATTGGCGCAGAGGCACTGCTGGTAACCAGCGAAACGAATGTGACCTATCTGACTGGCTTCAGCGGCGATTCGAGTTATTTGCTCATCGGTAAAAGCCAGACTGTTTTAATCAGCGATGGTCGCTATACAACTCAGCTTGAAGAAGAATGTCCCGGCCTGGATGTTTATATCCGTAAGGCGACAGAGCCAATGACGGCGGCTCTCGAAAAAGTACTTAAAAAATCGCATCTTCCCAAGTTAGGGTTTGAAAGCCACGTCGTAACCTGTGATTTACTGGATGCATTAAGCGGTCTCTCGCCTGCCGTTCAGTGGATCCCTGTTTCCGGTCTGGTCGAAGAATTACGGATGATCAAAGACGCGTCCGAAATTCAGGAGATCCGCGAAGCGGTTTCTCAGGCACAGCGGGGCTATGAAGTGTTTCGTGCCATGCTGACCGACGAGATGACCGAACTTCAGGGAGCCCATGAACTGGAGCATGCGATGCGCCGTTTTGGAGCACGTCAGGCTGCCTTTGATCCGATTGTTGCTGTCGGGGAACGAGCCGCTCTGCCACATGCCATACCCACTCAGAAGCAGATGGGAGAATCGCCTTTTTTGTTGGTCGACTGGGGAGCCATGACACAGAAAGGCTATCGAAGTGATTTAACCCGCATGATTATCCACGGACGTGCTTCCGCCAAATTGGAAAAAGTTTACCAGACCGTTCTGAAGGCCCAGGTGGCAGCCATCAAAGTAATCCGTCCTGGCGTATCCTGTCAGGAAGTCGATCAAACCGCACGTACCATCATTCAAAAAGCGGGCTTTGGAAAACAGTTCACACACAGTCTGGGTCATGGGATCGGCCTGGATATTCATGAAGGGCCTCGATTGGGAGGGAACATTGCCATGGAATTAAAGCCAGGCATGATCGTGACGGTCGAACCCGGCATCTATCTACCCGGATGGGGCGGAGTCCGAATTGAAGATGATGTCTTAGTTACTCGAACCGGTCATGATGTTCTCACAAGTGTTCCAAAGGACTTTGAGTCTGTCATCTTATGATTTCAGATCAAGATGATTGCGATACTGTTCAGGTGAATATATATATTTTGCCGGTTCCTCGCTCTGATCGCGCGGGGCACTACAATCGTTAAAGATGCACTGCCTTAGACTTAGGTCGCTTTCTGTAATCCATAAGTAAAACACACGTTGAGCGTGATTTTATTAGAGAAACTCCCCCTGTTTCGCTTGGTTTTCAAAGGTGATTTGGCTTAGAATCTCTACCTAAGCAAGTCGGGCAGGGTAGAGCGTGCGCGCAATCTGTGTGTTTGATCCCTTTCCAGATAGAGTCAGGTACTTTGAGTTTGAAACTGAAATGCGTTGCTGACGACAGTTTGCGTTGATATTCCCTCAGGATAACAGGCAATGCGAGTGCAGCTTGAGAATATGAAATAAGGTAGGTCAATGGCAAAAAACGAGGTGCCGAAAGGTGAACCGTTCGATTTGGACAAACTTCAAACACTGTTTGAAATGATGGAGAAGCACGGACTGACGGAAGTCAATCTGAAGCGTGGTGACGAGACCTGGAAATTAAGACGTGGTTCACAGGAGACCATTTCGATGGTTCCCGCAGCGATGCATCATCCCGTTCAGCATCAGCAGCCTGTTGCACCAGCGCCCCCTGTTGCTCCCGCGGCTCCACAGGAAGCGGCGGCTCCGGTAGCGGAATCAGGGCCCGTGATCAAGAGCCCGACAGTAGGTACATTCTATGCTTCTCCCAGCCCGGATGATCCTCCATTCGTGAGTGTGGGTTCAAAAGTCGGCGCCGATACGATTGTCTGCATTGTGGAAGCAATGAAAGTTTTTAATCAGATTCCTGCTGAGATGAACGGGACAATTTCCGAGATTTTGGTGAAGGATGGTGAAGCGGTCGAATTTGGCCAACCGCTGTTCAGAATCACGCAAGGCTAATGCCTTTTTGTAGAATGTTCGCAACGCTGTATATTAAACGGTCGCGACCATAATTTCAGATGTAGGTCCTTTTACCAAGTCAAAAACACATGTTTCAAAGAATACTGGTAGCAAACCGAGGAGAGATCGCACTGCGGGTTATTCGCGCCTGTCGTGAAATGGGAATCGAAACCGTTGCGGTCTTCAGCGAAGCAGATCGGGATGCACACTATCTCTCGTTAGCTGATGAAGCCATTTGTATCGGACCACCGGCGGCAACAGACAGTTATCTGATGATCAATCGCATCATCAGTGCGGCTGAAATCGGTAACGTGCAGGCCATTCATCCCGGTTACGGATTTCTGGCTGAAAACGCGCACTTTGCAGAAGTCTGTCGCAGCTGCAATATTGAATTTATCGGCCCACCGCACGAAGCGATGGCTAAGCTGGGAGATAAGGTCTCCGCTCGCGAAATTGCGAAGGCAGCCAATGTGCATGTATCACCGGGAACCGAAGGTCTGGTAACCGATGAAACAGAAGCATTGAGCGTGGCGAAGGAAATCGGTTATCCGGTCCTAATTAAAGCGACAGCCGGTGGAGGTGGAAAAGGCATGCGGGTTGCCCGTAATGATATTTCCCTGAAAGCCGGCTTGAAAGCAGCTGCTGCAGAAGCAGAAGCCGCTTTCAAAAACGCTGGTGTTTACATCGAGAAATACATCGAAAATCCACGCCACGTCGAAGTCCAGATCATGGCCGACAACCATGGGAACGTGGTTCATCTCTGGGAGCGTGATTGCAGTCTGCAGCGGCGTCATCAAAAACTGGTGGAAGAGAGCCCGGCTCCCAATTTGCCACACTCAGTGCGCGAAGATATCTGTAAGGCCGCCTGCCGGCTTATCGAAACAGCCGGGTATACCAATGCCGGAACGGTTGAATTCCTGGTCGGGCCAGATAATCAGTTCTACTTTATCGAAGTCAATGCGCGAATTCAGGTCGAACATCCAGTGAGTGAACTGGTCACCGGCATCGATTTGATCAAACAGCAGATCAAAGTTGCTGCCGGGGAAAAACTGGATTTCAAACAGAAAAATATTCCCTGCCACGGTTCCGCGATTGAACTGCGGATCAATGCTGAGGATCCCGAAAATGATTTTCGTGGTTCACCCGGGAAAATTACAAAGCTGCGAGTTCCCGCTGGCCTGGGAGTCCGCTTTGATTCGCATATTTACGAGGGTTACACAGTGGGCCCTTATTATGATTCTCTGATTGGCAAACTCATCGTACATCGCCCCACTCGTGAAGAGTCGCTGGCGTGTATGAGGCGTTGTCTGGATGAATTCGTCATTGAAGGGATCAAAACTACAATCCCGCTGGCGAAAAAGATCTTTAATCACTCGGCATTCATCGAAGGTAAGGTCGATACCACATTTATCGAACGTACCTGGTAATTAAAGACCGAACGATTAAAGCGATGTGAAATCGGATCGTTTTGTATTGTAACAGACTCGTCAGATCACGCGTTCGCGCATCTAAGCTGAGTCCCTTGTCGGCAAAACGCCCTGATTAATAAGGCGAAGGTTCGCTCACTTCAATTTGTTGTATGGTACATTTTCAAGTCTCGTTGCAGATCTAGAGGCTTTACTTTTAAGAAACAGGTACAGGAAGAATAATGAAAGTCGGTATTTTAACAGGCGGTGGGGATTGTCCCGGTTTGAACCCGGTAATCCGCGGTGCGGTACGTGTAATCTGTAATGCAGGCGGTGAAGTTTACGGTTTACTCGAAGGCTGGCGTGGTGCCATTGAAGGAAACTACATTGAACTGACTTCCGAAAACACAGATGACATCATCTTCAAGGGGGGGACCATCCTGGGTTCTTCACGCACAAATCCTTATAAGAATGCGGAAGAGGATGTTCCCAGAGTAATTGCAACACTTGAACATCTCGGCCTTGACTGTCTGATTGCTATCGGCGGAGACGATACACTGGGTGTTGCCAACAAGCTCTGGAATGATCATAAACTGCCTGTCATCGGCTGCCCGAAGACCATTGATAACGACCTCAGCTCGACAGATGTGACGTTCGGTTTTGATTCATCGATCAATATTGTCATGGAAGCGGTTGACCGTCTGCGTACGACTGCTGAGTCACATCGTCGCGTCATGGTTGTGGAAACAATGGGTCGACACGCTGGTTGGATTGCTTTGTTCTCCGGACTGGCAACAGCCGCCGACTACACGCTGGTACCGGAAGTCGAAATCGATATGGACCGGATGGTGGAAGTCTTAAAGCGACGGCGGGAAAAAGGCAAAAAATATGGCATCGTGATTGTCAGTGAAGGTGCACATTTCAGTGAAGCAGAAGGCGTCACCACACAGGATGGGGAAATCGATGATTTCGGTCACGTCAAACTCGGCGGCATCGGCGAAACCGTTGCCAAGTTAATCGAAGAACGAACTGGTTTCGAAACCCGACATGTGACACTCGGACACTTGCAGCGTGGTGGTTCACCCAGTGCTTATGACCGCGTGCTTGGAACACGATGTGGTGTTCACGCCGGTTGGCTGGCACTGAAACACCACTTTGGCTACATGGTAGCACTGCGGGGAACACAAGTGGTTCCTGTTGCTCTGGCAGATGCGGTCGGCGAAATGCGGGCACTGGAGCCCAACTTCCTTGAAGAAGCAGAAGTCTTTTTGAAGTAAAGCAAATCCAAAGCGACAAACAAGACCCAGGCGCTGGCAACAGCGCCTTTTTTTACGCCTTTGCTGAATTCTGATGGTGAACCAGGCCTGAATTTGGATTTTCTCTCCGAAGTGATGAATTACTTAACAATCTTATCTATTTGGCAATCTTGGGTTTCACGCTAGATAAACGTCCCCCCGCCTGTTTAAGATAGTAGAGAGATTCGTATCAGCTTATCCTGCCAGAGTGAGAAACGACCTTTCTCATTTGATTATCTTCCCGGAGGGACTAATGACGTCACGGCGCTTGATCTACATTCATACCCCCATTTTTCTATGTTTATTCTGTCTGGCTTTCTTTTTAAGCCCTCCTGTTTCTGAAGCAGGCGAGGACGGGTTCAAGCCAATCTTCGATGGCAAGACCCTCAAAAACTGGGACGGCGATCCGCGTTTCTGGTCTGTCAAAGACGGAGCCATCACAGGCAGAACTACCAAAGAAAATCCGACCAAAGGTAATACATTTATTATCTGGCGTGGTGGAACTCCCGGCGATTTTGAATTGAAACTCAAATATAAAATCATCAATGGTAATTCAGGAATACAATACCGTAGCTTCTCGGTTCCCGGTGCCGACAAATGGCGTGTGGGTGGCTACCAAGGTGACTTTGAAGCCGGCGATACTTATTCGGGCATTCTCTACGGCGAACGCTTTCGTGGCATTTTGGGTTTACGCGGGCAGAAGACCGTTATTGGAAAAGACCATAAACCCAAAGTCGTTGGTTCTGTCGGCGACACTAATGAGATTCAGCAGAAAATCAAAAAAGAAGACTGGAACGACTACCATATTATCGCCCGCGGCAATCACTTCATTCATAAAATCAATGGCGTGACAACCGTTGACGTGACCGATGAAGATGTCGAACAGCGACGGGAAGATGGCATCATCGCACTGCAGCTTCATCAGGGGCCACCCATGGTCGTGCAGTTCCGCGATATTGAGTTGAAAGAATTCCCGAAAGCAAACAAAACTTCTTCGACCGACGGCGCTAAAAAAAAAGTCGTTCTGATTGCCGGTAAAAAAAGCCACGGTTATGGAGCACACGAGCATCGTGCCGGGTGCATCCTGTTGGCAGACGCGTTGAACAAGAGTGGTTTGAATATGGAAGCCACTGTTGTCACCGAAGGCTGGCCTAAAGACTCCAGCATCCTGCAGGATGCCGATTCGATCGTGATTTACTGCGATGGTGGTGGCCGTCACCCTTATAACGCCCATCTGGATGAGCTCAATAAGCTGGCCGAGAATGGCGTCGGCATGGTCAACATTCATTACGGCGTCGAAGTACCAAAAGGGGAATCGGGAGACGCATTTTTACGCTGGATTGGTGGCTACTTCGAAGAATGGTGGTCGGTGAATCCTCACTGGACCGCCGACTATCAGAGTCTGCCCGCTCATCCCATCTCCAACGGTGTTGAGCCGTTTGCCATCAATGATGAATGGTATTATCACATGCGGTTTCAGCCCGAGATGAAAAACGTGCAGCCGATTCTGACAGCGATTCCTCCCAAAGAAACACTTAAACGCCCTGATGGACCGCATAGCGGAAATCCCGCAGTACGTAAGGAAATTGGACAGCCCCAACACATGGCTTGGGCCTATCAGCGCCCCGATGGCGGGCGTGGCTTTGGTTTTACCGGCGGCCACTTTCATTGGAACTGGGGACACGATGATTTTCGCAAACTGGTTTTGAATGCGATTGCCTGGACGGCCCATGTCGAAGTCCCTTCTCAGGGTATCGACTCTGCTCCTGTGACTGTCGAGCTGCTCGAGGAAAACCAGGATTATTCTAAACCAGATAACTTTAATCCTGCACGCATCAAAGCGATGCTCGCTGAGTGGAATCAATAAACAACTTTGGATTAAAATGAACCTCACGCCCGGGACATCAGCTAAAACATAAGAAGGAAACTGACTCCATGAAGTATCGTTGGCTTGCGATTATTCCCGCCCTGTTTCTGAATACGACATTCAACGTCGCGACCCTGTCTGCACAGACTGAACATGACCCCAATCAGGCTGTCCCCAGTTTATCGGTGGCTCCCGGCCTGCAGGCAACACTGTTTGCGTCCGAACCCAAAATCAGCAGTCCCTCCAGTATGGACGTCGACTCACAAGGCCGCGTCTGGATCTGTGAAGTGGTCAATTACCGCGCCAATCTGCGTGGGATTCCGACCCGCAAAGAGGGTGACCGGATTCTGATTCTGGAAGATACAGACGCCGATGGAAAAGCCGATAAGATAACCGTCTTTTATCAGGGAAATGAAATCAACGGTTCACAGGGGATCTGTGTGTTGGGCAACAAAGTCATCGTTGCCGCTTCACCGAATGTGTTTCTCTTCACCGATGAAAACAATGATGGAAAAGCAGACAAGAAAGAGTTGCTGTTTAAAGTTGCTGGTGGCGAGCACGATCATTCCGCCCATACTTCGATTTTTGGTCCCGATGGAAAACTGTACTGGAACTTTGGGAATACTGGAAAACAGGTTTTTGACCGTGATGGCAAACCGATTCTTGAAAGTGACGGACGTCCCGTTTTGGATAATGGTAAACCTTACTGGGGCGGCATGGTCTTCCGATGTAATCTGGATGGCTCTGACTTCGAAGTGCTGGGACATAACTTCCGAAATAACTACGAAATCACCGTCGATTCTTTCGGCACCCTCTGGCAGTCAGATAACGACGATGACGGTAACCGTGGCGTCCGCATCAATTATGTGATGGAATACGGAAACTACGGCTATCTCGATCAACTGACGGGGGCGCGCTGGAAGACGCCGCGAACTGGCATGCATGAGGAAATTCCCCTGCGTCACTGGCACCTGCGTGATCCGGGAGTGGTTCCAAACCTGTTGCAGACAGGTGCGGGCTCACCAACGGGAATCTGTGTTTATGAAGGTTCTCTTCTGCCGAAAAAATATCAGGGCGAAATTATCCACTCCGATGCCGGACCGAATGTGGTCCGCGCGTATCCGGTTGAAAAAGAGGGCGCAGGCTACAAAGCCGAAATCGCCAACATCATCACCAGTGAAAAAGACAAATGGTTCCGCCCGTCCGATGTCTGTGTTGCCCCCGATGGGTCTCTGTTCGTTGCCGACTGGTATGATCCGGGCGTCGGCGGACACCGGATTGGAGATCAGGAACGGGGACGTATTTTCCGCATCGCACCTCCCAATACAAAATATCAATTTGACAAACTTGACCTGAGTACAATCGAAGGCGCGATTGCCGGAATCAAAAGCCCGAATCTGGCAACCCGCTATTTAGCCTGGAATAAATTGCACGATTTACAAGAGCAAGCAGAACCACAATTGGAAGTACTCTATCAGACTGACAACCAGAGGAACCGCGCTCGCGCCCTCTGGCTGTTGGCTGGTATAAAGGGTAAGTCAAACCAGTACGTCGAACGCGCGATCAAAGATGAGAATCCTGATATTCGCATCACCGGACTGCGCGCCGGCCGTCGTTATAAGCTGGACGTGATTCCCTATGTGAAACATTTGGTGAAAGATCCCTCACCGCAAGTGCGTCGTGAGTGTGCCATCGCACTGCATCACAATCAATCCTCGTCCGCACCCGAGCTCTGGGTTACCCTGGCTGATCAATATGATGGAAAAGATCGCTGGTATCTGGAAGCACTCGGAGTCGGCATGGATGAGCAGGAGTCAAAATTCATGTCAGCCTGGCTCAAGCAGGCAGGCGACAATTGGGATACTCCCGTTGGCCGCGATCTATTGTGGCGATCCAAGATTCCATTAGCTGTGCCTTATCTGGTTAAAATCATCGAGAACCCGGATACGAAATTAGCCACGTTACCTCGCTATTTCCGTGCATTGGACTTTATTCCAGGGAAAGAAAAAAATACAGCGGTTGCAGAATTGGCTCTCATGAAAGAACCTGGAAACAAAACCCGGGAGACCTACATCATCGCAGAAGCCATTTCCCGAATGCCTGCGAACGTTGTGACACAGGATAAAAAGTACCAGCATGCATTGGCACAAGTCATCGACAGCAGCCGGGGGACTCCCGAGTTCACGAAGCTGGTCGAAAAGTTTAAGGCGTCTGACTACTATCCCGAGTTGGTCGCGTTGGCCAGCCAGTCGGGTAAATCTCAGGCAGCCGTCGATGCAATTCGCGCGGCCTTGAGCCTGAAGCAGAATGCGTTGATCCGAAAATCGCTGCAGGAAAAAGCAGATACCGAAAAAGAACAGAATCAAAAGCTTGATCTGATCTGGGCTTTGGGAAGTGCCGGACATAATGGTGCTAATGCGATCCTGTTAAAAATCATCAAAGACAATCAGGAGCCGCTGGTCGATCGACGCGAAGCCGTCCGGGCGATTGCCAAGACTCGTTCCGGTGCACATGCGCTGCTTGATCTGGCAGAGAAAGGTTCTTTTGCCCCGCAATTAAAACAGACCGCTGCTGCAGCAATGTCTTCGACGATTATGAAAGATGTGAAAGAACGTGCGGCCAAACTATTCCCGGCACCTCCGACCAAAGACAATAAACCTCTGCCTCCGATCAATGTTTTAGCAGGGATGAAGGGAGATACACTGGATGGTCGGGTGATGTTCAATACCAAGGGTACTTGTGCCAAATGCCATGTCGTGAATGGCATGGGTAAAGAGGTCGGGCCGAATCTGTCTGAGATCGGTAAGAAGCTGAGCCGCGAAGCGCTGTTCGAATCAATCCTCTATCCCAGTGCCGGGATCAGCCACAACTATGAATCGTATACACTGATTCTGGAATCGGGAAACGTTGTGAATGGGCTCCTGGTTAATAAAACCGACGACGCCATCACGATCAAGGATGCGGAAGCGATCTCACGCACCTTCAAAATGGATGACGTAGATGAAATCATTCAACAAAAGATCTCCCTCATGCCTGCCGACCTGCAGAAAGTGCTGACTCAGGAAGAACTCGTCAACATCGTCGAGTACCTGACCACACTGAAGAAGGCCAAAAAGAACGAAAAGGCGAGCCGGTAATTTGATCGAGGGAGGAACCAGTTGCGCACCATGAATCTCATTGGCTGGATTGGTGTGCTGCTGGTCACACTTGCTGCCAGCTTCTGGTCGTTCTGGGGGACCATTGAGGCCTTTCACGAAGGTTGGTGGCAACCTCAATTAGGGATGCGGCTGCTGCAGACGGCCGCTTATCTCAGCCCGGCAGTCGTCTTTAGTGGTCTCGCCGTATTGGGGATTCGCTGGCCCCGTGTCGGCGCAGTGTTGTTTCTTTTGCTGGGAGCGGTGATCGCAACTCTTATCATCATCGATCGGTCGAGTATTTCAATTCAGATCATACTTTGTTTGACTGCCCTGCCGATGATAGTGGGCCTTCTGTTTCTATTCGGGCGACCGCAGCCCAAAGCAGCCGCTTATGCTGTTGCGATGGGAATTCCTCTGTTGATATTACTGGGATCGGGGGCAGAGCCTGTCTATCGGGTTTGCACGCGATTCGATGATGGTGATCGGGGAGAGCGGTTGGTGGAAGGGCAGGGGGTGACTCTCGTCTGGGCGCCGGCCGGGCCCGGGTGGAGTCGGGACGGAGGCGTTGACTGGCACGAGGCCCGCGAACGCGTTCGCTATCTGACTGAGGATGGTCTGTCACTGGCCAACGAACCGCAAGATTTCTGGCGGTTGCCAACGCGCGAAGAAGTCGTCTGTTCATTGACGCGTGGCAATCGAAATGCAGGCGGAACATGGGACCCCGTTCGTAAGCAGCCAGACTACGAACGCAAACCTGATAAAGAGGCTCCGCTCTGGGATCCCTACTCCCCCCTGATTTATCTCTGGACGTCTGACGAAGCAGACGAGCGACGTGCCTGGATCGTGGTCTATCATGGCGGCATCTACGCAAAACGGAAAAAACTGGCATCACCCAGCATCGGCTTTCGTGCCGTCTGCAAACCTGGGGCAACCAAACTTTGAAAACGGTTCAGGAACAACTTCTCTCAAATTACTTTAATATCTCGTTAACAGATTTATTTTCAGATCTCCTATGCTAAGATAGTTTTAGTCACTGTTTCATTTTAGCCTGTTGGCGTTCGACATGAATAAGAGCATCTCAGCCACAGGTCTTCCTCGGCTTTCAGACATCGGTACTGATTTGCTTCAGATTACAAGATGTCAGCGGGTTCGAACTCTTTCAATCCCCTTCATTGCCTGTCTCGCGTATTGGCTGTTTGCCTGTTCTGGACACTGGGTCTTTGCAGTCTTGTCGCTGGTTGTAATGAGCTTTATTACTTACGGCTCTACTTCACACGATCTGGTTCATCACAATCTGGGATTGCAGCGCAGGACCAATGAGTTTTTCTTATTTCTGATCGAAGCGATTTCGCTTCGGAGCGGCCATGCTTATCAGGTGGTTCATTTGAACCACCATGCACGATTTCCACATGAAGATGATATTGAAGCTGATGCATCCCGCATGTCTTTCTCGCGGGCCATCCTGGAAGGTTTTGTGTTTCAGTTTCGAATTTATATCTGGGCGCTGCGAAATCCGCGGGGTCGATTGAGCTGGATTATTGCTGAAGGAGTGCTTGTGTTTTGCCTGATCCTGGGAGCCCTGATCGCGATTCCGTATACTCTCCTTCCTGTCATCTATGTCGGTCTGATGATTGCCGGGAGCTGGATTATTCCGCTCATTACTGCATTTATCCCACATGATTCGCGGGCAACCGATGCCGTGCATCAGACACGATTATTTCGAGGGACACTGTTTCGTTTCATTGCCTTTGATCATCTCTACCATCTGGAGCATCATCTTTATCCGAACGTTCCTCATCAGAACTGGCCTCGGCTGGCACAACGTCTGGACCCCTGGTTTGAGAAAATTGGTTCCAGTCGATCCGCTTCTGGTTCTGATGAGCAAACAAGGTTCCTGTGGGGGAGAATACCATGATTGGGAAATGGCTGCGATTTCTATTGTGGCAGCCTTATGCACTATTCTGTCGGCGTTTTCCCTTATGGCCATTTCGTGTGACTGTGACGCAACCCGTGGAATATGTCACCTGTATCCAGATCGATAATTTACTGACACGCCTGTTAAGCCGGTTCAGTGGAGGATACGATTACGCCGTCTGTTATCTCGTGGATGGATCGCTGTTGATCGACACGGGCTTTCCCTGGGCACGTCGCAGTTTGAAACAGACACTCATCGAACTGGGGGTCATGGATAGCATCACCACCGTCGTCAACACGCACTATCATGAAGATCATACGGGAAACAACGACCTTTTGGTCGAGCTGTGTAAAGCACAGGTGCTGGTTCATCCGGATGCGATTCCGGAAATTCGTTTTCCCGTCGAATTGCGCTGGTATCGCAGTTTTCTATTTGGCCCGACTCATATTGCGGATGCGAGTCCCATCGGGGCGTCAATCAAGACAGAGCATACGCAATTTGATGTTATCGAAACCCCCGGACATTGTCCGGGGCATATCTGTCTGTTTGAACCGAACAAAAAAATCTTATTCAGCGGAGATCTCTACATCGCCGCCGACCTGGACAGTCAATTGGGTGATGCGGATGGTCCCCAATGGATAGCCAGCCTGGAAAAAGTGATGGCATTAAGGCCCGAATGGCTATTTGATGCGCATGGCACCGTTTTTCAAGGGAGCGAGGCGGTAGAACAGCAGTTACAGAGAAAACTGGACTTTCTGCTGACGATTCGCAGTCGGGTAAATCAGATTGCGACGCACGAGCAGACGATTGAAGAATTGACTCGGAAAGTGTTCGATCGTCATAGTCTGGTTGATTTTCTGTCTTTTGGCGAAGGTTGGCTTTCCTTAATAACCGGCTCCGATTTCTCTCGAAGTAATATCGTGAAGTCTTTTCTCCGCGAAAAATTTCGTGCTGAAGCTTCTAATGAGAAGACATTCATAAAAAAAGAAGTTCAGGACACAGCCATTTCTTCGATGGATGGTCAACAACTCTGAGCGGAATCAGTATGATGAGGGTGAGAACAAAAGCCGATTTCCTCTATTAGCAGTGAGAAGCGTTCATGCCTGAAACCACCCGTTATCGTGAATTAGAAGTCGCAGGCACGCCCCGTGAAATGGGGCAGCAGGTGGGAGAGACAGCGCGAGAAGAAGTGCAGTCGTTTTGCGAGGTGGCGCTAGTTCGGCTGCAGGAAACCATGCAGATCAGTGGCGATCAGGCAAAAGCGTTAGCGGAACAGTGCCTGCCGTTGGCGAAAGAATATAGTCCGGATTCTGTTGAGGAACTGCAGGGCATTGCTGAAGCAACGGGACTGCCGTTCTGGAAAATCATGCTGTTGCAGATTCGTAATCAGTTCACTCCAGACCCCGACTCAGGTTGTACCTCAATCAGCCTGCCTGCGACTTCGAAATGTTCCGCGATTGTCGCGCAAAACTGGGACAATGATCCTACGCTCGATCCCTTCACCATCATGCTGACACGCCGCCCGGTTGGAAAACCGGCACTGATGACACTGACCCAGGCAGGATTAATTTCCTATATCGGCTTTAATGAAGCCGGGATCGGGGCCTGTCTGAATTCGCTGCCGGCACCGAGTCGCTCGCTGGGAGTTC
Source organism: Gimesia fumaroli (assembly GCF_007754425.1). Taxonomy (NCBI): domain Bacteria; kingdom Pseudomonadati; phylum Planctomycetota; class Planctomycetia; order Planctomycetales; family Planctomycetaceae; genus Gimesia; species Gimesia fumaroli. The sequence goes on from NZ_CP037452.1 coordinate 439,783, forward strand.
CACATTATTTCACGCTCCGCGAATTATATGAGGCAACCAGTCTAGCTGCCGCGGTAAACGCGATTTGGCGGGCACAGCGTGCGATTCCAGCGAATATCATGTTAACCACACCCGAAGGACCTGCCGACTTCGAAGTCACCATAGACAACGTGCAGGTTCTACGTCCGGAAGAAACTAGTTGGATAACGCATACCAATCACTGTCTTCATCCAGATCTGTGTGAATATAACGAACAGTTTCCAGAGCTGATCGGCTCGCATCCTCGCAAAGCCCGTATTGATAAATTGCTGAGTGCAAATACCGCCGAGATCGGAGTTGAAGAAATCAAGACGGCGCTCAGGGATCACCGGGGCCATCCTCGTTCCATCTGTCGGCATGCCAACGATGATCCAGATCACGGGTTCTGGCAGACCGTCTTTTCTGTGATCATCGAGCCCGGCGAGAGACGCATGCACGTCTCACGGGGGACTCCCTGCAGTGCACCTTATGAGGTCTATCAGTTATAGACCGTTTCTTCCTGTGCTAATTGGATGATCAAACCACACATCGCATCAACGGCTGCGTCAGTCAGTTCCGGGTAACAGGGGAGAAACACCGTTAGGTTTAACAGATGTGTTGCATGCGGGCAGTTGAGTTCAGGCCGATCCGCGGGCGGGGGAACCACTGCCAGGCGTCCCCGCTGCGTGCTATCAAAACCCTGTTGTTCTAAATTCGCAATCAGCCTTTCAGGTTGATTGTTCAGCAATGGAAACAGCCAGAACGAGTGTCGGGGGTCGAGTAGTTCCGGCTGTGATTGTTCCAGTCCTAACCAGGTAATAATTCGTTGTGCGTGTTGGATCCGTTGGTGGATTCGGCGGGCGTTGTAGGTTTGCAGACGATGTCTCAGCAGCCGGAGTGTGCCTGTGCTGGGCTGTTGGCGTAATTGGGCCAGCAAATTTTCATCTGCAAAGCCGCGAGTCAGACCGCCGAGGACGTCGTCAACACTTTTTCCCCATCGTCTGGCGAGTGCGGTGATGATATCGAAAAAAGGTTTTGTCGAGATTACTTTGAGGCAGGCAAATTTACAGATGTTGAAGATGAGTTTTTTACCGGGCTGAACAGGCTCCTGCGCTTGTCTGTTTCGCATACGATCAAGAATAGCCGGATCACTCACGCGGCAGAGCGCGCCGCCCAGCGCCGTTACCGTTTTGATGGGACCAAAACTGAATAGACTGGCGTCTGCTTGTTTGCTTCCGCGCCACTCGGGTTGACACCATGCCTGAGCACAGTCTTCTACCACATAGAGACCGTGTTCGCGGGTTACTTCGAGAATTTCCTGCATCTCAGGTCGGGCACCGAACAGGTGCGATACGATGAGCACTTTTGATTTTGAAGTCACTGCTTTTCTTAGAGCAGTAACGTCAAGCTGAAAATCGCTGCCGCTGAGATCAACGGGGACCGGGATGAGTTCATGAGCTCTCGCAATCAGTGGCATGTCGGGAATTGTGACTGCGGAAAACAGAACCTCTGATCCTGTCGGCAGGTCAAGGGCCGACAGCAGCAGATCGAATCCACTGCGGACTGAAAGACATGCCAGCGCATCCTTGTCACTTCTCGACCAGAGGTCTTCCAGTTTTTCATGCGCGACTTGCCTGCCTCCCGGCAGCAGTGAGCTGCAGAATCCAAAGCATAAGTCGCGCCAGCCAATATCCAGCCTCAGGCGGATCCACATTGAATTGCTTTCATTATTATGATCTCAAGAATCAGTTTCGAAATCCTGTTTCTCATCTTACTCTATCTCTTCCTCAGGGTTCTCATATTTCTGATAGAAATGATTCTGGAACAGTTCCTGAGGATCATAGGCCCTCTTCAATTTAAAAAACTGTTTTGCCTGGGGGTAGGCGCTGTGAAACTGTTGTGGCGTCGCGTGCAGACGGTAGGGCAGGTAGTACCGCCCGCCGGCTTCAAGTGCTGCTTCGATCAAATCCACAGACATTGCCTTCATTTGCTTTTCTCCTGCTTCTGTTCGTGGTTGATAAAATAACATGACGAACGCAAATTGCCGCTGATCTGCATAGCGGAGAAAGGTGTCCTCATCCATTTCGACTTGACGCACTGTCACATTCAACAGGTCCTGATTATGTCGTGGAATGATCTCACGTAACGCTTTGACAAAAATCACAAGACCTGCTTCAGGTATAAAATATTCATGTAGAATGTCGGTGTGATCTGCAGACCGATTCTCAAAGATTTCTACACTTTCATTCAGTAATTGGTTCCGCGAATAATATTTCTGTTGCAAATGTGGTTGCAGTTTTGTCTCTGCATTCCAGCGCAGTTTTTTTCCGTATTCGTTGTTGCTGGATCCTCGGAAAATATGACGTCGTATTGCTGCCATGCCTGGTTCTGCCAGATCAGGTATGTCTCCTGACGGATCTGGATCGCGATAAAACACATTGATGATGACGTCCTGCAGAAAATGATCGGGGGTGATATTCATTCGCGAGAATGTCATTGCGACATCGGGATCGTCGATCATTGTGTCGAACATATTCAGAGCCTGTTCGACAGGGACGATTGATTGTTCCAATCGGTATCTTTCATTCGGCACAACTCGCAAATCAACATCCAGAATCACACCAAACAGGCCGTACCCACCCAGCGCCAGTGAAAACAGCTCTTTGTTTCTGGTTCGACTGCAATGGACAATTTTCCCATCAGCCAACATCAATCGAAAGGATTCCACTGACGAGGCGATGGGAGGTTGGCCGTATTGCCAGCCATGACAATTCACACTGACAGACCCGCCGATGGTGAAAGAATTGTTCGACTGCATGATCGCGACAGATTTTCCGCGCTGGTTGAGCCAGGGAATGATTTCACTCCACTTGGCTCCCGCCTGAACGTGCAATAAACCCTGTGCTGCATGCAGTTCCATGTTTCTAAAGGGCGTCATGTCGATCATGATCCCGCCGGGAACCAGGGTATGGCCTCCCATACTGTGTCGCGAGCCGGCAATCGAGATGCGCAATCCTTTACGATGCGCGTGCGCCAACAATTGTGCAAGTTGTGTTTCGGCTACTGTCGTATCCAGGGGAACCGGCCAAACCTGATTGATTTGGGTTAAATTCATTCGGCTGGCATCATCCATGAAACCTTCCGGCGGCAATTCGCGCGCTTCGGTATCCTGCCAGGCGATTTGAGCTAAGTGCAGTATTGGCCGCCCGATCAGCGCCGCTGTCAGTAAGAAAATGACGACACTGACAACAGCACAAAGGCGTCCTTTTCTGCCCCACTTGCAGTCTTGTAATGGAAATAACGTCCATCGCATCGTGAAATCTCCCCCCCCCTGAAAAAAGATCCTGCCAGCATCAAGGCGGGATCAAGGAAGAAAAATCACGGCGAAAATTGATTATTTCTGAAAATCAGGAGATACATTGATCGATGTCAGAGAATCTACTTTTAAGTTCTCGATGTAACTGTTTTTAGTTGGCATATGCCTGATTCTGATTTCTTTCATGTATATAACTGGCCACAACTTCAATCAGCTTTCTGCGGTCAATTGGCTTGGTCAGATAGTCATCGCAGCCGGCATCAATACACTTTTGACGATCACCACTTAACGCATGAGCTGTTAAAGCAATAATTGGTCCATGGAAATTGGCTTCTCTTAATTGTTGAGTGGCGTTATAGCCGTCCAGTACCGGCATTTGCATATCCATCAGAATCGCGTCGAAAGGGCTTCCATCTCGCATGGCGGCTGTGGCCTGATCAAAAGATATTTGTCCGTTCTCTGCCAACGAGACTTCAGCGCCTGCCTTTTTCAGAATAAAGCTGATCAGTCGTTGGTTGTCGATTCCATCTTCAGTCACCAGAATATGTTGGTTGAGTAGCGGAAGCTCATTTGATATTTCCGGTTTTGAGTCAGTTTTCTTACTTACCGGCGCTGTAATATGCCCTTCAATCAGGCGAATATTATCTAAGGAACCAGTGTTAATGGTGAAGGAAAAGAGACTGCCTTTTCCAGGAGTACTGGTAACAGAAATGGTCCCCCCCAGGAGTTCTGTCAACCGTTTGCTGATTGCGAGCCCCAGACCGGTTCCACCATATTTCCGTGTCATGGAACCATCGGCTTGGGTAAACGGTAAGAAAAGCATATGGGTTTTATCTTCGGCGATCCCAATGCCGGTGTCGATGATATCAAACTGGAGTTGAGGTTGCTGACTCTGTTCATTCATCAGACGAGCAATCACCTCAACAGTTCCTGTCTCCGTAAATTTAATGGCATTTCCAATGAGATTGATCAGGATTTGAGTCAATCTTGTGGGATCAGTATGAATTGTTTCCGGGATAGGACCATCAATGCGGAAGTCAAATTCCAGACCTTTGGTTTTTGCCTGGAGTTTCATTAAAGAGACCACCTTACGCATGATTTCGTGAGGAGAACACCGCACTAATTCTACAAGAAGCTTTTCAGATTCGATGCTGGATAAGTCGAGAATATCAGTAATCAGCTTGATTAGAAATTCTCCGTTTTCCTTGATCGTACGTGCCGATTCTACTTCGCCCGGTTCACCGGCACTGTCTAGAATAAGATCACTGAACCCCAAAATGGCGTTCATGGGAGTTCGGATTTCATGACTCATGTTCGTCAGGAATTCACTTTTGGCGCGGTTCGCCGCCTCAGCAACTTCTTTTGCTTTGATTAGATCGACTTCAGCATGCTTACGCGAAGTAATGTCCGTTGCATACAGGTTGACGTAGCTCTCTTCTTTGGCAATCGGTGTCACGATCAGAGAGTAATATCGATCGATGGCATCGATCTCAAGTTCAATCGGCTCACATTTTTCCAGAGCCTGCTGACAGGTATAATAGATTTCGTCAGGAAGTGGTTTTTCCTTTTGGGTTTCCCAGAAATCAAGTAAATGTTTACTCGATTTATTGGCGTATAGTAACGTCCCGTCAGCAGAGGCTCGCATGACCGGGTTGCTATCTTCGTCGGGGAATCGTGACAGCCGCTCAATTGCTTTGGAAGATCGTTGCTGTTCTGTAATATCCAGTATGACGGCTACAAAAACCTTTCTCGTTCCTAGAACAGAAGATTCAATGTGCACTTCGACTGGATATTCTGACCCATCTTTTCTACGATGTATGCTGTTTAATTCGACATAGCTTTGCAAACCAAGCTTGAGAGGCTCCAGCATCCTTTCTAAATCAGGCTTTGTGAGACCTGATGTGATATCCACAGGAGTAAGTTTTTGCAATTCTTCCAGATTATAACCAATATTGAGTCGCGCTCCTCGATTGGCATAAATAAAATGGTAGGTCTCGGGATCGCCGATAAATATTTCGTTATGAGATTGATCCAGAATTTTACCGAACGCGCTGAGTTGTTCGGCTCGTTCATTCGCTGCTAACAACTCTTCAGCCTGCTGTTTCAGTTCCAGAGTTTTCTGCTCCAGTATACGGTTATTTTCTGAGATCAACTGGTTAGCTGAATGTAATTCGTGTGTTCGTTTTTGAACCTCTGTTTCTACTGTTTCGTTGGTTTCTTCCAGTGTTGCTCTTTGTTGTGCCATTGCTCTCATTTCACGCAAACTCTGATTAATGGCAATCAGCAGAAAGATATCTTCAAAGACAACCCAGGCACCATGCTCTACGATCCGCCAGGGGCTTGCTGAGAGAGTCCCGAATACTGCCTGCGGATAGAAGAGACCAAATGCAGTATGATCGATGACTACTACTGTTGTGGCTGTCACCAGTACACGCCAGTCTCGATAAAAGGCCAGAAACGCCAGCGATCCAAAAATATGGAAGTGTGTTTCAATGCGCCCTCCACTCAGATGGATCAAGAGCGATGATGTCAACATTTGGCCAATCGCAATTGAATGCCGTGTTAAGGTGGCACCAGGACGGAGATAAGTTAATAGCACAGGGAAGAGGGTAATCAATCCCCCAAATAATATTGCCGCCCAGACATGCAGATGTGTTTCGCTGACAGAGCCGATCCATGTTCGTGGAGTTACCAGAAATGCGGCTCCGATCGCAGCAAACCACTGCACAATCATCAGACAGGCAAAGAGTCGGTCGGTTCTTCTGTAAAGATCTCGCCGATTAACCGTAAACAGTTCATCCGCCCTTTTCGAAGCTGTTTCGTTCATCGTTGCAGATAAAATTCGAGTAGGCATTATTGATTCTCCTGCTGACAAACATCGTTTCGTCCAAGCAAAGGGCATCCAAAGGTGAATGTTGTTTGTTTGTCGGTATTGCCACCGATTAAGATTGTTTCGATTGCTGTTCTTCCCGCGTTGTCACCTGAATGGCCCCGTGAACCCGTGATACCACCGTGAAATAATAATTGTCCATTTGCATCATAAAGTAAGACATAACCGGAAGTCGTGGCACCAAATAATTGAGCCTCGGAACCATCGATATCACTGGAAACAGAGACCCCGGGGATGTGCTTCGCTGTTTCCCAGAGATCTGTCTTTTCCCAACCTTCAAGAAAATGGGCAGGTTTAAAGAATAATACGCGGGCATCAATCCGTTCTGGACCATGCGCCATGATCAAGGCCAGTTCGCCAATGCTGGCACGCGTGCAAGGACAACGAGGGTGCGCAAACATAACCAGAGTCGGCCGTCTATGATTACAGGTCATACGACTGTCTATTGGCCAGCTGATTGGTGCATCGGGAACTTCCCCCGGCGTCACTTGATACTCCCAGATTACAGACATGCCAAGAAATACTGCCCCCAGCCAGAGAATAACCATAGCAGGTAGAGCCAGACTTTGGCTCATCCCTTTTGGGGGAGGCAAATCTTTTTGGTCAATCATCTTCTCAGAGTGTGACATCTGATGGCTTTGTGAATTCATATTATCAACTGAAGTGACTATCCAGTTCCCTGAAAATGGTTTTGAAAAAGTAACACTGCTTTAAAAGAATAAGTTGCGTTTCTGGATAACGGTGACAATTTCAAAACAAATCAAGATCGATCGATCTTAAATTTGAGGCTTTGTATGGCGAGGCTTCATAACCGGTAAAAGCAAATGAAATCGTGGAGGAATTTCTCTGAAGACAAAATAAACCTCCCTTAAACGGTCTCATTTTCACAAGTGAAACATAGGTTGAGAGTTGCGATCTCAATAGGACATTTTCATGTTGCCGGAAGCAGCCAAGCGCTTTGAATTCGTTGCGTTTGTGCAGAAAAAAGAATCATCCGATTCACCTCCTCTCTCAAGAGAGAAGATTCCCTCCATCAAGGGAAATGGTGAAATAGAAGCGTGTTTTCAAGAGGGGGCTGATGATGTTCTATGCAAACATTTGAATGAAGAAAATGATGCGTATGCGAAACCTCCGCGCAGGATTTATCGAGTTTGCAATCATAATTCGAACATGCGCAGGCTGATTTTGTTCAGGAGATGATGTGAAATTAGACCCACTCCCTTAGTAAGAGGGGGCAGACATCCGTTCGACACTGACCTCCATTCGTAGTAAATCGACAGGGTCTCCGAATTGTGAGTAGATGGCAACGTCAGCGGCATCTCGACCGTACGCAATAGCGACTCGTCCCCCTTGCAGGTTGTCTTGTGTTGGGTCGAATGTGTACCATCGTCCTCCGACATAGGCTTCAAACCAGGCGTGCAGGTCCATCGGTTCAAGCGTTTCCAGATACCCCACGACCATTCGCGCGGGGATCGAAATCGCCCGACAACAGGCGATACCTAAATGCGCCATATCCCGGCAGACCGCCAGCGATTTTTCATTGACTTCGCAGGCGCTGATAATCTCCTGCCCCTCTCCGGGTGCATACTGAATCGTGTTGCGAATATACTCAACGATTGCAGAACACTGGTCGTACCCGGGTGCCCGTCCTTCGACGATCGACGAAGTCATCTGAGTGAAGCGATCAGATTCGCAATAACGACTTGGCAACAAAAATGGTAGTGTCTCATCAGGCAATTGCTCCACTGGGACAAAATGAGCCCCTGGAGCCGAATCAGAAGCATCAGCGGCTTCTATATCAACTGACGTTTGTATGGAGAACGGACCAGCAGGCGCCACCAACCGCTGACATAGATTACCAAACGGATCGGTGAACTCGACCGCTGACACACTGGGTGACAATACATACTGTTCCCTGCCAACCCACTGCTGATATCCACTGCGGGGACGAAGCATGAGCAAAAAGGGGGTGGCAACCGGAATGTTGAATTCAAGGAGGCAAGATGCATGTAGCCACATAAAAAGTGAACTCCGTCTGGAGGAAAAATAAGCTGGCTCAGACCAGTAGGAATTTGTATTGTCTCAGGAATGAGTTAACACGGATCTGTTCCAGGTTGGAGCGGAGCTCAACGCCGAGTGTTCGGAGGCACGAACAGAATCTATGGGAACTATGAGTGACAGTATTTTAGATTACAGTCGACAAAATCATAGTGGTCATTCATAAATTAAGAGCGGGGCAAATGGTGCAGAAAACGCTTTCATCAGATCAAATTCGCCCCAGCAACAAAAAAAGGACTTAGAGCGATATTGCCCTAAGTCCTTTGATATCAAAGTGCCCAAGAGAGGACTCGAACCTCCACGGGGATTACCCCCACTAGCCCCTCAAGCTAAAAAGGCTATATATCAAGGATGCCTCAATCACATTGTAATCGTATTATTATCAAAAGGTTGCGTTTATTCAACGTTGAAAACTGATTGAAGTCATATTGCATTGAAATTCTCAATTCTGTCCGCGATTTGTCCGCGGTAGCAATAGTCTGATCAGCAGCCTATATGCAGTACATGGAACGAAACTATCAACACCCCTGGGTTGCATTAGAGTTAAAAAACAGAGTCGACGTTACTACGAACTATACTGACATTTAGATTTTCAGAATACACTTTCACACCATTGGGCCATCTATGAGCTTCATCCTGCAACCTTGGCAACTATTCTTCATCATGATGGCTGGTTGGGTTAACAGGCACCAGCAAGAAGTGATCGAATACCTGAGAACCGAGAATCAGGTTCTTAAAGAGAAACAAGGTAAGAAACGCATTTTGCTAAATGATGAGCAGCGTCGAAGGCTTGCCGTTAAAGGTAAGATTCTGGGACGTAAGCGACTCGAAGAAGTCGGTACTCTGTTTACACCAGATACGATTCTTCGCTGGCATAAAAAGTTGGTTGCCATTAAATGGGATTATTCTGATCTTCGCAAAAATAACTCAGGCAGACCTCAGCTGTCTGATGAAGTCAAGCGATTAGTCTCGAATCGCAAAAGAGAACGGCACCTGGGATATGATCGGATTGCTGCTGCTGTTATAAATTTGGGCTACAAGATTTCTGACGAATCGGTACGCCAGATTCTTAAAGAACAGGGCATTGAACCAGCGCCTGATCGCAAACACTAGACAACCTGGGGCACCTTCCTCAAAGCACACTGGGAGGTATTGGCTGCGATCGACTTTGCCACTGTGGAAGTCTGGACGAAAGGTGGGCTTGTTACTTTCTATTTGCTGTTTGTAATCGAACTGAAGACGCGCCGAGTTCATTTCGCTGGCTGCACAACGAGTCTCCACGAAGCATGGATGAAACAGATTGCCAGAAACTTGTCAGATGAGGAAGATGGTTTTCTGGTTGGAAAACAGAAGCTAATCATGGATCGTGATTCAACTTTTTGTGAGTCGTTTCGGTCGATCTTAAGCCAGTCAGATATTCAGCCGATAGTTTTGCCTCCCAGACCACCCAATCTGAATGCTTTTATTGAGCGATTCTTTCGCTCACTCAAATCAGAGTGCCTCGACAGAATGATTTTCTTTGGTGAGAATTCATTAAGGAATGCCATCAAAAAATACTTGGTTCATTATCACGCAGAACGCAATCACCAGGGACTCGATCACCGTATCATTCAACCGGGAGAGGAAGTTGGCCAAAATGCTGGTGAGGTTGAGTGTCGCGAGCGGCTTGGTGGGCTGCTGAATTATTACTATCGCAAGACAGCGTAGAGATACTAATTACATTATTCTGTGTCTTTTGCGATCACGGTATGCGCACTCCATTGAAATCCAGCACGAAAGGTTTTCTATCTTACCAGCGTACAGTGACAGTCATCGGAGAATTGATCTCACTAACGGCGAACAAAACCAAATTTTCAAGGATCTTATCGCGCGGCTGAATAAATTGACCATACGGGATCGAGACGTTGCATGCGCAAAAAGAACTTGGCAAGGTGGCAATCCCAATAACACTTGAATTTAGTAATACGCTGATTGACCTCAGGAATTTCATCATCATGAGGATGCCGCAGGAGTACTTCGATACTCAAATTTATCGATGGATACATCTACTTGGTACTACAGGCATTTCGGCGTTCGCTTTTCCGTTAGTACATCCGTCGCCGAAACAGCCAAGCGGCCGTGCCAAGAGTCACGATCCCGATTACCGCCATTGGCCAGAATTGGTCAATCAGCAGTTCGAACGGAGTACCTTCTAGAAATACGGATCGTAGAATGATCATAAAGTATCGCATCGGATTTAAATAAGTAAGTTTCTGCACAATAGACGGCATGTTGGCTATAGGTGTGGCAAACCCGGAGAGAATAATGGCAGGAACCAGAAACATGAATGCACCTAGTAAACCTTGCTGTTGAGTCGTGGACAGAGACGAAATCATCAATCCCACACCAATGGCCGACAGAAGAAACAGTGCAATGCCGGTATAGAGAGTGATTACGCTTCCCAGAAGAGGGACTTGAAACCAAAAAACGGCAACGAAAATAATGAACGTAGCCTCGCCCATGCCAATAATAAATCCGGGTACGGCTTTTCCGATTAGAATTTCCCATGGCCGATACGGTGTGACCAGCAATTGATCGAATGTGCTCTGTTCACGTTCTCGAGCCACGGAGAGGGATGTAACAATCATTGTCACTACAAGGGTCAGCAAACCGACAATGCCTGGTATAATGAACCATCGACTGACGAGATTGGGGTTGAACCAGGCTCGCACCTGAAGGCGGGCGGGCGGTCCGGGGAATCCATTGCGACGCGCCCATTGAACATTAAAGTTTTGAATGATCGTATCCGCATAGCCATTGGCAATCATTGCTGTATTGGAGTCACGTCCATCGACAATTACTTGCACGTCGGTTGTTCGGCTTTGGTACAGGTCACGACTAAATTGTCGTCCAATATGCAGGACTACGATCACTTTTTTTGTGTCGATTAGTGGTGAGATTTGGTCATCGTGTGTGATTGTGGCAACCCGTTGAAAGTTGGGGGAACCATCAAATCTCGCGATGAGTTCTCGTGACAATTCACTGTTACTCTCATCATAGATTGCTAAGGGAACATTCGTTAGATCAAACGTAGCTGCATAGCCAAATACAACGAGCTGGATTATGGGCGGACCGATGATCACGAACCGGCTTTTGGGATCCTTAAGCAGGGTGAGAAACTCTTTAATGATTAAGGCCACGAGGCGTGACACCTATTTATCTCCTAATCTAACTGTTTGCGTGATTTGTATCGCGTCAGCCCAAGGAAAAGCGTGGCCATCATTGCCAGTGCCATTGCGTTGGGTAACAACACGGACCATACATCGCCTGCCAAAAAGATTGTCTGCAAGATCGCTACAAAGTATCGCGCCGGAATAATATGTGTCAGTAACTGAATCGGATACGGCATGCTTCCGATGTCAAAAATAAATCCCGATAGAATGAACGCTGGCAGAAATGTGGTGATGATGGCTACTTGAGCCGCCACAAACTGGATGCGGGCGATCGTCGATATTAATAAACCCATTCCCAAAGCAGTTAGCAGGAATAGCGATGTGCCGACCAGAAGCACCCACATTGATCCTCGTAGTGGAACATGAAACAACCAGACTCCCATTCCGACTGACAAAGCCATGCCTCCCATCCCTAGCACAAAGTAAGGCAAAATTTTTCCGATCAGGACTTCGCGCATTGCGACAGGCGTCGCCATCAGGGCTTCCATCGTGCCACGTTCCCATTCGCGCGCCATAACCAATGCTGTTAACATCGCTCCGATCAGAGTCATGATGACAGCGATCAGACCAGGAACGAGAAAGTTGCGGCTCCTGAGGTTGCTATTGAACCAAATACGCTGTTGAATTTTCACGGGAACTAGCAGCGGTAAACCTTCGTCAGTTGATCGGCGTTCCAGCCATTTTGAATACGCACCTTGGCTATATCCGATGATCAGACGCGCCGTGTTGGCATCGACACCATTCACAACAAGCTGAATTGATGCACCATTTGATCGACGGAGCTTTTCGGAAAAGTCATTGCGAATATGTAGTATTGCATCAACCCGCCGTTCCATCATTGCCCGTTGAGCGGTATGCAGACCATGAATATATATGGGCTGGAAGTAGTGGGAATGTTCAAACTCGGAACACAGACTGCTGGTATCGGCCGAAGGCTGATCGACCACAAGTGCAATAGGAATATGTTCAGCGTCGAGCGATACACCATAACCGAACAGTAATAGTAAGATGACTGGTAAGACGAAAGCAATCGCCAGTGAACTCGGATCGCGTAGAACCTGTAGGAATTCCTTCCGCAGCAGTCCACGAAGTCGCATCAGTGACCCACCGCGATTCGACATCATCAGGCCACCTCTAACTGTGTATACAGGAGTCTCATGATTTTTCCTCATGCGAATCAATCAGGTGAATGAACGCATCTTCCATTGTTGGCTCCGGTGCTTGTTCTGTTTGTACGCTACGTTTGATTTCAACAGGAGTGCCGAGAGCCAGGATCTCGCCGGTAATCATGATAGCCATTCGGTCACAATATTCGGCTTCTTCCATAAAGTGCGTCGTGACCATCACGGTAACTCCCTGATTTGCCAGATCATTGATGCGATGCCAGAATTCGCGACGGGCCAACGGGTCGACACCAGAAGTCGGTTCGTCAAGGAACAGGATGTCTGGTTCGTGCATCAGCGAGCACGCTAATGCTAAACGTTGTTTGTAACCGAGTGGTAATAGACCGCTGGTTGTGTTGTATACGGGACCAAGTTCGAATTCACTGGTCGCCCAGTTAATGCGTTCGCGCCGCTTTTGACCTGTCAGTCCGTAGGCACTGCTAAAGAATCTCAGGTTGTCAGCCACGCTCAATGTTCCGTACAGTGAGAACTTCTGCGACATATAGCCGATGCGAGCGCGCGCTGCTGCGGCTGTCTTGCGAACATCAACCCCGGCCACCTGCAATGTTCCGCCACTGGCTGGGAGCAGACCGCACAACATTCGAAACATCGTTGTCTTGCCGGCACCGTTCGCTCCGAGCAGACCGAAGACTTCGCCACGGTTTACATCGAACGACACACTCTTCACTGCATAAAAGTTACCAAATCTTCGTTGCGCATCTCGTACTTCGATGTCATGGTCAGTGCCCATGCTATATTTTATTGTTGATTGCGGAGGTAGATTGGAAACAGAGTGAACGGAATTCTCGATCTCTTCGGCACGGCGTTTACGGAGCATCGCAATGAAGCCATCTTCGAAACGGGGTGGAACACTGTTAATCGTTGCGTTTGGTGCATCGGGCAGAAGTATATCGGTTGACGAATCTGCATTTGACCGAAGCACTACCCGCACGGCATCCCCTTGAATTACGGCATCAATGACACCAGGTTGCTTCGAGAGCGATTCCTGCACGTCACGGTTTTTCTGATGCGGAACGCGCGCTTGGAACGTTTGTCCGGCCAAAGGCTGACTGAATTCCGATGGTGAGCCGTGTCCCAACAACTGACCCTCATCGAGAATAATGACTTTGTCGCAGCGTTCGGCTTCATCAAGATAAGACGTGCTGAGCAGCACGGTAGTGCCCTCCTGTTGCACGAAGCGTTGGACGATTTGCCATAACTCACGCCGAGACACAGGGTCGACTCCCACCGTTGGTTCGTCTAATAACAGCAGATTTGGTGGGTGCACCAGCGTGCAGGCGAGCCCGAGTTTCTGCTTCATGCCTCCGGAAAGGCGCCCCGCCAGCCGCGACATGAATGGGGATAATCCTGTCATATGCATCAAATCGTCGTAACGCGCTGCTCGCAACTTGACGGGTACGCCTTGCAAGTCGGCGTACAAATCGAGATTTTCTTGAACAGACAGATCTTCGTACAAACCAAACCGCTGCGGCATGTAGCCGATGTGGGCCTGGAGAGACAAAGCATCGAGGGTGGTCTCCATTCCAAGCACTGTGATTTTGCCAGTATCCGGAAAGAGCAATCCTGCGGCCATCCGCATGAGAGTGGTCTTTCCGGCTCCATCAGGACCAATCAATCCAGTCACCATCCCTCGAGAAACTGACAAGCTCACTGAGTTGAGAGCCTGCGTATTCCTATGGGAAGCTGGGAAACTTTTACTGACGTTATCGAAGAGCACTACTTGCTGACTGAGATTCTTGCCTAGCGTTCCCAAGTTGTTACTCGCTGTTATGTTGTCCATCTTCTGGCGACTGGCGATCCAGTTCCATTTGAAGTAAATTCGGCTAATTTGGTGACTGGCTGATAAGTTTTATCTTGACGGTGGCTGGCATTCCAAGCCGGAGTTCGCTTTTTGGATTCTTCACGAACACGCGGACTTGATATACCAGCTTGGTACGCAGCTCAGCAGTTTCGACAGGCTTGGGTGTGAACTCTGCCGTTGGTGAGATAAACCCGACCCACGCTTCATATTCTTTTCCAGGAAAACTATCTGTGATAACGACAGCCTTCATCCCATCGTGGATTTTTCCCAAGTCCGGCTCAGATACATATGCTCGCACCCACACTGGATCAACAAATGCAAAAGTGAAGACAGGTTTTTGTGGCGAAGCCATATCGCCGACTTCCAGAATGCGTTCTTGTATAATTCCACGTGATGGTGCATAGAGTGAAGCATCTTTAAGATCATGCTTTGCCTGTGCAAGTTCTATTTCCATCCGTTTGAGCACTGCTTTGGCTTCAGCAATGTCTTCTTTGCGAGGCCCGGCCTTTGCCAGATCGAGGGATGCCTGCAGAAGCTGGGCGTTCGCCGCTGCTGAGTCACACTTTGACTTCGCATCATCGACTTCCTGTAGTGAGACGGCTTTCTTTTCCCTTAATGCCAGAATTCGCTTCAACGTTGCAGCTGCATCATCATATTCGGCCTTAGCTGATAAAAGCGAGGCTTCAGCCTGACGAATTTCTTCTGGTCGCGTACCTGCTTCGAGTCGGGCTACGACCTGTTGTTGGATTTCGATCTGAGCTTTCGCTCGTGCCACTTTCAATTCAAATCGTTCCAGTTCCAATTCCGCCAGGAGTTGTTTCTGCTCGACAAAATCACCCTCTTCCACAAGAATTCGTCCGACTCGCTCGCTACCGTTGATTGCCAACTCCACCTGTCGAATATCAACATTTCCGTACAGCACGAGTGTGTCGTCGTTAGTGTCCTGCTGCCGTGCTTTCCAATACCAAGATCCACCGGCTATGCCACCTGCAAGAGTAACGAAGATCATGACGCGTACGATTGTTTTCATGAGTCATACAATTCTTTCTAATAATTATGATATCAGAACTAATCATCCTACTAAGACCCAAGCTGATTGTCCATCTGTGGAGATTTGAAATAGGCTAGTTCTAATTTAGGAATTATTCTTAAGTTCTTATTACAATGTGGAGGGAAACGTAAAAAGGAATTCATCTGATTCTCAACAGAAAATATATACCGACGAATTCAATCATTGAGCAGGCTTATTGCAGATCTTGATGTACTTTTTTTGCTGTTGAAGATATACTCCATTCTATGCAGGAGAGTATGAAAATAGAGGACACACATCAGGAGACAAACATATGACAGACGAAGCTAATCAAGCATCATCACAATCTGGTTCCGATAATGCTCAAATTACTGAATGGATACAACTGCTTGGCAGTACAGACAGCGAGGAGCGACAAACTGCACGCCGTCATTTAGCCAATACTGGGGAATTTGCAGTTCCTGCGCTCATCACTGCCTTGGGCGACTCTTCCGAAATGCTCCGATGGGAAGCAGCGAAGACACTGGGTGAAATCCGATCCCCATCGGCGATACCTGCTCTTATAGAAATGCTGACTGAAGACTCTGAAGTTAAATGGGTGGCGGGTGACGCATTGATTGCGCTGAGTGAGACCGCGGTCCCACCGTTGCTGAAAGCATTAATCCACGAAACCGGATTGATCAGAGACGGCGCATGTTATGTTTTGCACCATTTAGCTGGCGAAAACGATAATCTTCGTGAGACACTGAGGCCTGTCGTTGAAGCCCTGAAGTCGCTGGATTCATCTCTTACGGTACCAGTGGAGGCTGAAAAAGCACTCTCGCAACTTTCAGAACCCGGATTATAAAAAGCATGAGACATGTCAAACCAATTGGATTTCAAGGAGCTCTCTGCTGACGAAGTGGTTGAAAAGCTTCAGGTTAATCCATCTACGGGACTCATGACGGAGCAGATTGGATCGCGTCAGCAGCAATACGGATTCAACGAAATTCCTGAAAAAGAAGAAACTCTTCTCAGTCGCATTCTGAAGCGGTTCTGGGGACCAATTCCATGGATGATCGAGATCGCCGGGATCCTTTCAGCTGCTGTTGGCAAGTGGGAAGATTTTGGGATTATTATGATCCTGCTGTTGGTCAATGTTGTGATTGACTTCCGGCAGGAAGCAAAAGCGATCAGTGCATTGAAGCTGCTCAAAGAGAAGCTTGCTCGTTTGGCGCTCGTATTACGAGACGGGCGTTGGAGCGAAATTCCGGCACGCGAGCTTGTTCCCGGCGATGTCATCAAACTACGGATCGGCAACGTCATACCGGCGGACGTCACTCTGATTGATGGTGCGTATCTCCAGGTGGACCAGTCTGCGTTGACTGGTGAATCAGTACCGGCCGACAAAATGACGGGTGATATTGCCTACGCGAATTCAGTCATCAAGATGGGAGAGATGGTTGCAGTTGTTACCGGAACCGGTTTGAACACGTTTTTCGGACATACGGTTGAGTTGGTCGCTCAGGCTGAGAAACATGAACACAGCCACCTTCAGAAGGCAGTAGTCAACATCGGGAACTAT
The DNA here is from genome assembly GCF_007754425.1 of Gimesia fumaroli. Taxonomy (NCBI): domain Bacteria; kingdom Pseudomonadati; phylum Planctomycetota; class Planctomycetia; order Planctomycetales; family Planctomycetaceae; genus Gimesia; species Gimesia fumaroli. The sequence goes on from NZ_CP037452.1 coordinate 456,835, forward strand.
CTGATTCTGATAGCCGGAGTGATGGTCGTGCTGATCATTTTTGTCGGGTTGAACCGACACGACTCACTAATGGAGATCCTGCGGTTTTCACTCGTACTGATGGTTGCATCAATTCCAGTGGCATTGCCAGCTGTACTTTCGGTGACAATGGCCGTCGGAGCGATGCGGCTGGCGCAACACCAGGCGATTGTCAGCCGACTGGTGGCTATTGAGGAACTGGCGGGTGTCGACATTCTCTGTTGTGACAAAACCGGGACATTAACGAAGAACCAGATGAAACTGGAAGAGCCCGCTCTTTTAAACAACTTCACACGCGATGATGCGCTGTTTTATGCGGCACTCGCCAGCCGAGTAGAAAATAATGATCCATTGGAATCGCCAATCTTTCAGGCCGTGCAACATTCTCATATCCAGCAGCGTCTGTCTGATTGTGAACAATTAGATTTCACTCCTTTCGACCCGGTCAGAAAGCGGACAGAAGCCACGATTAAATTCGGAGACGATAGCAGTCGTATTGTGACCAAGGGGGCTCCACAGGCTGTTCTTGCTCTGTGCGATGATGCGGTAGTTGAAGAGACTGTCATCAGGCAAGTGGAGCAGTTTGCACATAACGGGTATCGCACGCTCGGTGTTGGTGTCCGTTCGCCAGATGAGTCCACATTCCACTTTGTTGGATTGCTGCCGTTTTATGACCCACCGCGGGACGATTCTGCTGAAACGATCGCTACCGCGAAACGATTGGGCCTCGATGTTAAAATGATTACCGGTGACAACCTTGCCATCGCACGTCAAATCGTCGAGATTCTTGGAATTCAGGGGGAAATCCGTAATCACACAGAACTCAGCGAAGAGAGACCAACCGAGTTATTGTTAATTGCCGATGTTGTGACCGAAACGCTCTATGGTCGGTTGAAGTCCGATGCAACATCTGACGAAGTGCGTGCTGTGGTCGAGGAAGTCGTAAATCGACTGGAAGAACGGTTGCGAGATGTCCGTCCGCACAATGGGTTCGTGCGACGTCATGAATCGGAGATCGTTCGGCTAATTGAAGAAACTGGCGGCTTCGCACAGGTATTTCCCGAAGACAAATATCACATCGTTGATCGGCTGCAATTGAACGATCATATAGTTGCTATGACAGGTGACGGAGTTAACGACGCGCCAGCGCTAAAAAAGGCAGATGCTGGCATCGCAGTCTCCGGGGCCACCGATGCTGCCCGCGCTGCAGCGGATATCGTGCTATTACTTCCTGGTTTGTCAGTCATTATCAATGCAATAGAAGAATCCAGGCAGATTTTCGGCCGAATGAAGAGCTATGCGATCTTCCGTATTGCAGAAACGCTGCGCGTGATACTATTTATGACGTTGGCCATCACAGTGTTCAATTTCTACCCTGTGACGGCAATCATGATCATCATCCTTGCGCTGTTAAACGACATCCCGATCATGGCGATTGCCTACGACAATTCAAAAATCGAACCACATCCCGTGAGGTGGAACATGCGTGAAGTTCTGACAATCGCCTCGGTCCTGGGGCTGGCCGGCGTTGTCTCTTCGTTCCTCTTATTCTTCATTCTGGAAGAGATGCAGTTTTCAAGGGGACTTATGCAGGCCATTCTGTTCCTCAAGCTCGATATTGCCGGGCATTCCACAATCTATGTAGCCCGTACTGGCGAGCGGCATTTCTGGGAGCGACCCTTTCCGTCACTGAAACTGTTTATCCCTGCAATGTCCACGCGTATTGTTGGAACTTTGATTGCCTGTTACGGAATCTTTATGGAGCCAGTGGGCTGGAAGATGACAGGTTACATCTATCTATATGCAACAGTCTGGTTTGTCTTCAACGATTTTCTGAAAGTTGCTGTGTACCGAATGCTGAATCGTACTAAATGGCTGCTGGGCCGCGAGCACGTTCATGAGATAATAAAATGAGCATGATATGGCTCGTATTTTAAAATGAAGACGAACTGAAAGAACTACAAAATGAGCCGCTAGGGACTGCACGTCCACATGCGCAAAACTAACTTCGTTCGGATTGCAGAATGACGAAGGAGCCACCTATGAAACTATCTAACGCACGCATCCTTACGATCAATGGCGGCTCGTCGAGTATCAAGTTTGCGTTGTTCGAGCCTGGTCACTCGCTCCAACGCATTCTGGAGGGAGGAATTGATCGGATTGGACTAGCGGATGCCGCTCTGCGTGTGAAAGTCTCGAATCAGGCGGACTCCATTTCGCAGCCATTATCGGCACCAGATCACACAGCGGCGGTGGGTACTCTGATGGATTGGATTGAGGAATACTGCGGACGTGATGTTTTGACCGCGATAGGGCATCGTGTGGTGCATGGCGGGCCGAAGTTTAGCAACCCGCAGCGAATCACTGCGGAAGTGATTGAAGAGTTGCACCGGCTGAGTCCATTCGCTCCGAATCATCTTCCGGAGGAGATCTTGTTGATCGAGGCGTTTCATCGCCGATTTCCCGACTTGCCTCAAGTGGCATGTTTCGATACGGCTTTTCACCATGATCTGCCACGTGTGGCCCGGTTATTGCCGATCCCGCGCCGCTATGAAGCACAGGGAGTGCGGCGGTACGGGTTTCATGGGTTGTCATATGCGTTTCTCATGGAGGAGTTGGCCCGCCTGGTCGGATCGAAAGCGGCACAAGACCGGGTCATCCTTGCTCACCTCGGCAATGGAGCCAGTTTGGCGGCGGTGCATCGCGGCAAACCCGTGGACACGAGCATGAGTTTCACTCCGACTGCAGGCGTGCCGATGAGTACTCGTTCCGGTGACATCGATCCCGGACTTGCTTGGTATCTAGCACGCACTGAGAGTCTCGATGCAAAGCAATTCAACGAGATGGTCAATTTTAAGTCCGGTTTGCTCGGCGTGTCGGAAACCAGTTCCGACATACGTGACTTGCTCGAACTTGAAACGCAGGACGTGCGTGCGGCTGAGGCGGTCGCGCTATTTTGCTACCATGTCAAGAAATGGATCGGCGCATTTGCGGCAGCCTTGGGGGGATTGGACACATTGGTATTTGCTGGGGGAATCGGCGAAAATTCGCCACTGATCCGAAAGCGGATCTGCGACGGACTCGGTTTTCTCGGCATCGAATTAGATGACACGTACAACGCGGAAAATGTATCGCTGATTTCATCGAACGTAAACCGTGTCGCAGTGCGAGTCATTCGCACGAATGAAGAGCAGATGATCGGTGAGACGGTTTGCCGCGTTCTTGGTCTTAGTTAAAAAAAGGAGAATGGAACGATGAAGACAAAGACGCTTTCTCCAGAATTGCTTCACAACATGGATGCCTACTGGCGTGCCGCAAACTATTTGTCAGTGGGGCAGATTTATCTATATGACAATCCACTATTGAAACGGCCGCTGACACTGGCGGATGTAAAACACATGCTGCTGGGACATTGGGGAACGACCCCCGGGCAGAATTTCATTTACGTGCATCTGAACCGGGTCATCAAGCAATATGACCTCAACATGATTTACGTGTCCGGTCCCGGACATGGTGGGCCGGCCGTCGTGGGCAACACTTATCTTGAAGGCACTTATAGCGAAATCTATCCCGAGATCAGCCAGGATGAAGCCGGGTTGCAGAAGCTCTTTCTCCAGTTTTCGTTTCCCGGAGGAATTCCCAGCCACGCATCACCGGAGTGCCCGGGATCGATCCACGAGGGCGGGGAACTGGGCTATTCGCTTAGCCATTCGTTCGGCGCGGTGTTCGATAATCCCGATCTTATCGTCGCCTGTGTTATTGGCGATGGTGAGGCGGAAACCGGACCTCTGGCCACGGCATGGCATTCCAACAAGTTTCTCGATCCAGCCACCGATGGTGCGGTGCTACCAATTCTACATCTGAACGGTTACAAGATCGCCAACCCAAGTGTCCTTGCCCGCATTGAGCACGAGGAATTAGAACAGTTGCTTTGGGGGTATGGTTGGACGCCTTACTTCGTTGAGGGACACGAGCCTGAGTTGATGCATGAAGCCATGGCTGGAGCGCTTGACATAGCAGTGGAGCAGATCAAAAAAAATCAGCAGGACACCCGTATCCACGGCAATTTGGCGCGTCCCCGTTGGCCGATGATTGTTCTCAAATCACCAAAGGGTTGGACAGGGCCAAAGATAGTTGATGGCCTTCAGGTTGAAGGCACCTTCCGTGCGCATCAGGTGCCTCTCTCCGACCCTGCTACTCATCCCGAGCATCTGAAGCTGTTGGAAGACTGGCTGAAGAGTTATCGACCGGAAGAACTCTTCGATCAGCAGGGCCGCTTGAAACCGGAACTGGCGGAACTGGCTCCCTGTGGCGAACGACGTATGGGCGCAAATCCCCACGCCAACGGTGGCTTGCTGCTGCGCGACTTACAGATGCCGGATTTCCGCGATTACGCGACCGATGTGCCCACGCCAGGGGTCCTTGGCATTGGTGATACGCATGTGCTCGGACCTTTTGTGCGCGATGTGGTGAAACTAAACAGCAAACAGCGAAACTTCCGGGTCTTCGGTCCTGACGAGACGCTCTCCAATCGCTTGGAAGCTCTCTTTGAAGTAACCCAACGCCAATGGGACGCCGCCACTGAGCCAAACGACGAATTTCTCGCACCCACTGGGCGCGTGATGGAAATGCTCAGCGAACACCAATGCGAGGGCTGGCTCGAGGGCTACCTGCTCACTGGACGACATGGTCTCTTCAACTGCTACGAGGCGTTCATCCACATCATCGATTCGATGTTTAATCAGCACGCCAAGTGGCTGAAGGTCACGGCGGAGTTGCCGTGGCGGCAGAAAATCGCGTCGCTGAATTACCTGCTGGCCTCCCACGTCTGGCAGCAAATGCACAACGGTTTTACCCACCAGGATCCCGGCTTCATCGACCACGTCGTAAACAAGAAGGCCGAGGTCGTGCGGGTTTACTTTCCGCCGGATGCGAACTGCTTGCTGTCAGTGATGGACCACTGTCTGCGCAGTCGCCATTACGTCAATGTCGTCATCGCGGGCAAGTATCAAGCACCACAATGGCTGACGATGGACGCTGCTGTCAAACACTGCACCGAAGGCATCGGCATCTGGCAATGGGCTAGCAACGATCAGGCCGTTTCGCCCGATGTGGTCATGGCCTGCTGTGGTGACGTTCCCACGCTGGAGACACTTGCCGCCGTCTCCCTGATGCGCGAACATCTGCCCGAACTGAAAATCCGGGTGGTTAATATTGTCGACCTGATGAAGCTGCAGCCGCCCACAGAGCATCCGCATGGGCTGAGCGACATGGATTTCGATGAACTTTTCACCACAGACAAGCCGGTGATCTTCGCCTTTCATGCCTATCCGTGGCTGATCCATCGGCTGACCTACCGCCGCACGAACCACGACAACATCCACGTCCGTGGCTATAAAGAAGAGGGGACCATCACAACGCCTTTCGATATGACGGTATTGAATGAGCTAGACCGCTTTCACCTTGTGATGGATACCATCGATCGTCTGCCGCAGACTGGCGACAAGGGCATCTTCTTGAAGCAGCAACTCAAGGACAAGCTCATTGAGCACAAGCAGTACATCAACAAGCACGGCCAAGACATGCCGGAGATTCGAAACTGGAATTGGAGTAACACCTTATGAAAACGCAAGAGCTTATAAATACGGCGAGAACACTGGTCGCCAACGACAAGGGCTTTCTGGCAATAGATGAAAGCACTCCTACCTGCAAAAAACGATTTGCCAAGTTGGGAATACCCCAGAACGAAGAAACCCGGTACATCTACCGGGAGATGATTGTGAGTACGCCTGGTCTCAGTGAGAGCATCAGTGGGGCGATTCTCTATGATGAGACAATCCGCCAGCAGAAGAGTGATGGTGGTTCCTTTGTGAAAGCCCTCACCGATGTGGGGATTATTCCTGGTATCAAGGTCGATACTGGTGCAAAAGCGATGGCCGGTCATCCCGGAGAGAAAATCACTGAAGGTCTTGATGGACTACGCGGTCGTCTTGCTGAATACGTCCAGATGGGAGCCCGTTTTGCCAAATGGCGCGCGGTGATTACGATTGGCGATAGTATCCCCAGCCGGGGTTGTATTGAGGCCAACGCGCAAGCGTTGGCGCGGTATGCCGCGTTGAGCCAGGAAGCCGGGTTGGTCCCCATTGTCGAACCGGAAGTACTTATGGATGGCGACCATACCCTTGAACATTGCTGCGAGGTTACCGAGGAAACGTTGCGAATGGTCTTCGACCAACTTTACAGGCAACGCGTGATGCTGGAAGGTATCATCCTGAAACCGAATATGGTGCTTCCGGGATTGACGTGCCCTCAGCAGAACTCGGTCGAAGAAGTAGCCGCTGTCACGGTGGCGTGTTTCTCACGTGCCGTCCCCGCTGCGGTTCCGGGAGTGGCATTCTTGTCCGGTGGTCAATCCAGCGAACTGGCTTCGGCGCGTTTGAATGCCATGAACATCAAATTCAAATCGCAAGTCCCCTGGGAACTGTCATTTTCGTTTGCCCGTGCAATTCAGCAACCGGCAATGGGAATCTGGGGAGGTGATTCTACTAACAATGTGGCGGCACAGGACGCTCTCTATCATCGCGCCAAATGCAACCGGGATGCACGCCGTGGAGAATACAATGCCGTGATAGATGGTACATGAGCATGATAGCAAGTATCCCTCATTTCACGCACGTTGCGGTATCGTTGAGCCAGAAAGAGTACACCACTATGAAACCAAGTGTCGACCTAACCAAGTCTCATGAATCGAAGTCCAATGTAAAGGACGATTTGAATTCCCTACCTTTTATGGAACTGGAGAAACAAATGGATGTGTCGCAGGACGGCCTCAGTCAAGCTGAGACGCAGCAGATCGTAAGCAACACCCTGAACGATTCTAGTCTAGGTTTCTGGCAGGCGAAAGAAAGACCATGAGCGATAGCAGTTATCCAACAAGTTTGTCCCCGTTCCCTCCGAATTACCGCGCTTCTGGCGTGCTGCTGCATGTCACATCGCTGCCCTCGCCGTACGGTATTGGTGATCTGGGGCCGCAGGCGCGGGCCTGGGTTGACCGTCTCCAAGAAGCAGGGCAAACTTGGTGGCAGATCTTGCCACTGGGCCCGACAGGGCATGGCAATTCACCGTATCAACCTCTGTCTTCTTTCGCCGGTAACTGGCTCCTGATCAGCCCAGATGACCTGATCGCGGACGGTCTGTTGCGGGCAAGCGATGTTGCCGGGCACTCCTTCTCAAAATCTACCGTTGACTACGATGCAATCATTTCGTTCAAATACCAGTTGCTCGAAACGGTGTGGACCAACTTCAACACCGTGGCCGGATGGGACCTGAAGCTCGCTTTTGAGCAGTTCTGTAATGAAGAGAAGCATTGGCTGGATGATTACGCTTTGTTCCAGGCACTGCAAGACTTGCATCACGGCGCGTGTTACCTCGAGTGGCCAACTGAACTGGTCCGACGGGATCCGACCGCCTTGTTTCAGGCTCGGCGAGATCTGGCGAACCAAATCGATCAGGTTCGCTTGGCACAGTTCCTCGTGTTCCGTCAAGCTAATTGTCTGAAGAAATATGCCCATACCAGGGGGGGGCGTTTGATCGGCGACCTCCCGTTTTTTGTTTCTCCCGATTCAAGCGACGTGTGGGCTCATCCGGAACTATTTCTGCTCGATGAATATTTACGGCCACGCTTCATTGCCGGTGTTCCTCCCGACTACTTCAGCGACCAAGGTCAACTCTGGGGCAACCCCGTTTATGACTGGGATGCGATACGTCAGACCGGTTACCGATGGTGCATCGACCGTGTGCGTGTGTTACTGGCTCATGTGGATCTGATTCGACTGGACCATTTTCGTGGTTTTGCCGCCGCCTGGCACATAGCGGCAGGGGCTTCGACGGCCTTATCGGGCCAATGGGTACCCGGGCCGGGTAGTGAGTTCTTTCATGCGGTCCAGCAAGACCTCGGCGGTCTACCATTCATTGCGGAGGATCTGGGGATCATCACGCCAGACGTGGGGATCTTCCGCGATCAGTACCACCTGCCTGGAACACGCGTCCTCCAGTTCGCCTTTGATGGCGAACCTGATAACCCGTACTTGCCTGACAATTATGTTTCGAATACCGTTGTGTATACCGGTACCCATGACAACAACACCACGCGCGGGTGGTACGATACACTGTCCGGTGATCAACGACAAAATGTATGTCAATATCTGCAACGTCCTCATGTCGAGGGCAGCGAAGTCACAGCATTATTGTTACATCTGGCGTGGTCTTCTGTGGCGGCGCTCGCGGTGACTCCTCTGCAGGATTTGCTCAATTTAGGGAGTGATGCCCGGATGAACGTACCTGGTCACTCCGAAGGAAATTGGCGATGGCGCTGCACAACAGACATGTTGTCGGGGCCAACCTTCCAATGGTTGCGGGAATTAACGACAATAACAAATCGACTACCCGTATTTCAATCAACTCCTGAGTCCCCACCAAATTCGGAGGTAATATGATGAAAGCAACTCAAAAACTCCACGATCTGGGACAAAGCCTCTGGCTCGACAATATTACACGCGACTTGCGTACCAGCGAGTGAAGTCCTGGAAGGAACTCATAGAAGAAATTGCTTCCAAGAGCACCACACTTGCGAATACTGATTAAAGAACTTCTCCACTTACGACTCAAACCGAAACGGAAAGGAATATGAATGTAACAAGAACTATCCAATTACTCTCTGAGTGCGGCGTTAAAGAGTCTCAAAGCCCACTTTGGGGAGGTCCAGTACTTACATTTTCGGAAGCTTTTCGCCGAAGATCCCACACACGGCGAGCGGATGGTGTCCGAGGCATTGGGCGTCTGTCTCAACTATTTGAAGAATCGCATTACTGACGAAACCTTCAATCTCCTCTTGAACTTGGCGGTGGAAACAGGCTTGTGCACACGGATTGACGCCATGTTCTGGCACGTATACAATCATAATGCATAATGTGAGTAAAATAAATCAAAAGGGTGATAATAATGAGCCACTCAAATCAGCAGCCACTCAAATCAGCATAAGACGCGTGTCATGATTGTGGATGATCACCCCATCGTCAGGGAAGGCTATTCGCGGCTGATTGAGCGGGAAGCTGATCTGGAAGTCTGCTCTGAAGCAGACAGTAAAGTCAATGCCATCAAACAAATCATGAATGACCCTCCTATCTGATCATTGTTGACATCTCCCTGAAAGACGGCAGTGGCCTGGAACTGATCAAGGATATTAAATTCCAATTCAAGCAGATTAAAATGCTGACGGTCTCAATGCATGATGAAACACTGTTTGCCGAGCGATCGATTCGTGCGGGCGCTCTGGGATATGTCAATAAACAATAGGCCCCTGAGCAATTGATTAAAGCAATTTACCGGGTTCTGGAAGGGAAAGTGTTTCTCAGTTCCACTGTCACAGAGCGTATGATCTGCCGTTCTATCGGATCAGACAATTACACAGACCAATCGCCTATCGAAAGTCTTTCAGACCGCGAATTGGAGGTCTTCGAGCTAATTGGCGAAGGAGAAACCACACGCCAAATCGCTGATAAATTGAACCTGAGCCCCAAGACTGTGGAAACATATCGGGAAAATATCAAACACAAGCTAAATCTGGAAAACGCAACCGCATTGATCCGACATGCGATCCAATGGGTTCTGGAATAAAACTGAACACGCTTCTCTGCCTGACTTTCCATTGTTGAAAACTTCGGCAAGCCCTGTCACAACCAAAATATCAATTCAGAATCACTTTGCCACAGGGTTTCTCTCTTTCGTTGAATAATCGATTTATGGCTCTGGTTACTGCATGTACTTTTTTCGCTTCAGATCATTCAAAGTATGCTGGCACACACCCAATGTTACGGGTGAAGACGAAATCTGGTGCGTGCCAGCATCCGACTTACTCAACCTTTAGGCCTAAAGTCTGACAATTTAAGAAACATTTTTTCGTAGCACACCTAAAAAAGTGTAGCCAAAATTAAAAATGGTTATTGTAACCGTCTTCAACAACCAAATTATTACTCACGAACTGGACTTCTTCTAATGACAGAACCTGAGTCTGGGCAACCTGCTTTAAGAAATAGGTAGGAACCTGCCCTTCGAGGCGCACGTCTCTTTGTTCTACTGCAACTCGAATTTGAGACAAGGCAGCATACCCCGATAATCGTAGAACCCGCCTGATCCGTGCGACGAGTTGATTATCCGGATTGGGAGCCAAAACGATTCTCGTTTCTTTTTGCAGTTCCACCATGCTCTCCTTAGTCTTTTATTTTTCATCCAATAACAGAGATAAAAGGGTGTACCACAGACGAACCTCTATGGTACACCACCTTTAATACAGCGACTTCCAGATATTCTTTAGAATTTGGGTTTCACAGTAATTTTGTGTGGCTTACTCAAATTAGACTTGGGTAAGAGAACCGTCAAAACCCCCTTGTCACATTCAGCCAAAACTTGATCGCTATCCACTTCACAAGGAAGTGTCATGGATCGAGAAAAACTACCGCTCGTTCGTTCTATCCGATGATAGGTTTTACTCTTTTCTTCTTTCTCTTCTTTCCGTTCTCCTGTGATCAACAGAGTATTTCCAGTGACTTCGACTTCAATCTCTTCAGGTTGAATACCAGGAACATCCATCCGAACTTCGATTTCATCATCGGTTTCCGACATATCGAGCAACGCATCAAAAGCTTGAGTTAGACTCCCATCACCGGAAAAACGACTCATTAAATTATCCATCTCATTACGAAGCACCCAAAATGGCGCCCGCCCCCCAAACGGACCAGACCTTGCTAATGATTGCTCTGGTCTTGTGGCTGTCCCTCTTACGGCTGGTGTAGTGGTCATTGTAATTCTCCTCCTTCAAACTAGTGTAAACCTTCAAGATACAACAAGCTGTTGAATCAACAACAATGACTCTTCGTTTATGCATTCTCTCCTAATCGACTTAGCCATATCGAGTCTCTTTTAAGTTTGATAGAGCATTCCCATTAAATTCAGATACTTCGTAACAAACCTTGACTGAGTATAAATCAGAGAATCCGCTAAAAGCCGATGCAGGATTACCCTACTGCTAACCTCAGGAAATTTCCGATAAATCTAATATTCTGCACACTGCTTACCTCTGGCATAAAACCAGAATCAATCCATCTGCAAGAGACTACCTAAAGAATTATCTGTTCCTGCTTGCCGAACTGCAGTGCCAGCAAAGTTTCAGGTTCAACTAAAGTTTCTATTGGAACCTCATTTCGACGAATCGGTATTTTGCGAGGACATTCTATTCCCAATTTCACTTTTCCTCCCCGTATCCTGACTACCGTCAATACAATATCATCAGCAATCTGGATCTATTCATTTTTTTTCGTGTTAGAACAAGCATGGCCTTCTTTCCCTGATTTGAATGTACGCGACATCTGATTCTGACAACAAAAACGAGCTAAATATGCCAGTCGTTCCAATATGACGCGATCGAAACAGGACACTCGATGCTGACCACCCAGATCCAAAAAATCTAGTTTGGCAGCCAGAATCACTCGTACCAATTCCTCGCGCGTCATCTGATGGATTTGTTCATTCGACAAATCGGCGATGAGGGTATGATCTAATACCTCTTCTTCGGCTGCCCACGACGCTTTATTCTGAAATCGGGCATTATCCTGAATTTTTTCTGGTAGAGGCCCGCTTCCTCTGGTTTTCATCATCTTGTTTTCCTGGAAAGAGAGTTTTCATCTGAACCAAACCACTGCTCAAAAACATCCCTGTCCGTCATGGTCACAAAATTCGTTCACACTGATCTCCCAGTCAATGTGTCTCCGGCGTGATCCGACTATCACTACAAAAATGGTCGCTATTGAATTCTAAGATTGTGTTATCTACTCACGAGCAACATCACCACGCTACGTTCGCAAATGAATCTTTTATCGAGTATCACATTACCGAAGCTGTAGTCTTTCGAAAACTGGAAAATTGACCAATCTTTAATGGGGAAATCCCCTAGAGGGCATCTCAAAACCTTTTTAATAGTGTAAATAAACACCCAAGAATTACAAAGCTTTCGTAGAGGTAATCGTGATATTCCCAGCGCGTGACAATGCGACGATAGTTGTGGAGCCAGGCAATACTGCGTTCCACAATCCAACGTCGTTTGAAGCGTGGGAGCTTTCGACCGTCTTGCGTCGGCGGTTTGACTCTCGATTTTCGATGCGGGCAGATCAGATCGATCTTATTTTCCATCAGCCGTTTGCGCAACGGGTCCGAATCGGCGGCTTTGTCATAAACCAGTCGCTCGGGTTGTCGATTTTGCAATGTGTTTTTTGCAAGAAGCGGCTCGATCAACTTGACTTCGCTACGGCTGGCCGATTCTGTGTCGATCGCCACAGGTGTCCCGTGACGATCGACGAAGATCATGATTTTAGTGCCTTTGCCACGACGAGTCGGGCCAACTCTTCTCCCCCCTTTTTTGCCGAGGCAAACGTGCCATCAGCAAAGGTTTCAGAGAAATCAATTTGGCCGGCATCATCCATTCGTTCTAAGATGATTTGCCAGGCAGACAAGAGCCGTCCTTCGATCGTCCATTGCTGGAAACGTCGATGGCATGTCGCTTTAGAGGGATACTCTTTTGGTAAATCTTTCCAGCGCGCTCCTGTCACCAAAATCCAGAGAATGCCTTCCAAGCAATCTCGCGGGTGGGCCTTGGGACGTCCTCCTTTTTGGGAAGGGGGAGTCCAGGGAAACAAATTTGCGACTAAAGACCATTGTTTATCGGTCAAAACGACCGGGCGTTCCGTCCTGGACGCTGTTTTTGTGGAAACCCGTTTTCGTTTGGGCCACCAGACCAGCGTCATATACATGAGAAATTCTCCTTTCAGGAGAACATTACATGCAAACATCACGCCAAACAGTTCACTTTTTTTGACGTTATGAGACAGCTTCTAGTGAAGTGTCTTTTTGAATCTGAGGATGATCAATTTCAACACAGTGCGACAACGGAGCACGTAAACCACATCGTCAACTCTCAATTTCAAGCTTGACAATGCACTAAGTATTATCTGGTCAATCGAGAGTCTCTTCGGCATTTACTTCAACATAGCCAATGGTTATGTTGAAGAGTACTTTGTGGGGGGCAAAATGCCGTTCGGGAACCACTTTCAGAAATGAGATGAGCGTCATGCGCGATGTACAGGGCTTGCCCATTTTACTGATAGAAGCAGACTCAGAATCACGTGCACAGATTATACAGATCCTCTCGAGTGATAATTATCGTATTGATTCCGCGGAAACGATTGCTCAGATGATGGATCGAGATAACTGGTCCGACTATTTTCTAATCATTCTCGAACACGAACTGCCCGATGGAAGAACTGATGAGTTCCTCCCCAAGCTACAACAACTGGCCCCCAATGCAGAGTTATTGGTGATCACGTCGCAACCCAGAATTGAGAATATGATCATTGCATTTCGTAATGGGATTGCCGATTATTTTGTGAAACCCATTGATCCAGATTTATTTCGATCATCCTTAAAACGGATTCTTCAAAATCAGACCATCTCCAATGAATTACGTCACGTACAGGCAAAACTCAAAGCCATCATGGAAGCAGCCATCGAGGGAGTAGTGACAATCAACCGCAGAGGACTGATTAGAACTTTTAATCCGGCGGCTGAGAAAATGTTTGGCTATTCTGCGAGTGAAATTATCAATAAAAATGTCAGTTTACTCACTCGCCTTCCCACTCGGAAACAGTACGATCAGTACCTCTCCGACTATCTGGAAACGGGTATATCAGATATCGTGGGAGCCAGGCGTGAACTGAAAGGCTGCCGACGCGATGGAACAATCTTCCCGATTGAACTCTCAGTTACCGATCTGCCTCAATTCGGTATCTTTGCTGGTATTATAGTCGATATTAGCGAACGCAAACGGCCAGAACAAAAACAGAAAGAATTGACCAGAGCCATTGCAATCGCAGGACAACAGGAACGTCGTCAACTGGCGAATCTTCTGCACGATCAGCTGCAACAGTTGCTGGTCGGCGTTCGCATCCACCTGGAGATCGCAAAGAATGATACTCCCGTAGAAGCCATCAAACAGACTCTGGAACGCGCGGGTGAACTGCTGAATCAAGGCATCGAACTTACACGGTCATTAACGGCGGAGTTAAATCCCGTAGTACTGCACGAGGAAGGACTGGCGACAGCATTGGAGTGGTTGTCCCATCGTATGAAAGAACGGTATAACTTAACCGCCACGTTGGATCTTGATCGCCGAGCCAATCCTCGAACTGAGTTGATAGACATCGTTTTATATGAATGTATCCGCGAGTTGTTATTTAATATCGTCAAGCATTCTCAAATAACTGAGGCACAGGTCCGTATGTGTCTTCTTTCGAACCAGGAAATTGAAATCATCGTCTCTGATAAAGGAATCGGATTTGATCCCCAGCAGTTCGAACCCCAGATCTCAGACGTCAGCGGAATCGGTCTCAGTAATATTGAATTTCGCTTATCACTCATTCAAGGAAAGTTTTGGCTGGAATCTTCGAATGGTCAAGGGACAATCGCACGTATTATCGCCCCCCTTGAATTAGAAGAATCAAATATTTCTGATGAAACTTCCTGAAATAATTTTGCTGATACACAAGAATTTCTCCACTTGCTGACAGAATTCAAGTGGATACTCAGACCAGGAGGTCGATTCGTAGCAGTTACCTTATCGAATTTAGGTTATCAATGTTTTGTTATAATAACTTAATTGTGGACCCACAAGAATTTCTAAATTTAACAGGTTGTCTGTCAATCTATGTCCGGAAAGCCATGAAAGCGGTCAGGTACGACATCAATGACACGTGGGTACCGATAGAAATTAGATTATATTGGCGGTGAAGCCATGAAGACCGAACAGATTTTTCAACTCATGCCAGAACGTTGCTTAAATCGGTGCAATTTGACTGATGTCAACAGTCGAAACCCTCAAGAAGCAACAGCACCACCCTACTGGATTAATAAGGCCTATCGCGACACCGCGTCACTGCAACCGTTGCTTGAATCAATTGGCGTACATCCGCTAGCCATAGAAGCGTGTCTGGATCCAACTCCGGCTTCATTACTGGCTGTCTATGGGAAATCGCTCTTCATTGCCTTGCCAATCCACACGGCATGGGACATTGAAAATCGCACATTTCTATGGATTATTTGCCTACCTCGAATCATCATCACAATACACGAGGCCGATATCCCCGCGTTGCAGCAAATCATCGAACGCTATAGTGACGGCATGCGTTTTCACGGCGACAACACGTCGGCAATTCTGTACCAGATTCTCGATCATGTGATTGACGAAGACATGATGTTCACGTTAAAAACACGTGATGTCATCGACCGGCTAGATCAGTTACTCGATGACAATTTCGACAAGAAGTTGACAGAAGAAACTCTCCCGTTGAAACGCCAATTGACACGGCTAGCAGCTACATTCGAAGATCAACTGTACTGCGTCAGTTCGTTGCAAACGATCGACTCCGAATCGTTCAGCGTTTCAGAATTGCACGAATACTTTCGCGATGCATTCTTGCATTTGGAACATGCATCCCGTGTGATGGGTCGGCAGCTCGCTCACCTGAGTGCGATCGAACATCAATATCAACTCAATCTGCAGGATAAGACGACCGACCGGTTACGACTGCTAACTGTGACCTCAACAATTTTTTTACCATTGACATTGATTACCGGTATTTACGGCATGAATTTTCAGAAGATGCCTGAACTCGGTTGGCCCTATGCCTACCCTGCGGTAGTGAGCCTGATGTTACTGCTTGCCGTCGGAATGTTATGGAATTTCTACCGACGTGGGTGGTTTCAATAATACATTTTGCGAAGAATAATTTCGTGTAGGCGAAGCCACCGATAGTAGTCACAATCTTGAAAGTCAATAGCAATGAGTTTACTTGATAATAAGACCAGTAAGATTCGTATTAGCGAAGTCATTAAAGGGCTCGGCCCCCGCGATTTGCCAGTGGTCCCGGAGAACGCGTCAATCGAAGATGTGATTTCCGCCATCGTGGACTGCCGGCACAGCCGTATGTTGAACGTCGTAAATGATCGGAAGGAACTCGTAGGTACAGTCTCTTTGAGTGCGCTGACCCGCCATGTTTTCGACCAAGATTACGAACCAACGATTCACGCGCGTTCCTTGATCGGGTTGCTTTCGCGAGAGACCGCGGGTGACATCATGCGAAAGCAGCCAATTTGTGCGACCGCTGAAGAAGAAATCGGAGTCGTCACACGCCGAATGCTTGCAGCGAATGTGAAAGAGATTCCGGTTGTCGACTCACATAAGCGAGTCATCACAGATATTACAATCGTCGATCTCATCCAACACTTGTTGGCTTTGAAAGAGGGAGATTTGTTATAAGTACTGATTGGATCCTGTTAAGGCAATGAAGATCAATCCTAACATGCCACATGGAAACTTATCCTGTCTGATGGGTATCGTTCATAATACTATCGACTTGAAAACATTGGAAAGGATCGACATATGCCACTGACAAAAGAAAAATTATTAGCTGTTGTCGTGATGATAGTGAATGGAATTTTAGGTGCCGTCGTAGGAGACTTTTCAGACAATCGTTTATTCGAAGCGGCGTTTGCCATCTTGTTTTCGATACCAGGATTGGTCATCATCTGGAAGAGAGAGGTATTGTCCAAAACGGGGTTGACTCGCGGAATACTGCGAGACTCGCCTCCTGTGCTGCTTGACATCATAGGATGGTTCTTCCTGTTGGTGATTCCGACCCTCTACGTTTATGAACTCAGCAAACATTAAGACCGAACTGTGATAATCGAGTAACTGCAATTAACAATGCTAACCCAATGGATGTATTACGATCAACCATTTAAATAACGTACAGCACACTGCGAACCGGAACCACACTCAGAAGCTCGGCTTACCCGAACTACTAGCGATGGGCATCGGTGGAATGATTGGTGGTGGCATTTTTTCGGTACTTGGGATGGCTGTTAAAATTTCAGGCCATGCCGCACCACTCGCATTTCTTGTAGGTAGTTTCGTGGCACTCGCAGCGGGATACTCTTATGTCAAGCTAGCTCTCGGGTTCCATAGTGACGGTGCAAGTTTTACCTATCTTGATCGAGCGTTTCCAGGACATCCAAATTTTGCCGGTATTGTTGGCTGGACAGTCGTTATTGGTTATGTCGGAACCCTCGCACTCTATGCTTATACATTTGGTGCCTATGGAGCACATTTACTGGGCAGTTCCGATTCACAGGCCGTCCGAATTGTGCTTTCAGCGGGAGTCCTTCTCTTTTTCATGTTGATCAATCTGCAAGGTGTGAAGTCGAGTGGAAATACCGAAGTCATCATTGTATTCACGAAAGTCATTCTACTTAGCCTATTTGCCGTCGCTGGAATCTTCTCGGTCAAGCAGGATCATTTATTTCCGGTATTTGAGAAGGGGGTTCCATCTGTATTCATTGCTGGAGCGATGATCTTTGTCGCATTCGAGGGATTTCAACTGATTACTAACGCGGTTATGGAGACTGAAAATGCAGAACGCAATATACCATGGGGTATTTACGGTTCAATTGCCATCACTTCGCTGATTTACTTTGGTGTTGCTGTTATTGCTGTCGGTAATTTGACACCCAGCGAAATTGCTGCTGCTGAAGAATATGCACTGGCTGTTGCTGCGGAGCCTGCGCTGGGAAATGCTGGTGGGATATTGGTTGACCTTGCAGCTCTGTTGGCAACATCATCAGCTGTGAATGCAACCGCATTCGGTGCATCACGTATGATGGCCGAGATGGCGACTGAAAACCGCATGCCCCATTCATTCTCGTTTCGAAGCCGAACGGATGTGCCATGGATCGCAATCGTTTTATTGACGGTTTTAGCTGGAGCATTCACCATACTCGGCAGCCTGGAATTCATTGCCTTGTTTTCAAGTATGACGTTTTTGTTGGTTTCGATTGCGGTTTCTGTAGCTAACCTGAAACTGCGATCTATCACAAACAGTAAAGCCTGGATTATTCTGCTAGGTATTGTACTGATGCTGATAACCGTTAGCCTGCTGATATTGCATTTGTGGAATGAAGGCCGCGAAATGTTCCTCTGGCTAGGTGGTTTTTTCTTAACGATCGTGATTATTGAAGTCGCTTTTTGTCGGCGTGAATGCCTGAATTCATTTCCGCCGACGGGAGGTGATGATATGATTGATCAACACGGGGATGAATGAGAACGAACATTCTGTTAACGATCCCGCAATGGCGGGCAAACCACTGTGATAGGTTTGCCGTTTTAATTAACATACAATTTAAGAGTTTGTAATGTATTCTTTTAATCATAAGAATGAAGGAGAAAGCCATGACTATTAAATTCCACGAAATTGACCTACAAGCAGACTCAGCTACCAATGTGGTCCGAGTTCATGTGAGTGGCAAGCTAACGAAAGAAGATTACGAACTATTCACCCCACAAGTAGAACAGTGGATCAGCAAATATGGTAAGTTACGGATTCTATTCGAAATGGAAGACTTTCACGGATGGACAGCTGGCGCATTGTGGGAAGACATAAAGTTCGATCTCAAGCATTTCAAAGACATTAAAAAGATTGCGATGATTGGCGAAAAATCTTGGGAACACGGAATGGCAGTGTTTTGTCGGCCATTCACAAAAGCAAAAATACAATACTTCGACCAAAGCCAAGCCGAAGATGCAGAGACATGGATTCTGGAAAACTAGAGACCGTTTTTAGTTTCTCAGTTTGCCACAATAGGTTTGATCCCACTCACTGATTGTCGCACAGGGTCTCATCATTAACGGGATGAAACAAATGGATGATAATATTTTGAACTGGGAGAGCGTAGAGGGGAGTCCGTATCCGCTGGGAGTCTCGTGGGGTGATGGCAAACGTGCGTACAACTTTGCGATTTATTCAAAGCATGCGGCTAGCGTGACCCTCTTACTTTACAAACAGGATCAATGGAGTCGTCCTGTCTACCAAAAGTCCCTCGACTATCTTAAAAATAAGTCAGGTCCAATCTGGCATTGTCGTGTGGCCTTGGAAGAGGCTGAGAATGCGAAGTTCTACGCCTATCAAGTGGGCGGGCCTTCACCTGCGGCTGGCTTTAATTGGCACACATTCGACCCAGAAAAAATCCTGCTTGATCCCTACGCAAGGGCCGTTTTTTTTCCACCCGATTTTGATCGCTCTGCAGCGATCAATCCAGGCTCTAACGCTGGACGTGCTCCGCTAGGAATATTATTAGATCCTAGAGCATGTATTGATCATTCAGAGCCTTTCAAACTGCCACATCACGAATCTGATTTAGTGATCTATGAGATGCACGTGCGCGGTTTCACCAGAGACCCTAGTTCAGAAGTAGATGAAGAGCATCGCGGTACGTTTCGAGGCGTTATCGATAAGATTCCTTACCTACAAGAACTGGGTGTCACGGCTGTTGAACTGATGCCTGTCTATCAGTTTGATCCGGACGATGGACACTATTGGGGATACATGCCGCTGAATTTTTTCTCACCGCATGACGGATATTCTAGCGGAACCGAACCATGTTGCCAGTTGGTCGAATTTCGCGAAATGGTTGAATCGCTTCATGCTGCTGGTATTGAGGTAATTTTAGATGTGGTCTACAACCATACTTGTGAAGGGAATCAACTTGGTCCGACGTATAGCTTTAAAGGGATTGACAACTCAACCTATTACATGGTTACTGGTGATCCGAATTACACATATTCAAATTTTAGCGGCACAGGTAACACGTTGCACACAGCAAACCGCGCTGTCAGACGATTATTGCTGGAAAGCCTACGATATTGGGTACGAGAGATGCATGTTGATGGTTTTCGTTTTGACTTGGCTTCAGTCTTTACCCGAAATTCTGATGGCTCGATCAACACGACTGATCCACCGATCTTTGGCCAGATAGCCGCAGACGCCGATCTGGCTCATGTGCGTTTGATCGGTGAACCATGGGACGCAGGCGGCGCGTACCAATTGGGCCGCAATTTTCCCGGAACAAAGTGGATGCAGTGGAACGCAGCTTACCGTGATACGATTCAGCGATTCGTGCGCGGCGAAGCGGGCAATGTTCCAGATTTCATGACGCGGATCTACGGCAGCTCGGACTCTTTTCCCGATGACCTCGTACATGCATACCACCCTTATCAAGGTATCAATTATGTGACTTCTCATGACGGTTTTACTCTCTATGATTTGGTCTCCTTCAATCACAAAAATAATTGGACAAACGGGCATTGCAACATGGATGGTCACGATGACTTCAGTTGGAACTGCGGTTGGGAAGGAGACGATGAAGTCCCGGTAGAGGTGATGCAGCTACGAAAACAACAGGTCAAGAACTTTTTTTGCCTGCTGATGCTTTCTGAAGGCACACCAATGTTTCGCATGGGCGACGAATTTTTGCAGACTCAACATGGCAACAGTAACCCCTACAATCAAGATAACGAAACTACCTGGCTCGATTGGCAACGGCTTGAAGATAACCATGAAATCTTTCGTTTCTTCAAAATGATGATTCAGTTTCGCCGCACACATCTCTCCATCTGCCGTTCGAGATTTTGGCGAAATGATATTCATTGGTATGGGGTGAAACGAATGGTCGACATGTCGTCCGAATCGCATTCGCTGGCCTATTGTTTACACGGCAGTTCGCAGCATGATAACGATTTATATGTGATGATCAATGCAAGCTCACAAACATTAAAGTTTGGGATCCACGAAGGCTTTGCAGGTCAATGGATGAGAGTGATAGATACATCGCTCGATACACCCGAAGATATTGTTGAGAAACCATCAATAACTTTGGAAACCCCTTATTATGACGTCGGCAGTCACTCAATTGCCGTTCTCCTACGATCATGATTTTTCATGCGATTAATACTATGCGGTAAAGAGTGCATTACTGGAAAAACATAGACTTTGACATCCCTCCCGTTTTTTGATCCATACGAAATATGAGAGATTTTGTTAATTAATGACCTTGCATTCTGAGACTTGATCCCTTCCTATAGAATCCCGTACGAAATTCACTGCCTTGCTCCGTTTCGACGGGCTTAGAAGTTTCCCGAGGCAGCTTCCCTCAGAATCGATTTATCCAGTTCTGATTCTGCCAGTAACTTTTTGAGACGGTTGTTCTCTTTTTCGAGTTCTTTCAAACGTTTGGCCTGATCCATCCGCAGCCCACCATATTCACGACGCCATTTGTAATAGGTCTGCTGATGGATTCCCAGTTTCTTGCACATCAAGGGAATGGTCATCCCCTGGGAGAGGTGAATCTCGGCTTCCCGAAGTTTAGAAATAATCTGTTCGGATGAATGACGTTTCGTGGGCATAATCGCCTCCTTTTAATGGTCCAGAAACCTGAATTGTATATCAAGCTCTGGTTTCGGTTAAAGGGGGCACCCATGACTACGCCGTGTCAAGCCTCCGTTTCAATTGTTTTCTCGATTTTAAATTTACGCGGATATAGGCACCCATTCGCGCCGTCCGGCTGAACGCCGTCGCGCAGATTACAATTCAATCAGTGAGCCGCCCATTCACGTCACCGGTACAGAGTATTTCTCACCAGCCCCCTTCGCGGGCCGAACTCACTGCTTTCGTGTAATTTATCTCTTCTCTCTTTCAAACCGGCTGTACTGAATGCTCAGTCTGCCAACGGAATAATCGTTTCCAGGAAATCTCCGCGAGTTTGCGAGGTACAGCAACCCGGGCTTTCTTGGCTCCAGATCGTTTACGAATTCGGGTATAAAACCTTTTCAAGGGAACATCGCGCCGAATCACGTGAATCGCTACTCCGGTCAGAACCCAACGTAACCAGGGAGGTCCTTGCCTGGTAATGGAGCCATAATAACAGTGACCTCCCGATAGATTCACTTTCGATGTCAATCCTGCATAAGCCCCTACTTGTTTCGCAGAGCGAAATCGTTCGACTTCCCCCTGTTCGGCGACAATAACCAGAGTCGTATACAGTCCGATTCCGTGAATATTGAGTAATGCTTCTACCTGAGGAAAGGATACTCGTAGTTCTTCCAGTTGCTGATCAATCACAGTAATTTGCTCTGTAAAGTGATCAAGCCGAGTGATTAGCTCATCACGGATCAGATTGTCAATGGACGAAAACGATTGATCCCGGAACCATTTGATCCCTCGAGGACCAAAAGGGATTCGATAGGGGGCGTCCCGGTTATTACGCGCCAATAATGCGCGTAAACCAATCTTGATCTGAGCTCTGTCACGGGCCAGTCGGGTGCGGTGGCGTGTGATTTCTCTCAGTTGCTGATAATCGTCTGGGGGATGTAGGAGAGTGGGATCTGGTTAATCCGTAGCAGGTTCGCCAGGAGTTGACAGTCCAGACGATCTGTTTTGGCTCGTCGTTGAATCATCAAGCGTAATTTCGCAGGATGGGCCAACAGAATGGTTCCTTCCTCAGAGAGCAATTGATAAAGCCAGCGATAGGTCGCAGTAGACTCGATAACCGCCCGGAACGGTTTGAGTGGTTGCAGAAATTCTAGAATGGCATTTGTGTTCTGACACTCGATTGTCACAGGAGAGACAACTTCTCCAGAATCATTGACCGCCGACATGACAACCGTCCTCCGATGAAGATCGATACCAATGTGCCGCATGGATTTGCCTCCTTTGTAGAATGTTCAGATCATGGATAACCGGAACACTCATCTTAACGTTTTAAGGAGGAGGCTTGACACGGCGGTCATGGTATCATGTCAGTCTGTTGGCACAGCTTTTATCAAGGTAAATGGACCACAGGCATTTTGGTATTTCACGTTAGCTCGCTGGGCCTGTATTCCATTCAGCATTTTGGGAGGCTATGTGTGCTATCGCTGGTCAAGGGAGCTTTACGGAACATCCTCCGGATTCCTTGCTCATTCTCTGGTGCTTTTCACCAAATGTGATTGCTTGGGGATCAACAATTACTCCAGACACTGGCGCGACTGCTTTGGGGGTGACAGGTTGCTACGTATTCTGGCTCTGGTTGAAAGAACCAACATGGTGACGAGCAGCATTTGCAGGACTGGTATTGGGACTGGTTCTACTTACTAAAATGACTTGGATTATTTTGCTCGGACTATGGCCTCTTTCCTGGGCTTGCTGGATCTGGCGTCAGCGTCTCGATTCAAATATGGAAAGCTGTAAAAAGCAGATTGTGCAATTAGCCGTGATCATTCTATTGGGGGTCTATGTGCTGAATTTAGGTTACGGATTCGAAGGCTCTTTCAAGCCAATTGAAGATTACACATTTGTAAGCCGGACACTGGCCGGGAATGAATCCGTTGTAGACGAAAATGGAGGAGGTAATCGCTTTACCGGGAGTTGGATGGGAAAAATTCCCGTTCCGTTTCCAAAAAATTACTTGAGAGGTATCGACCTGCAAAAGGTCGACTTTGAATTAAAAAAATGGTCATACCTGAATGGTGAGTGGAAAAAGGGTGGGGGGTATTATTACCTCTATGCACTGATGATGAAAGTGCCGCTGGGAACATGGGGACTGTTTCTACTGGCTATGGGATTGACTTTTTTTAATCGACATTATAGATCCTCCTGGAGAAATGAACTTGTGTTGCTATTGCCAGCGGCAACTATTTTTTTATTTGTGAGTTCACAAACCGGTTTCAGTCGATACTTGCGATATGTACTTCCCTCTTTTCCTTTCTTATTCATTTTCATCAGCAAGGTAGCTCAATCCATCAAATTCCGCCAGTGGATAATCTCAATTCCGATGAGTGCAGCATTACTCTGGTCGGTTGGTAGCAGTTTGTTTGTTTATCCTCACAGTATGTCATATTTCAACGAAATAGCGGGGGCCCCAAGGGAGGTCACTGGTATCTTATTGACGCTAACATCGACTGGGGACAGGTCATGTTGTATTTAAAAAAATGGTATGCTGCTCCTCCTGAAGCAAGACCATTGCATGTATTGTGTCATGGCCTTGTCAAACCGGTTCATTTGGGGATCAAAGCTTCTCAACCTCCTCCGGGACCGGGAAAAAAATATTAGCTTCTCAGGATCCGATCTTTGATGCCCAAAAATGTGGACCACAACCGGGCTGGTATGCAATCAGTATTCACATGTTGCATGCACGGGAAGGTTCGAATGATTACTTTTTGAAATACTTCAAACCCGTGGCTATGACTGGTTACTCAATCTATCTCTATCACATCACTCTGGAAGATGCCAATCGCGTTCGAGATGACCTCGGCTTACCACTTATCGATTCTGAATAGTGAGAGTGTAAACCAGCCCGTATTTTGACTTGCCTAAAAAAACTGTATCAAGGCTTATGAAGGTCAGTTTAGGTAATTTCGACGAAAGCTAATTCAATCCCAGAAATAACTCCACACCCGACTAAGTATCTGATTGCCTCCGGTTCCGAAGTCGGTGGGCTCATACTCGTGAAACCTATAATACAAGCTGCTTGGAATGGAGTGATAAGCCGCTGGGAGTGTTTTGGGAGTGAGCGGAGTGGCTGTCATTGGCATTATTTGACATTCAACAGCAGTGAAAAATTGAGTCTGGCGAACAGGGTTGTTTTTCTTTCCTTGTTGTTTGGATAGCTCGCAGTTGTTTGAATTGTACGCCACTCCCGCAAGGTTGTACGGCCGCGCGATGCTTTGCCGTCTCCACCTTGCAGTCGGGCAGGAGGAGGAAGCAACGGCGAGCAATCGGCGTTCTTTATTTCCTCTCCCCCCTTCAATATGCACACTGTTCACCGATTGAGCAGTAATCCCTTTTTTCCCGCTCATTTCGACTGGCGGAGCTTTTGTTTCTTTCCCATTTTTCCCTATGAGCAACTATGCCATTGTCCGCGCATACACATTCGATGATCTAACGGAATCTGCTCAGAATGTTGTTCTGAGCTATGACGAGCATCCATCCAAGTCTGATGCAGTCTATAACGCAGATGGAGAATTGATCGATAATGATGTTCTCTGGAACTTCGATTTTAATGTGACATTTTCGATGCTGCGTGCTATTCCTGAACTTCTTAAGGCCATCGCTAACACTAAAGACAAATGAACTCCCCACAAGTTTTATATTTTGATTCCCCTTTTTATCATGCAAATAAGAATTTGTGATATTTGCTATCACGAGAACAGAACATTGGTCGAACTGAAATCCTACCAGCGAGTAAAAGGCCACCCGGAGCTTCGACTCGATCTTTGCGAAGCGCATTCTGAAACGTATCAACCGAAAACATTGGTTGAGCACATGCAATTCGTGTACAAGCTCGATGGGATTGAATTGGATGAGCATCAAGCCCGCAAAATGCTGAGTCAAAGGTAGACAAGTCCCATCACAGGTTTGTTTTATGCATTTTCCCTCGCTGACTTCAGTTAGCGAGGGCTTTTTTTGCTCACATTCTTGGAAAGACTGTAAATCGATTAGGAATCATTTTACGCTACGTCTCTGCTCGCGGTCTTTCCATTGTGCTCCCTCGTCAAGGTTGTTTGCTGAGGCAACTCCACCTGGACTTCGGGAGAAATAGGAGAGCACCGGCGAGCAAATGCCGGTTTCTGATTTCTTTCCTTTTATATTTATGGTTTCTGCTGCCTACTTAACAACACCGGCTCATGGAACGGATGTCTTTGGTACTTACTGGAATTGTTACTGCAGTCAATGTGCCTCGCGACGGAAAGTCGTCCACCGGCTAGTCGATTTGTTTTCACAAATCCCCTCTCGCTGGATTGAGGAGTTGAGTGAACATCGGAGTGAATGGCTGCCACTTCCAATGTGGGGAACATTGTTTGTTCCAAAAGATTCAGCCGATATTAGGAATATTGAAAAATTAACGAAATCAATTGAAGATGATGACGAAGAATCTATCAGTTTTCGAGATGCCGGTTGGCAAGCAGTGGCCGCGACAGGAATCTATGCCATCGAATTCGATGAGGAATTGCTACTCGGCATTCATGGTGCCGGTTATAATTTCTATGTTCAGCATTGGTCAAAGTTGTACGATGCCCTCGACTATCGCTGGCATGAATCAATATAAAATATTTTACTTCTTTTCCCCTCAAAACCATGGACCACAATCCCCTCTCACAAGAGGCCGTTGATGCGGTGATGACTCAGGCCAACGCTCAGATTGGCAACTGTCCGGGCTGCCATCTTCCTTGGGCCAATTGTCACTGCCATGCGAAGTAATTTTCAAAGAAAAAAGCCTCGTCAATCGGGTTTTTTTTATTGCTCACAAAACTAGGGCAGACCGAATCCCCTACTGCGGTCACCCCGCCTGTCAGGCCGGACGTCACCCCATGCGACAGGCTGATGACAGCCTGCCAGTGGGATGGTTTGTCACCCTGTTTCAGAGGAGAATGACGGCCTGACAGGACTCCCCGTCTGAAACCATGACTGACAGCCTGTCGGGGGCTGACAACACAGAAATGATGGTCTGGCACGGAAGTTTGATGTGTCTGTTTTTTCGCTTTAGAAAGCGGAATCTGCTAGTTGTCACCCCCCTCTGACACATGACAGGGAGTCTGACACCCTGAAGGGCAGGGTGACAGAAAAAGTTGGCATCCTTTCAGCTTTCGCGCTATTCTGAAGCAGCCTTATTTTGTCATCCCGTCAGCACTATGTCAGTCTCTCCCACCGCCGGTTATCTCACCAAGAAAGAGATCGAAGAAGCGTTCCAGCGTTCCCACCGTTCATTAACCCGCGACTTCAGTCAGGCGGTCAGAGTAGGGGACTCAGACATTCTCCGAAATCTCAAACTCAGGACCGAAGATGGTAAGGAATTTGAAGGGACCACAGTGACGCTGGAACAGATTCAACAACTTTCCAATCAGGGGCTCTCGCCGACCTGGTATGCCCGCCGTGAATGGGTCCAGAAACATTATGGAACAGAGTCCGCAAAAAAGCAGAAAAAACAAACTGAGCAGGAAGAGAAATCAACGCGAGAAGAGGGACCGAGTTCTACCGCGACAGACAACGAACTGGTCTCCACTTTGAAAGCCCAGATCAGCCGACTCGAGCAGGAGAATGATCGCCGCTCCCAGGAACATCAGCAGGACAAGGAATCGTTTATGGAACAGATCAAAATGTTTAAGGACATGTTCGACACATTGAAGGAAGATCACACCGATACGAAGGAGCTTTTGAAAGAGGTGCATCAAGTGATGGGAAAACTGGCGGACGTCAATCGGCTCAGTTCTCAGAAAGGACCGTCCGATGATGAACCCCCAAAAGGTGAGACAGACTCTGACTCAGACAAGGTCGTTGATCTTGGAAACGGATCGACAATGGAAGCGGTCATTGTGGAAGAACCGAAGAAAGCAGAGAAAACTTCTGCAAAACAGGGGACCAAGAAAGGTACTCCCAAAAAATCAACAACAGCCACTCGATCAAAACGTTCCGTCACTCCGAAATCAAAGCCATCTACCAAGACCCAAGCGAGTAAGCCCAAGTGGTATGAGACCCCCACTCTGAACCGTTTCTTATCCCGTAAATGAAATTTAACGGTTTCGAGCATCTGACGGCCAATTTTCTGTACTGTCCGAATCAGTTTTTTGATGTCTGTCTGCCGCACCATTCACGGGGAACCGTGCGTCTGGTAGCTTACATGTTGCGAAAAATACTGGGCTGGCTGGATGCAGAGGGGAATCCGATAGAGCAGAATATCGGTCTCTCGTATCACGATTTGATCCATGAAGCGGGTATCAGCCGCGGTGCAATTCGCAGTGCACTGGATGAAGCCGTTGCCGGTGGTTTTATTGCCTGTCTGCAACCGGGAAGGGCCAACGGACACAATCAGACAGCTGAGACTGCTCATTACCGCCTACGCTGGGCGACTGACGGTCATTATGAAAAGACCCCTGAAACATTCAACGGGTTCTTTGCGGGGGAGGGGAATCGCACTCCGATTCCGAATAGTTTTTTTGATCTCATCGTAAGACAAGAGACGCTGGCCGTGGTCAAAGTCGTCGGAACTGTCTTACGTCACACGGTCGGCTATCAGAACCAGTTTGGGGGACGCCGTCAAGTCGCTCCGCTTTCCTACAGCTACATCCAGAAGTATGCCGGTCTGAGTGATCGGTCCACTCTCAGTGCCGCGATCCAACATGCCATTGAAACGGGTTATATTCATTGTGTCGAGAAAGGCTCGGTGAATCCGAGCAGCAATCAGCGACGACCTTCTACCTATGCCATTCGTTGGCATCAGCAAGCCCATTCCGAAGTCCACGGTACAAAATCCAGACCAGCCGGGGCAGGGCAGTTCAAAAACCAGACCAGCAACGGTTCAGAAACCCCACCAGCCGAACGGTTCAAAAACCAGACTCAAGAAAAGACACCTGAAAATAACACGGACAAACAACAGGAAATATCTGCTGTTGCTGTTTTTGAAAAATTGGATTCAGTTCAACTGTTACGAAATGCCGGTTTTGATGAGGTTATCGCCAGAGAACTGGCAGAGGGGAGGGGACCGGATGAAATTCAAAAGCAGATTAACTGGCTCGCGCAACGCAATCCGAAGCAAAACCGTCTGGGATTGTTACGCAAAGCAATTGAAGAAAATTGGGCCAGTCCGGTGACGGAAACGTCAAAACAGAAGAAAAAATTTCATGCACAGGAAGAACAGACTGAGCTTGAAGCTACGGAAGCGGACAAAAAACGCAGGCAAGTACGCGAAAAACAGCTTGTCCAATGGAAAAGCCTTTCCGCAGATCAAAAACGGACACTCTACAATCAAGCGATTCAGCTAGAGCAGAACAGCATCATTCGCGCCCGATTGGTTCGTTGCCAAGACGAGTTAAAACCCGTTTTTGAGGTCTTGCGACTTTTGGAATCAAGCCAGGATCAGTCCACTGAAGCAGCGGCATGATTTTTATTTTCGCTGATCAAAAATCAATTTTTCAGAACGGAAATCAATAAAGCGGCCTCAATAAAAAACCACGTGAGTAGGGGAGCGGTATCCCCCGCGTTTGCCCCCGCAGGTAGGTGCGAGGTAAAACATCCTCCGTTGGCGATGGAAAATCGACCGAACGGGGCTTGGCAAAGCCAAAAAACATCTCTTATGAGGTGACACCACTCGCGGGCGGGAACCCGCGAGGCCGAGACTTCCAACACATTCCAGGGACGTAATGGCTCCATCCTCGGCCTCGCGTCTCCCTTTGGTCGCCTCTCGTGGGTCACGCACGGCTCCCTGGGCAGGGAACGGCCGCGAAGCGGTATGAAACCTAAAGCCTACCGGCTTCAGACACAACGCGCGCAAGCGAAAACGGTCGTTAATATTTACAGTACGACGAATGACGAGTTTAACGAACAGAATTGCACTTGAGTTATGGGCTAACTACTTCAACGCAATTGTACTGCAGCTCGAACACTATAGTTCCTACTTACCATCAAAATGAGTGGTTTTGATATTCGGTTTCTGAAGTAGGTTGTCTGACAGATTTTGCTCTATAGGTAGATCAATTGGACCGAGCATCAGTCCTCGAAAACCAGAGTGAATATCGAAATACCTAAATGGCACTGTAAAATCAGTATTACACTCTGCTAGTGATATCAACAGAACCCAATGTTTTCGAAATCAACTACCCGTAAGATTAATTCGAGTTTATATCGTATGATTGCGGCTTCTATCATGTGCCTGCATAGCTGATAATGGAATTTGAAGAAGTGATATTCATCTGTTTCCATGATATCAACCCGTGTTAAATTTATTTTGGGTCACGCTGCAATGCCTCAGATACTTATCGTCGAAGATCAAACGAATCTCCTACGGAGTATTATGCGCACATTGAGCGAATCAGGATTTGAACCAGAAGCTGCAGAAACACTAGGCGCGGCAACACAAAAAATGTCTTCAAGAATTGACCTGGTCGTGTTGGATCTAATGCTGCCCGATGGGTCCGGCCTGGAATGGTTGAAGCAACTCCGCGCTACAGGGAACAAAATCCCCGTACTGATTTTAACAGCCCGTGATTCCATTGAAGATCGTGTTTCCGGACTCGATATGGGTGCTGATGATTATCTGGTCAAACCATTTGCCCTCGATGAACTGCTGGCACGCATTCGCGCATTGCTGCGTAGGGACGCACAAGCGAACGAGAGAGAATTCTCGTTCGGCGATCTCACGGTGAATCTGGTCTCGCGCATCGTTCGTCGGGGCGACAGGTCAATTTCCTTGCAGAACCGACAGCTGGAGTTACTGGCCTATCTGATTTCGCATGCCAATCAGATAGTGACGCGAGAGATGATCTCCCGCGACGTCTGGAAGGAATCGACGGCGACATGGACCAACGTGATCGAGGTTCAGATCAACCAGCTGCGCAAGAAGATTGAGAAACCCGGGCAGACCGCCATTCTGCATACCGTGCGCGGCCAGGGTTATCTGCTGGGAGATCCTCCATGAGACAGCTTTCGATTCGCTGGCGGTTAACACTCTGGTACGCATTCGCGCTGGCAGTGATGTTATGCGTGTTCTCTCTGGTACTCTGCCTGTTGGTCTGGTCTCAGGTGCTGGCACGTACGGATACCGGCTTGCGTGAAGAACTGCAGGAAATTGGTTTGGAAATCGCGCTCGCCGACAGTGCCTCTGTTTTCGCGTCGCAAGCCTCTGCTCGATTTTCCCAGCATGATTTTTATGAATTTATAGTCACCGATGAATCGGGGCGCGTCATTTTTAACAGTACAGGGCTGAAGGAACCTGTGGTCACTTTGTCTCACCCGATCACACCGCTACCAGAAGAAATACTGGAAACGCGGGAACTCAATGGCCTGGGCCCGTATCGCATTGTGAGCACAACTTTGTCTGGCTCGTTCGGCACCTTGAACGTGCAGGTGATGACCTCTCTCATTCCGCTGTATAATGATCTCCACACCCTGCATTGGGCGGTCGCTTTCCTGCTACCGGTGGCGGTTCTGCTGGCGATTGCCAGCGGTCAGTTTCTGGCGAGACGCGCACTCCGGCAGGTCCAGCAGATTGTGGACTCCACGAATGCGATCAACATTACCTGTCTGGACCATCGGATCAATGTTTCCAATCCGGATGATGAAATCGGAAAACTGTCAGTGGCGCTGAACTCGCTGATTAGCCGGCTGGAACGTGCTGTGAATGAAATCCGTCGTTTCACAGCGGATGCTTCACATGAAATCCGCACACCGATCGCAGCACTGCGATTGGAAGCCGAGTCGGTCCTGCGTTCCTCTCGTACTCCAGAAGAATACGCTCAGACGCTGGCTGTCGTGGTTGAGGAAACAACACGTCTGGGAAAACTGGCAGATCAACTGCTTAATCTTAGTCGTCATGATGCCGGAATCGTGCCCTGCAATCATGATCCCGTTCAACTGGACGCGCTCCTGCTGGATGTGGTCGATCAACTCAGACCATTTGCAGACGATCGTGGTGTGACCTTGAACTGTGAAGTTGAAGCGGCATGCGAAGTCCTCGGCGATGATATCAGCCTCAGCCAGGTGTTTTTCAACATTCTGGATAATGCCATTAAGTACACACACTGTGACGGACAGGTGACGGCTCGCCTGAATGTCTCAGGACAAATGGCTGTCATCGAAATCCAGGATTCGGGCATCGGAATTTCTGCCGACGACTTGCCGCATCTGTTCGATCGTTTTTTTCAGGTCGATCCATCGCGTCAATATTCAGGCGGGGGAGCCGGACTGGGCCTCTCAATTGCCAAAGCTGCCGTTTTGATGCACGAAGGCACCATTGAAATTCAAAGTCAGCCCGAACAAGGGACGACAGTGATGGTTCGTCTGCGATTATATACGAACGCTGATGAACCGAGTCCCACTCCCACAGACCAAATTATGGTGTGATGCTCCTCTTAAATGAACAGCCAGATCAGAGCCAATTTGAGCGAAACGAAACATGAGAAAGAAATTTGAAATGAAAATTCTAAAACAAACGTTGGCACTTCTGGGGTTTTGTCTCATTTTAGGGCTGCTATTCATCATCTGGGATCGCGATCGTAAAGCACAACAGAAAAGTACGTCGACAAAAACCAAACATGTAGAACACCATGCGAAGACCACTCACCCTGTGAATGAAGCGGATCTAAATATCATTCAACTCAGTCCCGAGGCAGTTAAAAGTCTGGGAGTGGAAACGCAGCCTGTGGAAATCCGCTCAATGCCTCGCACTAGGCCTTATGGCGCTGAAATGGTTTTGCCGACAGGTGCTTCGGTGATTGTTTCTGCCCCGCTCGCCGGAACACTGCGGCATCCACACGGCGATTTATTCCCACAGGTTGGCCAGCGTATTAAAAAGGATGAAACGTTACTGGAATTGTTGCCGTTGCTCTCGCCTGAGCGGTCCGTTTTAACCCCGGCTGAGCGGATTCGCTTCGCGGAAGCAAAAGCGGCGGTGGCACAATCTCAAATCGATGCAGAGGGGATACTTCAGCAGGCGAATGTGCAGAAGGAAGCGGCGCAAATCGAGTTGACGCGGGCACAGCGTCTGTTACAGGACAATGTAGGCACCCGACGTGCCGTTGACGATGCCAAAGCTAAAGTGAAACTGGCAGATAAAGTTCTGGCGGCAGCGAAGAGTCGCAAAAAACTGGTCGACAGCATTAAACTGGATGAAGATGCCGGCACGCTCAAGCCGCTCGCCATTCATTCTCCCCTGTCAGGCATCGTCCGTACCACAAACGTTCAACCGGGTCAGTTGATTGCCGCCGGGCTCCCGCTGTTTGAGGTGATGAATGATGCGGTCCTCTGGATCAAAGTTCCCGTTTATGTGGGGGAACTCGACGAAATTGATATGAAACGCCCCGCCCGCCTAACTCTGCTGGATGGTCACTTATCAAACAAAGATGTTCTGGCAAAACCGGTCTCACTTCCACCTACCGCGATGCCGCTTTCGGCTGCGGTTGACATCTATTACGAAGTTCCGAACGACAATCATCAATTTCGCCCCGGCCAGAAAGTTTCAGCCCACCTGCCGTTGACTGGCGAGGCTAGCATGAAGACCGTGCCGTGGTCGGCACTCATCTATGATATTTATGGGGGCCAATGGGTCTACGAACAAGTGGGAGAACGCCAGTACGTTCGACGCCGTGTCGAGGTCGGCTGGGTTGATCACGGACGAGTCGCTCTCTTACGCGGACCTGCGGTCGGTGCGCAGATAGTGACTGCCGGAGCGGCAGAACTTTCCGGAACCGAATTCGGCTTTGCGAAATAACTCAGCAATCAGCAACAGATTACAACTAAGTTAACATCAATTGACTGTTCATAACGTTGGGAGATAAATATGAGGTGGCTCGTTGAAACGGCCCTGAGGTTACGCATCGCGGTGATCGCTGCAGCGGTGTTGTTGATCGTGGGAGGGCTGCGGATGGTGCCTGAGATGCCGCTTGACGTCTTCCCCGAATTTTCTCCGCCCTATGTTGAGATACAGACCGAAGCCCCGGGGCTGTCCGCGGAAGAAGTCGAAAACCTGATTACGTTTCCGTTAGAAAACGCACTCATTGGCACGCCCGGTCTAGATACGCTACGGTCGAAGTCAGTACTTGGACTGTCCTCGATTCGAATGCTGCTTACGGAAAATGTGGATCTCTATCAGACGCGGCAACTGGTACAGGAACGTCTGGCTGTGGAAGCTCCACGTCTGCCAACAGTCGCACGCCCCCCCGTAATTCTGCAGCCGCTTTCCTCACTCAGCCGTATGATGAAAATCGGGATGTGGTCCGATTCACTCTCGCAGCAGGAACTGTCGGAATTAGCCGTCTGGACGATTCGGCCGCGTTTGATGGCAATTCCGGGTGTCGCTAATGTAGCCATCTGGGGACAGAGAGACAAACAGTTGCAGGTGATGGTGGACGTTGATCGGCTGCGGGCCCATCAGGTTACGCTGGACTCCGTCCTGCGTTCTGCCGGAGATGCGGTCGTGCTGGATGCGGGTGGTTTTGTCGACACACCAAACCAGCGTATGGCGGTACGCCAGCTTTCTCCGGTCAGCGGTCCGGAAGATTTAGCGAGAACGGTAGTTTCTTTTAACGGAGGCGCCGCGTTGCGTCTGGGTGATGTTGCCGACGTCAGGATCGGGGCGGCTCCTGCCATAGGCGATGCCGTGATCAATGACCAGCTTGGCTTACTGCTGATCGTCGAAAAACAGCCGGGAGCCAATATTCTGGAAGTGACTCGCAAAGTCGAAGCCGCACTGGATCTGCTCAGGCCGGGACTGAAAGGGGTCAAAGCCGATTCCACTATCTTTCGCCCCGCAACGTTCATCGAACGTTCCATTACAAATCTGACCCACGCGCTGATGATTGGATGTGTGCTGGTGGTGATCGTGTTGATCGCCTTCCTGTTTGACTGGCGAACGGCGGTGATCAGTCTAACTGCCATTCCGTTGTCGCTGATTTCTGCGGTGCTGTTGATTCACTGGTGGGGCATGACTATCAATACGATGATTATCGCGGGCTTGGTCATCGCTTTGGGAGAAGTCGTTGACGATGCGGTAATCGACGTGGAAAACATCGTGCGCCGCCTGCGGCTCAACCAGCTTGCCGATCGCCCGCGTTCTGCGTTTTATGTGGTTCTAGACGCCTCAATGGAAGTCCGCAGTGCGATTGTTTATGCGACGGCGATCATCGTGCTAGTCTTTTTGCCGATCTATTTTCTGGAAGGGTTGCCCGGTTCATTTTTTCGACCGTTGGCACTCGGTTATATCCTGGCCATTCTGGCGTCCCTGCTGGTGGCGATTATTGTGACGCCGGCAATGTCATTGCTGCTTTTGCCGCGCAAGAATATGAAACAGCATGAGCCTCCTCTGACGCGGTGGCTGAAGATTCCCTATCGCAACATGCTACCGTGGTTCGCGGTCCGTCCGAAGTCAGCCATCAGTATTCTGACGCTCTCTTTTGCTGCCACCTTTGTATTACTGCAAAGCCTGGGACAGGAGCTGCTCCCGAATTTTCAGGAGACCGACTTCCTGATGCATTTTGTCGAAAAGCCCGGCACCTCCATTGAAGCGATGGATCGCATTACGATCAAGGCGAGTCGCGAACTGCGGGCCATTCCTGGCGTGCGCAATTTTGGCAGTCATATCGGACGCGCTCAGGTTGCCGACGAAGTGGTCGGACCGAACTTCACGGAACTCTGGATCAGCATTGACGAAGATGTGGACTATGACAAAACCCTTGCCAAGATCCAGGCGGTCGTAGACAGTTATCCCGGCTTGTATCGTGATGTGCTGACGTATCTAAGAGAGCGGGTTAAGGAAGTCCTGACCGGAACCAGTTCCAGTATCGTGGTGCGGATCTACGGCCCTGATCTGGATTCACTGAGAAAGCAGGCGCATGATGTCGCGACTGTCATGGGAGAAATTGACGGCGTCAACAACCTCAAGGTCGAACCCCAGGTGCTGGTCCCTCAAGTTGACGTCCGCCTTAATCCGTTAGCAGTCGAACGATTCGGATTGACACCCGGGCAGGTCCGACGAGCGGTCACAACAATGCTGCGGGGGACAAAAGTTGGGGAAGTATTCGAAGACCAGAAGAAAATGGACGTTATGGTCTGGGGAACGGAACAGTCTCGAACGGATCTGGATGCTCTCCATGAATTGAGAATCGACTTGCCGAATGGCGGTCAAGTGCCCCTCAAAGATGTCGCAGAAATCGGCATTGTGCCCGCTCCGAATGAAGTCAAACGCGAAAGCGGTTCGCGGCGCATTGATGTCACCTGTGATGCCAAA
This sequence comes from Gimesia fumaroli, assembly GCF_007754425.1. Taxonomy (NCBI): domain Bacteria; kingdom Pseudomonadati; phylum Planctomycetota; class Planctomycetia; order Planctomycetales; family Planctomycetaceae; genus Gimesia; species Gimesia fumaroli. The sequence goes on from NZ_CP037452.1 coordinate 492,595, forward strand.
GGCCGGGACCTCGGTTCTGTTGCGCAAGATATTGAGGCGGCTGTGAGCGGCATACCTTTTGAACGCGGTTATCATCCCGAGTTTCTCGGAGAATTCGCTACCCTGCAGGCATCACAGAACCGACTTCTTCTACTGGGAGCGGTTGCGCTAATAGGAATTCTACTGATCCTGTATATTGACTTTCAGTCTCTGCGTTTGACATTAATGGTCTGCCTTACAATACCGTTTGCACTCATCGGCGGCGTGATTGCTGTCTCATTGACGGGGGGCGTACTCTCTCTCGGCTCGCTGGTGGGTTTCATCACCGTATTGGGCATCGCCGCCCGAAACGGTATCATGCTGGTCAGTCATTATCGGCATCTTCAGACGGAAGAAGGGATGTCGTTCGGCCTCGAACTTGTGATCCGGGGCGCCGAAGAACGCCTCGCTCCGATTTTGATGACCGTACTGACCACATCGCTGGCGCTGTTGCCTCTTGTGATTTCGGGGAACAAACCGGGACACGAAATCGAATATCCGCTGGCTGTCGTCATCATCGGGGGGCTCGTGACCTCGACCATATTGAATCTCTTTTTGCTGCCGCCGTTGTACCTCTTGTGGGGAAAACAGGCAATGCTGAGCACCGAAAATACTGTTGCGGCAGAATTCAATCGGTCCCTGCTCCAATCAGATCAACCCGGACTGTCAACGTAGGTTTCCTAAAGTGATTAGTAGAGTCCGGCTTTTATCATCGGGAAGATTAACTCTGACTTAAAAAGGGACTTCGTATTGAATGGAAGGTCAGGATTTTGACGAAAGGAAAGAGTAAGGCGTGAGCCTGATGTAGGGGAATCGACGGAGTGCTTCCCCACCAAAAAAATAATTACTGGATAGAAACGCCATGATGGCTCGTCTTCACACTCTATTTTTGTTGCTGCTATTAGCATTCAGCGGATGCAGAACCAACGGTTCATCTCGATCTAATCTGAGCGCTATTAATGACATTTCGAGTACCCCATCTCCTGTGATAAAAACTCAGGCAGCCAGAGTCACAGTTCCTGTTAAACGCAAATCAGATACCAACATAAAAAAAGTGTCGTTAAATTTTACGGAATCAGATAAATCCAAAACTCCTACTGAATCCCCCCATTTTGCAAGGCAGTCGCAGTCATTGTCTGTTTACGATAGCATCTCTCTGGCCTTGGAAGGGAACCCGGACCTGGTTGCCCTCCGTGAAACGGAACAAGTGGGCGTTGCCACTGTGGGAGTCGCTGAAACTTATCCATTTAACCCAATGGTACAGGTACAGGTCACTCCCAGTCAGGAAAACCGAAAGATTCCCAATAGAGGCCCTGGGACCACTTCACACTATGTACTATTGATGCAACGAATTCAGTTAGCACATCAACAACAGTACCGTGAGGACGCAGCGCATTCATCGTTAAATGGAGTGCGTTGGAATATTCATCAAGCCGAACTTCAAACGACTGCACTTACTGCACAGTTATATTTCACGGCACTTTATCAGCGAGGACTCTTGGAGATAGCAGAGGCCAGTCAGAGCAATAATGAGCGTTTGCTCGAATCGTTGATAAAGCGATTTGAGGCAGGTGATATCTCTGGTGCTGACCTTGCTACGGTTCGTATCGATACACGCTCCACAAACCAGCAATTGCGATTAGCAGAAGCAAATTATCAGACAGCACTTCGTAATCTTCGACGCCAGCTTGGACTGCCACCGGACTCTCCCGAAGAGATTGAAGGTGACCTGAGAATGATCCGATGGCTGCTTCCCACTGCGGGGAACGGGGGATCGATGACATCTGGAATGGGTCTTCAAAGTCTTGATGTTCCCAACGACAATCAAGCGTGGATTGCGAGTTGGGCCGCATCCCGGCCCGATGTGCTTGTGGCGCACGCGAATATCGATGTAGCATCAGCCAATTTAAATCTTGCTACTGCAGACCGTGTTCCCGATCTGACGATGGGACCTTATTATCAGCAAGACCCGAATGGGTTGGCACGTTTTGGACTCCGGGCAGAGCTGAACCTGCCAATTATTAATACAGGTAGACCTCTCGAAACACAGCGTATGACCGAACTAAATCAGAGGACTGCATTATGGCGCCAGACGCTTCTGAAAGCTGAGTTAGAAGCACAGGCGGCTTTCGAACGATACAAACTCGCTTTTGACGTACTCGCCAAAGAGAAAACGTACAGTATTTCAGAGTTGCCACAAGAATTGCAGAGTTTGGAGAAACAATTCCTTGCAGGAGAAGTGGATGTTGTTCGGATCATCCAGGCTCGAACCAGTATTTTACAAAATCAACGCGCTCAACTCGACCTATTCAACGAACTCGCTCAGTCAGCCGCTCTCTTAGTTGGCGCGACCGGCATGCCTTTAGACCTGCTCATGGGTCAGTGAAATTTGCCAACTACAGTTAGAATACAGACTTCCTCCAGAATAATGGCCGCAGGATTAGTCCTAATCTCTGATGCTGGATACTTACCACCGAAATTCCACAGCAATACCACTCGCACCTGGATACGATATAGGAAACACGGTCCAGTTTCGATCTGCTTTCTGTGTCGCATCGACTGCGTTGGTTGCAATCCAAGCCATCCACCAACCTAGAAAAGCCTGTGAGGAGTAGTGGTGGTTATCATTAACTCGGGACAACGGTGCCAAAGTGGAACCGGCGTAGAAAGCCAACTTAAGAAGTGGTTTTTTAGTCATCTTTGCAGCAGCCAGAAATGGTATTGCCCCCATGAAACTGTGACCACTTACCCCGTTATTATCTTGAAACGGTTTCCATCTTGAACCGGAACTTGTCTCTCCTGGGCGCGAGGCACCAGTTACATATTGCATGGCGAGCATCGGAGGCGTGCCAACGAGGAACGCCCGGATCGAGCGTTCGCCCCATTCCCCTGTTGTACTTGCTAGTGGAACCCTCTCAAAGAGTTTTCCCGCCACCCAGGCTGCCGCGAAAATCGGCAACGTATAGCGCCCGTTGCCCCATTCTTTTTGCGCATGCAACGTCTCAAGCCAGTCGTCAGAACTGGCGCTGTGGACACTGATCTGAAAGTGATTTTGGATTCCCTCATCAATTGACGTATTCGCCATGATCGCTCCTACGCCAAATCCCCCTGCTAACCAGGTTAATGACTCTCTTGAGTAGTAGTTGGTATGGTCTGATTTAATTCGATCCCATAAATTCAGCCGTTCAATAAGTTTGCCGTCGTCGAAAGTCGGGTTGTAAAAATCGGGATTATCTAGAGGATCGTTCAACAGGAAACCCTCAACAGTGACCAATGCCGGCTGTGCATCGTTTTGTACGAATTGATCTGGCAATATCACATCCGGATGATGCAGGGGGCGATAGTGAATCCCGTCTGGTGGCATGTTTAGCCAATCCGGATAGGATGAACCGGTACCAACGGATTTAGCAGTTCCCCACTCTGTGTCATCCATGTTGGTCGGATTAGCCACTTCTGTTGACTCTGTGACCCGCTGGTAACCCGGCTGCTCTCTTGAGTTGGTGTTTGTTAGTAAGGTATCGCTCAGGGAAGACGATTCAATTCGCGTTAGCTTTGTAGTGGTGACACAACCTGTCAACAGCAGGAGCGCGCTCATACATAGGGAAACCAGAATCTGGAATCCATGCCACCGGCTTGGTGCATCTTTTGTATACAATGTCAGCGATGAATGTGATTTCATTAATTAACAGGTAGTAGAGAAGGATTGGTAAGAAGTGTAGTCGCGGAGTTGGATAAGTGGAGAGAGTTATGACAATCAGTACACTGAAACCGATTGAAAAGTTAGACAAACAGATCCCGAGAGATGAGACGTGAGTGGAATAGAGTTGTCCGAAACGATCAAGACAACGATTGTCCTTTTTTTAAATCATGTTTTTTCTAATTCTGGATATTTAAAAGGGGCGCTCCATCAAGTTTAGAGAATCGAATCATGATTCCGAATTTTTTCAATTCTAATTCATTTTATCATCCCTCGCGGCTAATCTGTAATTGGGAAACCATCGATCTGAATAATAGAGTTCAAAGGCCGCCTGAAAATAGGACGTGGCGTTATGCTGCATTTCCAGATTTGGGGCAACCTGCTGATCAAGTTGATGGCTGGCCCGATCCAGTTTGAAGCTCTCCACCGATTTTCCAAATCCGAGCACAACCATGTGATTCTTGGAATCGAGCAATGCCACATCATGATTGTGCTGCATCACTGCACGCCCTTTTTTCGGATCTTTCAGAAGTGCGTCGTATCCGAAAAAGACCGAACGATAGTCACTACCCAGCCGCCCCATGATGGTCGGTGCGATATCCAGCGAGCAGGCCAGCGTACTGCAGCGCGTTCCCTTTCCTTTTCCTTCCGGCTGAATCATCAAAACCGGAACTCGATAGGAACTCATTGGAAAAAGCTGACTACCGGAAACTCGGGCTCCATGATCACCCATTACAATGAAGATTGTATTGCGATAGAAATCGTGCGACTGTGCTTCACGAAAGAAATAACCCAATGCCCAATCGGCGTACTTCACCGCATTTTCACGTGACTGTCCCTTCTCGGGAATTCTTCCTTCCGGGTATGTGTAAGGCCGATGGTTGGAAACGGTAAGAATGGTAGCAAAAAACGGACGTCCGGCTGAGTGCATATTGTCGAGTTCTCCCAGTGACTTGCGGAATAAGTCTTCATCACTGACACCCCAGGCATTCGCGAAGATGGGGTTCTGGAAATCTGACTGCTCAATGAACCGGTTGAAACCATTTGACTTCATGAACGATCGCACGCCATCGAACAGACCACGGCCTCCCGTCATAAACAGACGCTCGTAACCACGCTTGGCGAGAACGTTTGCGAGAGTAAAGACACGATTGGAATGGTCACGTTTAAGAATCGATTCGGTGGGTATTGGCGGCATGGAGGTGAGCACCGCCTCCAACGCACGCGCGGTTCGATTACCCGTAGCATAGAAATTGTCAAACAAAACCCCTTTGCGGGTTAGTTCATCAAAGTACGGAGTGAGTTTGCGGTTATCACCCAAAACACCGATAAAGTCAGAACCCAGACTCTCTTCCAGAATCAGGACCACATTGTAATCCTGTTGTGGTCTCCCCGTATCTACAATCCTGTCGACCGGATTATTCGATCCTTTATTCAGTTCGTCATGATCCCCTACTATCTGCTGTCTCAAACGTTGGTCAACTTCAGAACTTTCAATTGTGACATAGTTTTCTTTGAAATCGAATCGACAGGTCCAGGCGTAGTACACAAAACTGTATAAACCATTCCACGTACATTCATTTGCAACACGGTCGCGAGAGATCTGGCGACTGTCTGCTCCAATAGTGGACCATAAGATCATAATTCCAGTGAGGCAACTTACCAAAAATCCATAACGCCGTTTCCAGGGCATTGGTGTTGCGATCCTCTTATGGAAATTCTTCCGCAATAGAAACCAGAGACTTCCTCCACAAGCACCAACAATGGCTATCAGGTCAATGAGTGGATATGACTCCCAGATGTTGCAGCACACTTCGGTAGGGTAGACTATATATTCAAAGGCAATGTAATTCAGCCGTGATTGAAACTCATCGAAAAAAATGAATTCAGCAATACATATAAATGGCAGAAACAAAAAGGCAATGATCCATGCCCCGTCCAGCAACAGGCGACTCGTTTTCCCCCTGACTCTGCGGTTCGAAAAGATGGTGATATGAAATAACTGAGGCACCACAAAGCAAAGCGCAACGAGTACATCAAACTGCAATCCCACTGAAAACAAACTGAGACTATCCCCGAAAGAGAGTTTGTCAAAGTTTGCATAGGTCACCACCATGATGGTTCGCAAAAGCAACAGATACGAAAGAGTAATTGCAAAAATAATGGCAATCACGAAATACCGACCCGACCATTCAGATAATACGGAATACCAGTTCCCTACGGTATAAACGAAGCCTGAATGTTCCTTCAAAGCGCCTTCTGATAATTCGCCCGATGCATTTGGACCCGGATTGGATAATCCTGAAAGCATGTTTGATGGTAATAATTTTTTTGACATGTATCGAAATTCCTTTTTCGAAAAGTCTCATGTTTGGTGTAATACTGTCAGATAAATGATTGCCAGCGGACAGATAGGGTAGCAAAGCGTCACTTCAAACGAATAAAGAGGTGTCTTAGTCCGTAGTAAAAAAAGGGATTCAAAGAATCTAAATTTCCCGACCTTTCAAACTACGCCAGTTAATACTTCTATAAACAAGGGATATTCCGATGATGCTCAACCCTGTCAGCCAAGTCGATTCACTAACTCGAATATCTGTACTGGATTTTGTGTTTGTGCTTTGCATCACAAGAAGCCCACCTCCTAAGATATTAGTAATTGCGATCAAAAAAATGGGTATTTGAATTTTCATTCAACTAGTCGTCATCGATACTCTCAGGTGTCTGATGTTCCAACAGTTCGTGCAGTTCAATTCGGTGGTCGAAAACTTCGAAGTCACGAGCGGGAATATCAAAGTCATGTAAAATGCTTGCAGACCAAGTTGGCCAAGGCGACCAATTAGTACGAGACGATGCAAGCACATCAATTGGTAGCCACAAAAATCCAATCAAGGTTGCCAACATCACAAGGCTGAAACACGCCGCCGGACCCAAAATTCGGGCTCGACGATCGATTTTTTTTCTCTTGGCAATTTGGGTGAGGCGGCGAGCGCGTTTGGCAACGATGCTCTTTCCTCTTCCAAATGCCAGTGATGTGGGTGTCTCTTCCGCTTGCGATGCACTGTATTCCATGATTGTAAGTAATGTTTGCAAATACATGACGATATCTGATGGTGAATCAATTGCCGCCTCATCACAGGCGAATTCCCGACTAATGGAAGACTGCTGCGATGCCCACCAAACCATTGGATGAAACCAAAAAATCACTTCAACTACACGCTGTAGAAATAATTGCAACGGATGTCCGGTTTTGAGATGCTCTAATTCATGCCGGATGATGAAGTTTAATTTCTGACGATCAAATCCGAGCAGATATTCCGGTACTACAATGTAAGGATAGTGGAACTGGGAGCAAAATGGAGTCGTCAACCTCGTACTTGTTAATAATCGAAGTCTTTGTTTCGATGGAAAGGATGTCAGTTCAGGAATGTCGAGTTGATTCTCTTCAGAAACAAATTCGTCGAGATCAAGAGGTTGGCAAGTATTGAGAAAGCGATTGACTTGAAAAGAGCGAAAGAAAAATACCATCAAGGAAACACTGGCTCCGGCAAGCCAAACAAAGAATAATATTTGTCCTAACTGCATTTCTATGGTTACAAGCGTTGTTGTGTGCTGCGCACCAATCGAATCCCAAGGTTGAAATAATCTCGGATGGGGTAACAATAGGGCAGCTCCGATCAGCGAAAGTAGAACCACATAACAGACGGTCCATAATCGACACTGCATCCGTTCGCTATTTACGAGCCGTCCTAACCAATGGGCAACGATAATAACCAGTGCAACTTGCACTGAGAGTGAAACAGCCAATTCAAGGAATTGTGTTGATGTCATGAGTCTTTCTCCAAGGATTGAATTGCCTGTTTCAATTCTTTGATGTCCGACCGCGACATTGAGTCGCTTTCGACGAGGCTGAGCACAAGCGACTTCACCGATCCGCCGAACAGCCGCTGAGTGAAGTCGTCGGCCATGCTGCGGCTAATTTTTTCGCGTGAAACCGCTGGCTCATAGACATAGGCGCGACCTTCCTTCATCCGTCGGACAACTCCGCGTGTCTCATCCAGTATCTTCAGCGTTGTCATGACGGTTGTATAAGCCAGTGGGCGTTCGAGAGTATCGACGACATCCTGCACAGTGACGCGTTTTTTCCGCCATACAACATCCATTACTTCAAGTTCGCAATTGGTCAGATGAAATTTAGGCATATATAATTCCTTCCACGCGAATGGATTAATAAAAAACTATTGTTGTCATTGAATTTAAAAAAGAGAACTATATTTATTAGGGATATGAGGAAGCTTCACTATCAAAATTCTGTTAACCTACGAGCCATTCCCTGGTAAGTAGAAGAATCAATGTTTTCCGAGACAATCCGAACCCGACCATCGCCCCATAAGAAATTAGCACCACCTGGATGGCGACTGGAAAATTCACACTCGTCACAGATATTGCAGTTAGGAGTAGTCATTGCCATTCCAACGAGTCGGCAGGCAGCGTCTTCGCCAGAGGAGTCTACGCCCAGCCACGTTGATGGTACTTTTGCCATCGTTCGTTCTCCCACAATGATGGTGTTGCTTAAACCACGCTGTAGGTCGGCAAAGCGAACCAGTCTGAATTCAAGGAACGTACCATCTCCAAGCGGAGCAGGAATACTATCATCGGGCTCGATCGTTCCGAATACTCCAAAATAGTTCGCAGTAGGAAGCTCGAAAAGAGGTGTCAGGGTCTCAGTTAATTTATTCTCTTCATAAAGCATAAATGTCGGATCAATGATATCTGACGGGCACAGAAAGTTTACAATAGAAGTGCTTCGAGCAGACTGATTTAATGGGTGACTGAGAATCTGATTGCGATTAACCTGATCATAGATTGCTCGTTGTTCTAAATAAGGTAGCAGCGTCACGGCCCAGCTATAAGCAGATTGCCTCGATGCCTCCCATTGCCAGCCAGATGGCAGGCAATTATTGGTGTCGTGATAAGAATGGAGCGCGAGACCAATTTGCTTGAGCTGATTTTTGCACTGTAATTGCCGTGCAACTTCTCGGGCAGAGCCGACAGCAGGCAGGATCAGGCCCATAAGAGTGCCGATCACCCCAAAGGTTACAAGTAATTCAAGAATCGTAAAGCCACGACGTAACTGCCGAGATCGAGACAGATTTTTGAGAGGTTTAAATCCATGAAGACTAAAACATTTCAACTGCTGGCGTTGCGAACATTCGCTGATGCCGGTCAGCCCATTATGCATGAGTAGAAATCCTTTTCATCTCTTTCCATTTCATTAAGAAGTCACATTTCTACTAATCTTTTAGTATCTTGTCAAGTGAAAAATCTGGACACTTCGATGGGGAATACTGATTCACTCATTAAGCTTCGGAAATTCTGAGCTCATTAGGATGACAATTCAGCTTCTGTCTCTCAACACAAAGAGTATGACAACAAATCAACCATCCGCGAGCCATGAAGCGTGTAATAAAAAATCGAGATGTTTTACCTATCAGTTTCAAGCTGTTTTTCGTTTGTTTTATGGTTCATTTGATCGGACACTCCAGGAGCCGTTCTGACCAAAGTTTTTTGGTTTGCTATGAATCCGCGAATACGCATGGCTTCCACGCACACATATTGAGTCCGCAAAATGGGTCGATTCTTCGGATTCTCAGTTACCTCACCACAGCCTCACGGGGCTCGGGATCGATGGTCAAGGACTGGGCACCGGCAAGCTCGGACAGTATAGACTGCACTGACCGCTCATGTCACGGCTAAAACACTAAGTGTAAGTAGATACCTAAGTACCGTCGGCTTGCTCTTAATGCTCAGTCTGTCCACGAACGAAGGCTCCACTGAATCCTGCCTTCTCCAAAGCAGCCCTAATCTCCTTTATCGGTACGGGCTGATCAAGTTTTGTGCCGACAACGGTCTCACCTTTTTCGTAGTCAACTTTTACGGCTAGAACACCCGGCACGGTATGAATTGCCTCGGCAACAAGGGCCGAACAGCCTTCACAGGCCATCCCTTCAACTTTGATAACTGCTCGGTTCATGTTCTCAGTAACGGCCTTGCCATCACTGCCACCGATGATCGCTCCGACGTAGCTTGGAAAAAACAGGAAGGCGACCGCCATGATAGTGACCAGCCATAGCATGGCTTTGTTGAGCGTCATCATGCTGAATCGGCTTTTTGACGCAGACACACAACAGTCGTTCTCGACGGCTGCTTCGGTGGAGCAACAATCGTGCCTGCCAGCGACAACAGCGTTCTTTGGCCGATATGTGAAGTAAAACGCTGCTCCCAGAAAGCCAAATGTGACCACCATGAACGTCGGGCGATAAGCTTCCATTGTCGAAGCGATCCCGGCACCAGAAACACCGACAGTCAACAAAACCAAGGGCAACCAACAACAACTCGACGCCATAATGGCAGAGACGATGGTTCCGATCTTGGCAATCTTCTCACCCTTGCCAGTGGATGACTTGGCAGGAGTTGACATCTGAATGTCAGAATCGGCCAACCTTAGCTCTTCTTGTGCAACCTTAATCCCTTTCTTCACGTTACCGAGACAGCAGGAGCCGGATGGATTCTCGTTCTCGCATCGGCATCCGGGGTCTTTCATCTTGGCTCGGATGTCTTCAAGGGCACTAGATTGTCCTTTCGACCGAAGCTCGCCCTTAATGCTGTCGACGGAATGGCCGAAACAGTAGCACAGCGGTCTTTCGCCTTCCGTTTCCTTGATACCTACCAGAACTTTGAGTTGCGATCCTGTGAACATCGTGTTGCCTTCTTCGGAGAAGTACACGACATCACAGGCCTTAGACTCACAGAACCGCCATCCAGTATCTCCAGCGAGTGGATTGCAGCCATCAATGTCACAACGATCATTGCCGTCCTTTACAAACTGACTGGCACATTCCTCAACAAGTAATGCTCCAAGAGTGACGGTGCTCACGCGTTTTGCTTTCTGTTCACAGGATGGGCACGTAAGTCTCTTCTTTGCCGTCGTATCCGTGGCCATGGAAGATATACCTTTTTCAATTCGTTGAGATGGTTTCTTGTCGGATGCTCATTCTTTGATTATTATAGAGGTTGCACCTGAGTACAATGTCAAGCCGATTTCATAGAAATCGGTAATTTCGCATTCGACCAAGTTTTGGGAATGACAATGGACGGCCAATACACAATCAGCCAATTGGCAAAAGTTGCTGAGATTCCGACGACAACATTACGGTATTACGAACGCATAGGGCTTGTCGAACCCGAGGATCGCAGCCACGGGAACTACCGGCTATACAGTAACGAATCATTGAAAAAACTGAGATTTATCCGTGCTGCTCAGGCAACGGGCTTCACGCTAGACGACGTGAGAGCTCTGTTGTCGGACGATTCTGGTAACACACCAACGTGTGGGAGCGTCCAAGGATTAATTGAAGAGCGACTTGCAGATATTAAAACACGGCTAAAAGACCTTCAACACGTGCAAAAAGTTTTGAATTCCGCTCTGAGGAAGTGCCAGAAACAGAAGAAAAATGACTGCTGCCAAGTTGTCCAAGGTTTTTCGGACTGAGTCCGTCAGATAAGATAGCAGGAGTAATGTTCAGCTCAGTGCAATTCGGATTCTTCCTAGAAATCGTTCGTTTTTGTTTGATGTATCGTATTTGATGAGTTTCGCAAACAGAACTTGATGAATCGCTTGTGTTGTTTGCTTTGGCTTCGTTTCATTCCCAATCGGACTCCATCACATCTTACTGAAATAACGTGTTAGCGAAATGGGAGGTTTTAGGGCATGTCATAGCGGTTTCTTCGCATCTAATTTCAGACCAAGCAAAACAAAATTATGAATTGGGGATGAACTAGTTTCTTGTGCTGCGATGCCTGTTAGAAGGAACCAGACGCACATTCGCAAGCAAGAGTCAAACGCAAGCTGCTGAAGTCGATTGATACTCTGCTGCCTAAAATGATTGTCAGTTGACGTAAAACAGAGAATCGCGTAAAATCCCGAACATGGTTGGTACAGTCGCAATAATTCGTCGATGTCACTGGCTGCTCGCCTTTCTGGTGGTCGGTTTGGTTGTCGCATCGCAGTTAATCGGCACAGTGAACACGTTCCTGGTGCAAGCGAAGTCCAGCGAGTTCGAGAGCGACGGTGAGGAGGTTGAACTTGACGAGTTGCCGAAGCTGTTTGCTCGGCTTTGTTGTGGGCCGAAGGTACAATCTCCGGAACACCAGGAAGGTATTGCTCACGAGTCGGCGGCCAGCATGAGCTTGGTTCTTGTCTCCATTCATCTCGAACGTGGACCTCCTCTCTGCTGATACCCGTGCTGCGATGTCCCGTACTGGCAAGCTCTAACTGAGTTCTGCTAGGTAGTGAAGTTCGCGCACCCCTTTTCAAACGGCTTGACGTTCCGCCGTTTTCTCCACGGGTGTTGGTCATCCACAGCAATTGCTCTCCGTGAGTGTTTGCGAATTGTGTGATCCAGTTCCTGATCTCAACTTCAATATCAACACCATCAGCAGGAAATTCGATGTCCGATCAAACAATTAGTACGACAACCGATGGGTTTAACCCAGCAACGATCACGGAGTCTGGCAACAGTGCATCAACCAATTCCCTGACCGGCAAACCTAAAAACGGCCTGCCTGGTCTGAAGCACTGGATCTACGATCTTCGATCGGGGATCATGGTAGCGATGATTTCGCTACCATTTTCAATGGGAATCGCGATTACGTCGGGTGCTCCGCCCGTGTGCGGAGTGATTTCTTCGATCATCGCTGGCTTTATCCTGCCGATTGCTGGTGGTTCGTATGTCACGATCAGTGGCCCAGCAGCTGGATTGGCTCCGGCACTCTTCAGTGGAATTATCGCGTTGGCTACCGCTGAGGTAGGTAAAGATGTTGCAGCCGGGAAATCAACAGCCGAGTTACTTGAGATCGGCTATCCACTCGTGCTCGTTGCGATCGCAATCGCCGGCGTGCTTCAGACGATTCTGGCGAGATTCAAAGTTGCCCGGTTATCGGCAATCTTTCCGGCAGCCGCTATTGAAGGTATGCTGGCAGCCATTGGTATGCTGATCATCGTAAAACAGCTGCCGCTATTGCTGGGTACTACGTTCGAGGCACACGAGTTCTGGGAGATCCTGGCTGAAGCACCACGCAGGTTCTCGGAGGCCAATGGAGCGGTGCTGGCCACGGGGCTCAGTTGCACGGCCGCACTGTTCATCCTGAACGCATTGCCGTTCAAACTCTTTAAGGTCGTGCCTCCTCCGGTTTGGGTTTTTATCGGTGGGGCGATCACGGCACAGTTGACCTTTGGCATCGATCCGATGTACTGCATACAGATCCCCGAGAATCCGCTGCAGAACGGTATGCAGATGCCAGACTTCGGTCGGATCATCTTTGCCCCGAGCACCTGGACTGCACTGGGCTACCTTGTCTTGGTCCTGATTCTAATCGATGCCACCGAGTCTCTCGCTACAATCATGGCGGTCGACAAGCTAGATCCTTACAAACGCCGTTCCGATCCAGACCAGACACTGCAGTCGATGGGAATCTGTAACACAGCATCGAGCATTGTGGGCGGACTGACGATCATTCCAGGTATCGTAAAAAGCACTGCGAACATCATCGGCGGTGGCCGTACACTGTGGGCTAACTTTTTCAACGCAGTCACGTTAATCGTCTTCATGAGCCTTGGCCGTGGGCTGATCAATCAAGTTCCACTGGCTGTCCTGGCGGCGATCTTGATCTTTATTGGCTGGAAGCTCTGCGGCCCAAAAGTTTGGAAGCACATCTCCAATATCGGGCCCGAGCAGCTCGGTGTGTTTCTGCTGACTATCGTCGTCACGGTTTCAACAGATTTGTTGATCGGAATTGCGGTTGGTGTGTTTGTGAAGCTGCTGATCAACATGTCGTTAATCCGCCTGGCAAACCGCATCAGCGGAATCAATGGCAAGCGCGGTTTCTTTTCGCATTTTCTGGGCCTCTTTCGAAATCCGGTCGGGAACCGCGAATTCCAGAACGGCGTGTGCGAACTCACGTTTGATCGGCCGTTGCACTGCTTCAATCTGCTTCACGTCATTCGTGAGATGCAGTCCGTTCACGACAACACAAAGACGCTACGGCTGCATTTTGCTCCGCTATCGAACGTCATAGACCACACGTCGGTCGAAACGATCCTCCACTACGTCCAGGAGTACAAGCTCAAAGGGGTAGAGGTGGAACTCGTCGGTTGGGACCGTTTTGTCCCATTGTCGGAACATGACGACGCCGTCCGCTTCGGCCCAGCGGAAAAGTTGTCCGAGCGACAATCTCAACAAGCTGATGAATCCGGGGGAGTGTGAATTCACTAATCACTGAGGGGAGGTTTTCCGAATGTCTATCGAATGTCTGAATTGTCATTTGATCGACAAAGGCAAAAGCACAACACGTCAGAAGCAGCAGGCAGTCAAGCGCCTGCTGCTCTGATACAAGGCCTCAAACAACGTGGCTTGCTGGAAGAGACGCTCGTTGTCTGGTGTACTGAATTTGGTCGCATGCCTTTTCTGCTGGACAACTGAGCTGGGCGAGATCACAATCCTGATGCCTTCACATGCTTTATGGTCGGAGCGGGAGTCAAGAAAGGTTTCAGTTATGGCCAGAGTGACGAATTCGGATTTAAAACGGCTATTAATCCCACATCTGTTTATGATTTCAACGCAACGATCTTGCACCTGCTTGGACTCGACCATGAAAAATTAACCTATTACCACAACGGTCTTGAACGTCGTCTTATGTTTGTGCATGGAGAAGTGATCAAGGATGCTCTTGCATGAAACCATCCTTGACACCGTCATGGTGTTTAGGTTCCCTGATTTTAGAACAATTCGATGTATTCAGAGATACTGTGACGACATAGGAATAATTTATTCGGCTGAATTTTAACTAGAAGCAGTCTCAAAAGGTCAAAAAAGGTGAACTGTTTGGCGTGACGTTTGCATGTAATGTTCCCCGGAAAGGAGAACCTCTCATGTATCTGACACTGGTTTGGTGGCCGAAACGACATCGGTCTTCCACAAACTCGGTGTCCAGGACGGATCGCCCGGTCGTTTTAACCGATAAACAATGGAATTTGCTGGCAGACCTGTTTCCCTGGAAGCCTCCTGCGGAAAAAGGGGGCGTCCCAAGGTCCATCCTCGTGACTGCCTCGAAGGAATCTTATGGGTACTGGTCACGGGAGCCCGATGGAAGGATTTACCCAAAGCATATCCCTCTAAAGCAACCTGCCATCGCCGTTTCCAACAATGGACAATCGAAGGGCGGCTCATAGCTGCCTGGCAAATCATCTTAGAACGAATGGATGATGCCGGCCAAATTGATTTCTCTGAAACCTTTGCTGATGGCACATTTGCTTCGGCAAAAAAAGGGGTAGAAGAGTTGGCCCGACTCGTCGTGGCAAAGGAACTAAAGTGATGATTCAGGTGGATCGTCATGGAACCCCTATGGCGATCGACACAGCTTCGGCCAGTCGCAATGAAGTGATTTTGATCGAGCCATTGCTTGAAAAAACGACAATGCAAAATCGACAAACCGAGCGTCTGGTCTATGACAAGGCGGCCGATTCGGACGGATTGCGTGATCGTCTTTGTGAGCAGGGAATCGATTTGATTTGTCCGCATCGCAAAGGCCGTGTGAGGCCTGTAAAACAGGATGGCCGCAAACTCAGGCGGTACAAACGGCGCTGGATCGTCGAGCGAACCATCGCCTGGCTGCACAACTACCGCCGGATTGTCACACGCTGGGAATACCATGATTATCTCTACGAAAGCTTTGTTATACTCGGATGTCTATTTACACTATTAAAACGGTTTTGAGATGACCTCTAGAAATATTGAAGTATGTTACTATAGGTCTTTAATCAAGAGTTTTGGTTCATCTTGAAAGCGTAAGTATATTATTCAGACAGTGCGACCCTGTAAGGTCAAAATATTCAGCCAACCCATATTTACAGAACTATCCGGCACATGAACAATTTCTAACATCCCGTAAAACGTTCGTTTTTTTTCATTAGTTCAATGTACCAAATACGATCTTCGATCGTAGCCCGCACAGTTTCGAATTGCGTTTTTTAAGCAATTATCTCAGCGTAATATCTTATAAGTTGCATATATCTTATATTGAATTCCCGTCAGCGATATCAAAATACTGAATTACCGTAAGAAAGCATGTTTATGAAGCATGCATCAAGGCTGGAAGAATTGTCGTATCCCAATCTTCGGATGTCACCAATTCCGGTTGCCGACCATTGAATCGACCATCAACAAGATCGTTAGACCAAGCAAGTCTCACACGGCAACGTTTTGCTAATTCCAGTATTGTTTGTTTTGCACCGTTTTGACCTTCTTGGTCAAGGTCGAACATGACTGAGACATGACCACCGAGAATTTCGTTAACCAAGGTTGCTAACTTACCAGCCTGTGTTTCAGTGACAGTATTACTGCAAACTGCCAAAGCTGGAACGCCGAGCGTATGCAGGTTGATCACATCATTCGGTCCTTCGACGAGAATGATGCCGGTTTGCTGGAGTTGTTCGGGCGTGGAGAGTTCGTGGAATTGTGGTTCACCATAAAGTTCTTGCCCCCGATGAAAACCTTTGACGAATTTAAATTTGTGCGGCTCTTTGGAACTGTCTCCAGAGCGTTGCCATTTTTTGTGTTGGTCTTCGTAGTTCAGATTGCGACCAAACCAGGTCAAAACATTTCCGTCTGCATCAGGATATCCGTAAACGAAATGGCCGCGCAGCAGTCCCTTTGCGTTACTAGGAAGGTAGCCACAGTGAAACTTCTTCATGATTTCCGGAGTCATAAAGGGACGTTTCCGCACATAGGCGGCTGCTTGGGGAGACATTTCCGCGACATCGGTTATGAACTGTTCATTGAGATTGATCAGTTCACGGGCACGTTCGTTTTCAGAGTCTTTCAAGGGGATGTTGATGAGAGGGGATTTGTCATTCATCGATTCCGTTGTGGAGGATTGGGACGTTGATACTGTTCCAACATTCTTTTCCGGTGGTCGTCCTGCAACGAGTGCTTGCAGGTCTGCAGCGATTTCCTTGAAGTCTCGCCCTTTCAGTTTTCCATCTGCTGGTTCTGAATTGTGTTTCATCAGATACATCAGATTGAGCAGGTTTCCTCGGACCGTGCAGCCGTATTGAAAACAGCGAAACACGGCTCCGTCCTGTTTGATTTTGATCGAAATGGCACGGTCACCGGTTTCCTGTTCTTTGCCGCAGGCGAAGATACAAGCGAGTCGCGTTTCGTTCTGCGTTTTATGCAGTTCAGGTAAGGAAACGTTGTAGAAACTGGCGATGCGTTCAACGATATCACCGTCAGCAATCAGTTCCTGCTGCAGGGAATCAACGTCAATGTAGCCACGATTTCTGTGTGCCATGCAAGTGAGAGTGTCAGCAATGTGAGAGAGAAAATGTTACTCTGGTCGCCAACGTATGACAACCAAATCACTCACGAAACTACGTTGGCAAAAAACAGCACGTGATGATGACATCCTGGCTGCGTTGGCTCGTTGCCCTTTGACGGCAGAAGAGATTCTCAAACTGAGTCAGACTTGGTCACAACCATTTTTGAGTTTGCGGCGGGTGCAGGAGCGTATGAAAGACCTGACCACCGTAGGTCAGTTACATTCGTGGCGCTATGCCACGACTGGCCCAGGTGGTGCTCGGCTGTATTACAAACTGACATTGGCCGGTTATCGCACGGTGATGCAGGACGACCAGATTGAGCCGCCCACAAAACGGTTCTTTCACGAAATCAGTCCCGGACGGCATCGACATCAACGGGCATTGTCGCAGTTTATCGTGCAGACCTATGTTGCCGCCTATCATCGGGGAATCAAGGTCATTGATTTTCATCCGGAAAACACGTTTCGCATTGATTGCGGAGAACGCCCGCTCTGGCCGGATGCTCGATTTACCCTCGCTTTGCCGAATGGAACACAGTTCTCTTATTGTGTGGAATTGGATAACAGTACTGAATCGGTGCTGTCGTATAAAAGTGCAGACAGTATTTCGAATAAAATGGGACGCTATCTGGTCGATATGGTTGTCATGCCTCAACCGTATCGGGTCCTCTTTGCGATTACCGGTTCACCAGATCGGTTGCAGCATATTATTGATGCTGCCGGGCAATACAAAATATCTGAACAATCCTTAGCGCCGTTTTATGTGGTGTGGCTGGATGACTATCTGGCACATCCCGATGCATTTTTTCGTCCCTGTTTTCATTCGCCCCAGAATGTGAACATTCCCCTGTTGCGATCACAGTCACGGCAGTTTCCGGTTTCTTCACCCTTTCTGGAAAGACCGAAGGCACTGTGATAACGTGTGGCTCCTGTTGGCAGGCTCGTTGCTCCGATGGTGCTGAGTTTTTATCAAACTCGCCACTCCTGCTCGGACTGGTCAGCCACCCCCGAGCAGATTGCAAGCCACAACGAGGCAAAGCCCGCCGAGGAAACATGCAACTTCTGACGCGGGTCCTTTGTATGTCGCGAAGCGGCTTTGTTCTGAACGGTTCAAGAAATATTTCTGGTGAAGCGTCTTATTTGGTTTGATAAGGACAACTCCGCATTGATACTGTAGTCTATCGACCAACATGTTGATTTCGATCAGTGATACGCCCACCAACGAACGGGGACCACGGCACATGCGGTCGATTCTGGCCGCCATTCATCATGCCACGTCACGAAAGCAGTCTGTTTCTTTCATCATTGGACAACACGCCAGACAAGTCGGCTTATTTTGTCGATTTCCGGGGCTTTTACACCGGCTCATTCAAAGTCAGTTTCACGCCAAGTATCCGGATTGTTCCATTGAAGTGCTGAATGACAATACTCTGGATTGTCCCGCTGGATTTCAGACCTGGGTCATGTCACTCCATTTGCGTCCTGATCTCTTTCCGATCTTACGTTACCAGCAGTTTGAAGATGGGATTCACAACGAAGTGGATGACCCCATCGGTGGGATCTTACAGGCCGTGTCAGCGGGGGACTCTGAGATCCAGGCAAGAATCGAAATCGAAGTGATTCCTGCCCCTTCTCGACGGTGCAGACAGGCGCAGTCCGTCCTGGAACGTTTAGCAACTCCCTTTTTTCGAAGCCATCGTTCGCTGGCCCGTCAATATGCTTTCTATGCCAGTAGCCCCCAACGCTGGCAGCGAGTTTGTGCAGCGATTCTTGTTCGCTTGTTGGTGCGAACTGAAGAATCACGGTTCAGTTTTGATGACGAACTGAGCAAAACTTCGTCCCGGATGCACGATAGCGAGAAAGATTCGCAGGCTGCGTCCGTCAAGCTGGGTCAGCATCTGTTTGAAGTCCGATTGAAACTGATTGCTCAGGCACCACAGGACCAGCAGCAGGCTGCACTCTATAAACTGCACGAACTGGCGGCTGTGTTGAACAAGTTTACGGAACCCCGTTTCGGTGCGTTTCAGCCTGCGAAAATCAGACCGTCCGAAACGGATTTCAAGCGACCGGGGTTTCTGCTGTCTGATGAAGAACTGGCAACCATGTGGCATCTGCCCACCAGTTCGGTACGTGATGTTTCTCGCATGGCGACCCATTCACGGCGGCTGGAACCGCCTGTGGAATTACCCCTCAAGGAAAGGGAATCTTTGAGTTCCAGGGTTTGCGAACTGGGGAAAGTGGCCTTTCAGGATCAGAATGAACGATTCGGAATTCGTGCAGAAGATCGGTTTCGTCACATTTTTATCGTCGGAAAAACAGGCAATGGGAAATCCACCGTTCTGCAAAATGCCATTCTTTCCGACATGAATTCAGGAGAGGGATTGGCTGTCGTAGATCCACACGGGGATCTGGCCGAAGCAGTCCTGGCAGCCGTGCCGAGCCAGAGGACCAACGATGTCATCCTGATCGATCCGAGTGATCTGGCGTTTCCCGTCAGTATCAATCCGCTGGATGTCCCCCCGTTTATGGTGGATGTTGCCTGTGATGGAGTGGTCAGCACGTTTCGGAAAGTCTTCGGAACGGGGACCCATACGCCCCGTCTGGAGGATATTCTGTGGAACACGGTTCTGGCTTTGATGCTGGCAGGGGACTGTACGATTCTCGATATGCTGCGAATGTTTGCCGTTGATGATACGTTTCGCCGGGACATTCTTGTCAGGGTGGCAGACCCAGTGGTCCGCAACTGGTGGATGACCACATTTCCCAAGTTGCGTTCTCTGAGAGGGGAAGACCCGTTCGCTTCGGTCGAGAACAAGCTAAGGCAATTACTGACGAATTCCGTAATCCGTAATATGGTTTCACAACCAAAGAGCAGAATCGATTTCCGGAAGGCGATGGATGAAGGAAAGATCATTATCATCAATCTTTCGAAGGGCAAACTAGGGGAGAGGACCTCTTCGTTTCTTGGTTCTTTATTCGTGACTCAACTGCAACTGGCGACCATGACACGTGCGGCGATTCCGGAACAGGATCGCAGGCCGTTTTATCTGTATTGTGACGAATTTCAGCACATCGCAACAACGAGCTTTTCCGTATTTCTCTCAGAAGCACGCAAGTACAAAGTGGGCCTCTGTCTGGCGACCCAGTTTCTGGATCAGGTGGACCAACAGACTCTGCAGGCCGTGTTTGGGAATGTGGGGAGCCTATTAGTGTTCGCTGTAGGCCCCAATGATGCGGACATCCTGGCTGAACAGCTGACTGGTCCTGTCAACGCAGCTGACCTCATTGCCCTCCCTAAATACCGAGCCTGTATTCGCTTGATGATCGATGGTATGAGCCGCCCCGCATTCACAATGAACACAATCAAGCCTGAATTGACCTCTGTCGATCGTTCCGAATTCGTTCGTGAGCAATCCCGCAGACGGTACGCCCAACCGGTGGAGATCATCCAGGACCAGATTATCCGATCTTTCACTTCGGTTTGACGGAGTTCCATTTCGATGGCAGTCTGCAACACTGATGGCAGACTTATTGACCAACACCGATCTCGAAGCTAGAAATCAATTGATTCTCGATTTCCTAACCGCTGCCAAAGGAGTAGAGGTGTTTTATACGGACCTTGCCTACTTCTTGAAGATGGAACCTTATGATACTAACTGCTGGATGCGGAAATATGGCAACGAACGCTGGAAGAATGGCCAAAATGGACTCTGGTGGCGACTGGTTTCGTAGCTCTTTTACGGTGATTTTGGGGATTTTAAAGGGGGATACGAAGGTCTCATTCTAAAGGATTCCCGTGATGTAGTATAATAATAGCATGAAAGACTTTGGAACAGGTAAGACATTACGAGAAGCGTCACCATTTTACGTGACGATGCCATGCGTTGATTCTGGAAGTTGCAGAACGAAATAGTGTCATTGAAGGGCTACCTCCGTTTACTGAGGCGTTCCGAAATCAGCTCAGGCAGCAGTTAGAAGCAATGGTAGCCTCGAAGGCTGCATTGTCAAAATATGAGGATTGTCCTCTCTTTTAGTGGCTTACTTCAGATTCTTCTGACCTGTGAAAGACCTGATTTTCTTGATGACAAAACACTGTTCTTCCTGCTATACTGACACCATGCTAAAACCACGACTCACCGAAGAACAGCGGAATGCCCTCGACCAACACCACGGACTGGTGGAAGTGGACGAGGAAGGGCGAAAGTACATCCTTATGTCGATTGAGATCTATCGCGACATGTTGGGGGTTGGTACGGATGAGGAGTTGGCCGCTTCCCTCAAAGCATTAGACGAAGGGCTGGCTGACGTCGATGCCGGGCGGACTCGTCCATTCCGTGATGTCCTGTCCGAACTTGACGAAGCATGACTTTTCAGGTGGAACTTTCACGCCGGGCAGAAGCGGATATTAAAGGTGCCTACGCTTACATCCGCAAACATGGACCAGCAGATCCGAGTGCCTGGAAAGCTGGTCTTGAGGAAAAACTGACCTGCCTCGAAACCTTTCCGGAAGCCTGTGGTTTGGCTCCCGAGAACGAGTTTGTAAAAGCTGAAATCCGCCAGGCCCTTTACGGGCCGTTTCGGATTGTTTTTACCATTCGCGAGCAAATCGTGTTTGTGCTTACCGTTCGCCATGCAGCCCGTCTTTCAATGCAGCGTGATGATTTAGATAAAATCAATTAGCTGCCACTTCGCGGCGAAAGTTCTTGCCTCTGTCTTCGGCTGATTTCGTAATCGTTTCACAGTGTTTTGAGGAGCTTGAAGGAAAAATCCAAGCCCTCATTTTGGAGAATTCCCGTAGCATAGTATAATAGTGGCATGAACAACTTCGGAACAGGACCGACATTACGGGAGGCGTCACCCTATTTGTGTGACGCAGCAGAGCGACATGCGCATATTCTTGAAGTCGTAGAGCGGAATAGCGTGATCGAGGGATTGCCGCCGTTTACTGACGAGTTTCGTGCCCGACTTAAAAAACAACTGGAAGCAATGGCTTGTTCCGAACCGAGGGGCTTTCAATAAGAGGAGCCCAGTTTCACCTATTTCACACCGGATCGAACGGAGGAAAGCGGTAGACTTGCCGACTGCAGAATGATAAAATAGCAGCATGAAGAAATCTGATATTCCCAATCTGACCGAAGAACAGCAGCACGCCCTTGATGAGGGAGAGGGTGTTGTGCAGGGAGCTTCGTTTATCCTGATGCGAACGGATGTCGTTCTGGATTGGTTCGGGTATTCGGAAGAAGATCTGCGTCGCAGATTACAACCCGGCCTGGATCAGATCGAAACAGGGGATGTTGCCGAGTGGAGTCTGGACGACTTTCTGGCTGAAATGCACAAACAGCGTGCCTCAGAAACGAGCTGATGGCCAGGATTATTCTCACTGCGGCGGCGAAGAATGATCTCGCTACGATCTGGTCATACATCGCAAACGATAACCCAACGGCAGCTGACAAACTTCTCGCTCAGATCGATGCCACGTTTGATCTCATCAGGAAATCATCTGACATTGGTTTTTCTGTCGAGAATATTAGTCCCGGCCTCCGGTGTAAGCCGGTAAAGCGAAATTACCTCATTTTCTATAAAGTGAGTGACAGTGATATCTACATTGTGCATGTACTTCACGCAGCACGTGATTACGAACGATTGTTCCCATCATGAACCATCGAGTAGAACTCTCAAGTCGGGCAGAAAAGGATCTTGAAAGTACCTATGCCTATATCCGCTTTACATACTGACTACAAAATCTCTTTGTTGTCAAACTGGGACGCAATTCACAATTCTATCCAGACACTCCAATGGTTGGCATTTCTCAGACACAAAATCATCATCTGACTAAAAAAAAGATTTTATATATTGAAGACAGAAATATTCTCTTGTGAGAAATAGAAGTGGCTTCTTTAAGCCAAGAAAGAACGATGTGGTTATCATAATTCGCGTTATGTTTAATCGGACAGATAACAAGCAAGTGGGCTCCCCTTTTCGAATGACATCTTCAATGAAACGGGCGGCAAACCATTGCTGATTCACCGCCCTTATCTCTTTAGTTTTCACTTACTTTTGAGGCTGGTTCTCCTCTTTCTCTGGAGAGGTTGAAGCCGAGGGCTTTTGCTGTGCTCCCTGTTCTTTCAGCTTTGTTCCTTCTGACGTTTTGTGATCGTGTGATTTGCCATTGGTCATGACTCTACTCCTTCTGACATAATGAGCAGAAAATCTGCTCGGAATTTCGAAAGTGACCATCACTTTCGGTGATTCAGACAGACACACGAGTAAGAACCAATTGTGGTTTTCAGTTGCGAAAGCGCAAAAAAGGAGCGCCGTACCACAGCCACTCACGACACCCTCGCCAAAGGGTACACGAAACAGCACATGGCCGACGCCCCATACGGGGCGCGGCTTCAAGTGACTGCTTTCGTGTTCAAGGGCTAAAGCCCAGGTTGGCGATTTGTCGTGAAGCAGTTCTTGACGCTCGCGCGTCAATTCAAATTGTGATTGTGGCGTTTCTTACCACAAAGTAATTTATTGGTCTCCTTAGGACAAAAATCTATTTTTCTACCTATTACATAAGTTTATTCCGGATGGGCCCAATATTCAATCTCTACTTGATGAAGATTCATCTGGAAAGGTCTCGGGCGGGCAGACCGAAGAAGTGTTCTCTTTCAGTAATACTTCGCCCTGTGAATAATATTTTCTTAAGTTATCCCGTGCTCCGAGCCAAAATAACCATTCGAGAAAGAGAAACCCGATGATTACCCAGAGCGGGAGTGTATTATGGCATAACAGACGGGACGCCATGAGAATTGCAAACGAGATCATCATATTGCTGTGAAATTTGTAGTAGTTGTAATGAGTCAGTACCAGGTATTGATAAGCAGTCAGGTTTTCCTGCAGCCGACCGAAATTCTGTTGCGGTTCCGGAATTCCGGTGCGATGGTGAACCCGGTCTAGGATCAACCACCGCAATGTTGAAATCGTAAGCCCAGCTGCTAAGGAAAATACAGTCACATATAAGAATCCCCCGACTGTTGCACTTTGATCTGAGGGCGCCCAAATCCAGACTCGAACTGTTTCTGAAAGAAAGCTGATACCAATCATCGCAATGAACCCGGGCAAAATGTAGGAAATAAGAATGCCAAAGTTACTGGAATCGGGATCTCTCATTGAGAGCAAGTAAACCACATCTTGACTTATCGCGCAAGTGATTTGTTTTTCATTCTGTGCTCCTTGGCTGATGCTGAAGAAAAAGCGGCTTCGCACGATTGCTGTGAGGGAAACACTTTAAAAGAGCGTTTGCTGCGTCTTGGGAGGATCATCGTCATCTCCAGGAGATGGCTTCTGTGACTTCGCTGGCCCCTTTTGTGAGTCCCTTTCCGCACGATTTTCTTCAGATATATGTATCGGTGATTTCTGCCGATCTTCAGACTGCTCTCGTTGTAGATAGCATTGTTCTAAACGCAATACCCAATCGGGAATCTCAATAATCTGTGGAAGGCTTTGCTCTGGTACAGGGACGAGAGAGGACTCCTCATCCAATGTATCGAGTAAATATCGTTTAATGCGTTGTTGTAATTCGGGAAGTACGGGACATTGCTCCGGTGGGACTTCACGAATAACACCTCGCCGACGTCCCTGCGCGCCTTCATGAAAGAAACTACCAATACGATATACAAATTGCACTTCACGGGTTAACGTATTACCGCAAATGACCCAACCATATTTCTGTCGCAAACCTAGATTTAAAGCTGTGAGCCGAGCACATCTGGCATCAATATCTTGCCCGATAAGTTCAGCTTGTGGATGGAGTTTACCCGCCTCGATGAGAGGAATTCCCGATCCACAGCACGGGTCGGATATCAAAGTCTCACGGCCGTCACCATCCTCGGTTTCATCACTTGTCATGCTTGCCATCATTTGAGCGACGGATGGCGGTGTGAGATAAAGACTGTGTTCGCCATAGCTGATACTTCCTTGGAAAAGATCTCCCAGCACATCGTTGTCTGTACGACTCATGGCATCGATCGTCTGTGCCAGGAACACCGGCATCAGATCGACTCCCCTCTCCCCTATCTCTCCCTTCGTATGAGCCTTAATCGCATCGAAATACTCCGACTCCATCGTCTCTGCAGCCAGGGCAGCAACAGAAGCACGAATGGTGTCTTCAAATGCTTGTGCGCGGCTGACCTTTGAGCGTCGAGTGATCTCTTCAAGAGTTTGAAACAGTTGCTGGGTCTCAGGATATGAGAAAAATTCCTTTGCCATAGAGGGAGTATAAATAGTGCCTGAAAGTGGGAGCAAAGGCAAAAAGAAACCCCGCTCATGAGAGCGGGGTTCGAGACCCGGTTGGATCTCCAAAGGATTGTCAGCCTCTGGACGGGGTTCGATTCCCCCACACTCCACCAGCGGTTTTCATAATTGCATTGTCAGATGCTTACTGGAGGGTATTCCTAATGGTGATGCACCCTCTTACTGTTTGAGTACAATGTCTCAAGTTTGTTGCAAGCAATGTTAAAAATGAAATTCACCCCATTTTCTCTGGCCAATGAGATAGC
Source organism: Gimesia fumaroli (assembly GCF_007754425.1). Taxonomy (NCBI): domain Bacteria; kingdom Pseudomonadati; phylum Planctomycetota; class Planctomycetia; order Planctomycetales; family Planctomycetaceae; genus Gimesia; species Gimesia fumaroli. The sequence goes on from NZ_CP037452.1 coordinate 518,290, forward strand.
AACACCGCGGTCTTTGAAATGCAACGGAAAATCAACGCACCAGCGATTGGCATTCTTCTCTTTCCAGCAAGCGACAAGTGAGGATGAACATCGTGGAGAGGATTTCGCATTGACGCATGCAAATATACTGTGTGGTTTTAGCTAAGCCGGAATCATCACCCTACACCGTATAATTCGAAGGCTGCTGCAACATGCATCGAAACGCCTTGTGACAACGCTGTTTTACGAGCTTGATTTAATGCACGTGCTCTCATAAAAGGATGGTGTTTATTTTCGATCTTGGACAATTCTCGACCAAACTCCGAAATGAGATGGGCCGATTCTATGTCCGCAACGTTCCACCTGGCAGCCACAATTGTTCTTCCTCCATTTCCAGCAATGGTTGCACACAATCCCTGTGCATCCTCGCCAGGATTCTGTGATAATCGGCCAACGCTACAGGACATAAGGGTAAGTACATCAACTTGAGAAAAATCACAATCACTTGCTCTCCAGATCCCTTCGTGTGCATCTCCAGCAAGCTTGACTCCAGATTCCTCAAATAGCCCGTGTGCTCCTATATAAACATACCCAAATCTTCCACTAGAGATTGCATGGGAAACATTTTCTGGAGTTGCCAGTGGATCGTCAGATAAAGTCCATATCTCACAGTTTGATTCTTGTGCCAACTGGTGCAGTTTTTTATGAAGCATCGGCAGTCCTACACAGTTTCTCCGTTTGTGTTCTTCCTCCCATTGCACGGACAGTATTCGAGGCACATCGATTTGTTGCTGTTGTTGCTCCTGTTCAGTAACATGGCGTAAGGCCAAGTTCAATATGGTGCTTGTTGAAGCGACCTGTTCAAAAAGCGGCTTTCCGCCAAAATCAATCGCACATAAAGGCAATGTGAACATTGAACCCTGCACTTGAAAAACAACATCCGTTTCTGACCAGGAAAATTGCCTTTCAGTTTGTTTCCAGAGTTCCGATAGATCAAAATGCTCTGACAGCATAAAGATGATGTCATTCAAGAGTTCATCGAATTTTTTTCTCCGGCTATTTTCCGTAGCTAGTCCATTGGTTGCTAGCAATGATGCAACAACATATTGCCACAGACCCACGCTTGCTTTGATGGATTGTAAAGATAAACGGTGCTCCAACCCTTCTAATAAATTTACACCAAAACGACACACGATTGGGCTGATATGCTTTAAGGAAAATAGGCTGGTTTTTAATAGATCTATTTTTGCCGAAGGTATATCGGAAGCATGTCCGCATTCGCCTTCTTCAAGCGTTGCCAAAACCAGTTTGGTGATATCGTGTAGTGTTTTCTCCAAGTTCAAATCGACATGTTCTAGATCTAACCCGTGATGCCGATTCCATTCTAGCTCTGTAAACAAGTCATTGAGATATCCTACATACATCAGATGCATAGAAGGGTTTGTATCGACATCTTGGGTTATATCTGAATTGTAAACGGAACTATCACATATTGTTGAAACCAGTTTTTCCAACACCCCTTCTGATGTTTTTCGCCAGGCCCACCAGCGAATATTTCCATCTGAATCAGTAAGGGTACGGATCCAAACAGTATTTGATGGAATCAGCTCCTCAAGTGTTGTTGGAGAATCCATGATTGATTGTAATAACTTCGGCCGTTGCTCTGCTATTGTATTCCCATTACTTAGCGTTACATCTTTTCTAGTATCATCTACACAAACACTTCCCAGGCAAACGCTATATTCATTCAAGTCTCCCTCTTTTAACGTCTTTTCATCCCATGGACTCCTCATGCCCCATGCATTTGGTTTCCAGTTGGGAATCGCTGTAGGTATTAGACCCCGCCTGTCTATTAATCGTTCCAATAACAAGCGATTTTCAAACTGTTCAATCCACTCAAGCAACGTCTTTTCAAATGCCTGCTTTTCTTCATGCATCCCCCTCTCTGCCAGAGAGTCAAACCTCTGCCATCCTTTGTTTTTGATCTCATTCATAAGTCCACGTACTGATTCATAGAACTCTATCCGTTGGGTGACAGTACGTAAAACGTCATGACGATGCTCTCGCACAAATTTCACGACTGATTCAGCTAATACAAGATAACGAGAATCCATCGGAGACATCAGACGCAATCTGAGATGCAGTGCTTCCAACCATTCTCTAGATCCTGATTTGACAAGAAGTGGACGGTGAGCGATGCAATGTGCCCTATCTCCCATAGCAGCCTCCAAAAGATTTGTAGCACATTTGTTGTCCCCCACTGCTTCAAGTGTGCGGGCAATCAGAAGCATTTCCTTGTGTGATAACGCTTTCTCTACAGAACTTTCGAGTATTTCCTGTATTTCGTAAACGCTCTCGCGAAATGATATACCCGCCCAAGATTGTAATGCTTCGACTGCTTGATCTGGGCAATTGTCACGAAGACACATGTCAGCCAAAGAAAAGACTGCATGTCTGATCAGGTCTTCCGATAAACCTGACTCTTGCGAAACGCGGTCTGTGCAATGCCCCCCTTTTTTGTCTTGCAGTACTTGACACAATAGGTCTGCCATTGCCCTAATCGCCCGGCTGGAATCTCCTGCATATGCGATGGAACGACATAATACTATACGCAACTTTTCCACCCCCCAATGGACATTGCCGGAAATAACAAATTCTGAACGAGGGAACGAGTTTGATTGCATTTCCGAAGATATAATCGTGCTCGCGACATCGGAATCAAGCATTCGATGAAAAGAGTCCGCCCCCATCCCTGCAAGTGTTGCTTCGCTTTGCCAGTATTTCTCCAGAAGGCAGTATGGAGCAATCTTCGGCTTTACTCCCGTCTCGATCCATAATTCTGCCAGTTGGCATACAAAGCGTACCCGATCTGCAAACGCCCCCGACGTAAAAAAGTCGGGCAACGACACCTTCTCCAAATCTTGCGTGCTAATTGATACCGGGTCAACTTGTAAGACCGCTTCTCCCAAAGCCGATGCATATTTAGCGCCTCGGCTATCAGAGTTATCAACAGCCACCATGAACTTTCGGATTTGCTGGACAGCAACTTTGTCACAGATGCTCCAAAACTCCGAACGGGCTATCTTTTCTCGCAATGCTGTTTGGCTTTCGTAATCTTCAACACATATCCCAAAAAGCAGCTGTTCGTAGAGTATCACACTTGCGACTTGGATACTGTGTGCACTGTATTCCTGAAGGCTATTCATGAGCATGCCGAGAGAGAAAGATGTTTCATCACGGATAAAACCATTGTCATCTGGTGGAATAGGAATGCTTACTCCATTGCCATTACAGCGAGCTAGTAGGGATGACCTTGATATGTCCGAAACCAGCGAGTCTTCGTTGTCGTAGAAATCAACCGCGATTTTTTCCCATGCCATTAAAATTGGCACTGCTGTGTCCCCATGGTTCGGCACCAGCGAACTTATTTGTGCAACCCAGTGGCTACCGTTGTGGTATATTGCCCCAATGTTCTTTGTCCTATTAACTAGTACTGCAGGTATAGGCCCACCGGCCATGTCCCACCCTTCACGCTTCGCCAACTCTGTAACTGCATTGGACATTACCTTTGAGATATTGTCTATGTCATCGCTGTTGTCTATATCATTGTCATCATTTTCATAGATATTGATGACATCACTATCGTCACTATGATGCCGGATAACAACACGGAAGTGCCATGCGTCGAGCAAATATCGAGCGGCAATACTTCCCCCGTTGTCGCTCGTTTTTTGTAACGCACTGCCCCAGGAAGCAAGCAGTTCGTAAACAGCCACGGGGTCGTTTAGTAATATCGCAATCAGCGGTGGGAGAATTTCAGTGCCGTAGTGCTCGCCAACTGTTGTTATGGCACATTCTGCGGAGATGTCATCAACAGGGAGCCCCAACTCCTTGTTCAACAGATTGAGGGCTTTTTTGGGATACCCAAGTTCTGTCAACGCCATCGACGCCATTGCGAACGCGACGGCATCGAGATAAGCAACATCAGAGTTTTTTCTCCAAGCAACCTCGGCTGTGGCAGCATGTCCTGTGTGAGGATCAATAATTACCATGGACAATGCCCAATACAACCCAACACAATAGAGTCGGCCTGTAGGATTGCTATCAAGAGTTCTTGCCCAGTCAAGAAACACTCCCTCGTTGATTGCATTTTCGTCTTCGACGACTATTCCTAAGGTGTTTGCCACTTCAGTGACCCTCGTTGCCGAAATGCATTTGTCGCACAACTCTGCAAAAGTTGGACAATCAAAATACAGTTGCTCCAAGTTCTCTGCTATTAATTGGTCTCTTGGTAACCAAAAATCACTAGGAGTACCTGCCTTTTTTGATTCATTGACAATACGAGAATGTGCAATATCCTTTGCAAAACGAGGTAGAAATACGCTTCCTACAAGAGGATGGGTTGTCAGGATAACTAGATCTTGTGCAGTTTCAGAAGATGCTTGGCAGTGTCCCCACGTCTCCTCCCACCAACATGAGTACAATTCTGACTTGAGAAATTCTCCATCTTTGCCTGCATGCTCGCACATAGCCAATAGGCTGCCACCTACACATGCCCACACTCTCCATTCAACTGTCTTTTCTGCAAGAGAGCGTGTCACGCTTGCGAGGAAATCTGCCTCATTTTTTTGTTCATATTTTATGCCAAGCCACTCGGATAAGAATGAAAGACCAATATCGAGAGAACGAAGCTGTGTCAGTGACTGTGAAATCAATGCCGAAACAGTCGGACACAAATGGCTCCCTTTCTTCGTGTCGTCCCCATCACCGGGATGTGCCCAAGCATTCACAGCACAGTACAAGCTCAAAGCTGGATTCTGGCCGCAAACACCGGCTGCTCTTTCGTACCAGTCCTGCTGTGTCTGGACAATCCTTCCAAGCTGCTTCCGAGCACGCTTGCAATCGCCAACATCGGACAGTTCTTCGCAAAGATGTGCAAAGAAGGGATGCTGTGTGTCGTCTTCCAGCAAAGGTGCGGTGTATTTTACTAAAGGGAGAAGACGATGCGTGTAGTGGTGCTCCACCCACGACTCAGGTTTCTCAGCAAGTGCTTCTTTGACAGCCTGCTTCCAGAATGCCGGGATGATGGCACACCCTTCTTCTGTGTCTAGCAGGCGTTTGACCGCTTCGCTTACACTCATCGCATATCGCCCTCCACTGCTGGAACTTGTACCTCAACACAAACACCCCACGTCCTCTTCTCGGATTTCCATTTATGCTGGATCTGAATGTAATCCTTCGGTTGAGGCACGCGATTATCCGGCACAGCCAGCTTGACAACGTTTCCTTCCTCTAGCTTTCCCTCGGCAAGTCGTGTGCCGTCACTGCTGTGCCAGCCAATATGTATGATGCTTTTCTCGCCAGGTTCCAGGAACCCCTCAAGGCGAACCTGCATTTCTCTGGTAGACTTCCAGAGCAATGTTACCATGGCTGGTTCTGTCGTGTCAGGTGGACTTCCTTGGTGCCACAGGCAATCTGTTGGCTGCACTTCTGCTGCCAGCAACACAGTATCCGGTGTTCCTTCATTATGACTGAGGGCAGTTGCTGCAATGTGCCCTGATTGCCGTTGCTGCGTCTTCACACGAAATACTGGTCGATTAGGCAGGGAACTCCCCTCGTCTTTGCCCATCGTCGAGCGACTGCGAAAAATCGCATGCAGCACTTTTCCCGTAAGTCCTTGACGTCTTGGTGGTGCTTGCTCTGGGTGAGGGGCGTTAGGTGCTGTTGCCTCGGCAATCTCCCGAAACTCTTCGTATGCACGTTTCCAGCGAATGTCGTTCTCAATCAAGAACTGGACATCCTGCCTCACTTCTTCATTTGGCAGCGCTCCGTCAATGTAGTCAATAACTACGCCGATATCGAGTTCCGGAATTCCTTTTGCTCGTCGGTAATCTTCGTACAACCGAAGTAGTTCTGGCGGTACTTCTGGTGTGTCATCGAAATTGTTATTCATTGCCATACCCGTTCTTGCTAAGAAAGGATGCAAGTGCTGTTTTCATCCTGTGGATGCATCTGCCTATTGCAGAGCTGCTACTATTTGTTTTTCGTGCAATCTCACTGTACGAGACCCCTTCGACCCACAGTCCAAGGATCTCTTTCTCCTGGTCTTCAAGGCCTGATTGGAAGATGGCAAGGTCGTGAAAGAAATCGGACTGACAAGAGTTCATGCAAGCAATGCGAAACGCATGATATTCTGAATATTTATCTTTGTAGTTTCTTCGTTTTCTTTCACGCCTGTGTTCATCTACCACCTTGTTTTTGGCGATTTTTATAGACCACGCTTCCAGGCTATCGATGCCCTTCCATTGGCTCCTATTCACATACAAGGTCAGCAATACGTCCTGACAAAGGCCTTCAGTATCCATGTAGGAAGGGCACGTTGCGTCAAGATACCGTAACAGGGCCGGTCCCAGTGCAGTTAGCTGCTCGATGCAAAGATCATCACTGGACATTGATGCTAACCATCCTCTCTCTCTTCATGGCACACTTCTCGAAACTCTTCGTATGCACATTTCCAGCGAATGTCGTTCTCAATCAAGAACTGGACATCCTGCCTCACTTCTTCATTTGGCAGCGCTCCATCAATGTAGTCAATAACTACGCCGATATCGAGTTCCGGAATTCCTTTTGCTCGTCGGTAATCATCATACAACCGATGTAGTTCTGGCGGTACTTCTGGTGTGTCGTCGAAAGTGGAGTCGTTTTCCATACATCAGGGAGGATAACAATAAAATGATTGATACTACTCTGCCTGAGGATATGGGAAATTGTCAAGTAAACTTACCGAAATTCTATTTGTATATCGCCGCAATGCTATCGAAAGACAGTTCATCCTCTATCTGACCAAGAAGGAGTCTCTACAGACGTAGTCGCATGAGCCACTACGCTTGTCCCGGTAAAAATGAGAAATCCCAAATTTTCTTGCGAAGTAATGATTCCGGAGGAATGAGCGGGACAGATCGGTGCTGTAATAAGACTACCTTTGTGAAACACGTAAAAAAGTCACGTCCATTAAAGGAGAAAAACAGATGCCAGACAAATGGAAAAAGACCGACAGCGGAACGTGGGAGAAATGGGAGAAGGTTGATGACGACCTGGGAATTTTCGCCATCATCGGTGGAGCGTTCATCTGGTTCATCGTAATCGCCATCACGATGCTGGGGTGTTCATAAATGGTCAGTCAAACAAACAAACTGACTGGCGTGACCGCTTCGGTGACGGAGTTTGCTGGATACGCCAGTGTGACATTAGGTGTCGCTCTCTACGAAGGAGCTACGTTGATTGGTGCCGTTCCTGTGGTGTTGGTTGCCTCCACCTTCAAATTTTTGTGGGCGAGGACATGCAGGAAACTATTTCCCGACCACCACAGGGAAAATGGATTGCACAATCCATGTCAGGAGCCCTTGCCATGAACATTTCCGTACTGATAAAGGATGCGTACCAAGGCTTTCAGGATGCCTACACATACCTTAACGACAGGCTTTTCGGAAAGGAACTCCCCCGATTGTCTGATTATCCTTCAACGAAAGGCAAATCCCTTGTGGAGATTGCTGAAGAACAACATCGCTTCAGGAGTGACCACTGCATCGCTCAAAATACCTTTCGTGTTGATCCATCAATGGCTCTGGTCAAAGATCAAAGAAATTACAACAAACCAATAGTTTTACTGTTCCCATCTCAAACGAGAAAGGTCTGATAAACGATGTATACCATCCACAGTTACCACAAAAAAGCGAAGTGTGAATATGCAGGACGCGAAGGGGAAGCGGTCGAAATTTCGTCTGCCGATGGAACTATCGATCATGCGATTCTTTGTTTCCAGGAACTACAAAAACTGCTTCGATTTCGTCAGTCACAAACTGAAAAGAAAAACGGTTTTGTCCCGAAAGCGAGTTCAGTTTCATCGAAATAATATTTTACCGTTCGAGTTCAATCCCGTTTTCGGGTTTCACTATAACAGGTTTCCTATGAAGAAGGAGCATTAACACAATGGCTGTTACCAAACATTACCGGGTCAACGGAAGTGATAACTATACCGTCACGTACAGGCAAAAATGGAATGGGACGTATGAGATCAGTTGTTCCCAACATCCGCATAATCCACAGAGCACTAACGTGAATGACTGTCATCTGTATTCCGATGGGAGAGTCTGCGTCGCCAAAGGAAAGGAACCGCGTACGCTTTCAAAAGCGATGGCCATCGGAATGGCCTTTTGTGAAGGGTATAGTTCATATGTGCAGTCAGGATTTTTCCCCAATGGCCGCAAGCGTGTAAACGTTTAACGGCTGTGTTTTCCTGAGGTCGTTACCACAGCGGGCTTCGTTCCAACGTTGTGATGACGACAGGTTACCAGGTGGAACGACATTCAAAGAAGGACTTCGTCATGAAATATGTTGTATATGGCATTGAAGAACTGGAAGACGGAACGTTGCACACTGGCAGATAGTAACCGTTATTAAAGACTATCTGTAGTGCCTGAGCATTGCCGGGATCGACACCAATATGATCGATCCCCGGCATGCCTTAATTACCATTTATTGTTTCACATTTAACCGGAGAATAATCATGTTTAGTCCCCCACTCCTATTTCTCGATGACCTACCAGGTCTTTGGCGTAGAAGATTGGATACGCTGCAAAATGCGTGTTGTAATGGCCTACCCATCGGATCGGAAATCATTCATGAAAAATCTGATCCGGAAACCCAGATGCAACCAAATCCGAAGCCTCTCATTGATCGTCGAAAGAAACATAAAGGAAGCTACCGTGGCGTAATTTTAGATCACAAAGTGACCGGTCTCGGTCCGGTTCTGAAAATGACACAGTCGGCTTATCAGCAAATTCTGGATGATCTGGTTGAGCATCCTTTTCGCAAAGAGAAGGCCGGTATCTTACTGGGGCCGACGGCAGAGGATGATCTTGTAACCCACTATGTCCCTGACGAAAACGGTCAAGCGACGTACTCTTCGTTTACCCTGGATGCCGCAAGTCTCAATCGAACTCTGAAACATCGAAAAGGTGTTGGATTGAATTGCAAAGGAGTAGTCCACGTCCATCCGCCCGGAGCGTTGCACCCTTCGTTTGGGGACCTGGAGTATGTCGCCAAACTGTTTGCCAATCCTAAGAACACGGAAGCAACACAAGTGATGCTCCCGATTGTTGCCGATGGTCGGCTCTACCCCTACCAAATCGATGCTAGTAATCCCCGTGAAGTCCTGATTCCCCGCTTGATTTTGATCTGACGACATTGGCGGGATTCATCCAGGAGCATCAAACAATATTTACAACGTAATTCATTAAAGAAAGGCACGAAACCATGCAATTTGAGCGAATCAAAGATGTGATTGATATTCCAACCATCCAGTCCAAGGTAGTGACAATTATCGGTGCTGGTGGATCTGCGCCGTTGATTGAGAATCTCACTCGATGCGGTGTGCAACATTGGAAGCTAGATGACCCGGATATTATCGAGAACGTGAACATTGCCCGGCAGGGGCATTCTCCGGCCGATATCGGGATGCCGAAGGTGCATGCGGTGGCCAATAAGATCTGGGCAATCAATCCCGCAGCGACTGTGGATTGTTATCCGGAGGACTTTACGAAACTGAGTGATGAGGAAATACGTGAAACCTTCGGCAACAGTGATCTGTTGATTTTTGCGACCGATTCCTTTGCCGCCCAGTCTCGGGGCAATGAGGTTGCTCTGCTTCTAAATACCTCGGCCATCTGGATCGGCCTGTATCCGGGCGGGGCGGGAGGCGAAGTCGTCTTTTGGCATCCAGATCGTGAATGCTGTTTTCGCTGCCTCTGCAGCGGCCGCTATCAGGCACAACAGCAGGCTGCTCAGCAGGGGCGTTCGCTCGATCCTCCGAGTGACGGCGCAACAATTTTCGATATCCAATTGCTCGACTCCATTGCCGGTCACATCTGCCTGGGCCTTCTTACCCGAGGTTGTGAGAATCGCTTTGGCCAATTGATTGACCAGCTGGGGGATCGGCAATTTATTCAGGTCGGCATTCGTCCCGATTTTCGCATCAAAGGAAAAGATGTGATCCGCAAGCATTTGGGGGTCGATGCAAATTGCCGATCGCTGTTTGCCTGGAACTCCATTGCTTTGAGCGATCCGGATAAAGGGAACGCCTACTGTTCCGATTGTAAGAGGTATCGTGGAATCACGTTTTCGCGTTCGGCAGAAGGAAGCTCTGGTTCTGTTCGGGTACGAACGGAGCAAGACCGTCAGAAAAAATCAACGGCCGTCAATTAATCGGGGCGGTTAGTACTTTAGATATGTTTTCTTCTAAGAGGGAAATATCACATGGAAATACTTCTGATACTCGGGATAATGGCTGGTGGAGGCTGGTGGCTGTGTAAGCGGTTTTATCACGTGATTCAGTCTGCTCACAGGCAGAACCAATGGCAACGACAGAACGATGCGGTCTCAATGGGACGCCAGCAACAGCAGCAGCGGCAAATGTATGAACGCCGCCGTCGGCAACAAGTGCTCAATCAAAAATATCGTGCACTCCAGGTCGCTTTATTGCAGCTGCAGCAGGCGCCTGATTTTCTACGGGCGGCCTCTCGGGCAGAGGCTGCCAGTGAGGTTCCACTGGCTTTGCGGCAACGGCAGTATCGCCGCTTTCGGCCAAAACTGATCAGACATTTCGTACGCCGTCTGCGGATGGGGACTGATACCCAGGTTCTGCTCGATTCTCTCACGACACTGGTCGAAGCACTCGGCGTTGCCGGTTTTGAGGCGAGTTATATTGAACAGGCAGCCTCGCGGCAGTTGCAAAACAGAACCAGGAGACCAGTGGAAAATTTCTCTGCCACGTTAGAGCGAGTACAACGGGAGCATGCTGACCGGAAGGCCGCACTGAATCAGGCGAACCTGGAACCGGATACGAAGCAGCAATTACAGGAAGCACAGGACCAGCAGTTAGTGGAATCCTTGATGGAAATGACGCTTAGTAATCGGGGAGAAGAGACATGAATGGGCTTTCCAGAACTATCAAACCGAACCGACTATCCCGAACCAGACGGCATTCGTTTTTCTCGGCGAAACAGCTCTTTGCTGAGAGTCAGGCGGGCATCTTCATCTCCGGCGATTCTGGTTTCGGAAAGAGCAATGCGATGAAAGTGCTGATGCAGCTCCTGGCGATCTTGGGATACGGCTTTCTGTTCATAAGTCCGCACGGTTCTGATCCGAGAGACATACTGAGTTGGTGCATGGCTCAGAAAGCATCGATCCGCAATCGGGTCGTGTATATCGATCCGGCTGAGACATCACGTACGACCTGTATCAATCCCCTCGCAGTCGAACCGACCCGTGATCCGATCCAATACCGCGCTCGGCTGGTCAGTAAAATCGGCCATGTCTGTCGAATTCTGCTCTCTGCCTGGGGAGAGGAAGATTTTGACAGTCGCCCCCGGCTCTTTACCTGGACAATGAGAATTTTGAAGACGCTTGCAGAACTCGGTTTACCGCTGGCGGATGCGAAGCATTTTCTGGATGTCGGTTCGGACATCTACAACGCTCTGGTACAAGCGGTTCCTGACGTCATGGCACGCCATTTCTTTGAGAACCTGGCCGCCGGTCGTCCGCAGGAGATCCGGGAAGAGATTGAATCGACGCGTAATCGTATTTTGGGGTTCTTCAGCAATCCGATTATCGAAGCCATGCTTTCCCGGACAAGCGGGGTGCTCGATTTTGGTCAGCTGCGACGAAAAAACGCGATCGTGATCGTCAATCTCAGACAGGGGGGCGTTTTACGAGAGGAAGATCAACAAATATTAGCGAATCTGTTTCTGGCCGAGTTATTACACGATGTTTTTAATAGTGATACTCCTACGCCGTACTTTGCCTTTCTGGATGAGCTTCCTGTCTTTGCCAGGGGATCAGGCCCAGAACTGACTGCTGCAGCCGGCCAAATCCGCAAGTTTTTATTACGTCTGGTTTGTGCCACGCAAGGGGCGAATCCTTTTCCGGATCGTATGGATGATCGTTTACTGAATGCCCTGATTGGGCAGTGTGGTCTGCATTTTCTCTTTCGCCATAAGCATCCGTATGATGCGAAGTTTTTTGGTGAGATCATCGGATTCCCGACCTATGACCCCCAGCGAGTGAAGCATCAGACAGTGCAGTCGCAGCAGTATCAGGCGGGCCATGATTTAGTCACCCTGATGGATTTCAGTGAAAGCGAGTCGGAAACCAGGGGGACGGGAGGTTCTGAATCAAACGGTATTACGGAGTCCGAGCAGTGGAGTGATACCCAGAGCCATTCGGTAGGTTCATCCACCAGTCGTTCGGAATCAAGCTCACAAACAACGGGGACCAGTCAGAATCCCTACGACATACAATTGCAACAGATACGACAGGCGGTCAGTGATACTCGGTCTTCTACAACAGGGCAATCCGAAAACCGTACTGATGGTCGTTCTTCAACGACGGGAGGATCGCAGGGACACTCTCATCAAACCAGCCAGAGCTGGTCGCAATCTGTGGGAAAAACGACGGGAAGAACTTTTAAACAGTCATTGGTTCCTCGGCTACTTTGGAGAGACGTTGTGACCGGCGTCACATTTTATTCGCCACAAGAACACCAGATGATGAATGCGGCCCGGCTGGCATCACTGCAGATTGGAGAAGCGATTGTCTACGGTCCGGGAAAGCCGATGCAGATTCATTTCCCATTGGCACAAAATCCTGCTCGCTGGTCTCCGAGATTTGTCGCGCGGCGTATGGAACATTACTTGGAACTGTTAGCACAGGTATTTCCTTCTCCACAGCAGGTCTTAGCCGAACGTCAACAGGAACTGGAAGCAATCATTCACAATCTGGGCCTGGCATTACCTGAACAGGATGCTGGCGATGATCCGTTTCCCAGTTAGAGGTAGACAGACGATGATTACCACAAGAGACATTCCGGTATTCGAGAAGCTGGCCCGGTATTTTTTGATGAATCGCCGTATGGTGCAGCAGGAGTGCTATCCGACCGACCGAGATGGTCGCCTCTCCCGCCGCCGCCTTTCGGCTCTGTTGCACGACGGCTATATCAGCAAACAGCGGATGCTGGTCGTGAACCCGCGCGATGAGACCCCAGCGCCCGTCTATCATCTGGCGAAGCAAGGTTGCCAGTTTTTAGCGGAGCATTTTGAAGACGATCGGTATTTAATGAAGCCGACCAGCATTGCGCAGCCGATGCACCTTTATCATTATCTGGCCGTGGCCAACACACATATGCTGCTCGACAAAGCCATTGCCCAAAGTCCTGTCAAATTGGTGGCCTGGTGCAATGAGCAGGAATATCTCAATCCGGAGAACCCCGATCCCAAGCAACGAATTCGGTTGTATGCCGAACTGAAGACGGCCCCTAAAAAAATCATCTGTGCTCCCGACTCCGGTTTTCTGCTGGAAGTAGACGGGCACCGTGGTGTCTTTTACCTGGAGCAGGACCGAGACCGTGACAACTACAGTCACAATCGTGTCGCGGCATTGAAGTCTCCCGGCTATACGGAACTCCATCGCCAACAACGACATCGAAAACATTTCCCGGAAACAACTCTCAATCGGTTTACCGTAGTGATGGTTGCACCGAGTGTAAAACGGCGTGATGCCCTCCGTCGCGCTTTTCATAAAAAAGCAGGCGCGGATTTTTGGCGGTTTGCATCACTGACAGAATTAACGCCAAAAACATTTCTGCATGAACGGGTCTGGTATCGGACGGATGCTGACGAGCCACAACCGTTGGTCAAGCCAACGACATCATCAACCGTCACATCAGAATTAGTTCGAAATAGCGAGGAGACAGACAATGCGTTGGCAGTCTCAAAATCTTGAACGATTTACCTATATCGGGGCCTCCGGGCAGGTCTCCGCCCCGACATATGCTGGTTGTTTTGTGGGTTGTTTGTGTATTTGTTTGCCCACCAACGACTTACGGGTGTCGTGGCTGTCATTCGGCAAGCTCAATCCAGCCCCGACCTCACAGCTTTCCAGGGGGGTAACGAGTCAACCTGTGAGGTCGGGGCTAGATCGCCCCCGACACCCCCGGAAAACCATCCGTCAGCTCCCGGCCATATGCCTGCCGCTGTCAGATTGTTTTCCACTCTTCTTCCTCTGGTCAGAAGAGCATAAGTCGTACTCCCTCCCATGTATGTTGTTTTGTTTTTTACGAACCGGCAATGCCGGGCTGTTTTTGTTTGGCCGACAGCACGCAAAATTGCATAGCAATACATTGCATGCCTCCCATGAAAATAAATTCCGGCATGAACGGATTGAATACATCCAGGAAGTTCGAGATCTTTCGTACACGCTGACACGGCAGCGTTTTACGGGAGCGAACTTTTTCGATGTCCGCCTACGGGCGGTTTTTGTACCCCATTTCACCCCTAATTGTATGGAACACGTACCAACCACAGTTCGACACGATGTCGATTCTAAAATGAGGACACCGATTGTCATTGCGAAACCACATTGGTTTCAGTTTTGGAAACAGCCCACGCTTGTCAATATGCAATTGCTCGCCCGCCAGGTCGACCTTGCAAATGACTGGAATCGGTTGACTGAACAGAGGCGAAAACTTCTCGAAGACCTAAGTAGTTTTCAGAAGCAGACAACCCAGTTCAAAAAACAGGAAGGAAAGTGGCGAAACCTGTTTCAGACCATCGAGTGGGCTTCACAGCCAACTCGAAAAACCAACAAGCCCCGTGTCCTCCCGGGCATGGGACTTGAATTGAGCCTCCTGGCTCTGCATTTGGTGGTAGGAATCGCATTTATGATGGTCTGACCATCATGACGGAAGCGATTCCGAAGGAGTGAGAACAGTGTGTCATACGGAAGTTGCCGTTGTCAACTTCCGTATGCAGGCTCGCGGATGTGTTGAGTGTCGTTTTCGAACGTACCAGACGCTTTCTAAAGCTGACCATGATTCCCATCAGGAATCCAACTCGATGAGCAGGCGATTCTCCCTCGCTCATCAACTTTTATTGGATGCAACGACCGGTTTCAACTTCACCGACCAGAGAGGGTTGGTTTGGTATTTGGTTGGGACAGGTCTTTCATCCCGTCAATTTGACGGATTTCAATTTCTTTACTCCCTCATCATTATGGAAAATGAAAAGAAAACAACACCGGCAAAAGTTTCTAACGCCACTAACAAGGTTAAGGAATCAAAACAGCCACCCATTTGTCGTGTGGAATTCAGCGGCATCAGCGCTGCTGTCTGGCCCAAGCAGATTCCTTCTGCCGACGGTCAATCACGCGAAACGTGGATGGTCAGTCTCACCCGTTCCTATCGGGACGGGAATGAGACAAAGCGAACGCACGTTCTATTTCCGGAACATTTACTGCCCGCTTCAATGGCGCTCATCAAAGCATGGGAATTTATTGAAAACGGCGGCAAACCCGAGGAGCAGAATGATGCATAAGGACGCAATCGCAACGGTGAAGGATTTCGTTGGTTGCTAAGAGCTTGCTCAATCCAACGAGACTGGAGTGAGAATCAAAGCATTTCGGAACGGTTGCCCTCTCAATCGTTCCGGAAACAAACCTGCCCTCTGTGGCAGGAGGCTGGACAACTTCGTCGAGTGTCATCTGTGGATGTACCAGGCATTTTGACTGGCTGAAATCGATTCACTTTTTGAATCTCATTCGATGAGCGGAACATCCTCTCCCGCTCATCACCCTTTGTTCGGTTTCAAACGACCGCCAAACTCTTGTCGAAAATGTTCACGATCTCCTTGCGCACTTTGCAAACTCGTGTCATGGTCGCGGTCTGTCTGCTCGATTTGATGTTTTTCCATGTAGACAGGTAAACGAATCTCACGGGTTGCTGATTAACTATGAGAGGCAATTCAGAACTGTTCCTTCCACAGAAAGGTTGAACCAATGGCTAAAAAAAGTGCAAAACGAAACAGTAATAATCCTCCGGAAAAAGTGTTCCGAATTGGATTCATCACGGCTTCCGTTTTCGGACATGAAATTGAAACTGACGAAGGTCCCATTACAGTTCGTAGCGTCAACGTGCAGAAACGGTATAAGGATGGAGAGGACGTTAAATATACGTCGTCCTTTAATCTGGCGGAATTGCCACAGGCGATTCGCGTGCTGCAGATGGCACAGGGCTACGTCGAACGGGCTGAAGCCGAAATCTTTCTGGACTAGAACTTCGGCAGATTCGTTTCTGGACGGTGATTGAAACTTCGATCACCGTCCCCTCTTTCTTAAAACTTGAAAGGTATGAAGATGAACGTACCAGAAATTGAGAATCGACTCGAAAAGATCGAAACGCTTCTCTCTGAACTGATCCAACAAAAAACTCAGAAGGAATGGTATAGCACAGCGGATCTCGCAGAACTCACAGGTCGGGCCGAATTTACAGTTCGTGAATGGTGCCGCCTCGGTCGTGTCACGGCAGAAAAAGAGGTTGATGGACGGAAACATGAATGGCGAGTCAGTCATGCAGAAGTCCAACGTATTCTAAATCATGGTCCAAGACCACTCATCCTTCGAAATTGAAAGCTGCGCCCTCAAAAGGGCTGATCTGGACTTCACAATGTTTTTCCTGCAAGGTGCTATCGTCTCTCATGGCCTCACTTGAGAACCGCACTGGCTATTTCAACGTCGTGTTTCGGTTCGGTGGCAAGAAGTATACTCGGTCGCTTCATACCGATGACGAGTCAGAAGCCAATCGATTACTGGCAAATCTTGAACAGACCGTTCGAGACGTTAAGAGTGGTCGTATTTCTTTGCCACCGGACGCCGATATTCCAACGTTTTTGCTGTCTGATGGGAAACTAACAACTCCTCATGTTAGTGACAGCGATTCTATTTCTGAAACTCGGCTTTCTCTTCAC
Organism: Gimesia fumaroli; assembly: GCF_007754425.1. Classification (NCBI taxonomy): domain Bacteria; kingdom Pseudomonadati; phylum Planctomycetota; class Planctomycetia; order Planctomycetales; family Planctomycetaceae; genus Gimesia; species Gimesia fumaroli. The sequence goes on from NZ_CP037452.1 coordinate 535,122, forward strand.
GAGCTTTTCGAATCGTTTTTTGTTTCCTTACCAGATGATTCTCTGGAAGAATCAACGATCTCGTTAATAAAAACGCATCGGAATAACTTACTCCGTATACTGGGAAAAGATGTATTCATCGAAGATATCGATTTGAACGCTCTTGATCTCTACAGCAAGAAACGTCGGAGAGAAAATGGTCGCCGGAAAGGAAAAGTTAGCTCATATACAATTAAAAAGGAACTTGTGACATTGCGACGCGTACTTCAGTGGGGTAAGAAGCGTGGCAAACATGAGTCTGAGATTCCTGCAATTCGGGATGTACAACTTCCAAAGTCAACCGAACGACCTATATTTCAAACATTCGATGAAATCACAGTCCAGGTCGAACAGGGTGATCTAACTGAGGAACAGCAAAGCGAGCTCTGGGAATGCTTGTATCTGAGAACAGATGAGATTGATCAATTGATTCAACATGTGCGTAAGAATGCATTGCACACGTTTCTTTACCCAATGGTTGTTGCGGCAGCGCATACAGGAGCCCGCCGTAGTGAACTCATGCGATCACAGCTTACCGACATTCGGGATGATGTACTCATAATTCGTGAGAAAAAACGTCGCCGTGGGCAAGAGTCGACACGCAGGGTTCCAATGTCCACACTCCTGAATGAAACGCTGCATGAATGGAAAGGTGAGCATCCGGGTGGAAAATACACGTTTGCCGTAAAAGAAATATCGAATCGAAAACATGCTGAAATAGGCCGGGCTATTTCGCGTGACGAGGCACACAGCAGTTTTAAAAGAGTGTTGAAAGATAGTAAATGGAGTGTCATTCCAGGATGGCATTGCCTGCGGCATTCCTTCATCAGTAATCTCGCATCCAATTCGATCGACCAAAGGCTGATCGATGAATTCGTCGGACACACGACTGAAGAAATGCGCCGTCGTTACCGTCATCTGTTTCCCGAAGTGAAACAGGCAGCTATTCGGTCAGTGTTTCATTGAAGGCTCCCCCATAATGGTATCTATAGAATCCAATGTAATTCCAATCTCATTGAAACTGTGTCTGTGATTTGTCCACTGTAGCTACTAGTTATTGTCCCTCAAACTCAAATCTGTCTGGTACCCTTCGTACAAATTACAAAATGAGCGAGGTCTCGAATCGTTTTTGTGTTTTAACACAGTCAGATTTCCAGTACTCGATAAGTTCAACCTCATCTCAGCGGTAAACACAACACTTGGACCACAAATCAAAGAAAATGATCACACCACAATAGTGCATGTTTAATCACATCTGATGTATATTAAAATAAAAATAATAACTTGATATTACAGTATAGGAACGTAACATAAAATCACAATAAACGTGTGGGCAGATCTATTGTTTCCTTTAATCCTGACCTGGAAATAAATTTCGAGTTTATAACACAAAACTCGTTGATCACTCTTAACGCAATAAATCATACTCCATTCTCTTTTCAGGTTTGCATTCCCTGAGTTGAGATGTATAGCGTCTGGAATATAAATGACTGAGTTACGCTCCCACATTGGTATTGGTCCTGTTTATTCTGGTATTGGATCCTGGGACTGGATCGGTAATGAGATGGGAGAGGAACTGTCGAAGAACTTTGAAATCGAATTCTTTACTGACTTTCTTCCCCAATGTGACCTGGCCATTATTGTTAAGTATGACTTTCCGCAGTTGATGGAGACAAGACCTGCAGATATCCCGATTATTTACTGCCCTGTAGATTGCTACGGATCTGTACGTGATATCGACCAAGACGGAAAGAGACTTTTTCAGTGCCAACAGATCATCACACACTCGGAATCGCTCCGAAAATATTTCAACGCATATGCTCCTGTTGAATATCTTGATCATCACCTTCGATTCATTTCTAGATCCCTGGACACCAAGCCAGAAGAAGGGCCGATTCTATGGACAGGTATTTTTTCGAACCTCTCGCCTTTAATTGAGTGGGTTAACCAGAATCCCTTACCGCGAGACTTATGGATTCTTACGAATCTGGATCAGGAATCAATAACAGTCTCTCCGGCCAAACTAGGGTTCAGTCGAGCTTCTACAGTTCGCATTGAGAACTGGACACCTGAAAAACATATTAAGTGGGCTGAACTTGCCAGTAGTGCCATCGATATCAAGGGAACTGATTTTCGGGCCAGACACAAACCCCCAACTAAAGCCATTGAATGCCTCGCATCCGGTTTGCCTCTGGCTATGAACTCAGACAGTTCCAGCGTCAGACATTTAGCCAAACAAGGGTTTCGAGTAGCTTCAGTCGACGATCATGAATATTGGTTTTCTGATGAATATCGTGAACGAACGCTTGAATTTGGAGCTGAGTTACGAGAGTCACTTTCACGGAAGAACATCAGCAAGCGTTTCAAAACGATTATTGATCGCATATTGACTGGTGTATCTGCCAGGCAGACAGTGTCGCAGGGATTCTCAGTTCCCTCAGTGAATTCTGTAGCCACGTTGACTGAATCTAACGGTTCCATCTCTCAACCACTTGATTCTGATGGTAACCAGAAAATCGCAATCGTCAGTTTTTTATATAACTGGCCATCGACGGGTGGTGGGAATATCCATACCACGGAACTGGTTCAATTTCTGGAACAATTCGGCTACGAAGTGCAACATTTCTGTGTCCGCCATGATCCCTGGCAGATCGGCCAGATTGAATCTGGTGCTCCTATTCAAAGTCAAATCTTGAATTTTTCACCAGAAGAATGGAAAGCAAATACAATTCGGGATCGTATTCGAATGGCAGTTCGTGAGTGGGGGCCAGACTGTGTGCTCATCACAGACAGTTGGAATTTCAAACCCCATCTGGCAGATGCCGTCAATGAGTTTCCCTACTTTCTGCGAATGCAGGCCTTGGAGTGTCTTTGCCCCCTGAATAATTTGCAGATACTCCCAGGACCTCAAAGTATTATTACCTGTGAAAACAATCAATTTATCAACCCGGAGACGTGTTTTAACTGCCTGGTCAAAAATCGATCCGGTCAGCTTCACCAGTTAGAACGACAGCTTAGCGGAGTCGGATCGACTGAATACAATGAACTCCTACAGCAATCATTTCAAAATGCGGAAGCAGTGTTGGTATTGAATCCCTCGATTGCATCGCAATATGAATCTTTTTGTGATCGTGTTGAAGTCGTCACCTGGGGAATGGATGACTCCCGATTCCCCTGGCCACTGCCTGCATACGAACAGTGCCCCTCAGAAATCAGTAAATCCAAAGTTTCCATCATCTTTGCCGGGCTCATCCATGAACCAATCAAAGGGTTCCCTGTTTTACTGGCAGCCTGTGAACAGCTCTGGAAGACAAGGCAGGACTTCGAATTGATTGTTACCTCTGATCCCCCTCAGGAACAACATGAATTTGTGAAGTATGTGGGCTGGAAGTCACAGGCAGAACTTCCCCATTGGTATCGGCACTCTGATGTCTGTGCCGTACCGACGGTCGTTCCTGATGGTCTGAGTCGAACATCAGTTGAAGCCATGGCCAGTGGTTTAGCCGTAATCGCCAGCAATCTTGGGGGACTTCCTTTTAGTGTTTCAGACCAGAAAACAGGGCTGCTCTGTCAACCAGGAGGTATCAGAGACTGGACTTCGAAGCTGAATCAACTGCTCGATCACCCAGAGCAACTATATGCCTATGGAGAAAATGGAAGAAGGCAATTTGAAGAACGATTTCGATGGAAGGGTGTCATCCAACGCGATTATCAACGACTTTTCAATAAGACAAGACAGCCTTTATTTAAATAATCATGACTTGGAAAGGATCTCCATGGCGCATCCAGCACAACAAGAATTTTGTCACGAAGTAAAACAACGATTTTCGAACTTTTTTGAGGGGACACGAGTTCTGGAAGTCGGTTCACGCAACATTAATGGCTCTGTGCGTGACGAATTTATTAATTCAGATTACACCGGAATTGATGCAGAGGCAGGCCCTGATGTCGACCAGATTTGCTTAGGACATGAATTCCAGTCCGATCCGGGATCATTCGATGTCGTCTGTTCGAATGAAACTTTTGAGCATGATCCGTATGCTGCTCAGACTGTTTCTCATATGTTAACACTCCTGCGTCCTGGTGGCCTTTTCTTCATGACATGCGCAGGTGAAGGGCGAAAGGAGCATGGGACTACGCGCACCGGGACCCGCTATGGTCCTGATGCCAACTTCTATCAAAATGTCAGCCTGCCACTGTTTCTCTCCTGGATCCAAGAAACGATCTTTGAGGAACTCTATCTAAAACATAATCGACAGGCTAGCGACTTATATTGTTATGCCATCAAAGCACAATAGCTTCAAATCAGTGAGGAACACCGTGAATTTCAAGCGTATCGCTCTCATTTTTGACAATCAGACACGTCCCGAAACGACTGGATTTTACTGTCGTCGTGCATTAGGAAAATTAGTGGAAGTAGAACACTTTTTGCCAGAAGAAATTCCAGAAATTCCCGCTGATCAGTTTGATCTGTTTCTCAATATTGATGATGGTTTTCGATATCACTTACCTGAGCATCTCAGACCAGCAGCTTGTTGGGTGATTGATACACACATGGATTTTCCTTGGTGTCTGGAAAAAGCATCTCATTACGATTATGTGTTTGCTGCGCAGCAAGATGGTGCCCGAAAACTGCAAAACGAAGGCATTTCATCCTCGCTATGGTTGCCTTTAGCCTGTGATCCAGAAATTCACCGTCCCTATCAGGTAGAGAAACAGTATGACTTTTCTTTTGTAGGAAATCTGATTGGCCAGGAGCGGTGTGACTTACTTAATACGCTCGTTCAAAAATATCCGGATCACTTTATTGGCCAGAAATATTTTGAAGAGATGGCCCGCATCTATTCTGCCTCCCGCCTGATCTTCAATCGCAGTGTCAAAAATGACATCAACATGCGCGTGTTCGAAGCATTAGGTTGTGGCAGTCTATTGCTCACCAACGATCTGGCTGAGAACGGACAGTCTGAACTGTTTTTAGAGGGGCAGCATCTTGCCACCTATACTTGTCCTGAAGAAATGCTCGACAAAGTGGACTATTACCTGAAACATGAGTCAGAACGGGAAAAACTTGCTCGGCAGGGACACGAGTTGGCGTTCGCTCAGCACACGTATCAGCAACGTATGCAAGCGTTACTAACATCGATTGAAGAGCGACAATCAAAAACCAGCGTTTCAATGAACGTGCTGACATCCTCTCGGGTGAATTCTTGGTCTGAAGAATCAAATCACATAAATCACCATATTCCCCTACCGGAGAAATCCGTTTCAGCCTGTCTGCTTTCCTGGAAACGTCCTGACAATCTCGGTCAAATCATTTCCCATCTGCGGCAGTACGCGTTCATTGATGACATCCTGATCTGGAACAACAATCCGGAAATACATCTGGAAATCGACATCGCGGGCGTACGCGTCATTCAAGCCGATCAAAATCTAGTTACTTATGGACGGTTTTTATGTGCTCAACAAGCGCAACATCCAATTATTTTCACGCAGGACGATGATTGTATCGTCCACAACATTCCTGAACTGTACGAAGCCTTTCTTGCATCACCCGATCGGATTGCCCATGGACTCAAGCGTCCCCATCTGTTTGCGAATGTAGAGAACTATTTCGGAAAGGCACAGATGTCTCTGGTGGGCTGGGGAGCCTTTTTTCGAAAAGAATGGGTAAATGCATTCGATGCGTACAAAGGGAAATATGGGGTTGACGAACTTCTGGTTCGAAAAGCGGATCGTATCTTTTCGTTGTTGCTAAATCGCCGACACCAATCAATGTTAGCGGAAGTCACCGATCTGGAAGGGGCCAGTGGAGACGAAGCACTCTCGGTTCGTGAGGACCACATGGACCTGAGCAAGAAAGCCGTGAAACGAGCGCTCTCCCTATTGGAAAGTAGTTCCGATCACCAGATTATAAAACCTGATGTTGGAGATAGAATCATTCCCACACTTCCTCAAAGTTCATCCAAACAGGATCGTCCTTATTTCGAATTCCCTCGTCCAGAAGTCGTGGCTTTAATTCCGTCAACAGCACAAACAATACTCGACCTAGGATGCGGTACGGGACGCTTGGGTGAATTACTCAAACAGCGCCAATCAGCACAGGTTGCAGGAGTTGAATTAGATCCACTGGCAGCACAGGACGCCCGTAATCGTCTGGACCGAGTCGTTCAACACGATATCGAAATACTCTCCAATGAATTTTCTGAAGCAGAATTTGATTGTGTGGTTTGTGCGGATGTGCTTGAGCATTTGAAGTCTCCGGATCAGACTTTAAAGCAAATTGCCCATTGGCTGACTCCAGACGGAACGATTGTTGCCAGTATCCCCAATGTCAGAAATCAAAGTGTTCTCGCTGGGCTGATTGAAGGAAACTGGACTTACGAACGTGCTGGGTTGCTTGATCAAACACATTACCGATTTTTCACCAGGCGCGAGATCGAAAAACTGTTCTTCCGCGCCGGTTACCAGATCGACCAACTCCAGATTGTGCCAGGACCGGGATACCAGCAATGGCAAAAACAGGGATACCCGGGTAAAGTTCAAATCGGCAGTCTGCACATTGATGGTCTCCCTCCTGAGGAAGTCGAAGAATTCTACGCCTATCAGTATTTGATTACCGCTACCAAACACCCTCAACCGGATTATGGCCTGACTTCGATTATCATTGTGACGCATAATCAACTGCCCTATACACAGCAGTGCATCGACAGTTTAAGAATGCGAACCGATGAGCCGTATGAACTCATCCTGGTCGACAATGGCTCCACCGATGGTACTCCCGAATATCTTAACTCACTAGCTGACGCCCAAGTGATCCTGAATTCCGACAATCGAGGATTCCCCGCAGCGGTCAATCAGGGTATCGCGGCTGCTTCAGGAGACAATCTTCTGCTTCTGAATAATGACACATTGATGACCACGGGTTGGTTACATCGCCTGCTGGCACGATTACATTCTTCTGAAGATATTGGAATTGTGGGCCCCGTTTCCAATAATATCAGCGGACCTCAGCAGATCCCCGTGACTTATACCGATTTATCCAGCCTGGATGGTTTCGCCTGGGATTGGGGAAAACGACATGATCAGCAGTCGCTGGATGAATCCAGGCTGGTTGGTTTTTGCATGCTCTTCAAACGAACGTTGGTTGACAAAATTGGAACACTGGATGAACGCTTCGGGATTGGATGCTTTGAAGACGACGATTATTGTCGCAGGGCCAACGCTGCAGGATACCGTACCGTGATTGCTGCCGACTCGTTCGTGCATCACTTCGGTAGTCGCTCTTTCATTGGATCAAATGCAGATTTCACAGGAATCATGCAAGAAAATGAGCAGAAATATCAAGAGAAATGGCAAGCACCAGTCGAACAAAAAGAACCGTCTCAAGACACAATGGAAGCTGACAAAGTCGATTTTCCACATACGCTCTCACTCTGCATGATTGTCCGCGACAATGAAGATACCATCGGTCCTTGCCTGGAAAGCATTCGCTCCTGGGTGGATGAAATTATCATTGTTGACACCGGTTCAAAAGATCGTACACCTGACATCTGCCGTGAATACGGTGCCCGCATGTTCGAATTCCCCTGGTGTGATGATTTTTCAGCTGCACGTAATGAGTCTATCAAGCATGCTCTAGGAAAATGGATATTCTGGATGGACTCCGATGATACCATCACGGAAGAATGCGGTCGAAAGCTAAAAGAACTGGCGGCACAAGATCATCCGGATCATCTGCTGGGTTTCATCATGCAAGTTCATTGTCCGGGACCGGAAGGTGACGTCAGCATGACGGCCGTGGATCATGTGAAGCTGTTCCGGAATTACCCGGACTTGCAGTTCGAGCATCGGATTCATGAGCAGATTATTCCCGCCATCCGTAGGAGAGGAGGCGATGTATCCTGGACCGATCTGTATGTTGTGCATTCAGGATCTGATCACAGTGTCGAAGGACGAAAGCGAAAGCTGGAACGCGATTATCGGCTCCTCGAACTGGATAATGCGGAACGTCCCAACCATCCCTTTGTGCTCTTCAATCTGGGAATGACTTATGCAGATGATGAGAAATACCCAGAGGCCATCAAGTATCTGAAACAATGTCTGGATGTCTCTCATCCCAGTGAATCCCAGGTTCGCAAGGCCTATGCATTGTTGGTCAATGCCCTTTCTCAAAACGAGCAACACCAGGAGGCCTGGGACTATTGTTGCCAGGGGCTGACCCACTTTCCCGGTGACAAGGAGCTTTTGTTTCGGCAAGCGATGTTACACCACCACTTTGGTCGGTTAATTGATGCAGAAAAAACATATCTGCGAGTCCTGAATGAACAAACCGATCGCCACTTTACCAGTATCGATGTCGGTCTGTGTGGTTACAAAACTCGGCATAACCTCGCCGTTGTTTATGATGACATGGGCAAGCACGAACAGGCGGAAGAACAATGGCGTCTCATCATCGAAGAAGTTCCAACCTATACCACTGCCTGGAAATGTCTGGGAGAAACTCTACTCAAAGCCAATAAACTGGATCAGGTCGAACAGCTGACAATGACGATGCGAGGGCAGGTTGAAACCCACATTGATGGCTTCATTCTCTCTGCACGACTATTGGAGCAGCAAGGTGGTCCAAATCAAGCGATAGAATTGTTGCAAAACAAGCTCGCACAGAAACCACAGGAACTTGATTTGTTGAGAGAGCTTTGCCGTTTACATTTCGAACAATCCGCGCCAGAGGACTCACTAAATGTCCTGCAAAAATTAGCCGAACTGGATCCTAGTGATGCTTCAGCCTTTCATAATTTGGGAACGGCCTTCCTGCAGCTCAATCAATTTGAAGAAGCAGTTGCAAACTACAAAAAATCGCTAGAGCTTCGACCTCAATCACCAGAAACCTGGAACCTTCTTGGTCATGCTTATCAAAACCAGGGAGATTCACAAAATGCTCAAAGTGCCTGGCAGGAGACATTACGGCTTTTTCCAGACCATCAGGAAGCGGCACAATTGCTAAATTCGATCTGAATTTACATCTGGAATGTGAACTAACATAACTCTGAAAAAGTAGAAAAGAAATTTCTATGCCAAACTCTAACCCTGTTTGTGTTCCAGCAACCCCTCAAGATTGTAAAGACTTGAATATCACAGAACTAGGTACAACAACTCCATTTCTCTGTCTGTCAGGTGCTACACGGGATAAAAACGGACCTATTGGCAGTATTACACTGAAATTTGATCTCGCTGCTGCTTGGGAATGGGATGATGGGACTTCTGATACGATTTGGACTTTCTATTGCTCAAGTACTGGTTGGAGAATCCAGTGGCTTATTAATGGAATTCCCGGTTTCGAGGAGGCAACTGGCGGTAATTTTCCCAATATTATTTTTCCAAACTTTGGCACAACAGGGGGATGGTGCTGATGGCTTCACATCACACTATCAACCAAACCTACTGTGTCGATCAGGAATTGTTATGCCGAATTTCAATTCAGCCAGGAAATCTAATGCCGAGCAGGTCCTCGAGCCTCCAAAATTCCAGCATCTTTTATGGATGGGGCACCAACAGAAAAAAACAAAAAAGAATGCACTGAATACACTTGCATACAAAATTTCACCATTCTCAGGAAAACAAATTGACAAATTGACGCCTCCGTTTATCATAAAACTCATAACAAATCAGTACAGTACATGAACAATATAAATTATTAATAATATGTTTAATTGTTTATGTTTACGATAACAGATATGAAAGTCCACTAAACTATACAGTTTTGTTCATTTGATCAAAAGGAGGGGAAGTGCCTAACTCCAACCCATTTTGTGAAACCAAAAGTCAGTGTAGTGATAGTGAAGCTGCTTCCCTTGTAGCTCAGTATCCACAGTTATGCGTTTCAGGTGACTTTGCGGATGATCAGGGGCCGGTTGCCGGACCAGTCACTTTTGAAGGCTCGGGGTCGGCATGGTTCGCACCACTAGGCGGTGTCACCTACCATCTTTTATGCAAAGATTCTGTCTGGCATATGAATTGGGGAGGGTGGCCTGGAGTTTCAGGAGATGAGGATGCGACAGGAGGTTCAATTCCATACGTGAGTTTCTCGAGTTTTTCTACTGCCCCAGGTGCTTGTCAGTCATGATAACGGGATGTTGTAAAGTCCATTAGACCTTCCCATTGATCCATTTGAGTTTTGGTACAAAAGGTTGATTTAAAAAAAGGAGTTTCTAAACAACCATGTCGCTGAAAGACAAACTTATGCAACGGCTTGATCCGGAAGGGCTCAAGTCCAAAAACTTCGGCTGCTGTACCGGAGCGACCATGCCTTCCCGTCGATTAACAGCGACTTTGATCGATGTCAGTTCCGGTGGCTGCGAATGTCTGGACGGCATTTCTTTCTCATTGAACTTTGCGGGCCACAGTAGCTGGTTTGGAGAGTACGAATCAGACGTCTGTGGAACGCAGAAAATTGCGGCAGGCTTGATTTGTTTACGTGACCAGACAGGCTTTCATTGGCGTGGGGGCGTCATTTGTGGGGATGGGCATTTTATCGGTATCGAAGATCTTGATTCCTGCGATCCCTTTTTGCTCGAATTCCCAGCCCTACCATTAAGAAAATCTCAGTGCTGCAGCGAGAGTCAACACTTGATCCTAACTATTACAGCTTAACGGAATTTGGATTGGACAAAGAAAAAGCATGGCAACAGGATGTGAATGTAGTCAATCAGGGTGGTGTCAGCGGCATAATTGTAAGAAACCAAAGCACTTTTTCCATTTGTGCCAGACAAGATCAGACTATTTTAAAATGTGGGAAAGAGGCGTTGGTCCTGGACAATTAAATCCAAATGGAAAAGCAAAATCTCAATCTCGGAAAAGACGGCTCAAGGATTTCTCTGTTGCAGTCGTCATCATCTCACATAACTATGGTGAATTTCTGGGTGAGGCAATCGAAAGTGTGCTTGCCCAAACCTACCAGTCACAAGAAATTCTTGTCGTAGACGACCGCTCCACAGACAACACTAGAGAAATTGCCTTAGCGTACCAACAACAGGGGGTGAAATATTTATCTGTGGATGTCGGCAATGTTCACGCGGCACGTGGTGCTGGATTTAAAGCAACCAATTGCGATATTACCTGCTTCCTCGATGCCGATGACAAACTGTCTGCAGACTATATCGAAAACGGCTTAGAACAGTTTGACCACTATCAGGTGGCAGTCGTTTATTCTGATACCAAATTCTTTGGGAAACGGCAGGGTTGTTCGAACTATCCCGAAAAGTATTCTGCCGACAAACTTCAATATGACAACTTTATTCATGCTGGAAGTCTGGTATTAAGCGAAGCAATACAAATCAGCCGTGTCTTTGAAAAACAATTCGACCCCCTGCTCACACAAGGCGACTGGTTCCTCTGGCGCGAAGTATTGGGAAGAACATGGACTGCTAAAAAACAGAAATCACTCTATCTATACCGTATTCACCAGTCGAACTGGACGCAGAAAATGCAAGAGGCAAAACAGCGTAGTTATTTTGAATACGCCGGTTTAGCCTATCAAAAAATAACCCTGTTTATCCCGCTCTCAGGCAGAGCCGATCATTGGCCACAAACAGCCCAGTTTCTGGAGCAACAATCCTGGCCCCACGATCAGATTTCGCTGATATTGATGGATACCAGCCAGTCTGATGCGTTTTCAAAAACCATCAAAGACTGGATTCAGGATTGCGATTACTCTGACGTACGCTACCTGAAGTTTGATGCAGGATTCTCCGGACTCGCTGATGAAAACCGCCGGCTCCCAGACATTCGTGATCAGGTCAGAATTGCCATGGCTCGCATCTATAATCGCATGGCAAAAATGATCGATACGGAATTTGTCTGGATACTGGAAGATGATATTACTCCCCCCAAAGATGTCTGCCAGCAACTGCTATCTGGATTCGATTTTGAAACCGTCTCTGTAGCCGCCCCCTATCCTTCTCGTTTCTATGAAGGATTTGTTGTCTGGAACCAGGCGGGAACCTTCCATGAAAAACCTGGCTATAAACAGGAAGTCGTCGGTGGAAACGGATTTGGATGCACAATCTTAAGAACCTCAAGCATTCGGGGTAACGTATTCACCGCATTACACGAGATCCCCGATTTTGATATCGCCTTTTATCAACGTCTGAAAACATCAGATCTTCTCGCAAAAGTTGACTGGTCCTGTATCTCACAGCATTCTGGTGCAATGGAACCGAACGATATGAAACCGAAACAATCCTCAAAAACAGACTGCGAATGCGCATCTCCTGGCTGGTGTGAGCGTCATCAATGCAAAAAACATCCCCACTTTCACAAGCTCTGTCAAACCAGGACTGATTATTTTGAGCTCTGGGAAAAAGGAGCCGGGCCCGGCCAAAACTTGCAGCAGGCAACTGATATTTCTGTGGAATCATCAGAACCCGGCCTCATGCGAAAAGCCTTTAACTTCACTAAAGCGGTCGCCCGTCATGTGACTAATGGAAGTAAACATGTTGACGAAGCAACCTACAACGCTCGACTTTCCACCTGTCAGACATGTGAAATGTGCAATAGCAGCCGAATGGTTTGTAAACACAAACAGTGCGGCTGCACTCTCAAAGTGAAGGCACTCTGGGAATCGGAACGTTGTCCTCTCAAGAAATGGGCAGACAACTCAGAAAATTCTTCTGAGAATCAAGACACAAAGGAACTTGTCGGGAAAAAATAGAATCGAAAACTCATTTATAACGCCCCACGGCCTCAAGAAATAACATTTGGGCAAAAGGAAGTTCATTATGCCAGATAATTGTTGTTCTGAACCAATTGTTACTACTGTTAATCCAGATTTAATCTGCTGTTGTGCGAACTGTGGAGAACCAGTGGCTTCAAGTACGTGTTCTGATGGTGGTAAAAAAGGGGTGACTCCTGGTGACCCTGGCGATTGTAGTTGTTGTGAAACCGAGAAAGATCCTCGTGAAGACACAACTACCAGCGGGTGTAATGTAACAATCACAAAAACTTGTAAAGATATTTGTCAGCCCCAAAGCTGTGGCGGTGGAGGAAGTGGTGGAGGTTGTGGATGTGGTGGCAAAGGTGGTGGCGGATGTGGATGTGGAGGTAAATGTGTAAGTAGTAACTCTGGATCTGGTTTTGGGAGTGGTGTTGCTGAAGGTTCAGGCAGTGACCCAATTGCTTCTGCCAACAATATGGTCGAATTAATCCAGAACTCAGCGTCACCAAACATTTCTAATCCGGGTCCCGGTGTTATCAATAATGCCACTGGGAATCTGAAGTTCAACCTTGCTCCGCCAGACACAGGGGCCTTCTCACCAAGTCTCAATCTAACATATAACTCATCAGCAGCAACTTCCTCAATCCAATTTGGGTATGGCTGGGCAGACCTTTTCAATCCAACAGTTTCATCTCTTGATAGCGATACTGTACTTGTCGTAACAGGAGGAGGGTCCAGTTTTGAATATGACAACAAAGATGGCAACGGTTTGTATGCACCTCCCAGTGGGACTAATAATTCACTGAAGCAAAACTCTGATAACACTTGGACAGAGACTCAACCCAACGGGATGCAATTTAAATATGATTCATCGGGAATGCTTGCCAAGAAAATATCACCTACTGGAGATATCTGGACAGTGTTACGCGATGGTAATTTACTCTCTTCGATCATCAACCCCAAAAATGAACGTACCACTTACGCCTATGATACTAACAGCAAATTAAAAAACATCTCTGATCCCAGTGGTCGAATTACAACATACACGATTGACTCCAATGGAAATTTAACGAGGACTATCGCTCCCTCCGGGAACATTACGACCTTTGCATACCATAGCAATCATCTTGTCAAGGCGTATCAAAATCCTGAAGGAAACACGACCTCATACACCTATGACTCATCCAATCGTGTGAGGACAATCGAAGAACCATCAGGAGCCATTACGAGTTATGGTTATTCACTCTTTGAAAATACGATCACGGATCCAGCTGGTAACGTAACAACTTTCTTATACGATACAGGGTTTATCCCAATAGGAGTGATTAATCCACTAGGAAATCGTTCTACGTTGCTTTGGAACAATGGTGAGTTGAACGCCATCATTGATGCCAGCGGAAATCGTACTTCCTTAAGTCATACTACTGTAGGTAATCGAACCAGGCGTCTAAAAAATATTACCCAACCGGATGGAGGTATTTTCACCTATCTATATGATTCAGATGGATATACGCGTGCCACAATCGATCAACTGAGAAATCGTACTTCGCTCATTTGGAATTCTGAACATAAACGAATTGCCGTTGTGAATGATTTAGGTTACCGAACATCAACACTTTATAACAGTGCTGGTCAAGTAGCGGGAACAATTAACCCTCTCGGTAACCGCACTACAAAAATATATGATGGCACCGGAAACAAAGTAGTAAGTGTTGATGCATTAGGTCATAGAACAAGTTTTACATACAACTCACATAACCAATATATCGCTGTCATAAATCCACTGAATGAAATCACGACTTACGTTAGAAATGCCTTGAATCAAATCACGGCTGTCGTAGATCCAGAAAATAATCGAACAACCTATGTATACAACACATTGGGGCAGCGAGTGGCTACCGTCAATCCGCTAGGCTATCGATTATCTGCTGTTTATGACTCTGATGGAGATATTATTGCCAATGTCGATGCATTAGGAAACCGCACTTCTTATGCTTTTGATTCACGTGGAAATCAAATTCGGACAATCAATCCACTCGGTTTTATTTCAACCAATATCTACAATTCATCAAATCAATTAACAGCAGTAATCAATGCTGAAAACTCTCGAACGAGCTTTTCCTATAATGTTAATGGTCAACGAATCGCAGTGACGAATGCTCTGGGTGATGTCGTAACTTCAGTTTTTGACAGCACGAAACGTCTTATTGCAGAAATTGATGCATTAGGCAACCGTACGTCTTACACATACGATCTAGCCGGAAATATGATCTCAACTGAAAATGCAATCGGTGCCAGGAATACGTATGTGTTCGATTCATTGAATAGAAATACAAGTAACATTGACGCACTTGGTAGTCGAACCACAACGCTATATAACATTGCAAATCAAGCTATCGCCTTTATTAGTCCTCTAAATAGTCGTAGCACTTCTGTGTTTGATGCGAACGGGCAACCGATTTCTCAAATCGACCCTTTGAATAACCGCACAACATTTATTTATGATTCTCTCGGAAGAAACATTGCAACTGTAAACGCGATTGGAGCTCGTGTTACCGAGGTTTATAATTCGACTGGTCAAAGAGTTTCTCAGATCAATCCTCTCGGCTTTGCAAACACCTCAATTTATGACAAGGGAGGAAGACGAATTGCCGAAATAAATTCATTGGGATATCGCAGCAGCTTTCTTTACGATGAGAATGATAATGTGATTGCTTTCGTCGACCCACTTCTCAATCGCTCAACATCAGTCTATGACATGGCCGGTAGACAAATTGCTGCTGTCAATCCACTAGGCTATCGAACGACGAATAGTTTCAATTCACTTGGTAATTTAATTGCTACTCAAAATGCGATCGGGGCCATCTCTACTACTATCTACGATCCTATTTCTCAAAATATTGCATCCATAGATCCACTCGGTTTTAGAAACTCGATCATCTACGATGCAAACGGAAGAACTCAATCAACAGTCGACCCATTAGGGAATCGAACTACAACTCTTTATAATTCGATCAATCTCCCAATTTCTAATATTGACGCACAAAATAATCGAACCACGACGATTTATAATCTTGCTGGTAACAATATCGCGTTTATTAACCCTAGAGGGGCAAGAAGTACAACAATTTATAATGTTGCCAATCAAACAATTGCCGTGGTTGATGCTTTGGGCTATCGTACTTCAACGGTTTATGACAGCGCATCACGGCCGGTCGCTACGATTTCTCCCAATAATACTCGATTTACTCAAATATATAACGCCATCAGTGAGCAAGTCGCAGTTATTGATCCAGCAAATAATCGCACATCATACACGTATGATTTATCGGGCCAGGAAATTGAAACAATTAACGCCTTAGGTGCGATTTCGACAACGTCCTATAATGCTTTAGGACTAGTGGATGTAGAAATCAATGCGTTAAATGAAAGTTCTACGACCATCTATGATGCCTTGAATCGGCCTGTTGTGACCATTTCTCCTAACGGAAGTCGTGAGACTTTCGTCTATAACCCAGTTGGAGATAGTGTTGCGGATATAGATCCTCTGGGAAACCGTACTACAACGATTTATGACAGTGTCAGTCGGCCGACGGCAATCGAGAACGCATTAAATAATCGAGCGACTTCGATTTATGATCTAAATGATAACATCATTGCAACTGTTAATCCTTTGGGGTTCCGATCTTCGTCGACATTTAATGGTAACTCTCAACTAGTCCGCACTACAGATCCTGAGAATAGAATTACCACATTCTTCTACGATGGTCTTGGAAGACGCATTTCCGAAGTAAATGCTCTAAATTATCGAGCGACAAACGTCTATGATTCTGTTGGCAACCTGATTAGTGTAGTTGATCAAAATGGAAATCGTGTCACATCCATTTATGATCTGGCAAATAAAAAAACAGTTCAAACAGATCCCTTAATGAGAAGCATGACCTATGCCTATGATTCAACTGGCAGACAAATTCTGAGAATTGATGCCAGAGGCTATCGAACAACGTACGTCTATGATGTGCTTGACCAGCAAACACAACGTATTTACCCAAATGGAACGTGTGTGACCTTCAGCTACGATGTAGTCGGTAATCGCACTTTGATGGCAGATTCCTCAGGCCGTTATACGACTTCATATGATACTTTGGATAGAATCTCAGTAGCTGAAAATCCGGACAATAAGACAATTACCTATGCCTATAATCCAGCAGGCCTCAACTCCATACTGATTGCTCCCAATGGAGGGCGTTTTACCTATCAATACAATCTCAATGATCAAATCACATCTGTTGTTAATCCTCAATCCGAACGGACTTCCTATGCCTATGATTCAACAGGCAGGCGGATCGTTAAGAAACTGGCCAATGGAACTCGCGCTTCATTTACTTATGATGCGGCTGATCAGCAAACAGTCATTGCCAATTTAAAATCAGACTCAACCACCATTAGCAGTTTTCAATACTTTTATGACAAGGCAGGTAACCGGATACGCGTCATTGATGAAACTGGTATCTCTACCACTTGGACTTACGATAATATCTCTCAATTAACGAGAGAGGAACGTTCGGGTGCCAATAGTTATGATAACTCTTACATATACGATCCTGCCGGTAATCGCTTAGTAAAAGTGGAATCTGGTTCCCGGACTTCTACGACCTATGACGTCGCCAATCAAATTCGTTATTCCGAAGATACAACGGGTCGAACGACTTACACGTTCGATGCGAATGGGAATCAAGAACTTGTAGAAACGCCCAGTAACGAAAGAACAACCAATATCTGGGGTTATGAAAATCAGACCGTTCTGATCAAAAAACCTGATGCAAGTCGCATTACTTACACATATAATGCAGATAATCGCCGGGTACGAAAGGAAGTTTGAAAATGGCAGTAATCAATTACCTTTGGAGCGAAGACAGCTACCTGGAAGAGTATGATGAAGCAGGTACTCCATTGATTTCCTATACCAATGAGCCTGTTGCATTTGGCAGTCTTATCAGTCAGTATAAGGACAATCAGACAAAATATTTTCAATTTGATGCGCAGGGTTCAACACATCAATTAACTGATTCCAGTGCGAATATTACTGACACGTTTTCATATGATGCCTGGGGGAATCAGCTTACACGCACGGGCACGTCTGATGTTTATTTTCAATTCATCGGCGAAGCAGGTTATTATTATGATAGCGAAGTCGATTCGTATTATGTCAGACGCCGGTCCTATTCTCCGATCACAGCAAACTGGTTATCAGTAGATCCTCTTAAATATGCAATTGCATTTTCAGGATTGATCCCATCCTATCATTATGCTTCAAATTCACCACTGCAAAACTATGACTCTACAGGTCTTGCGGAAATACCGTTAGGCCCAGAAGTTCCCCTGCCTGGAGGAAAGTGTTCTCCATTACCAATTTCAGATGATAAAGCTTTATATAAATGGTTTACGAAGTTTAAAATGAAAGATTTCCTTTCAGATGCCCAAAGAAAAACGCTGTTAGATGCAGCTAATGCCAGGAAAAAAAATTCGAAAAAAAGGTGGCAACTAGGATTTGTTCAACAAGTATCCATTAAAGTTTCTTTTCAAGCTGGAGCATCAAAAGAGCTCAATGCTGCTTGCTGCAGTAAAGGTGGCGGGGCAGCTTGTCCTTGTACTACATGCTCAATTGATTACTTATGGGAATTTATGGAAACCTTCAATAACAATACATCAAAGAAAGATAGTCATCCACTTCTCATGATAAAAGCTCCAATCGATACATTGACAAATAGTTGTAAACAATGCAAAGACTTAAATGACTGTTGTGCAGCAAAATATGAACTGCAAATAACGAAGATTGTAACGCCAGCAATTACATGGGGGCATAGAACCACTATGGTGAAGAAGTCTGCTAAAGTAGCTTGTGCTGGAAATACAGGTACTAAGGTAGCGCAAGATAACATCAAAAGACCAGGGGTTATGCCAAAGGATGAACGTTTAACTCCTGCAAATGAATCATATGAAATTGTTGAAAATGCTTCCTTATATAAAAAATTTGACAGTAAACTTGTAGTAACACGTACAAAGTGCGGGGGAGCAAGTATAAAGGGGGGGCGTATAGATTATGAAAAAACAGATAAACCACCAAAATTTGGGCCACCCACTTAATATCTGTTATCAAATTTGCTGTAAGACTTGGTATAAATCTATAAATGCCCGCATATTGCATTTGCTAACGAAAATGACAAGATAGTGAGGTAAACGATGGTTGCTAATATTTTAGGTTTTCACTTTGTTTCCAATATTACCTTCAAAGTCTCAATCTGTCTGTTGTTACTTCTTATTACCAAGCCGGTCTCTGCAATTGAAGCACGGAAACCAGAAGTCAGTCTGGCAGACCTTATCCTGATGGAAAAAAAAATTCATAGAGAGCAATTTTATGGTGACGTCAGATTACTGCATAGCCCAAATCCGATGAACATACTTTTTTCTGCTGATGGTACTGTCTTGTTTTCCTTAGCAGAAACAGTCCGACTCTGGCAAAGTGACACAGGTGAGTATTTAGGAAGTATCGCAGGACCAGCTAGGTTCAGACAATTCGCGTTGCTTAACAATTCCCGCTGGATCGTCACCATTGATGATCTAGAGGAGCCCTGGCTGAGCAACGGGCTTTACATTATTCCACAAGTCGTCCCTCATCTGAGAATCTGGGATGTGACTAAAGGAACCTGTCTGGGGATCCGCCGCTTGAAGATTCCTGTGAATTCCACAAAAATCTGGTTTCCTGCAATAGAAACTGCTAATCAGCTTCAAATGACCTTTCTCATAGTCCATTATGATGATGATAGTCCAAATACTCAACGGAAATTAGTGGGCTATCACGGGCGGAATCTGGTTCCGATACTCGAATTTGCATTAGAAGACGAATTTGATTCATTAACTTGGGACCCTCATACCAGGCAGCTTTATCTCTATAACGATTACAAATTCGCAAGTTATGATCCTGCATCCAACAAAATTGTGTGGACGTCAAACAGGAATATTTTTAACTTAACAGACATAAAAATTGAACAATTAATTGTGATCGATCAGCCGCTTCAATTCAAAGAAAAAATGTCTGGTCATAAAAAACTTGCTAGTTCAATACTTCTCACATTTGAACCAGAACTAACTCAGGGATTTGATAAAGATATTTTACTGCAATGGGGATTAGTCAATCCTCTTTCTGGTAATCCTATCAAAAGTGGATTTGTTACCAGAAATTTTAGACCGATCGATAAGCAGACAAATAAAGGCAAAGCGGAAAATCTCATTTACTGGTTTCGTGATGATAATGACCATTCAATCAGAGCAGTAAATATTCTCAAAAATCAATTGCTACTGAAGATTCCTTGCGACCATGATGAAGTGGTTTCCACTTCACGATATAAAGCAGGGCTTCAGAAATGGTATTTAGAGCGGGAAGATTATAGAGCCGAGGCAGACAAGATATTATGGAGTCGAGCAGCAAATCGCATTTGTTCTATTAGAGGACTTATGGAAGAGATCAAACTATTTGATTCAAGTACCGGGAAACCTGTAGCATCTGCTTCGGGGACAGTCAATGCCCTGTCAAATATCTTAGCTGGTCGAATTTCTGCTTCATTTGACTGGAATAATATCTCCGTATTTGAATTCAATGCAGATAAGAATTTCATGAACATTTTTAACACAAAAGTGCTTCAAAATTCCTGTGTTGCACTGTCTTCAGATGCATCGAATCTGCTGGTGGGAGAAACTTCGGGATATGCTCATCTATGGAACCTTCCCAAGCATGAAAAAATTGCCACATTAGCTGGTGGAACAAATAAACTACTTGGTCTGGGAGCAAACACAGCCCAAAAAATAATTATCTCCTGTGACAATACAGGCACGTTCAGGTGGTGGAAGCTTCCAACTCAACTATCAGAGATACAGGGAAGAGTTCAAACACTCAAAGCCGAACGAAATAATAAACCAACGGTACCATCTCTTTCATTCTATAAGAAATTAAGATCATCGTACCATCTACCCAATTCACTGTGTGACATGTCTACTGATGCGTTGCATGCCTTGTCCTTTAAGCCATTTTCGCCTTTGACAGAAAGTATGGATGGAGAATTATGGCTGGTACCAGGTGATAGTTTAATTGCAAAAATAAATGAGAATCCAGTAGAGGGAGGATTCGCTTCGTTAGAACCAAAGCTTGGTGTGATTATTTTCACCGAAGTTGGTAAAAATCCTAAAAGACTCACCCCGGCTGTCCACGAAGAATCTATTTTATTGCAGATTAAACTCTCTACGGACGGACGTTTTGCTCTGTTTGTGTTTGATACTGGTCAGGTGACGATTGTAAATCTTCAAGAGGGAGTGCTGGAATCGATCATTCAAACCAATAATCGGGAAATCGTTGATGTAAACTATCACCATAAACGAAAAACTCTTCTAGTAGCATCATACCGTGGAACTATTAGAACTTGGAATTCAGAGACATTTCTAAAAACAGGATCACTACAAATTCAGGATGCACGACTGGAGTTTTTAAGTTCACGTGTTGCTAAGATAGGCTTTGACCTAGTCTTGGGAACATGGGACACTGGTTTGATCGTCAAATGCGGCACTTTTCCAAAATCAGAACAAAAACCGCAGCGGCCGGTTGGACTTACATTTCCCTTTGAATAGTTTCCCCAATTCAAACCAATCAGCGGGTGAAAAAGTATAAAAATTAGTATATAGGACTGACAAACATACTAACCATTGCGTCTTTAAAAACAAGTTGAATTATTCGGTCAAATTAGTCGGACAAGTATTTCGAAATGTTAAAACGAATTGATCTGAAGTAGGTAAGTTATCAGATGACAGTAACCAATTATCTGTGGAGCTTAGACAGCTATCTGGAAGAGTTTGATGAATTTGGACAACAAATTATTTCCTATACCAACGAGCCTGCTGCATTTGGTAGCCTTATCAGCCAAAATAAAGACAATCAGTCGGCATATTTTCACTTTGATGCACAGGGTTCAACACATCAATTAACTGATTCCAGTGCGAATATTACTGACACGTTTTCATATGATGCCTGGGGGAATCAGCTTACACGCACGGGCACGTCTGATGTCTATTTTCAATACATCGGCGAAGCAGGTTATTATTATGACTCCGAAGTCGATTCGTATTATGTGCGAGTGCGAATCTATAATCCGGCTACATCCCGATGGGACAGCACTGACCCATTCGGGTTTGTTGATGGGCTGAATTCATACCTATATTCTCATAACTCTCCTACTCAATATTTCGATCCCAGTGGGGCTATTACAATTATCAGAACTGTCTCAAGACTCAACCCAACCTGTAAGAATTTATTCGCATACGTACGTTGGACATTTAGGCTAGATAAGTGGCCATGCCGTGGGAGTGAAGGCATCTTTGTGCAACGAGTGACAGTTAATTGTATGGTTTGTGATTGTGATCCCAAAGTGCCTTGTGTTCAAAACAATTTTAAATACTGGGAGGCATGGCATGTCACAAAATCAAAATCTAAATCTAAATACACCGTCGTCCATGACAACGCTGGATTTGGTGCTTCAGGTGGAAGAGGCCATTATCGGCAATCTGGTAGAGTTAAATTTTACTGTATCGCTCCAGAGGGAGCCCCTGCACAAGATGATGAGTTTAGTAAGAATGAACTGCCACGAATATCTTCAGGTAGTGCCGGAGAAGGTCCTTGTACTACATCTTCAATAAACCTCCCGATCGTTCCTGAGGAAGAGATGGATAAGAAAAAACGTGAGCTATTAGATAGGAATCCTGCAGATGGACCAAGCAAACGTGTTTTCAATATGCAGTGGAATTGTTGCTGCTGCGAAAAATGGGCTTCAGCAAATGCACGCCCTTAGTCCTATGGTCATTAAGGATCAATAGATCAGTTTATTGAAATGAAGCGCGTCTATTTGAATAGAGATAGCCGACAGTACTATGAAAAAGAATGAAATAATCAAAAGAGAGCACGTTGAATTGGGTAATAATTACCTTACATCGGCATTAGTGTTTTGTTTTATTGTATTCAGCTTTTGTTGGATGAATAATCTATCTCCCGCAGAACAAGATCAGGCACCCTCACATTCAGGCTCTACTTCCAAAAAATATCTAACGCAGAAAGAAAAATTGCGAGCTGCCTTTATAGCTGCAAGTCCGGGAGAGAAAAAAGGAGAAGCCGCGCGAAGATTTTTTGAAAATCTCTCAGCACAGGATATTAACAGGTTATGCTTTGACAACGACAATTCTGTAGCACTATATGCTGCGTGGAGAAAACTTGAACTTCAACTGACAGCAAGACTCTTGGGACCGGAACGGGGAGCAAATATTATTTATATTCCACCAGGGGTTTCTCATGAATTTCTGGGATTTGTGGAAGGTCGACTACAAGTACCAGTTCCCAATAATTGGTGTCACAATCTACTCTCAGCCAGATACGGAAGGTGGGGGGCTACTCTGTTTTCAATGAAACACTCTCCTCACTATAGGCCTGAAGGCGAGATTAAATATCGTCAGGGTGAAGGCGAATCGGCTTTACCAAATGTTTATTTACACTTAAATGATAAAGACCCTTCTATCACATTTATCGGACGAGGCCTGGATGAGGGAATAGACGCTGGAGCTAAATTACCAAAAGAGGTAGAAGAAAAAATTAAGAATCAACTTTCCAGAGATACGGTAACTGGAATTGCAATTAAGGGCCGTGCTGTTATAGCACTAGAAGGAAAAGGTCCTGATTTTGAACAGCTCATTTGCATTGCAACTAGAGGAAGTAAAGATCACCCCAAAGTTCTTTGGCAGTGTCAGATGGATTCGTATTGGGCAAGATATTTTCAAGGACAGCATTGGTTCACAGAGTTTCGGGTCAAGGATGACCATATTTATCTTTTTCATTGCACGCATACTTCTATTGGCATTGAATGTATTTCATTTAAAGACGGATCACGAATCTTTTCTTTTAACTCACGCTTGCCAACACATTAGTTTGATATATCGATAGGTGGCCTTCCTTCCAACAAATTATGGAGACGATGAAAGCTTAAGTGGTCGAAGCGTGAGGTGCCACGATTATTTGCGAGATAGTATTTGTGCTCACTAGCTTTTGACACGATCAAAACAAAGTGGACTTCCCCAGAAATAGTGGGCGCTCAAATAAGAGTGTAAACTATTTTTAGGAGGAAGTTCATCAATAACGGTTAGTTCGTTGGGGCATTCCAAATAACACATAATAAGAAGAGTATTTTTCTACAAATCTTCTAGAAACTACTTTGGTAAGGAGAATTTAATGCCAAATTCTAATCCTGTTTGTGAGCCACCTTTTGATCCAGTCACAACTCCTTGCTGCAACGTCGCAGTACCCACATATTTAAACGTAACATTGAAAAATGTTACGGGGTGTGGTGTTCTGGAAGGTGTCAAATTAACATTAAAGTCACAAGACGATGGCGGGCATACTTGGACTTCTATTCCGGTAGGTGGCTGGCCTTTTGCAGGCACTTACGTTTATTGCGGAAATGGTGGCCTGCTTATCAGCTCACTTCTTGAATGCACCTCTTTCAGTAATTCTTGGTCTTTGGATATTATCATTAGTCCATTTCAAAGTTGCCCTGTACATTCCGGAGAACAAAGCATATCGGCTTTATATATAGGTACGTGCAACCCTATCAATTTAGAGTTTACTGGCTTTTCCTTTCCACAGAGTGGTTCTCCTACATTTAATACGTGCAATTGTTGTGCATCCCAAGTGATCACTCTCGATGCTAAAGTCGGGAGTTAGACTATTAACATGAAATAATCGAAAAAGTGATCTTTGAGTTATTTAAGATTTTTCTCATCATTGCTGGAACTTCAAAGTCATGCTTATATCAGAAAGGAATGAAATAAGCTCTCAACCTAACTATCGGGAAAGTGGTCATTGTATTTGCATAGATAACCCCGATATTTCTCAACTGAAATATTCTGAATCCTGTAGAAAATGTAATCGAAAATACTTCTCCAACACTTCCAGAGCCAGAGTATGTATGAACGATTCTTCGCAGACTAAAGTAAAGAATAAATCTGTCGCGATCATCATCACCAGCCACAACTATGCTTGCTATCTGACAACAGCCGTCGACAATGTTCTCAACCAAACTCATTTACCCGTTGAAATCCTCATCATTGATGATTCCAGCGCTGATGACACTCAAAGAATCGCTGATCAATATTCAGGCCGAGGGGTTAGATATCTCCGCGTCGAAAATCAATGCGCTCACCTTTCCCGTTATGATGGCCTCTTAGCTACACAATTGGAATTCGTACTTTTTCTGGATGCGGATAACACTCTGCCCCCAGACTATATCGATGCTACCTTACGAGAATTCACGGATCCAGCCGTAGGAGTTGTCTATGCCGACCTGCATAAGTTCGGCGATCGAGAAGAAATGGCCAACTTTCCAGAATACACGCTTGGAAAACTGTTTCGCGAAAAATTTGTTGATGCGGGCTCGTTGATCAGACGTGAAGCATTACTCACTTGCGATGCCTTGAAAGACTGTTTCGATGAACGACTGCTGTCCGAGGATTACTGGGGGGCCAAACGGACGCCTTTGATGGCTGGGAGTTCAAGCACCCCTCAGTGATAGAGAGCACATGAAACTACATCCCAGAGATTGCGTGCCACAAATATCGATAATGGTTGGTCCTCAACAACTGTTTACAAGGGACTAATTATTGCACTATTTTTTGGGAAATTCATACACTAACATTACTAAGGAGAAAACGATGCCAAACTCGAACCCCGCTTGTGATCCACCAAGTGATGTGACTTGTGCGCCGGCCAGAATACCGGAACTAATTGAGAAGTATCCTTATCTATGTCTAGATACGAGCAAATTTGAACCGAGTGATCCTGAAGTCACTTTATTGGGTTCTGGGATTACTTCTGGACGATGGCAAGGTCTTTCAGGTCATTATAACTATGACCTGATTTGCACAGACGATGATTGTTGGGTTGTGGGATGGGATAGTATTTTCCTTCCTCCGAGCGGAGGATCTGAGAAAGCTACGGGAGGTTCTTTCCCCAACCTGATCTTTCCTAATTTCTCAACGACAGAAGGATACTGCTGAAGCCAGACGGGGTTAATGAGTGTTCGAATGGAATGCAAAATCGATTCCTAGAGAACTTCATACGAACATTGACACCAGTATGGAGACATAAATGCCCAATTCGAATCCCCCCTGTAATCCACCAAGCGATGTTACTTGTGATCCCGCTCGACTCCAGGAATTAGTATATAATTATCCTTATCTCTGTCTCGACACGAGCAACTTCGACCCAAGTGATCCTGATAATACACTAATTGGTGCCGGAACAAGCTGGACTGGCCTCACCCTCAATTACACTTATGTCCTAAACTGCGAAGACGACAATACCTGGGTTCTTTCATGGGGTAGTATCTTCCTTCCGATAATTTATGGTTCAGAGAAAGCAACAGGAGGTTCTTTTCCCGACCTGACTTTTCCCAGTTTTTCGATAGCAAATGGAAGTTGCTGAGCATCAATTTTATATTCTCATAATAAGGATAGCACTCTGTCATCTTTGGGATCAGTCTCACATGATCTGGATGTTGCTTTTTTGTCATTGTTCAATCGAAGCTTTTGAAATCAAATGGCTTGTTTACTTCCTCACTGCCTGATTCTACACATTCCGAAAACTGGCTCGGATTGGGTCCGTGCCGCTTGCTATGAAGCAGTAGAAGGACCAATTACTGAAATTGGTGATTGGCATTGTGATTTGCAGACAGCTAAACAGATCATGTTGGATAAAGGGCTAGAGATTCCACTGATTGGCACCTTCGTGAGAAACCCGCTTGACTGGTATCGATCTGCCTGGTTGTACTGGAAAGAAACCGAACGATTCCCACGCCAGGAAGACGAACCCAAAGTGGAATCGGAAGATTTTGAGCGGTTCGTCCGCAATTGTATGGCAGTTGAACCTCAGGGGTATCTCTCGACATTGTATGAACGGTTTACAGGAACGATGCCAGGGGAAGTCTCTGTGATCGGAAAACAGGAAAATCTAGTGAACGACCTTGTTCGCCTGTTGAAACTGGCAGGCGAAGTATTTGATGAACGAAAACTGAGAACAGTTAAAGCTCAAAACGTAGGGGGCTTTAAGACAGATATTGCCTTTCCCGGTTACACATATGATTTGGCTCGAGAAGTGATTCAGTTCGAATCACGTGCTATCGAAAGATATGGATACGTCTCATAATAAAACTTTCTTGCCGACGCGAAATAACCAAATAATAATCAGCCTTCAAATTACAACTTGACGTGCATTCTATACTGGATGTGGCATGCTCCCTATTTTACGGTTTCCAATATTATCTCAATCTCATTGAAATTGTGTCCGCGATTTGTCCGCGGTAATCTTTGTCATTAAAAAAAGGGTTTACGTCTGAATGACGTAAACCCTTATATATCAAAGTGCCCAAGAGAGGACTCGAACCTCCACGGGGATTACCCCCACTAGCCCCTCAAGCTAAAACTGATAGATTGGTAATATGATGCTTTAACGTTGTAACTATATTGGTTTCAGAAAGATGCGTTGATTTCATGCTGCGGTGACGTTGCAGAGAAATTGACTTAAAATTTCCAATTCTGTCCGCGATTTGTCCGTGGTAGCATTGGTCAACTTGACCATTAACCTTTTCCATTTCAACGATTAGTCGCTGATTTAGAAACTGTTTCGCCAATGTATTTCGTATCGCAAGATGAGCAGAACCACGTAAGGCAATGCAATGGTTTCCATTCGCTTGGGATGGTTTCAAAACATTCTCCTGATTCCGGGCTCCCGAAGGCTTGACCATGAGCCCAACTGAGTAGATCACGATACCTTGAGTATTCGGAAATATTAAGACCGCCTAAGTAGAGGGATTTAATCAAGATAATTTTTTTAGTGCTTCATCTATTAGGGTTACTGCTCGATCTATATCTTCACTCGAAGTGTCAAAACCTAGGCTAAACCTAATAGATGCTTCAGCTTGTTCATCTGATAATCCAATTGCCTTAAGGACGTGCGAAGGTTCTGTGATACCAGAAGTACATGCAGATCCGGTTGAAGCGGCAAGATGAGGTTGAAGTACACTGAGAATATCTTGCGCAACGAATCCCTCAAAAATAATATTGGCATTACCAGGGTGCCTATAGACCAAAGGTGGTCCGTTAAGAGAAGTTGGCCAAGCTAGCTTCGATAGTTTTTCGACAAACTTGTTACGTCGTTTTTGTAGCTCACTACGCATATGCTTTGCTTGTGGAGAGTTAAGTATCTCAGCAGCCACTCCCATTCCAACGCATAGGGGAGTTGGTGTGGTGCCGGAACGTATTCCATTTTGCTGTCCGCCGCCATAAATGAGAGGTTCAATTTGTTCTTGCAAATCACGGCGGATATAAAGTGCCCCAATGCCTTTGGGTGCACACATCTTATGTCCTGATAGACTTAGAAGGTCTGTGTTTTCTGCAAACTCCTGCATGTTCATTGCTATGGGGGCTTGAGCCGCATCGCAATGAAAAATAGCTCCGGATGCTCGAATCACTTTAGATATATTTCTAATATCTTGTATTGTTCCTATCTCATTATTAACAGCCATAATCGAAACAGCTAGAACATCGTTTCCAAGGATGCTTTCTAGAACAGAGAGTGAGATCAGACCTTTCTCATCAACAGGCATCACTTCTACTCGAAAGCCGAATTGTTCTTCAAGGATTCGACCAATCGCCAAAACGCATTTGTGCTCGATTGAACTGACGATAATTCTTTTTTTTGTGCTACACTCAATAACTGATCGTTTGGCTAGTCCTAGTAATGCTAGGTTATTTGATTCTGTCGCTCCGGAAGTGAATATGATCTCATCACCATCAGCCCCAATTAGCCCCCCAACTTGTTGGGCTGCTTTTTCAACAGCCTGAGAACTAATCCATCCGAGAGCGTGATCGGAGGAGTGTGGATTGGCGCATATTTCGCTGAAGTATGGACCTATTTCTCGCAAAACCTGCTCAAAAACAGAAGTTGTTGCTTGATGGTCAAGATATACAGTTTCCGATATTTTCATTTTATATCAACAGGTTATGATGACTTCCAACAACTTTATACGCAATTCTATGTTCTTACACCGTCTGGGGAAAGCTTCCAGGTAGCAATTGACTTTAACATAACAAATGTATTAAAGTCGACCTGGATGTAGTATCCAGGAGAAAAACAATGCTGCGCGGACCACTCTATCAACAAGACTACCGACCACAATTCTCAGGTCACGAAACTTTTCCACTGCGTTACGGTTGGTTGAAAAAAGCCTACGATTGTGTACATGAAACTGAGCAGGAAGGGGATAATAAAGCTTTATGTTGGGGCGATGATGCCATTGCACGATTTGGAGTTGGTAAAAATATGGTTGCATCAATGCGTCATTGGGCAAATGTTGCAGGCATTATTGAAGAGCCTTTGGGAGAAAATCAGGTAGCAACAACAACACTTGGCAAATTATTATTTGGTAAAATTGGACTCGATCCATATTTGGAACATCCAACATCGTTGTGGTTGATTCATTGGAAGTTAGCAACGGAATGGAAAAAGAAAACCACATGGTTTTGGGCATTTAACTATTATCCGGCTGTTACGTTCGAACGTGATCAACTGATTAAAAGACTCGAAAAACTGGCCAAGGACCAAGGTTGGTCTCGAGTGGCACATGCTACAGTTAAAAATGATGTTGCTTGTTTTGTTCGAACATATGCTGCACAGCCATTTTCAGTAAAAGGTGGCCGTGACGATTCTCTTGAATCCCCTTTAACAGAGTTAGGACTTATAAAACCTGTTTCAAAACGGGATGAATTTCGATTTGTACGTGGCCCCAAATCGACTCTAGGCGACGGCGCTTTTATTTATGCGCTTCTCGAATTTTGGTCAGAATACTCCGACTCAGCAACACTTTCATTTGAAGCGATTGCACATGAACCGGGCTCTCCGGGACGTGCTTTTCTTCTTGATGAAAATGATGTTGTTGATCGTTTGACTAATATTGAGGATATAACTGATGGCGCTTTGCGATGGTCTGAAACTGCTGGATTGAAACAGGTAGTTAGAAATACTGATTTTAAACTTGATTTGGATCGTGCTCTTCAATTCATAGTAGGCGATTATGATAACTCGAATAGTATGGAGGCAGTGTAATGGCATTAGTCAATCGGGTTCATATTGCACGACGTTTTCAAAAATCCATACGAATAGATACCGATCTAGGTGAAAATCATTCACTTGAAGGATTTATATGTCCTCAATCATCTGCGGACGTTTTGCGATCAATGGCAAAACATGTTTCTGAATCTGGACAAGGTGCTTTTACTTGGACAGGTCCCTATGGTAGCGGTAAATCAAGTCTCGTCGTCGCATTAAGTGCGCTTTTAAATGGCAACCCCGAATTACAAAAGCAAGCTGCAAAAATATTTGGCCGTAAGCTTGCCAATGAAATACAGAAATCACTTCCCACAGGATCCCGAGGCTGGCATGTGCTTCCAGTTGTTGGTAGACGGGATAATCCTGTTAGAGTTATCGGGGAGGCTCTGAAAGTAACCGGTCTCGTAAGCCGTCGTCCACGTGGTGGTTGGACCGAAGATAATCTTATATCGAATGTAATGAGCGTCGTAACAAACAAACCCAAAACTCACGGTGGTTTGATTTTATTCGTGGATGAAATGGGCAAATTCCTCGAAGCAGCTGCGCAAGACGGCACAGACATGTACGTTTTTCAGCAGCTTGCAGAGGCTGCATCACGAAGTGATGGGAGGCTTATTCTCATTGGAGTGTTACATCAGGCGTTTGAAGAATATGCGCATCGTTTATCTCACGAGACGCGTGATGAGTGGGCGAAAATTCAAGGGCGTTTTATCGATCTTCCTGTTAATTCCGTCGGCGAAGAACAGATCGATATTATTTCTCGTGCAATTGAGAGCGAACGCCCCAGCAATGCAAAGCCCAGTAAATTATCAATGACAGTTGCTCGATTGGCGCTTCGTGATCGCCAGAGTAATATAGATTCACTAGCAAATACTTTAGAGAATTGTTGGCCACTTCATCCGATTGTAGCGTGTCTTCTTGGTCCAATCTCACGTCGGCGTTTTGGCCAAAACCAGCGAAGTATCTTTGGTTTCCTTAATTCTACTGAACCTCATGGCTTCCAAGATTACCTTATCTCAGCAACAGAAGGTGATCTTTATGGTCCGGATAAACTTTGGGATTATTTGCGGACAAATCTAGAGCCATCAATTTTGGCATCTCCAGACGGACATCGATGGGCTCTTGCAGCAGATTCGCTAGAACGCTGTGAAGCAATTGGTGGCGATATTTTCCATGTTAAGTTGCTGAAAACAATTTCGGTAATTGATCTTTTCAAAGAGCGTTCAGGTTTAGTACCAAGTTTTGATCTTCTTAGGTCTTGCTTCCCCAAAGAATCAGATAAATCACTCAAGCAGGGTCTAGCTCAGCTTGATAAATGGTCATTAACAATATTTAAAAAATTCCAAGACGCCCATGCCATATTCGCAGGTAGCGATTTTGATATTGATCATGCTGTTGGGAATGCACTGGAAGATATCAGTGAAATAGATTTCACAGCTTTAAAATCACTTGCTGGTTTGCAACCAATATTGGCAAAAAGGCATTATCACGAAACAGGAGCCATGCGATGGTTTGATGTTAATATAGCACCTGCACGTGATGTAGTAGAAATCGCATCATCCTTTAATCCCAAAAATGGAATCGTTGGAGAGTTTTTGTTAGTAATTCCAACCGAGGGGGAAAATGAAGAATTAGTTAAAAAATTGTGTCGAGAGGCATCTAAACAAAGTTCCCAGTGGGATATTGTTGTAGGTTTTTCTCAACGATCTTGGGCTGTTGTTACGCTTGCTCGTGAGCTTTTAGCATTAGATAAGGTTTATAACGATCACCCAGAGTTGGCCGGTGATCCTGTAGCGCGTCGTGAAGTATCTGCCCGCCTTGCTGATTTTCAGGCTCAGCTAGAATCTGAATTGAATAAGTCTTTTGATAAGGCCACATGGTATAGAAAACATCATTCACCAAAGCCTTATCGTCAATCTGATTTATCCAGTCTGGCTTCTGAGTTAGCGGATAAATATTTTGATCAATGCCCCAGGCTCTATAACGAACTGTTAAATCGACAAAAACCCTCAGGTAGCGCTATCGCTGCTCAGAATGCGTTATTGCGATGTATGGTTAATTCTGAAGGTGAGTCCCGGCTAGGCATTAACGGGTATCCTGCCGAGGGAGGTTTATTTGCCTCTTTGCTTGAGTCTACTCGCTTGTATTCAAAGACGCGAAAAGGATGGAGTTTTCTGGCACCACAAAACGACGAAACAGACACTCACAAAATATTTCCAGCATGGGAAGCGGCAATAAATTACATAAAAAAACACAAAAAAAGGGCTGTATCCGTATCAGAAATATGCGAGGCCGTCTGGTTGCAACCTCCCTATGGTATTAAAGAAGGGGTAATGCCTGTCCTTTCGGTTGCTTTTATCATGTCACAGCGTGAAAACTTAGCGATTTATCGCGAAGGTATTTTTCGTGCTCGGTTTGATGATGTGGATGTTGAATGTTTGGCGAAAGATGCCGGAACTATCCAACTACGTTGGATGGATTTGAACAAGATCTCACGCCGTTTACTATCTGACATGGCTCAGATTGTTCGCGAATTGGATCAGAATAATGAGTTGAAGGACTTGGAGCCCATTGACGTGGCGCGCGGATTGGTTTCTATTTATGAGCAATTGCCTCAATGGACCAAACGAACAATGCGTCTATCGGCAAATGCAATAAAAGTACGGGATATATTTAATCGTGCACATGATCCCAATAAATTTTTGTTTGATGATATTCCTACCTTATTGAACAGTAAAAAAACAAACTCCGCAAACACAAAAGATATTCAGAAACTCGTTTCAGTCGTAAGTGATGGGTTGCAGGAACTCGTTCAAGCTTATCCCTCTATGTTGCATCGTCTTAGGGATGTGATGTTAGCAGAATTGCAGGTTCCTAATCTGTCTCGGAGATCACTTTCAGAGTTAAGAGATCGAGCTACTAACATTAAAGATATTACGGGGGATTTCCGCCTTGATGCTTTTATCGGTCGTGTCGCCGAATATGATGGAAGTGATTTATCGTTTGAAGGTATTGCCAGTCTTGCTGCGAATAAGCCACCCCGTGATTGGGTTGATCCCGATACCGACCATGCCACGATGGAAGTAGCAGACATGTCGCAGCAGTTTTTAAGAGCTGAAACGTTTACTCGCGTCAAAGGACGTCCCGAGAAACGTCAGACTATGGCTATCATTGTCGGGTTAGAAGGAAGACCAGCACCTTTATTAGAAGAATTTGATGTAATTGACTCCGACCGAGAGACGATAAATGATCTTATTAAACGTGTTTCTAAAACATTGGAAACCGTTGACACAAATAGCCGAAATGTGATTTTAGCAACATTGGCTGAATTGAGTGCACGTTATATGCAAAAACCAAATCAACCTATGACAAGAAGAAATAATGGAGAGGCAGTTCACTGATGTCAGTCCAGAAAAAACATGTTTTAGGGTTATCTGGTGGTCGAGATAGCGCTGCACTAGCCGTTTATATGCGGCAACATCATCCTGATATCAAACTGGAGTATTTTTTTACCGATACCGGGAAAGAGTTACCTGAAGTTTATGAATACTTGGGGCGGCTTGAGGGGTTTCTTGGTCAGTCGATATTACGCCTCAATCCAGATCGTGATTTTGATTTCTGGTTAAAGCAATACAATAACTTTCTCCCCTCCGCTCAAACGCGGTGGTGCACGCGACAATTAAAGCTTCGCCCTTTTGAATCCTGGGTACGCCCTCTGCTTGAAGAGGGATTAACTGTGTATAGCTATGTCGCCATTCGAGGGGATGAGAACTACAGAGAAGGTTATGCCTCTAAACATGAAAATTTGAAAATCAAACTACCTTTCAAGGAAGCAGGAATAGATAAAAATGGAGTACTAGAACTTCTTAATGGAGCTGGCCTAGGTCTTCCTAAGTATTACAAGTGGCGGACGCGGAGTGGATGCACTTTTTGTTTTTTTCAGCAAAAAATAGAATGGGTACGTTTGATGAAAGAGCATCCAGAGGCCTTTGAAGAAGCAAAAGCTTACGAAAAAAATGCAGTAGATCATGGCTCACCTTTCACTTGGAGTCAGGGTGAGTCTTTAGAGGAATTATCTAGGCCAGAAAGAATCGAACAAATTAAAGAAGAGCATTTACAAAGACTTGAGCGATTAAAGGATAGGGTCCAACCAAATCCTTTAAGATCCGATGCTGACCCTTTGGATCTTGATGATCTTTATGGCAATACTAAAATGTGCTTAGCATGCCACAAATAAGATTTATTGAATTAGAGCAAAGTGATTGATCTGCTTTTTAGGAACTGGTCCAGTTGTTATCAAGGTCCTTTCGCAGTAGATAGACCGCGAATTTCCTGAGACGGCCGCTTACCTTTTGCATCATTTAAATAGACAGCCAATATTGCCAATAATTTCGTCAATTGATAACTTTGGTTTTTGAATTAAATCAGCTAATTCAGACTCGCCTTTGGAAGCCAGAACTTTCTTAGATTCTAAAAATAATGCTTCCTTGGAGTCATTTCTGAGGTCGAGAGCTATGGCAATTTTGCTTATTGCTTCAACTTCTGAACGGCAGTCTACTGCTCCAAGTAACATTGCTAGCCTGATAAGATTCGAATTGGTAGAGTCTAATCGCATTTTCTCTAGATGTAAAAAATTGACCTTATTTGTTGTCGCTTTAACGAAGAGATAGTCGCCCAGATTTGCCCCGAAATGATGTAAAACCTGCCTTAATGATCCAATGGAAGCTCCGGTTGTTGAAGTCAGTTGCCAGCTTAAAGCTATCGTCCCAAATTCAGTAATAACTTCAATTTTGTCACCTACATTACAACCGAGTAGTTGAGCAAATGCGTTCGGAAGTAATCGCCCGCTACCTCGTAGTAGATCCTTGTCTACTTTGACTCTCCAGCACCAAGTGCGATTGTCCGTGAGGTAACATGCCGCAGTTTTTGTGATATCTGTTGAAACCTTGACCTCACTTTCAGAATCTCGAATACGGATAATGCCGGATTCATTCTTAACAAACATAGGTGTGTTTAAATATGATAAAATAGAGCTTTCTTTGACGCCGTAGACACGCGATATTTTTTCAACTAAATGTGAAATCTTAGCCTGGCCTCCACATAGAGCGATTTCTTGGATGATCTCATCAATAATTCCTGAGTATTCAAAATATCCCTCTGTACCAGCAAGTACGAATTCATTTTGCTTGTTTATCCGCCAGAGCCCGGGATCATCTATAAGCCTTTGGCGGACACTACGAATACTATCACTGCCAATAGAATCAAGCATCTCTTCTACAGTCATAGGCTTATCATAGTATTTTAATAGTATTTTTGCTTTGTCTAAGATGCCTCCTTGAAAATATATATAGCCATCGTCGACATTCAGAAAACTACCTATTTTTTCCAACCATCTTTTATGATATTCTTGATTTATTCCAAGGCCATCGAGAATTTCAGATGCTGTGTCATATGGTATTACACCTCGATTATCACTGTTTTCAATAAATAATTCTGTTGTTTGTAACGCAATATTTTTATCTGCAAGCAGCCATTGGTGCCACAATTGATATGGACCAGCAAGCCACAAGATAAGTGCTTTAACAAATTGCTTGTCAAAAGACTCATCATCAAAATCTTCTACTGCTCTATACAGGGCAGTTTTCACGTGCCCGTGATCCGCGAGTACTGCGTTTCCTAGTAGTTTTCGCAGTGTAATTGCTCTTCTAATAACCGGCAGGAACTCTTTATTATGGAACCGT
This sequence comes from Gimesia fumaroli, assembly GCF_007754425.1. Classification (NCBI taxonomy): domain Bacteria; kingdom Pseudomonadati; phylum Planctomycetota; class Planctomycetia; order Planctomycetales; family Planctomycetaceae; genus Gimesia; species Gimesia fumaroli. The sequence goes on from NZ_CP037452.1 coordinate 570,841, forward strand.
TCCAATTGAGCAATTGCACTTTTTTCGAGTTGTCGCACGCGCTCACGTGATATACCAAACTTTTCACCAAGTTCTTCCAGTGTCGCAGCTTGACTAACGACACATATCCTTTTTTTGGCAATTTCCAATAACCGGTGATCCAATAGAGTAAGCGCTTTGGAAACGAGGAACGGGACTGAATATTTTTTAACTAAATCACCAGCAAAATCTTGTGGGTGTATGCTACCGATGTCGTCCCAAAGAGTTCTTATTTCTTCTGGCCATTCTAATAATGGATCAGGTAGTGCCTCTGATAAGAGTTTCACCTTTCTTTCACCAATAGCCCATGCTGATATAATTTGTAATAGGGATTCTATTTTTGAGAACGCCGTATTGCTGATTACGGCATTACTTTGATGTTGAGAGTTTTTGTGAATCGTTTTTGAGTTAGCAACTGATGCTTCAATGACACAGGCAAACTCTATCGCAGAACGCATCCCAAATGAGGGTACGGATAATATGTCATTGAATCTTATATTTTGAGCTGAGAATCGCTCAGGATGGGACAAAATTGCATTTCTGGTTCTTGTTGAGAATGGTAACGTTTCTATAGGCTGTCCCAACGGCTCACCTAGATATATAGCTACATATTTAAACTTGTTAAAATGCTGTTTTAATAGCTCGACTATTTCAGATAAACAGTCACTACTAATGGAGTCAATATAATCCCAAACGGTATTGTCAAGATTCGATAGTGTAGTCTGTTCACCCAAAATGTTTTTAAAAGTATGAGGGGCTTCCAGATGTCCAATCTTTTGTATTATAGCTCTTGGGACCAAAGGTGTTGGCGAATGGCCCCAAGGCTGAACAACTTTTGGAATCATCGCTAGTCTCTTTATCTATCTTTCAGACGGTTAGACACAAAGTCTGTCATAGCCCAGATCGGTACCTGACTACCGAGCGCCTCATTCAAGAGTATAGGAAGACCTGTCGCAGCATACTCATTAGCCATTGCAATGAGTTCCCCTGGCTTTGATAAAATATCTGCCCCTCCAGTTAAACCAACCGCTAGTAGTTGGAGTTGGAATATTCTCCATGGATTTGATGGTAGAACTTCACCAGCACGGACAAACTGATGCCATTTATCAGTTTTTAGTTCTGTCCTTCGCCCTTCCTGAATTCCAATGCAAAGTGCAAGCCACCAAATATCTACATACCGTTCAAAAGGGATGTTATCCCTATTGCGACCACTTTCTGTTTGCCCAGTCATTGTAAAACGACGAACGTTTTCATAATTATCAACTGGTATCCTTAAGTGTTGATTCTGAAGACCAGAAATTAATGCTTCCAAAGTCATTTTGCGTTCTTTCAATCAAATTCCTCGATAATTCAGATGGAAATCTTCATAGTTAGTTCGTTGACACTGATCACAGTATTCACGATGTGTGCAACTACAAAGCCGAACTTCTGATTGCTGTGCCTTGGGGGCATTCATTAGATCCGCAGGATAGTCATCGGTTTTCACGAGAGTGAAAGTAATACCAGATTGCTTATCCAGAATATCTTCTGTATGCGATATCTCAGATTGAGTCAGGAATAAGATAACCTGTCGATCAACGTCTTCACCTGCCGCCTTACTTACCATTTCAAGAACCCGGCGTTTAACATTTCCAGACATCATTCCAAGAGGAGTATCAATAACCCTCGGAGCTACAACACCACTCACTTCGGTCAAAGCCCAAATGAACGCAAAAGTTAGTGCTCGTTGGGATGCACCATTGACTTCATAATCTGGATTTAATGTTCGGTTATCCCTAGTATTTACTACGATACTGTATTTGCTTGTGATCTCAGCTCCTTGAAAAATGGCGTTTTGTTTTGGGTCAGCGCCTACCATATCTAAGAAAAGTTCATTCATTCGATCACTAACACGTTTTAAGTAAGTGCCCTGCATTTCTTTTAAAGAACCATGAACTACCTGTTGCAGATCATTAAGTACTGTTTTTTCTGCATTTAACCCTGCCATTTTTTCATCAGCTTGTCGAAGTTCTTTCTGCGATTGGTTAAGTTCCTTCAATTTTTGCTCTGTATCTATAAGCGATGCTTCAGATCGATCAAGCTCGATATTTTTTTGTCTAAGGGTAGCTGTAAACATTTTTTCTTGAGAGTGTTTTTGTTCAATTTCTTCCTCATCAATTTGATCTAGTTTTGCTTCTGTTGATTTTAATTCTCGGTTTGCACTTTCAATTCTTTTCTTAATAGCCACACGCTGCTCTTGAAGTTCTTGACAGGACTCGGACCATTTCTTCGTTTCATTAGAGGCCCATTTTTCTACTTCAGATTTGGCTTGATAGTAAAGTGAAGACAGGTGATTAGCTTTACTATCATTATTTCTTTGTTGATCTAGGAGTTCACAAACTTTTTTTCGCCCAATAGTCCCCTCAGAAAGGTCGGCACCGCAAATACATTCTCCCGTTTCTAAACGTTCTTCTAATACGGGGACGGCAGCTCTTGGTATAATGCCTTTCGCATGGAGACTATCTAAATAATCATATCCCTTTTGAAAGACTTGTCCTAATTGTCCCCAACTGAGACTTTCACTTTGAAAGAGCTCTTGATGTTGTCGCTTGAGCCTTTCTTCTTCCTCAATCGCATCATTTAATTGCTTTTGGTAGTTTTCTCGTAAGTGAGCTAGTTGTTTATAACTTCCCGCTTCTAGTGCTCGTTTGAGATCACGGCTAGTTGCATGTAATTTTCTTTGTGTATTTTCAATATCCTCTTTTAAAGTTGTTACTGCATTCGTCAGCTCATCTTTCTGCTCTGATATTTCTACAATCTTTTCAGTAATTGTAACCAATTGGTCAGAACTTGTGTTTCGGGTGATTTGTCTATTAAGCGTTGATTGAGTATTAGAAATTCTCTTTTCAACTCGTTCTAATAGATCGAGTCCGAGAAGTGAACGTATCGCATCTTTAACTTTATCCCTCTTGGTACTATCCGAAACATCCGTTGAAATAAAAGTTAGCGCTGCATCACCATCGGTGAAGAAAATATCAATCATTTCCTTTGGCAACATCTGTGCAAGTCTTGATTCTGCAGCATCAAGAGGGGCTGATCCGGCTAACGTTTTTTCAAATAAAGTTACTCGCTCCTGACCTCTGTTCGGTGAATCACCGTCAGGTGTTTCTCCAACCTCTCTTTTGAGCATAAAATGCGATTCAGATGTCATTGTCTCTCCGTTCACTTTGCTAACTGCGGTATGAACAAAATCAATTTCAACGACTATTTCACATAAGGTTTTATCAGGCCAATCTGCAGGTGATAATCTTATAAGAGGATCATCAAGTACATCTTTTCCATAAAGAGCCCAACGTAATGCTTGTAAAGTTGATGTCTTACCTGAACCATTTTCTGCACGAATAACAGTTAACGGCTTATTAGAATCAATGCTGAAGCTAAGGTCGATTTCACGCAACAACTTAAAATTTCTTATATGGGCTGCAACTAATTTCATTCCAGATTGCCTTCTTTTTGAACTAAGTATTCGCCAAGAGCCGTAACTCGACGAGAAACTTGTAGTGCAATATTGTGCGGCCGATCACTTTCCAGAGCTAAAATGTCATAGAGTGCTCTTGTAAGTTCGGTATGATATCCCTCATAACGTTCATCGATTTCCATCACTTTATTTTTAATAACTTCTAAAACCATCTTCTGCGGAGCGGTCGCCATCGTTATTCTCCTAAACGTTTAACTAAACATGGCTGTCATCAATTTCTCAATTTCATCGAATGGTCCATCAGGCCTACCTCCATTGGATGACAATTCGGCAAATTCTCTTGCCCGTTCAAGTTCTCCTTTTAATATCGTGCGCGACCCTTTGTTACGCAAATCTGGCGGCACAACGATAAAATCATGAAGGTGGGCGAGTTGTTTGTTTATCGCGTCACATTTACGCAATATTCTTCCCCTTCGTTGTATCCACTGTCGCCGAACCGTATTACTAGCCAAAAGATATGCCTCACTTACCTGTGGAACATCCACACCTTCGTCAAGCACTCGCTTACACGTAATAGCATTGTAGTCTCCGTTAGCAAAACGTTCTAAGAGATTGGCAGATCGAGTACGGTTCATTGTTTCAGCCGAAGTCAGTTGATGAATAGTCAAATTTAAGTCATTTTGAAGCATATCATTTACTGAATTCAATTGTGACGGATTCTTGTCGGTTGCGTAAACCAGGACGTGTTTTAAATTATCTCGAGTACGTTTTTTTAAGATATTTCTAAGCACATCAACTTTATTCTCTGCAGACTCAATTACGCGTCGTCTCGCAAATAGTAATTTCTCTACTACTTTTGAAAGTCCCCCACTCTCCGAAGCATCTGCATCTCCTTTAATGCCCTTTCTTGCAAGTCTTTCTGTAAGCTTCATCCACTCTTCGTATTCATCTCTTGTTAAATGTACTTGATGTATGTAATAGTTGTATGGAACAAGGCATACACCAATGGCTTCACTCAATCCAAATTCAAATACGGGTACTCCAAAAAAGTCAAATAACGCCGAAGTTCCTTCTGGGTCATACTGTCGTTCCGGTGTGGCAGACAATCCCAACCGAAAATTGAAGCGATCTGGCGTATTCGATAGAAAACTAATTTTTCCGAGATTATGGGCCTCATCAGCAATCAATAATGTAGATATATTTTCGGGTATCCTGTCTAGGACCCGACGAAAAGTTTCACTCGTAAGGAAGTTCTCGGTAACAACCATAACTTCTATCTTACTAACTTTCGATTTAAGCGATCGGACTGCAAAATCGAGGTGCTGTGCACGATCCGAAGAAGGTCCTTCTGTAGGCAATGGTCTGACGCCAAACGCATTGACTTCATTTACCCATTGATAAACTAGAGGCTTATACGGAGCACTAATTATTACTAATAATGATTCGACGTCGCTTTGAAGCCGAGAAGCAGCAGCCAATGCTGTAATCGTTTTCCCTGAGCCTGTAGCCATAGATAAAAATCCACGGCGTTTTGCCGCTTCCCAAGCATTTATCGCTTTGCCTTGGTGAGAAAACGGCCCATTGAATAGGTCTAACCTTGATGGTATTGCAAGCCTTGTGGGGGTTCCTTTATCAAAAAACAGATTCGCTTTTACAAGCTTTTCTATAATCAGAACGTCTTTCTCCCAGGCTTTACAGAAATCTTCAGATGTGGGCTGACAGTCTGGCTTATAGTCTCGAATTAGCTGATTCTCAATCGCAATGGGTAAATCTAAAGTATATGCGTAGTCCCGTGAACCTTCCCATAAAGCATTAAATTCATCAGATAATGTATCTATGGTTTCTTTTGATCTCCCACCCAACCAGGACATATCCACGCTGATTTGTTCGAGATTCTTACCTATTCCGGCATCAGTGAAATTGCTTGAACCATGCGCAACAACAGTATCATCATTATCTCTGAAAAACCAAACCTTTGGATGGAATAGAGAGCCGTCTTTCAACCAAATAACGCGAAAGAGAAGCCTCTTTGTGGCAAGCATATACGCTAGACACGTCAGGGTGTGTTGGACAAGAGCGCTGGTACTGATTTTTGCTTCACCGAGTAGCTGTTCGAGACGAGATTCCATAATACTACTAGGTGTTGCTATGCCTTCCTGTAAAGCTATTAAATCTACCGAACCTATATTTGGACTAACAACCAAACGCATGGGCTGAGAATTCTGTCCTAAATATTCAGACAGACCAGGAGCAATCGAGCGTAACGCTGCGCTTCCAAAAAAACCGAACATACAATCTAGTGAAGCTGATTTTTTAAGGGAGCTAATTAGAACTTCTTCAACATAATTATCCTTCGGTACAATATATAAGGATTTATACGGAATATTTCTAAGGCTCATATATTTCTCGCAATTGTCATTACATTATTTTCTCGGGCAGTTCTACTGAATTATCCCCGGTATCTTTTTGATATCGTTCAAGTAAAGTTGAATCCTTAAATTTCGATTTCCCAATTAAGTAGAGAAGAGTTTCTCGCAATGTAACTTTGTGTGCATTTGATATTGTTTTTTTACTAGAGTCCCACATTAACCATTCATATGGAGGCTCGTTTAAGTCCTTTGGTAACTTTGATATCAGTTTTACAGATTCCTTCAGAGTCATATCCTTGGAAAGGATTACGATGACTCTCATTAACACCTCTAACCCGATAGGACGAAATAAGACACTTCCTCCATGACTGCCCCTATATTTTTTTACAACATTGCTTGAGTTCTTCGACTTAAAAAATTCATCGAGTTCATCAAAGTATTTTCTCAATAGATTAAACAAACTTTTTGCATATTCGAAATATGCTGCGAGTTCTTCATTAGATGGGCGCACTCTTTGCAATTCAGCTCTCTTTTTCTTTAAATCTGATTGTACATCGGCAAACAATATTGTGAGAATGTCATATAAATTTCCAATCGTTGTCAGGCTAGTTGTATTCGTTACAGGCATATTGTTACTTGCAACAAATGCAATTCTATCACCTGAAAACATATCGGTCTCTTCAATCAATCGCCGGGCACAAATTGCCATAACATCATCCTCATCAAGAGCGATAATATCTCCTTTTGAAACCGGACGAGCAGTTTTATTTAGTGTAGTAAAGAGTCTACGCGTTCTCTCGAGCCCTTTCTTGGTTTCTTTATGGGAAACAAATATTACAGAAAGCTCATCAAATGGATCATGATCCAATCCGTCTTTCATAGCCTTCTTGATGCCTGCAAGCCGGTGCTGACCATCCAAAGCAAACAACTTTTCATCACCTTTAAGTGTCAAGAATCCAATAGATCCAATTGTTTCCTCATCGAGATTTTCTAATTCAGGCTTACCAGACCTATTTCTAACATCTGACAGACCGTGCCAATTAGGCTGACCTCCGTATGTAGCAATAACCAGCGAATTAAAAAAACGCTCTTTTTGTGTTTTCAAATAATTGGAAATTTGCTCACTACGTCCACGTTTTAATCGCCTTTGAATCATGTCCGAAAGATGTTTGTTTTGATGTATTTCGTCAGCATAGTGAACTCTCCTCGCTAATTCATCCATACTCATAAGACACGAATAATAAACCCAGTCCCCCATAAGACCGCGCAAGGCTGGTAGGGCAATTTCATTTAGCTTTCTAACTTCATTCATCGGAAAGCCCTTCTTTTCATTTTAATTTCCGCATCTAGATCCCCCTCTGAGAAAGGTGGCATAAATGCAGTATTTAATTGTTTTTCAAGCAGTTCCAAATCTTCAGAAGTAACTTCATTACCAATCGGTGCAAAGTAAAACCTTAAAACCTGATGCCAGTGCCCAATCATTCTTGCGATCCTCGCTCGCTTTTTGACTTTTTTCACATTCAGATAATCTTTGTATCGCGTTCTCAGAGATCGATTAGAGCCCTTTCCAGCTATCCCAATATATAAAATATAACCATGCGGAGGCAGAACATCATTTTCGTGGCATATTGAAAATGCATAGATACCTCTTTGGTCATTAGGAACTTTATCGAGCTCCTCATCACCATAACAAATTGACTCCCACTTAAGGCTTTTCAATTGATAATGATCGGACATCAATTTCATAGGTGGCACAGAAATATTAAGAAAATATTTTCCGACTTCTTCAGTCGCTTCATTGGCAAAATCTATAATTTCATCAAGGTCCAAAAACATTTCTCCTCAAGTGAATAGTCATTAATAATTCCGTATTAGAGTGATTATACATTTTTCCCTGATTTATCTGACCAAATTTGCATGCTATCGGTCGGCGTTGCAAAAATGTAGACAATTGCACTCTCTATTATGGTGCTAAAGAGTATTGATAGGCAAGCGTTGGCTCCAAAATCAAGGACGAGATGTCGCTGATAATTAAATTTATTGTTCGTAGCCACTTGGGTATTACATCTTCTAACAGGCCGGTCGTCACCCTGTGCGACAGGCTGATGACAGTCTGACACAATTATGATTTTTCACCCTGTTTTCGAGTGAATGACGGGCTGACAGAACCCCCCGTCTGACACCATGCCTGACAGCCTGTCAGGGGGCTGACAATACAAAAATGACGGTACGACAGGGATGTTCCATATGATTGTTTTTTCGCTTAAGAAAGCGGATTCGACTGGTTGTCACCCCCCTCTGACACATGACAGGGCGTCTGACACCCTGCAGAGTGGGTGACAGAAAAAGTTGGCATCCTGTCAGGTTTCGCGCTATCCTGACGCAGTCTTATTTTGTCATCCCGTCAGCACCATGTCAGTCTCACCCCCCACTGGTTATCTCACCAAGAAAGAGATCGAAGAAGAGTTCCATCGCTCTCATCGTTCGTTGACCCGAGACTTCAGTCAGGCGGTCAGAGTAGGGGACTCGGACATTCTCCGGAACCTCAAACTCAGGACCGATGATGGTAAGGAGTTTGAGGGGACTAAAGTGACGCTGGAACTGATTCAAGAGCTCTCCAATCAGGGACTCTCGCCGACTTGGTATGCCCGGCGTGAATGGGTCCAGGAACATTACGGAAAAGAGTCGGCAAAAAAACAGAAAAAACAATCTGAGCAGGAAGAGAAACCAGCGACAGCAGAGAGACTAATCTCCACCTCAACGGACAACGAATTGATTACTACTTTGAGATCACATATCACCCGCCTGGAGCAGGAGAATGATCGAAGATCCGATGAGCATCAGCAGGACAAGCAGGCGTTCATGGAACAGATCAAAATGTTCAAGGACATGTTCGACACACTGAAGGAAGATCACACCGATACGAAAGAACTTCTCAAAGAAGTGCATCAGGTGATGGGGAAGTTTGCGGATGTCAGCCTGCTTGGATCTCAGAGAGAGGCACCAGTTGATGACTCCCCAAAGCGTGAGACACCATCCGGGCAAGATGTGCTTATTGATCTTAGAAATGACGCGGCAGTGGATGCGGTCGTTGTGGATGAGCCGAAGAAGACAAAGAAAGGTTCTGCAAAACAGGGGATTAAGAAAAATACTAAGAAGAAACCAGCACGCGTCACAAAACCGAAAGGTGCAGCTGCTCCGAAAACAAAGCCATCTGCCAAGGCCAAACCGAAGTCACCCAAGTGGTACGAGACTCCGACATTGAACCGTTTCATTTCCAGAAAACCACGTAAATGAAATTCAACGGATTTGAACATCTGACGGCCAATTATCTCTACTGCCCCAATCAGTTTTTTGATGTCTGCCTGCCACATCATTCTCGGGGCACGGTTCGACTGGTGGCTTATCTGTTACGAAAAACACTGGGTTGGCTCGATAGAGAAGGAAATCCCATCGAACAGGAGATCAGCATCTCGTATCGAGACCTCATCAACGAAGCGGGAATCAGTCGAGGAGCGATTCGCAAAGCATTGGACGAGGCGGTTACGGCTGGATTTATCATTTGTATCCAACCGGGGAAGGCAAATGGGAACAATCAGGCAGCGGAAACGGCTCAATATGCACTTCGCTGGGATGCCGACAATGATTATGCGAAGACCCCTGAAGCATTCAACGGTTTCTTTGTGGGAGAAGGATATCGCACGCCGATTCCGAACAGTTTTTTCGATCTGATTGTAAGGCAGGAGACACTGGCAGTGGTGAAGGTGGTTGGGACAGTTTTGCGCCATACGGTGGGTTATCAGAACCAGTTTGGGGGACGACGTCAAATTGCTCCGCTTTCGTACAGCTATATTCAGAAATATGTGAATCTGAGTGATCGATCGACTCTCAGTGCAGCGATTCAGCACGCGATCGAGACGGGTTATATTCACTGTGTCCAGAAAGGGGGCATTGATCCCAGTCACACTACACGACGTCCCTCTACCTATGCCATTCGTTGGCATGAGCAAGCCCATCGTGAGGTGAGCGGTTCAAAAACCAGACCAGCGATTCGACAACGGTACAAAATCCAGACCAGTAACGGTTCAGAAACCCGACCAGCCGAACGGTTCAAAAATCAGACTGAAGAAAAGCCACAAGAAAATAACACTGACAAACAACAAAACAAACCAACTGTTGTTGCTGTTGAAAATTTGGAATCATTTCAGTTACTGCAACACGCAGGATTTGATGACGAGATCGCCAGAGATTTATCCCAGAAGAGGGGATTGGAAGAAATCCAACAACAGATCGAGTGGTTATCCCATCGAAATCCGGATCGCAATTCACTGGGCATGTTACGACGAGCCATTGAAGGGAACTGGTTGAAACCAGATTCCCTGCTCATCAAAGAAAAGAAACAGCAACATTTTCAGAGCAATCATACAGAGCCTGTAGAGGCTGAGATTGAAGAGGAACAGGTAACAGCAGCCAAACAGGAGAAAAAACGTCGCAGAGAGCAAGTACGGTCTATTTGGAATGAACTGACGTTCGATGAACGAACAAGAATCGAACAATCAGCATTAGAGCAACTCAACAGTGAATTCTTCCGGGATCGATTCAAAAAGAATGAAGAGTTTCGTGTGAATCATTGTCTGGATGTTCTCTCAGTTCAGTTGGAATCGGGTGGCAGAGAAGTAAAGCACCGTTTTCATTTGATTGCACAATAAGCCCGCAACGAACATCGCAAAACACCCCGCGTTTACCCCCGCAGGCAGGTGCGGGATGAAATACAATTCCGTTGGCGATTTGAAATCGACCAAACAGGGCTTGGCAAAGCCAAGAAAAACCTCTTAGTAGGTGACACCACTCGCGGGCGGGAACCCGCGAGGCCGAGATTTCCGACGCATTCCAGGGATGCAATGGCTCCACTCTCGGCCTCGCGTCTCCCTTTGGTCGCCCCTCGTGGGTCACGCACTTTTCCCTGGACAGGGAACGACCGCGAAGCGGTATAAAACCCGAAGCCTATCAGCTTCGGACATCCCCAAACGGTTTCGTAACTCTTCGTTCTGATCTGTGTAAGTTCGACAGCTCAATTTTGTCTGCGAAACTCGTCGATTGCAGGATAGCAAACGAAAACGAACGTTTCTTGACACCATTCCGATCCAGTCAGCTTGTTCGATATGCAGCTAAACTCCACAAAAGCAAGTCGCATACCCGTTGCATAACAAATGGCATCGAGACTGTTTTGTCTTAACAACAGGATACCGGTCACACGGTTAGGATTCATAGCTTTGTAATTTCTCGTCAGTGGACTTTTTTCAGAAAAGATGAGTTAAATCTACCTCACTTCTATACTATGTTGTGAATAGTGTGGAGAATAAGTTGTCGAATACCTAAGCTCGACAGTCAGCAATCTGAGGCATAGTTGCCGATGGAGATTTTTGAATCGAGGCGCAATAAACGAGGGCTACAACCGAAGATGGAATACAAACTGAATAAAATGGGGCGTGATCAAGGGCGGCCCGTTGATGTTATTATCTTGACCATAACTTCCGATGAAAAAGATGCTGTTATCAACCACTTTCGTCCAGATGATACTGTCGTTGATAGAGATGAATCAAAAAAAGCACTGCATCACTATTGGTACGGGCAGATTGATGACATTGATGGAGACAGATGGGGAATTCTCATTGCAATGGTGGGATCAATGGGGGCTACGGTCTCAGCTCTCGACACCCAAGATCTCCTGTCTGAGTTTCGCCCCAAATGGCTTGTTCTCTGTGGGATTTCAGGCGGAGTTGTTGAACCTTCTCTCATGCTTGGCGACATCTATCTCTCAACTAGAATCCACGACTTCTCTGTTACAAAAAAACTCCAGGGTGAGAATCCACACGTGATTCAAGGAGGAGGGGAAATGTCGAATTGGGCTGTTTCCATAGCCGAAGGTATCGACATCTATGAAGACCGACTCAGAGATTGGTCAGCCCCTCAGACGATTAAATGTGAACGACCGACGATTGACGTACCAACGACTCCGGATTTAGAGATGTTCTACGCATCAAGTTTGCAAGAGAGGCAGAGGGCATTCGAAGTACTGACGCAGCAGTTGAATGAGAACAGAACTCGACCGATGGTTCGACACGGTGCCATCTACAGCAACAACACATTGGCAAAGGACACCGAGCTTTTGCATTTGTGGAAGGAGCATGGCGCAGATGCGTGGGCTGTTGAGATGGAAGCTGCTGGAGTACGAACAGCTGTCAGCAGGTTCTCCGAGACTGAGTTTATATGCGTCAAAGGAATAAGCGATATCGTCGGCATAAAGCGAACAGAGGCGTGGAAGCATTACGCTTGCCACACGGCGGCGTCCTTTACTTATCACATGATCAAAGGCGGTCTGCTCAGAGAGAAGGTGTCTCCCATTTTACCTCCGAGCTGGATGGACTCGTTACCTCAGCATCTTGTACCGCTGCTAAAAATGAGCGACGTCGATTTTACTAAGGCTGCACGAGTTCTATCAGCAATGCTGATGAGCTGCGCTCGACCGAGCACGGATCTCAAAAAGATAATCAAAAAACAACGTGACGAAGATAAATGTACAGAACTATGGCAAAAGATTCGAGACGACGACAACTTTCAATTGGCGATCTATGGTGTACCTGGCTCAGGCAAGACTACACTCTTGACACTCCTATCGTTACTGGCTCATCGTGATTCAGCGAACGGAAGCAAGTTCAGTGTGGAATACATCAATCTGCATCATTTTGACGAGCATGTCAATAACTCAGTCGACGAGATTAAGAAACGTCTTTCCAAAGACATCGGTGATCGAATCAAATTGGCAAATGGTAAGCCTATCTATCTTTTTGTCGACGGTTTCGATCAACACCCACGTGAGCGACATCAAGGCATCCAATCGTACTTCCGAAATGAAATCCGCGACAAAGGGGTACGTGTTCTTGGGATCGGATTGCTTGATCATAATGAAGGGAAGCGAACCATTGCTGACGATGATATGAAGGAGGTACCGGCAAATCAAATTGGAACATACCTACTTCTAGAATCTCTCAGCCTTCAACGTTCGATTAGTTTACAAAATCTCTTTCTTCGCTATCAAACGTGCCTTGCGAAAACAGACGGCCGTTCAGTGCTGAATTCGGACAAGCTAACCCTTCGCTTAAAAAAATCTGAACTTAAACGCATCGATCTGTTCCGGCTAAACGTTCTGGCTTCAGCTACTACACCGGTAAAAAAAGGATTCTCCGCAGCACTGAAGGAATTTTTGACGGAACGCGTGAACGATACCATACAAAATAATAATGAACATACGGCCGATGAGGTGTTAAGGCTCATCTCGAAGAATATCTTCCTGAACGTCGTAGCAAAGAACCCCCTTCCAGATATCCCGTTTAATATTAGTTGTTGGGGGCTGTTATTTGGTCAGCCTATAGTCCGGTCTTATTTGATAGCTATGCATGTTATCTCTGTCCTCGTTGAGATTGGTGAAGCGCTTCCAAATGACGAACGCACTTGGATAGATAACGATGAACAGAAAGCACATGATTGCTGGAAAGAGTCTGGGCTTGCAGGAAAACTATTTAATGCGGAGGAAAACACGTTCTGTAAGCAGTTTCTTGGTCATCAGGAGCAGAAGCAAGTTCTGAGGGCTATTAAAGCAATCGTGGCGAGGCATAACAAGAACGATGCATTTGAGCTATCCCATCTCTGCTACCTGCTGGGAAGATTGCTGCGACACCAACCTGAGTCTATGAAGATTTTGAGCAAGTTACACAATGAATACATAAACTACGAACACGGTTACATTGCCGACCAACTGGATAAAGCTGAATTTTATAGAATACAGATGCTGCAATGGACTATATTGATTAGTGAGATTTCCGCGTCTCTTGACAATGAACGTGGTCAGTACATCAGGCAGTACATATTGCAGATACGTGACACCAGCTGGCGTAGGATCGCGAATGGCTTTATCACGCAATACTATGGTGATGTATATTTTGATCACGGCTTTATGCACTCTCTTGAGTCATACCAAGATGAACTGATGTCGTATAGGTTTACTCTTGACCAAATTGTACCACGAATTGAACGCATGATAGAAGGAGACGAGAAACCTTACTCACTATTTGACGTGGATTTAGCCACAGTATGCTCATTGGCTAATTCGCGACAGGAAATTCTGGAACAACCAAATTTCGATCAGCGTAAATGTCGCAATCGAGCTCGAGGAATCGTCGAATTGTGTTGTAACAATAATAAAAAGATTCGACATCGGTCTGTATGGCCATTTCTAAGGATGACACAAAGATTTCTTCGGAGCGATCGCAAAACCACGGCGTTCTCATTCATTACGAAGTTGTATGAACTCAAGTATGATACTCCGAGAGCCGGCTGGCCTGAAATGCTTACATTACGTGGAAGGATTGAATCAGTAGCCGATCATACATTTAGTACCATGATCCTTGCTGAGATGCTTCTCCCCGAAGAACGTCCGATTGAACTTTCTGAAGAAGAGGAATACAGTAAAGCTGACATTGTCCGTAAGTTGCTTATTCACGACATCTCTGAAGCCATAACAGGTGATCGTCCTTCAATTAGCGAACAGCAAGAAGCTGATGGACAATACAGGCTTGAGGAAAAGAACGTGGCGGGTATGCTTTCCCATTTATCGACACTAAGTGGAGTAAGTGGATTCGGCGACCTCTTGATGCGTTGGGAGCGATGCGAAGATCGCCATACTACAAATGCGAAAATTGCGAATTTTCTCGACAAGGTTGATGCGTTGTTCCAGATGGTTGTCTACGGTAAACGATACAGCGACCAGCGAAATAGTAATTGGACTGCGTTTTATGAAAAGCTGTTCGCTGACGTTCAGACTGCGGCAGGCGATCACCCCTTCCTGTTAAAGTTAATGTACACATGTACGGAATGGGCGAAGTGGGAATGGGAGTCGCCGAATGACTACCTTCAGCATGAGGATATGTTCGATGGGTATATGAAGTACTATCCAGGCTTCGGGAAACGTGGTAAGCCAATACCGCTCGAAGCTGGAATACCGAAGGCAGACATCTGGGGAGAGGCAAATTAATGGAACGATCTGAAAATGAGTCCAGTAGAAAGCACTCAGCATTACTCACGATTCTCTTACAAGAATACGAAAAACTGAAGGACGAGCAAATTGCACGAATCGGTTTTCGTGACAACTTGATCTACGTGACACTAGGCGTGTTCGGTGCAATTCTGTCGTTTTCGCTCGTTGATCCCGAACACTACTTTGCCCTGTTAGTTCTTCCATGGACTAGTTTCATCCTCGGTTGGACATATTTAGTCAACGATGAGAAAATCTCATCGTTGGGTCGCCATATTCGGAACGTTTTGCGTCTGCAACTTGAGGAGATGACAGGTGGAAGCATCGAGTTGCTTGGATGGGAACGGGCTCATAGGAACGATAAGCATCGACTTAGGCGAAAATTTGAACAACTTGCAATTGATATCTTGACATTCGTTGGGCCAGGAATCGCCGCTATTTGCGCTTTCTTGGTTCTCGCTAAAGAGCAATCAAAAGAGCTTTGGCTACTTTTACTGCTAGAGTCTGGATGCCTTCTACTGCTGCTCTTTGAGATTTATGTATACGCGGACATGAAACGCAGTCCTAATATTGAAGCAATTGAAGCAACTATCGCAAGTGAACCGAGTGAGACTAATACTTAGACTCGCGGTCCATGAGTTGGTGGAGATTGGCATGTAAAGCGGGTTCTCCCGCACTTTTGATGATTAAGCATTATTCAGGAACCGGGCTCTCAGTAAATCAAAACTTGCCCGACCGTACATCTGCCGTTTGATCATTTTCAGCCGATTGACCTGACCTTCTACCTGGCCATTACTCCATTCTGATTCCATCGCTGCCTTCACAGCCTGTCCATCCTGTTTGAGATTGCTCTGCAGCAGTAGATTCGGATCGTTTTTCTTCTGCATTGTTTGTGGGGGCATGATTGTCCCTTGTGTTGACGTAGAAAGAAACAACTAAACCACCACCGGCTGAAGCCGGTACCCGGCAGGCGCTACGTTTTCTGGCCGTTGTTTACAGTGTGATCGGGATACGTTGCTATTACCGCATATTCTTGAAGACTGGAGTGGGCAAGTGTATAATGCACCCCTGTGCCTTTTGAAGGAGTGCTCTTGGTGGATTTGAGCCGCTGAAGAGCATGGCGGTCTAGGGTCGCCGATAGAAGACAGGCTGTCGAAGATTGCAAAACGGTAACTTGGAGGAGTTATAATGGCGGTATTTCATCGAACCTGGGCAGAATGCGCGATCCCAATCCTCTACTGTGAGGGGTTCAAGAACAATAAGTCAGGTTTCGTCTGGGTGGCGAACGTTCCGATGCTGCCATATACTTTTGGTAATGTGCTATCCGACGACAACGCAAAAGCTGGCGGGGATTGTGTGATTCGAGTTGAGATTGAAGATACTGCCCTTGAGGAATATGAGAATCAGAACCGGACTGACTGCGTGTATTACCAAGTTCCGGCTGACAAGCTGAACGAGTGCAAAATGGAGCTTTATTCGACAAGCTACAAGGGAAAGACCAGATCGCAAATCGTCGCTGGGCTTGAAGATCTTGAAAAAACTCTGGCCAACAATGAGCAGGCACCGTATATTGGTTGGCACGTTCCTGAGAGGTGGGAACGTGCAATTGAGCTGTTCGATAAGGCCGCGTCTCTGCCATGATGACCTATCGCTGTTGGTGAGCCTCGGTGAATCTCAACGCCGTGCGGCGCGTTATGCTTGCTCTGGATCGACAATCTGACTTCGTTCACATTCAGGCAGTCCTCCAATCTTCCGACAGGTGGTTTCTTTGTCTGCTATCATTTCTAGATGTTAGGCAGACGGGCTAGCCCATAGCATTACTCCTAATTTCTAGATGGGCAGGTGAAGCGGTCGGGGTTGTTTAGTTAGTTGTCGACGAAGTCTTGTGTTGGATTTGAGACAGGTCGGTTACGTGGGTAGCATTTAAGTGTCCTGCATGTTGGCAATAGAAGCCACAATTATTGATTCCATTGAGGGCCGAACGAACAATGATCGATGGATTGTTGGTCCATTCGCCTGTATTCCACTGATGAAGAGCTTCGTCCGACATTCCGATATGGTCGAGTACGGTCTCTTCACTGATTAATATGCTATGAACGTGCTCAGCGTTCAGTCGCCCAATTTTTGTACTCGAGTTAGGGTACTTAACGAGGAACATAATTTCGATGACTTTTTGGTCCCTTTTTTGACAGTGAATAGAGTAACGTAACGTATGTCTCTCGGAAGGCTATTTGCTAAATTCTACAGTGGAGACTGCGCCATTACAGATGAGACTTGATGTTACCATCCGGGTCTACATACCACACCTGCCTTTGCGCCCTCGTTGAAGTTGAAGGGTATCGGATTCCTGGGTCGGGTACATGAGACCTCGGGATTTCCCACGCGGGGCTCGAATGGCTTGGGGTTGTCTCACCGGAAGCCACTCCGCAAATGATTAGTAGCAGAACAACGCCGCCACTGACCACCCACAGCCAACCCCACCCACTGGATGGTTCCTCTGACCTAGTAGATTCTGTTGATGATGAGGACGAAAAAGACGAAACATTTCTGGACGCCGCGAGCGAGGTTTCGAGGGACTCAAACCCCGAGTCCTCTAGGTCATCATCGTCATCTAGCAATTCCATTATTAGTATCAAAAGAACGACCCCGCCCGCGGACTTGACGACTCTCACACGCCATTTCGAAGCGGTTTTGGAATCGAGTGTCGCCTTAATGGACTGAGCGAATTCGTTGATTGTTGATTTCGAATATGACGCGTTCTCGAAGGCTGTATTGCACGCAGCGAGGGCGGTTGGGATGTCTATCTTCCCTCTCCGAAACGTAACGCTGTCACAAGAGACGATGAGCGGAACCATGCCAAGCAACTTTGCACATTCGACGACGAGACTTGTTGAAATTGTCTTACCGTTTGGGCACCGGAGCTTACGACCACCTTCAAGTGCATGGGCCGGAATCACCACTGAGTTTGCGCCAGCGCATTCGATGAGCTTAGTAATGACGTCTACAGGTCCGGCCGTTTTATCGAGCGTGTACGAACGGTTGGAATGAAGATTCCGGAACCGGATGCCATTTCGGACATCCTCTTGTGCATGAACGTTAAACGGTGTATCGGGAAACGTGTTTCGGTAAGTCGTCTCGTCGGTAGGGAGAAGCGATACCAGTGCCGGTTTGACTACCTCATTTACGATATCACGCTCAGTATAATTTCGTTCATGGACTGCAGCTGATCCTAGTAGCCCTAATATCCGTAATTGTTCTTTGGATAGGTGAGACCTGAAAGAGTTTTGAGGACGGCTGTTATTCCTCTCACCTGGTCGAAATTTGGGGGAGGGGATTTTGGGAATTGGCGGCGGACGGCGCGGTGGAACTGGACGGTACCCTCGCTGAGCCTCCGCTGGCGTAGCGAAGGATATGAAATGTAGTCCGCACAGGATGAGAACTAGGAGCGGATTAACGAAATGCGTCTTTAATGCTGACATCGTCTTCACCTTCACCCAAGTGCTGCTTTTGGTTGGCTACAATGGCCTCTATTGCCGAGCGGCCAATCGACCGCGCGGCGATTCCCACCACAACGAGTTGCCAATTGGTAGGAGGGCTTGGACTATCCGAATAAAACGCCCAAGCGAAGAACCCCGAGGCGACGACCATTCCAGCGAATGCAAGCCAGAACCACACGCTCTTTATCAAGGCTTGGTATCTCTTATGTTCGATCTTACCACGGAGTTCGTAAGCCTTCAGCATTTCGAAGGCAGCCGCACCGGCTGCCCCAACTGACCAGTAGTGAAAGAATTGTTGCATACTTTGGACTTATACCACTGTTCGAAAGTAGAGACGCAATTTTAAGGGCCGATATTCCGTACCCATGCCAATGAGTCCGAGCAGTTCATGCGTGCTCTAGCTAGATCAATCATGTTCACATTGCCGGTTGGCATCGTTAGGAATGATTGTACAAAAATGAGATATAAAAACAAATTATTTTCAGGTCGATTTTTCAAGCGGTGAATTAGATCGCTGAGGATAGACACGTCGATTTCAAAAAGCAGCCTCCGAAACTGCGTCAGCTTCGTTATCGAATTGCACATAGATTTCTGCAAGTGCTTATTTTGAAATGGCCTAGGGAAAATAACTCACTTGCATAATTGGTGTTTTGCAGCACAACTATCAACAGGAAGGATGTTTTCTGATGGAGGCATTCTAACTAAGGTCGTATCCGGCAACAGGTTCGTTATAGCATATTTCTCAGCGTAACATCTTTTCATGGCATAAGTTGTTTACTCCTTGTATTGAATTGCCATCAGCGAAAACAAAATACGGGATTGCCGTACGAGTGGATGTTTATGATACATGCATTAGGGTTGGGAGAATCGCCGTATCCCAGTCTTCAACGGTCACCGATTCCGGTTGTCGGCCTTTGAATCGACCATCAGCAAAATCGATTGACCAAGCAAGTCTCACACGGCAACGTTTTGCTAATTCCATCACAGTTTGTTTCGCCCCGTTTTCGCCTTCTCGATCAAGATCAAACATGACCGAAACATGTCCACCGGGAATGCTGTTTGCCAAAGTTGCTAATTTGTCAGCCTGGGATTCAGTGACAGTATTACTACACACTGCCAACGCGGGAATGCCAAGCGTGTGCAAGTTGATCACATCGTTTGGTCCTTCGACGAGTATGATGCCAATTTGCTGGAGTTGTTCGGGAGTGGCGAGTCCGTGGAATTGTGGTTCGCCGTAGAGTTCTTGTCCCCGATGAAAACCTTTGACGAATTTAAATTTGTGCGGCTCTTTGGAACTGTCTCCAGAGCGTTGCCATTTTTTGTGTTGGTCTTCGTAGTTCAGATTGCGACCAAACCAGGTCAAAACATTTCCGTCTGCATCAGGATATCCGTAAACGAAATGGCCGCGCAGCAGTCCCTTTGCGTTACTAGGAAGGTAGCCACAGTGAAACTTCTTCATGATTTCCGGAGTCATAAAGGGACGTTTCCGCACATAGGCGGCTGCTTGGGGAGACATTTCCGCGACATCGGTTATGAACTGTTCATTGAGATTGATCAGTTCACGGGCACGTTCGTTTTCAGAGTCTTTCAAGGGGATGTTGATGAGAGGGGATTTGTCATTCATCGATTCCGTTGTGGAGGATTGGGACGTTGATACTGTTCCAACATTCTTTTCCGGTGGTCGTCCTGCAACGAGTGCTTGCAGGTCTGCAGCGATTTCCTTGAAGTCTCGCCCTTTCAGTTTTCCATCTGCTGGTTCTGAATTGTGTTTCATCAGATACATCAGATTGAGCAGGTTTCCTCGGACCGTGCAGCCGTATTGAAAACAGCGAAACACGGCTCCGTCCTGTTTGATTTTGATCGAAATGGCACGGTCACCGGTTTCCTGTTCTTTGCCGCAGGCGAAGATACAAGCGAGTCGCGTTTCGTTCTGCGTTTTATGCAGTTCAGGTAAGGAAACGTTGTAGAAACTGGCGATGCGTTCAACGATATCACCGTCAGCAATCAGTTCCTGCTGCAGGGAATCAACGTCAATGTAGCCACGATTTCTGTGTGCCATGCAAGTGAGAGTGTCAGCAATGTGAGAGAGAAAATGTTACTCTGGTCGCCAACGTATGACAACCAAATCACTCACGAAACTACGTTGGCAAAAAACAGCACGTGATGATGACATCCTGGCTGCGTTGGCTCGTTGCCCTTTGACGGCAGAAGAGATTCTCAAACTGAGTCAGACTTGGTCACAACCATTTTTGAGTTTGCGGCGGGTGCAGGAGCGTATGAAAGACCTGACCACCGTAGGTCAGTTACATTCGTGGCGCTATGCCACGACTGGCCCAGGTGGTGCTCGGCTGTATTACAAACTGACATTGGCCGGTTATCGCACGGTGATGCAGGACGACCAGATTGAGCCGCCCACAAAACGGTTCTTTCACGAAATCAGTCCCGGACGGCATCGACATCAACGGGCATTGTCGCAGTTTATCGTGCAGACCTATGTTGCCGCCTATCATCGGGGAATCAAGGTCATTGATTTTCATCCGGAAAACACGTTTCGCATTGATTGCGGAGAACGCCCGCTCTGGCCGGATGCTCGATTTACCCTCGCTTTGCCGAATGGAACACAGTTCTCTTATTGTGTGGAATTGGATAACAGTACTGAATCGGTGCTGTCGTATAAAAGTGCAGACAGTATTTCGAATAAAATGGGACGCTATCTGGTCGATATGGTTGTCATGCCTCAACCGTATCGGGTCCTCTTTGCGATTACCGGTTCACCAGATCGGTTGCAGCATATTATTGATGCTGCCGGGCAATACAAAATATCTGAACAATCCTTAGCGCCGTTTTATGTGGTGTGGCTGGATGACTATCTGGCACATCCCGATGCATTTTTTCGTCCCTGTTTTCATTCGCCCCAGAATGTGAACATTCCCCTGTTGCGATCACAGTCACGGCAGTTTCCGGTTTCTTCACCCTTTCTGGAAAGACCGAAGGCACTGTGATAACGTGTGGCTCCTGTTGGCAGGCTCGTTGCTCCGATGGTGCTGAGTTTTTATCAAACTCGCCACTCCTGCTCGGACTGGTCAGCCACCCCCGAGCAGATTGCAAGCCACAACGAGGCAAAGCCCGCCGAGGAAACATGCAACTTCTGACGCGGGTCCTTTGTATGTCGCGAAGCGGCTTTGTTCTGAACGGTTCAAGAAATATTTCTGGTGAAGCGTCTTATTTGGTTTGATAAGGACAACTCCGCATTGATACTGTAGTCTATCGACCAACATGTTGATTTCGATCAGTGATACGCCCACCAACGAACGGGGACCACGGCACATGCGGTCGATTCTGGCCGCCATTCATCATGCCACGTCACGAAAGCAGTCTGTTTCTTTCATCATTGGACAACACGCCAGACAAGTCGGCTTATTTTGTCGATTTCCGGGGCTTTTACACCGGCTCATTCAAAGTCAGTTTCACGCCAAGTATCCGGATTGTTCCATTGAAGTGCTGAATGACAATACTCTGGATTGTCCCGCTGGATTTCAGACCTGGGTCATGTCACTCCATTTGCGTCCTGATCTCTTTCCGATCTTACGTTACCAGCAGTTTGAAGATGGGATTCACAACGAAGTGGATGACCCCATCGGTGGGATCTTACAGGCCGTGTCAGCGGGGGACTCTGAGATCCAGGCAAGAATCGAAATCGAAGTGATTCCTGCCCCTTCTCGACGGTGCAGACAGGCGCAGTCCGTCCTGGAACGTTTAGCAACTCCCTTTTTTCGAAGCCATCGTTCGCTGGCCCGTCAATATGCTTTCTATGCCAGTAGCCCCCAACGCTGGCAGCGAGTTTGTGCAGCGATTCTTGTTCGCTTGTTGGTGCGAACTGAAGAATCACGGTTCAGTTTTGATGACGAACTGAGCAAAACTTCGTCCCGGATGCACGATAGCGAGAAAGATTTGCAGGCTGCGTCCGTCAAGCTGGGTCAGCATCTGTTTGAAGTCCGATTGAAACTGATTGCTCAGGCACCACAGGACCAGCAGCAGGCTGCACTCTATAAACTGCACGAACTGGCGGCTGTGTTGAACAAGTTTACGGAACCCCGTTTCGGTGCGTTTCAGCCTGCGAAAATCAGACCGTCCGAAACGGATTTCAAGCGACCGGGGTTTCTGCTGTCTGATGAAGAACTGGCAACCATGTGGCATCTGCCCACCAGTTCGGTACGTGATGTTTCTCGCATGGCGACCCATTCACGGCGGCTGGAACCGCCTGTGGAATTACCCCTCAAGGAAAGGGAATCTTTGAGTTCCAGGGTTTGCGAACTGGGGAAAGTGGCCTTTCAGGATCAGAATGAACGATTCGGAATTCGTGCAGAAGATCGGTTTCGTCACATTTTTATCGTCGGAAAAACAGGCAATGGGAAATCCACCGTTCTGCAAAATGCCATTCTTTCCGACATGAATTCAGGAGAGGGATTGGCTGTCGTAGATCCACACGGGGATCTGGCCGAAGCAGTCCTGGCAGCCGTGCCGAGCCAGAGGACCAACGATGTCATCCTGATCGATCCGAGTGATCTGGCGTTTCCCGTCAGTATCAATCCGCTGGATGTCCCCCCGTTTATGGTGGATGTTGCCTGTGATGGAGTGGTCAGCACGTTTCGGAAAGTCTTCGGAACGGGGACCCATACGCCCCGTCTGGAGGATATTCTGTGGAACACGGTTCTGGCTTTGATGCTGGCAGGGGACTGTACGATTCTCGATATGCTGCGAATGTTTGCCGTTGATGATACGTTTCGCCGGGACATTCTTGTCAGGGTGGCAGACCCAGTGGTCCGCAACTGGTGGATGACCACATTTCCCAAGTTGCGTTCTCTGAGAGGGGAAGACCCGTTCGCTTCGGTCGAGAACAAGCTAAGGCAATTACTGACGAATTCCGTAATCCGTAATATGGTTTCGCAGCCGAACAGCAGAATTGATTTTCGGAAGGCGATGGATGAAGGAAAGATCATCATTATCAATCTTTCCAAGGGCAAACTGGGGGAGCGAACCTCTTCGTTCCTCGGTTCGTTGTTCGTCACCCAACTGCAACTGGCGACCATGACGCGTGCGGCGATACCGGAACAGGATCGTAGACCGTTTTATCTGTATTGTGACGAATTTCAGAATGTGGCGACTTCCAGTTTTTCTACATTTCTCTCTGAGGCCCGCAAGTACAAAATGGGTCTCTGTCTAGCAACACAGTTCTTGGATCAGGTGGATCAACAGACTCTGCAGGCAGTGTTTGGGAATGTAGGCAGTCTGCTGGTGTTCGCCGTCGGTCCTCATGATGCGGACATCCTGGCAGAACAACTAACTGGCCCTGTCAACGCAGCCGACCTGATCGCCCTGCCCAAATACCGGGCCTGTATTCGCTTGATGGTCGATGGTATGAGTCGGCCTGCATTCACAATGGAAACGATCAAGCCTGAATCGACCTCCATTGATCGTTCCGAATTCGTTCGTGAACAATCCCGCAGACGGTATGCACAACTGGTGGAGATCATCCAGGACCAGATTGCACGATCTTTCACTTCGGTTTGACGGATTTTCATTTTGATGGCAGTCTGCAACGCTGATGGCAGCCTCTTTGACCAACGCCGAAATCGAAGCCCGAAATCAATTGATTCTCGATTTCCTCACCGCCGCTAGGGGAGAAGAGGTTTATTATCTGGACCTTGCCTACTTCTTGAATATGGAACCGTATGACACGAACTGCTGGATGCGGAAATATGGCCAGGGACGCTGGAAGAATGGCAAAAATGGACTTTGGTGGCGGCTGATTTCGTAGCCCTTTCGCGGTAGATTTCCGAAAGGTGAATCTAATATGAAAACGCTTTTTCTGGATGACAGGACGCCGTATCTACTGTTATACTGATGCTATGTTAAAACCACGACTCACCGAAGAACAGCGGAATGCCCTCGACGAACACCACGGACTGGTGGAAGTGGACGAGGAAGGGCGAAAGTACATCCTCATGTCGATTGAGATCTATCGTGACATGTTGGGGGTCGGTACGGATGAGGAGTTGGCAGCTTCCCTCAAAGCATTAGAGGAAGGGCTGGCTGACGTCGATGCGGGGCGAACCCGTCCATTCCGAGATGTCCTGTCCGAACTCGACGAAGCATGACATTTCGAGTGGAACTTTCACGCCGGGCGGAAGTGGATATTAAAAGTACCTACTCTTATATCCGCAAGCATGGACCGGCAGATCCGAGTGCCTGGAAAGCCGGCCTTGAGCAAAAACTGACCGGTCTCGAAACCTTTCCAGAAGCCTGTGGACTGGCTCCCGAGAACGAATTTGTCAAAGCAGAAATTCGTCAGACCTTTTATGGCCCGTTTCGGATTGTCTTTACCATTCGAGAGCAAATCGTGTTTGTGCTTACTGTTCGCCATGCAGCCCGGCTTGCTCTGCAACGTGAAGAATTAGATAAAATCCAGTAGTTTTCGCTTTGCTGCGAAAGTTCTTATCTCTGGTTTCGGCTGATTTCGTGATCGTTTCACAGTGTTTTGAGGAGTTTGAAGCGAAAATCCAAGTCCTCATTTTGGCAAAATCCCATAGCCATTGTTCCCGTAGCGTAGTATAATAGTGGTATGAATCACTTCGGAACAGGAAAGACATTACGGGAAGCCTCACCCCATTTACAGGATGCGGCAGAACGGCACGCACGCATTCTGGAAGTTGCGGAACGCGACAGCATTATCGAAGGACTGCCTCCGTTTACGGATGAGATCCGTATCAGGCTCAGAGAACAGCTGGAAGCAATGGCTACTGCTGAGCCCGTTTCAAAGCCTGCTGAGTAATCTGTATCATCGGCTGATAGTCTTTTCGAGCCAGTGCCGCTTTGGCGGCTTCAATATACTGTTGCGTGCCCGTTGCTGACAGATCATATTTCAGCAGGGGTCTGCCCGCTTGGATCGAAAGCAGATTCGTCATCAGCTTGATCGTTCTGGCGTTTCCTTCCCGGAAGGGATGAATGGCCAGGAACTCCCCCTGAATTTCCCCCACAGCTTCGCAAAATGCCTCATCGCTGACCAGCTTAGCTGGCGGGTATTTCTGTAACACTTCCTGCTCAAACGTCTGCATGGACTCGTCGAGATAATGCGGGGGAGGCCAGATGGCTCCCGGTTTGCTGATCAGCACGGTACGCCAGCGACCCGCCCATTCGTAAATGTCTCCAAAGATGCGGGAATGGATATGGCGAAGTAGTTCCGCAGTCATCGGCGTGTCGGTTCTGACTTCTGCCAGTAACGATTCATACGCCCTGGTGAGTCCCTCTTCCTCCGCGATTTGCAGTGTCTCAAGGTCTCGGATTCCCCGTTTGTTGACGAGCACCTTCTCCGCTTCATCGACATACTCGGCTTCGATATTGCCCGACACATCATATTTATCGTGCTGATTTTTTCCCATACCCGTACTGTAGCGAGAGCATTTCCCAATTACCAGATCGATCATGTACTTGATGCGGCAATGATACTCTGGCACTCTGCCCATCAATGTCAAAAAACAACCACCAAGCCAACACGAGAGAATCCCTTTCCGAATTGCAGGAAGCTGTTGAATTGCTGGCTCAGGAAGTCCGTGTCCTCCGGGAAGTGATTGATGAAATTCGGGAGGATTTTCGCTGGGCCGTTCAGAATGGATGTCTGACGGCAGGCGATGAAACTGTTCCTGAAAGTCATGCTGGGAATTTTTTGAAGTCTGCACGGTCACAAGCCGATTTCGGGGAAGACATGACAACCACAGAGGACGTTGATCAGCAATGTGACTCACCAGCGGAACATTCGACTGAAGAACCAGCCGGATCAGCCATTACCGGGGATTTGAATGAGCGGATTCAACAGCATGAGGAGTGGGAGAGAACGGTTCGTGATCCGGCAAAGGAAGCCAGCGAGGGGGTTCGCAAGCTTCAGACAAAAGATCAAGGGGCATCGGCAGAGTATGAGATTGCACTACTCCCTTCCGGCCGTTGGGCACTGCGTACGGATTTGAGATACCATGTGGGAGATCTGAGGGGGAATACTACTCCGTGGGCGGAGTATGAATCCCGCGAAGAGTGTGTGGATCAGTTTGTCAGCAGGGCCAAACAGTTTTTTGATCGCGAGATCGATGCAGGTGGCAATGAGCTGCAGCAGAAAGCCCGCACCGAAATGCTCCGGTATTTTGAGGGAAGTCTATTTGGGTTTGTCGAACCGGATGTGGTCAGACAGCATGATACGGCCGCCCAACAGCCAGAGGCGTCTACTCCGGATCCTGTCACGGTTCCGGACATGCCTGAGCAAGTCCCCCTGGAACAGGCAGCGGTGCCGATTCAAACAGAACCCACTTTGTCATCGAATGCGGACTCCGCTGATGTCTCGTTGCGTGATTCCCACGGCAAAGGTGTGGAATCACACACGGACAATCACCGGCCTTATACGCTCGATGACTTCAAAGTCTTCTTACAGCGCATCGATACCGCTGACATCAATGCGTCCGCACTTCAGGCCAACTTTGCTCGGCTGGTCTCCGGCAGAGAACAACTGCTGACTCAGCTGATTTCCGAAAAGAATGCGCAGGAATTGAAGAAATTGGCGTCTCGTTTTGGCTGCTTTGATGCTGGTCGGAACACCAAACAGCAAAATGCCGAAGCAATCATCCGCTCCATGATGCAGGCTTATACGCTCCAAAAGAC
The DNA here is from genome assembly GCF_007754425.1 of Gimesia fumaroli. Taxonomy (NCBI): domain Bacteria; kingdom Pseudomonadati; phylum Planctomycetota; class Planctomycetia; order Planctomycetales; family Planctomycetaceae; genus Gimesia; species Gimesia fumaroli. Next base: position 597,976 of record NZ_CP037452.1, read on the forward strand.
TGTGATGTATCAACCTTTTTCAGGTGAGACCTATGAAACGGCCATTCAGAAGGCGGTTGAATCAATCGGTGAGGAAGAGATTCAGTCCTATCTCCAGGATCGAACGGCCAGGTCAGATAAAATCGAGAAGTCACTCACTCGACCGGAAACGCTGGAAGAATTCCGATACTTTGTGAATCATAAAGGCGAAACAGAACTCCGTCCCGAACAGAGAGTCGCTTTTGACCGGCTGCAAGCAAAGCAGACACGCGCGGAGCGTGCCAATAGAAAAACAGCAACCGTGGAACAATTCTCGGGAGATGTCGCCGACCTGCAAATTACAATCAAGGAGGGATTTCACACCCGACAGAATATCCCACTCTGGATTTGTCAGTTGAGCGAGCGCGTGGATCGTGCCACATTCAGCGACTTGAAATTCAAGGCACAACAACTGGGAGGCTGGTGGTCCAGTTTCAAAAAGGCTGATGCCGGTTTTCAGTTCAAGAATGAAGATTCCGCACAGAAATTCCAATCACTCTTGCAAGGCAATGCAGATCGAAGCGATGAACTGGCAGATCGCAAAACACGTAAGATTGAAACCGCCAGTGAACGACTTCTTCAACTGACCAGTGATCTGGAACAGTCTGCGAATGCAGCACTTCATCAGGATCGTCTTACCAATACCGTACGGCGTTCAGAAATGGCAGCCGGGATTCGTGGACGGGCTTATGCGGAACTTGCCTTTGCAGGAACGATGCGTCGCCTGGCGACCGGACTTGCGGCGGGAGAAACCCTGTATCTGGATGGCATTCGCACCAAGACTCAGCTGAGTACCCTGATCAATGTTCTCAGGCGTGCCAAACGCAAGCGAAATGAGTTACTCCTCAGGGAAAAGGGAGACCTCGGTGTCTGGGAACGTCACAATACCGTTGAAGAACTCGATCAGCGTCCACTGGAGGTGGAGGATGCTGACTTCGCTGAGTTCCCTTATCCGAATATTTACAAACGGAATCTGGAAGCAGTGATAACCAGTGCCGCTAACCGCAAAGGCCTCAAACAACGGGCGGAGAAACTGAAAAAACGAACTGCTGCAGCAGGAGAGTTCATCGCGTTTCAGAAAGAGTACGAAATCAATGAGTTCACTGAATTCTGTAACCGCTGTAAAGGAGCCGGCATCGATGTCCAATGGCTTGAACGCTCACTGGACGACTTTAAACGGCTCCATGCCGCCAACATTCAGACCCTTCCCGAACTCCGCATGGCATTGCGGGAATTGATTCCTCATTTGCAAAAGAAACAGGCCGATGATCCGGTTCTCAAGGCAGAACAGGCACTGATCGGCAAAAAACTGGAAGGGTTCTTCCCGACTCCCCGGTCCGTGATTTCCAGAATGCTGGAACTGGCAGACATTCCGCCGGAGGCACGGATTCTCGAACCGTCTGCCGGGAAAGGGGATATTCTCGACATGCTGCGTGAACATTGTCCCGATGCAAGGCTGACCGCCATCGAACTCAACGGCACTCTGTTCGACGTGCTCGCAGCGAAAGGACACTCCGTTGAACGTGGCAACTTTCTGGAGCATCAAGGCGAATACGACCGGATCGTTATGAATCCCCCCTTCGAGAAGGGGGCCGACATGGAGCATGTACGTCATGCGTTTGATCTCCTGGCTCCGAATGGCAAGCTGGTCGCCATCATGAGCGAAGGCCCCTTCTTCCGGAATGATACGCAAGCGACAGAATTTCGGAACTGGCTGGATGAAGTCGGTGGGGACTCCGAACAACTTTCCGAAGACGCCTTCAATAGTTCCGAAGCCTTCCGTAAAACGGGAGTCCGTACACGCATCGTGACCATTGCCAGATAAACCATTGATTTGGTTGCGCTCTGAAATCTCTTCCTTCATTCTGCTCATTCCTGTCACGTAGGCAGGAATGCGTCTGGACGCATTCTCAGGTCTTTGAAATGACAATGAAGGAGAGGAAAGATGTTGGTGAATCGCGATGAGGGAACCTGTCAGGTCTGCGGCGGTACACTGGAAGTCATCGA